>NZ_JBVVOY010000004.1:0-480000 GCF_055807535.1 Bradyrhizobium sp. Kon37
GATTTGGTTGGCTCGGGTCTACGGATTGTGGTTCACACGGGAGAGGTCCAAGGTTCGATCCCTTGTGCGCCCACCATCCACCTTCCTGAACCCTGCTGATCGCGGCCCCATCGTCGACGCACGGCCGCGTGTCGGCACCGTCTCAATCAAAAATGTCGAAAACAACCCCATGCACAGTAGCCGACCCCAGTCGGATCAATGGGTTACGCCTTTCCCGAATGTCTTGATTCGTCGGGTACCACCGGCGTGATGGGACCATCCGCGGCGATCGAAAGCTGCCTCGCCCTTGCCTGAAGTCGCGGGCCGACTTATCTTACCTTGGTCTTACCAGGGGAGACCTCATGGCTTCCGACAAGCTGACAACGACCGTCTCGACCAAGGGCCAGGTCGTCCTGCCGAAAGCAATCCGTGATGAGCGCCGCTGGCGTGCGGGCACGCAGCTCACGATCGAGAGCACGCCGGACGGAGTGCTTCTCAAGCCGGCCTCGCTGTTCCCGCCCGCCAAGACGGCGGATGTCTTCGGCTCGCTACCCTATCGGGGCAAGCCAAAGAGCGTGGAAGAGATGGAGGCGGGTATCGCCGCAGAGGCGCGACGACGTCATGCTCGCGATTGATACCAATCTCGTTGTTCGCTACCTCACGGGCGATCATCCCCAGCAATCGAAGAAAGCCAAGGCCGTCATCGACGGAGAGGAAGTCTTCGTCAGCACGACGGTGATGCTGGAAACCGAATGGGTCCTGCGCAGCGCCTATGGTTTTGACGCCACCCGCGTGTGCAAGGCGCTTCGGGGTTTCGGTGGGCTTGCAAACGTCGCGTTCGAGGATCCCGGACTGGTCGCGTTTGCTCTGGATCGAATGGACGACGGCATGGATTTTGCCGATGCGCTCCACTTGGGACGAGCTGCTTCCTGCGATGCCTTCCTGACCTTTGATCAGCGATTCGTCAGATCAGCAAAAGCGATCGGCTTGGCGAAGGTCCGTTTGCCGTAACCGCGCCTGCGCTGCGCGAGACGTCACCGCGCGATGCGCGCCGACCGGATACGCCTTTTCCGAATCAGCTTGCGCCGTCGGGCAAAACACCGGCATGATGGCATCGTCGCGGGGCTGAAGTCTGATGGCGGGTCAAGCAGCCCGCGCCGGCCGCCAAGCTGCGTACAGACCGACCAGGGTCCCGATAGCGACAAGCGCTCCGGCCAGCAGCAGCTGCAATTCGCCGTCGTCGGTGGTGCCTACGGACGACACGAGTCTGGTCACGACGACGAACAGAATGCCCACGGAGGCTGCTGCACCCACGCTGAGATAGGCGAGCTCGCGCGTCAGGTTGCGGCCGAGAAGTCCGAGTGCCGTGAAATACATCGCGCAGGCGTTGGGATGAACGAACAGGGCAATGCGCGCGTAAGGACCGTAGGCGTCGAGGAGGGACTCACACCGGTTCAGCGCCGCCTTTGAGGCGACCCGCTGCAACAGCGGTCGGAAAAAGCGAGCCTGCCCGTAGCTCAGGACGGCCCCCACGATGATGGCCAGCCACGCCACGACAAAGACGGAGACGTCCGCGGGCTTCGGATTGAGCGCCACGGACATCAGGATGAGAGCGGTTCCGGGGAAATAGCCAAAATACGGGAAGACCGCCTCCAGCAACACGCAGACGAATATGAAGACCGGAAACCACGCCGAACCGGTCGCATCCTGGACGATGGCGTTCAGGTCGAAGAGGTTTGTCCTGTAAAGGACGAGATACATGCCCATGGCCAACCCGGCCAGCGCGTAGAACGGCAACGCTCCCGACAGAAACCGCCTCATCCAGCTAGCGCGCTTTGTTGCGCGGACACAGCGGAAACCATCGATAAACGCCCCCTACCCAATCGACAAAATCTCGATCTCCTGCGCACCCGATCCCACGACATCCCCGACCGCCTTCCCCATCAACGACTTTGCCACCGGCGCCACGAACGAAATCGAGCCGGCCTTGGGATCGGCTTCGTCCTCGCCAACGATGCGATAGGTTTGCACGCGGCCATCGGCGCGGCTGAAGGTCACCGTGCTGCCGAAGGCGACGATATCGGTCGAGGCCGGGGCCGGAATGACCTGCGCCGTGCGCAGCCGTTCGGTGAGATAGCGGGCGTCGCGCAAGGGCACCGCCGATTGCCGGCGCTTTTCGTTGACGTCCTCGATGGCTTGCGCGGCTTCATAGGCCTCGCGTGCGTCCTGAAGCTGCCTTTGCAACGCCTGCAAGCCTGCTTCCGTCACGAGGTTCGGATGCGGCGAGATCGGCCGATCCGGCAACAGCGTCTCGGCAGCGGTTTCCGCGCTCTCTTCTTTGGTAAAGGCAACGCTCAAGTCGAAAATCCTGTCGAACTGTTCGGGCTCACGGCCCGCGCCTGCGCGCCGCGAGGACTCGCGGCGGGCAAAAGCTGGCGATCATCCTGGATCATATCTCAAGTACGACGAAACGGCGCAGCTTGAAGACGATGTCCGGCACGGCCTGGCGGAACCGGGTGGCATCGCGGAACGTGGTCGAGAACGGCGCGAAGGTGATCATCGCGTTCCAGTGCCTGTAACCGTAGACCGTCACGGAGGCGCCGGTCGCCGGAAAATTCTCCAGCTTGCGCAGCTCACCCAGGACGAGATCGGCGATCGCTTCAGCAGGCAGCAACTGCTTGCCATCAGGCGTCGTGGCGATCTTCGCCGGCGGCTCGACCGGCTTCGCGGCAGCCGGCGTCACATCGGGCCCGCCCTCGGAATCATTCTCCGAGTTGTTCTCGAGCTCGGCCGGCGGCGTATCGGGGGCGGGCTCGACCAGCTCAAATCCATTCGTCGGCGCTATCGGCGGCGGAACCTCGATGAGTGGCGGCGGCGCGACACTTTCTGCGGCGCGCTTGTTACCTCCCAGGATGCTGCTGATCATGGCCACAAGGCCAGCATCCCTCACGTCGTCACTCATAACTTCCCCCAGGCTTCGGCCTACTCTAGCACCGCTCGCGTGGACCGCCACTGGGGATGTATGGCCGGATTCCGTCCGGCCAAGGTCCTATTTCAAGACCGTCACGCTATGGCACCGGCGGCGCGACGCCCGATCGCGCCGCGCCGCCGTGCGATCTGTCACTGCTTATCGAACGGAACGTATTGCTGGTACTGCTTGGGCACCGAGCTGCGGTAGCGCGCGGGCACCGTGCCGCTGTCGACCGAGTGATCGATCTCCTGCTGCCGCGTCATTTTCTTCTTCGCCGGCTTCTTCGACGCACTCTTCTTGGAGTCGGTGGGCTGGCTGGAAGCGTCGTTGGTTGCGCCCGGCGCCGTCGTCGTCGCTGCCGGCGCGGCATTTGTCGTCACAGGCGCCGCGGTTCCGGCGGCGGCTGGTGCGCCCTGCGCCAACGCGAGCGGTGTCTGCATGAGAAGCGCCAGCGCTGCTGTCGCAGCCAGCAAGTATGATTTCTGCATTAGAACCTCCAAAAGACCTGATCCGAATAAGGCAAGCGTAGTTCTCCGGGATCGACGCGTGCAAGTCCGCTCACGATAGGCCGGAACCCCGTCGTGAACTGTGGCCGAGATCACATTGCCGGCGGCAGGCTGCGTCATGATGTGCCTTGTCGCGAACGCAAGGCATTCCGGCGACACCAATACAAGCATGACTGCGCAACAGACGAGCCAGGCTCGCTGACATTCCCACCCACTCGCTCTCGAAGGAGACTGACATGCGTCGCACCATCCTCACTCTCGCATCGCTCGCGGCCCTGCTCGCCGTAGCATCCCCGGCAGCCCAGGCACATCCTGCGAACGATCGATATTGCATCCAGGGCCGCTCATGGGGTTACCCCGGCAATTGCCAGTTCGCCAGCTACCAGCAGTGCCTCGCCACCGCGTCCGGCACGTCGTCCTATTGTGGCATCAACCCGCGCTACGCGTTCTCGCAGCAGCGCGACTACTGACGAATTGGCGGCGTGCGCGCATGACGCGCGCGCCGCCACAATTTTTGCGTGAAGCCGATCCATTTCGCCGACGCCTCGGCGAATTGAAACTGTGCGAACCCGCCCGCGTCCGTCGATGACGAGAATGTTATCCGTCATCGCCTCGAAGAAATTCACGATGCGCAGCCGTGGCTTGCGGGAAAGCCGCACCTACCGAAAATTTCGATGCCGGGCAATTGTGATCCATCTCGCTCGTGGCAGGCGTGATCGCGTCTAGGCTGCAAATCCCAGCGCGAGAAACTTGAGCCCGAACTGTTTCATCCGACTTTTCAGGAAGGTGTTTCAATGAGCAGCCGTCACGCAATTGTTCCGCGCGGTCTGAACGCAACGCGTTCGCCGCTTTCGCAAGGCCGCTTCGGCCGCATGTTCCGCAAGCTCGCACCGGCCAAATTCGGCCCGAACGATTCCGACAATTTCGCAAACTTGTCGGCGCTGGCCGACAAGATGGTCGCCGGCTTCGATGGGCCGAAGGACGGGCCGGACGCGGAAGAGAGCGGCATTCCCTCGCTCTACACTTACTTCGGCCAGTTCATCGACCACGACATCACCTTCGATCCGGTCAGTTCGCTGACCAAGCAGCAGGATCCCGACGGGCTCGTCGACTTCCGCACGCCGTCGCTCGACATGGACAATCTCTACGGCCGCGGTCCGAACGACCAGCCCTACATGTATGACGGCATCAAGTTCCGGCTCGGCGAGAAGGTCACCGGCGCGGGCGTGGCCGATGCCGTCGATCTGCCGCGCTTCAAGGGCCGCGCGCTGATCGGCGATCCCCGCAACGACGAGAACAGCATCGTCTCGCAATTCCAGGCCTTGATGCTGCGCTTTCACAACCGCATGGTCGACGACAATGACAGCCTGTCGTTCGAAGACGTGCAGCAGCGCGTTCGATTCCACTATCAGTATGTGGTGCTGAACGACTTCCTGCCGCGCATCGTCCACGCCAGCGTGCTGGACGAGCTGAAGACCGCAGGTCACTACGACCGCAGCAAGCTCGCTTACTACCATTGGAAGACCTATCCGTTCATGCCGGTCGAGTTCTCGGTCGCGGCCTACCGGCTCGGGCATTCCATGATCCGCCCCGGCTATAGGTTGAACGACGCGGCCAACATGCTGCTGCAGATCTTCCCCGATCCCAACAATCCCGACCACAACGCACTGACCGGCTTCCGCGCGATGGGACCGGGACGCGCCATGGACTGGGGCCGCTTCATCGATCTCGACACGCGCCCCTATGGCGTCGAGGACGACGACACCAATCCCGACAACAAGAGACGGCTGCAGTTCGCCTATCGCATCGATTCCTCGCTGGTGGACCCGCTGCGCAAGCTGCCGCCGGAAGTCGCCTCCAATCCGGCGTCGCTGGCGCTGCGCAATCTCGAGCGCAGCTGGCGGCTCGGACTGCCGTCGGGCCAGGCCGTCGCCAGGGCGATGAACCTGACGCCGCTGAGCGACGACGAGATCATCATCGGCAAGGCCGTCGACGAACCGGGACCGGGCGATCCGCAGGTCAAGATCGCGACCATCGCGAACGGCGTGTTTGCCGACAACTGCCCGCTGTGGGCCTACATCCTCGCCGAGGCACGACAAAACGCGACGGACATGCCAATCTCCGCCACCGGTGGGCCCGCCACGGTCAAGACACCGCAGCTCGGACCGGTCGGCGGTCGCATCGTGGCCGAGGTCTTCCTCGGCATGATGTTCGGAGATAATTCCTCCGTGCTGTCGCTCGACCCGCAATGGACGCCAGTGACCGGCTCCGGCTTCGCGCTGAAGGACCTCGTCGCCTACGCGCTCGGCCAGGGCGATCCGCTGCATTGAGCGGGTGAGGGACGATGGTGCAAGGCCGCTCGTCGTGCGAGCGGCCTTGTGGCCCACTCGCCTCGACGCGCGGGCGAATGGATCCTGGCAGGCGTGCTTCCCTAACGCAAATCTGTCCGCTTCCTGTTGACTCGCATCTCGAATGGAGAAATCCTTTAGCAACAATTGCCATTGCCAATCTCAGCGGTACGAACTTCGGCGCCCTCGGTTTTGTCGGCGCCATCTGACCAGATTTATTCTGAACAGAAAACGGAGGGGCCGATGCGCGCGCTCGCCTTGAGAACCATTTCTCTTCTCGCCCTCGCTACCCTAGGCTCGATTTCCGGCACGCCTGCCGCACGCGCGGAGGACGGGGCCGATGAGCAATTTGGCAAGGTGCACTTCCAGACCTCCTGCAACGAGGTGGCGCAGCGCCGCTTCGATCGCGGGATGCGTTATCAGCACTCGTTCTGGTACCGGCCCGCAAAGGAAATTTTCGAGGAGACGCTGCAGGCCGATCCGGAATGCGCGATCGCCTATTGGGGCATTGCCCTGAGCCTGCTGTACAATCCGCATTTTGCCGCGCCGAAGGAAAACCTTACCGCAGGTCTCGCCGCGCTGCAGAAGGCCAAGGCACTCGGCGCCAAGAGCGAACGCGAACGTGACTATATCGACGCGCTGCTGGCCTTCTATACGGGCGAGGAAAAGACGACGTTTGGCCAGCGCGCGCAGTCCTATCTCAAGGCAACCGAAGCCGTCGCCGCGCGCTATCCCGATGATGACGAGGCGCAGATCGCCTACGCCATCACGCTGAATGTCACGGCGTCACCAAACGACAAGTCCTATGCCAACCAGCTCAAGGGCGCCGCTATCCTGGAGCCGATCTTCAAGCGCCAGCCGCGGCATCCCGGCGTCGCGCATTACCTGATCCATCTCTATGACTATCCAGCGATCGCAGGGCAAGGACTCGACGCTGCCAAGCGCTACTCCGAGATCGCGCCGGCGGCACCGCACGCCTTGCATATGCCGTCCCACATCTTCACGCGCGTCGGCTACTGGAACGAATCCATTGACGCCAATAGCCGTTCCGCCAAGGCTGCCAAGGAGGGCAAGGACCCCAGCGAGCAGCTGCATGCCGACGACTATATGGTCTACGCGCTGCTCCAGCTCGCGCAGGACAGCCGAGCCAGCGACGTCATCGCGGACATGATTGCGACCACTGGCTATGCGCCGGCTGTCCGCGCCGGTCCCTACGCGATCGCGGCCAGCCAAGCGCGCTATATGGTCGAGCGCGGTGATTGGCAGGGTGCTGCCGCGCTGAAGGTCGAGCCGAGCCGGTTTGCCTATGTCGACGCCATCACCTATTTCGCTCGCGCCCTCGGCGCCGCGCGCTCCGGCAATGCAGACGCAGCAGCGGCGGACATCGCCAAGCTGGCGGAGTTGCGGGACAAGCTGCAGCAGGACAAGGACGCCTACTGGACCGAAATCGTGGACATTCAGCGGCAGGTCGCCACAGCGTGGCAGCTCAACGCCCTGGGGAAACAGGCGGATGCGTTGGAAGCGATGCGCCTTGCCGCCGATGCCGAAGACAAGACTGAGAAATCCATCGTGACGCCGGGTCCGCTTGCCCCCGCGCGCGAGCTTTACGGGACCATGCTGCTCGAACGCGGCATGGCGACGGAGGCATTGGCCGCATTTGAAAGCACCATGCGCAAGGAGCCGAACCGCTTTGGCGCGACGATCGGCGCCGCTCACGCGGCCGAGAAAGCGGGGGATACTGTGAAGGCCCGCCAGTACTACGCCAAAGTCGTCGAAACAGCGAGAAATGGCGACTCATCTCGGGAAGACCTCGCGGCCGCACGAAAGTTGATGGCTCAGAATTAGCAAAGGTGCCGCGGCAACTTCCATGCGCCTGACAAGCAAATTCGTTGCAATCAGCGCAGCCAGTGCGCTGCTCTGCGTCGCCGCAGCGCTCTGGATATCGCGATCCGGTGAACCGGCACCCGCAACAGCGGCTTCCGGCGAGGTCCGCCCGGTGTGGACGGAAATCGACTGGCCTTTCGGCGCGGATCCCTGGGGGAAAGGAAAGGCGTTCCGCTGCAAGGCCGCGGATTGCGGCGGCGAGGTCCAGCTCTACGTTCGCGCCAAGCTCGGCTTTTGCAATTGCGCCACCGGCGTTGCGGACGACGGCGACCTCGAACAGATGGGCGACCTGGCGCTGATTGGAAAGGCAACGCCGACGGCTGCCGGCCGAGAGATCGTGGTCGGTCCAATGCGCGGCCGCAGCCGGGCATTTCGCGTTGAGGGAAACCCGAAGGCCGCGCTTTCACTCGCCTTCAATCAACGCTGCGACATGGTGGCCGCGACGGCTTTGCTCGCACCGGGCGCGACCGCGTCACTGGAGCCGGCGGTGCTGTCATTCCTCAATAGCGACCGCATGCTGAAATGGGCTGAGATCGCCCTTGGGTTATGACTCAAAGCAATAGCTGAATTAAAGGCGACAATCTCGGCACGCGCCTTACCGCGCAGCCCCGAGGCCGATCTCCGCGAGCCGCGTCGCGAACCAGCGCGACAGTGGCTGATCGAGGACCCCGCTGACATAGACTTCCGAGATCGTCACGTGGTCCTTGTCCAGCACCAGCAGCACGCCGATCCAAAAGGCGAACCAGACATGCGCATCGGTCAGCGCCATCAGCTTGTGCTGGTCGTGGTCAAGCGCGGTGTGATTGCTCGCCTTGCGGATCTCCACGGTGAGCAAATTGTTCGGGATCTCGCGCTGATGCACGACGACGTCAGGATAGATCGACTTGCCCAGATGATCGTCGGTCGAGATGATGGTGCCGTGCGGCAGATGCAGCGTGCGTTCGCCGAGCCGGTCGTAATTGCAATCGACCGACCAGCCGGAGAATTGCTTCTCCAGATGCACGGCGAAGCGGTGCGTGATGGCGCGCTCGCCGATGTCCTTCGCGAACAGGAAGGCTTCGTGGGCGTAGAAGTCCCGGAGCGCCGCAATCACCTTGTTCAGCTCGGTCTGCATTTTGCCCCCCGGCCCTCGGCGCTCCTGATGCGGTGCCCTACATCTGGACTTCGATCAGCCGCGGCCCGGGCTCGGCGACGGCCTCCGCCAGCGCTTTGTTGAACTCGTCCGCGTTGGTGACGGCGCGGCCGGGCACGCCCATGCCCTTGGCCAGCGCCACGAAATCCAGCGTCGGCCGGTCGAGACGAAGCATGTCATTGGCGCGCTGGCCGGGTTCGCCGGCGCCGACATTGTCGAACTCGCCGCGCAGGATCTGGTAGATGCGATTGGCGAACACGATGGTGACGATGTTGAGGTTTTCGCGCGCCTGCGTCCACAGCGACTGGATCGTGTACATCGCGCTGCCATCGCCGACCATGCAGATCACCTTGCGGTCCGGGCAGGCGATCGCAGCACCAATCGAGAGCGGCGTCGAGAAGCCGATCGAGCCGCCCATGTTCTGGAGCCAGTCATGCGGAGCAGCCGCCGCGGTCGGCGGGAAGAAGGCGCGGCCGGTGGTGAGGGATTCGTCGACCAGGATCGCATTCTCGGGGATGGCATAGGCGATCGACTGCGCGATCGAGGCGTGGGTCAGTGCGCCGGTCGGCTTGAGCAGCTCGGCCGCGGCCTGCGGCTTGACGTCCTTCGCGCTGGCCTTGACCGCGCCGGCGAGCGCTTCAAGTGCAGCGACCGAATTCTCGCCCCAGGAGGTCATGCGATGCACGTCGCAGCCCTCGGGCTTGAGGATGCTCGGCTTGTTCGGATAGGCGAAGAAGGCCACGGGATCGTCGGACTCGACCAGCACGATATGGCGGAACCTCGCCAGCATCTGCAGCGCGTTGTCGATCACGTAATGGATGCGATCGATCGAGAAGCGGCCGCGGCCGCGCGCCATCCGGGGACGGAAGGTCGGGCCCATCACGGTGCAGCCGGTCTTGGCAGCGATGCGCTCGGCCAGCGCCAGGCCCTGCTCGCTCAGCGCACTGCCGGTCATCAGCAGCAGGGTGCCCTCGCCGTCGCCATGCAGGATCTTTGCGGCCTGCTCGACCGCCTGCGGCGAATAGCTCGCGCGTTGCTGCTCGGCCGGAACCTCGGCGATGCCGTCCGCTTCATTCCAGGCGGTGTCGGCGGGCAGGATCAGGGTCGCGATCTGCGGCGGCGCGCTCTTGGCGGCGGCGATCGCCGCGGCGCCGTCGGCGGCGACCGATTTTGAGTCCGGCGAGGTCCGGACCCAGGACGACATCGGCCGGGCCAGGCCCTCGATGTCGGAGGTCAGCGGCGCGTTGTAGCCGATGTGGTAGACGGCGTGCTGGCCGACGATGTTGACGATGCCGGAATTCGCCTTCTTGGCGTTGTGCAGATTGGCAAGGCCGTTGGCGAGGCCGGGACCGAGATGCAGCAGCGTCGAGGCCGGCGTGCCCTTCATGCGGAAATAACCGTCGGCGGCGCCTGTTACCACGCCTTCGAACAGGCCGAGCACGCAACGCATGCCGGGCACGCGGTCGAGCGCTGCGACAAAATGCATCTCGGAGGTGCCGGGGTTGGAGAAGCAGACGTCGACCCCGCCCTTGACCATCGTCCGCACCAGACTTTCCGCACCGTTCATCCGTCAGCTCCCGCAACCGGCAATGTTCCAACAATCCGTCCGATCAATCATTGTTCGCTCGTCTCGTCAAAGCAATAGCCGGCATCGCCGCCCTGCGATGCGCTGGTTTGGCTAACGCTTTTCGCCAAATTGGCATGGTTGCCGATTTGGTAACTTCCTTCATTAAGGATGCCTCCCTCACGGTGCCGTGGCTTGCGGAAAGCTCGCAAATATGGCCTGTGACTTCAGTTGAATCGATTTTTGCTGGGGGAAACTATGATCCGGTATTTTGCCGCGCCGATTGCCGCCATCGCACTGCTGTCGGCTACCGCCGGCGGCGCCTTCGCCGAGGAATTCGACTCCCGCGACATCATGGGCGGCGGCCCGAACTTCTTCCGCGGCGGCTCGAGCCCGGTCCCCCGCACCACCGTCATGTATAACGGCAATTACGCCCCCGGCACGATCGTGGTGAACACCTCAGAGCGCCGGCTCTATCTGGTGCTTCAAAACGGCCAGGCCCTGCGCTACGGCATCGGCGTCGGCCGCGACGGCTTTCGCTGGGGCGGCGTGCACAGGATCACCGCCAAGAAGGAATGGCCGGACTGGACGCCGCCGTCGCAGATGCTGGCCCGCCGGCCGGACCTGCCGCGTCACATGAAGGGCGGCGTCGAGAATCCGCTCGGCGCGCGCGCGATGTATCTGGGCTCGACGCTCTACCGCATCCACGGCTCCAACGAGCCGGAGACGATCGGCCAGGCGGTATCCTCGGGCTGCTTCCGCATGACCAACGACGACGTCACCGACCTCTATGGCCGCGTCGGGGTCGGCACCACCGTGGTCGTGCTGAACAACTAGCAGGAACCGGCGGGCGCGTGGATATGCGGCCTTGTGCGTCGCTTCCGAATACGGCAGCGTCGCCTGGCAATGAGCGCATTGGCCCCGTCTTCGTCCGGCTTTCGCATCGCCCTGCTGGCGCTCGCCACCGTCGCGTTTGCCCCTGACACCGCTACCATCGCCGTCGCGGGCGAATTGCCCGCGATCGCCTCGCGCCAGCGGGCCGAGAAGAAGAGCTTTACCGACGGCGAGATCGTCGATGGCTTTCTCAAGACGGCGTTCGGCGCCGAATATCACCTTGCCGGCCGCGTCGACCGCATTCGCAAGTTCGACGGACCGGTGCGCGTGTTCGCCGAGAGCGACCGCGCCGACCGCAAGGCGCAGCTCGCAAAGGTCGTGGCCGACATCGGCAAGCGCGTGCAGCATCTCGACATCGCCATGATCGACTCCAGCGAAGCGGCGAATGTGCGGGTCAAGCTCGTGCGGGACCGCGATCTGTTCCGCACCATCTCGAGCTTCTACGGTGCGGAGAAGGCCCGCGAGATCCGCACCTCGCTCGATCCGCAATGCCTGTCAGGCTTTCGCAAGAACGACAATTTCGAGATCGAGCATTCCGACGTCATCCTCACCGTCGACAACGGCGATTTCACCTTCCTCGACTGCGCCTATGAGGAGCTGCTGCAATCGCTCGGCCCGATCAACGACACCGCGAGCGTGCCCTGGACCATGTTCAACGACAACGTCTCGATGGGCTATTTCGACGTCTACGACCAGTACATCCTCAACCTGCTCTACGATCCCCGCATCAAGGCCGGCATGACCGTGGCTGAGGTCAAGGCGGCGCTGCCCGACGTGCTCACCGACGTGCGCGTTTGGGTGAGGCGCGTGAACGATCTGAAGGAATGAGGCTCTTCCTTCTCCCCTTGTGGGAGAAGGTGGCGCGAAGCGCCGGATGAGGGGTTCTATCCGCGATCCACATCTCGCAGCGTACACGCGGACCGAGACCCCTCATCCGTCTCGCCGCCGCGCGGCGAGCCACCTTCTCCCACAAGGGGAGAAGGAAAAAGGCACCAGCGGTTCTGGCTACTTATCGCAGCCTGCTCACGCCTTCTTCGCCTTCGACATCAGGAATTGCTGGCGCATCACGTTGTTGCTTCCGTCGTAGTATTCGGAAATCAGCGCCTCGAACTCGTTGCGAAAACTCCGCAGCCTGTCCGGCTCGTCCTTGTACTGGGCAATGAGCTTGATCAAAGGCCCGATCGTCGTTTCCATGGTGCGGCGGAAATGCTGCGGGCTGAGTGCGGACGGCGTCATGATATCCATGTCGAAGGCGATGTCCTTCGCTTTCCCTGCGAGACGTTCGGACACGATCTTCGGATCGCCCCACGACACCGGTGATGCCACGCCCTCGGGCGGCGGCAGATGGCGGCCGATCAGCGCGAACATCCGTCCGACATAGAGATGCGGCGGCCAGGTGGA
Source organism: Bradyrhizobium sp. Kon37 (assembly GCF_055807535.1). Classification (NCBI taxonomy): domain Bacteria; kingdom Pseudomonadati; phylum Pseudomonadota; class Alphaproteobacteria; order Hyphomicrobiales; family Nitrobacteraceae; genus Bradyrhizobium; species Bradyrhizobium sp. Kon37. Next base: position 12,680 of record NZ_JBVVOY010000004.1, read on the forward strand.
GAAGGCGATAGTGCCGCCGGGCTTCAGCACGCGCAGCATCTCGCCGATGGCGACCTCGGGGCGCGGCGCGAACATGTGGCCGAACTGGCTGAGCACCACGTCGAACTCGTTGTCGCCATAGGGCAGGCTTTCGGCGTCGCCTTCGGCGAAGTCGACATCGAGGTTCGCCAGCTGCGCGTGCTCGCGGGCGCGTTCGAGCAGGACTGGCGACAGGTCGAGGCCCCTGACCTTGGCACCGCGGCGCGCCGCCGTGATCGCGGCAACGCCGGTGCCGCATCCGACGTCGAGCAGCCTTTGGCCGGTCGCGACCCCGGCGAAGCTCACGAGCTTGGCGGCCGAGGGTGTCGTGAACACTTCCATCGGCGTGAACAGCGACCAGGCTTCCTTCTGGACGGCCTTGAAACCAGCAAACGGGTCTTGCGCGGTCATGGAACTCTCCCTTCGCTCGATATCGGCCTTCATGAGGCTGACGACGGATGCCAAAGGTTCAACGCGGTCCCATGACGGCGACGGCTTCGCCTCCTTGGCGCTCCTATTGCACGAGATCGGCGACGATGGTCGCGGCCTTGAGGCCGGTGCCGGTGAGGACCGCGACCGTGGTCTCGTTCGCCTTGATCGCACCGGTGGCGGATAGTTTGTCCAGCGCGGCGGCCGCACTTGCGCTGGTCGGCTCGGCGAACAGGCCCTGCCGCGCGAGACGCCGCAGCGCGGTGACGATCTCATCCTCGGTGAGTGCGATCGTGCCGCCGCCGCTCTCGCGCAACGCGGCGATGATCTCGCGCAGGCGCAGAGGATGCTTGATCGCGGTGCCTTCGGCGACGGTCTTGTTCACCTCGCGCGCGACAGGCGTATCGACGCCCGCCTGAAAACTTGCATCGATCGGCGAGCAATTGAGCGGCTGCGCCGCGAACAGCCGCGGCAGCCTGGCGATCTGGCCGGCTTTCAACAGCTCACGGAAACCAAAGGCGCAACCCAAAAGGCTGCTGCCGGCGCCGACGGGGACGATGACGTTGTCGGGGGCGCGGAAGCCAAGGTCTTCCCAGATCTCATAGGCGAGCGACTTGGTGCCTTCGAGGAAGAACGGCTGCCAATTGTGGCTGGCATAGAAGGTCTGTTGCGACTGCCGGATCGCCTCGGCCTCCGATTCCTCGCGCGGGCCCTCGACGAGCTGCACCGCTGCGCCATAGGCGCGGACCTGCGCGATCTTGGCCGGTGACGTCGATGCCGGCGCGAGAATCTTCACGCGCATGCCGCCGGCGGCACCTAACCCCGCCATCGACGAGCCGCCGTTGCCGGACGAGTCCTCCAGAATGGCCTCGACGCCGATCTGCCGCAGGAACGACAGCATCACGGCGGAGCCCCGATCCTTGAAGCTGCCGGTCGGGTTGAACCATTCGAGCTTGAAGAACGGGCGCAGCTCGCCCCAGGCCTGCTGCACCAGCGGCGTGCAGCCTTCGCCGAGCGTGATCGGAGCCGTGATCTCGACCGGCAGCGCCGCCCGGTAGCGCCAGAGCGAGCGCGCCCGGCCGTCGATGTCCTCGCGCGACATCCCCGCCCCCGGCGTCACCAGCAGCGGCATGCGCTCGTCCGAGCACCAGCGCGGCTGGTCCAGCGGATAGAGCTTACCGTTACGGGGGTCGATGTAGGCGGCGGCGGGCATGGCGGTCTCCAAGGAAGACGATGGGGCAAAGGCGATCTGTACGTTGGGTTTGATGACACGTTTTGTCCGGAAACTCGACGCCCGGCGCGCCAACCGTGCGGCGCCTCTTGAAAACGTGAAAACCATAGTTACTTCATCAGCTTACTTCGCTGGCGGCGAGGTCCGCCAGTGCGGTGGCGTGGCACTCGGGCAAGCGCTGCCGGGTCGCGGGACGACGGGAATTTGGCCACGAGCCGCCCTGCCCCGCGCAGCACGATTAACTTGTCTGTCGCGACTGCCCGCTACAATATGTTGGATTGAGCTCGCGCCGCCGGTGTTCCGCATCGGCAGCGCGACGAGCCAAGGCCCGTCCGAGCGGCGGGCCGTTGGCTTTTTAGGAGTTTGGTCATGAGCCGCGCGAACCGTACCGACCACATCCGCCTCACCTCCCATCCGGAGCCGGGCAGGACAGCCGCATTCCCGATCCACTGGGGCGCCGCCGACGCGCGCGCCCGCGGACCGATCATCGGCACGGTGTCGCGCGCGGGGGATCGCAACGTGATCGGCAGCCATGGCGGGTCGTATGCGATGTACCGCGCGCTCGCGGTGTCCGCCGGCGCGCTCGATCCGATTCGTAGGCCCGATCTCACCAACACGTTTCCCGCGGCGACCATCGGGCCGTTCCCGCAATGGAGCGATCCCGCCAAGATCGTCGCGCTCGATCCCTGGGGGCATCTCGTCGCCGAGAATTTCGGCAAGGACATCGCCGAGGGTATCGACATCAGGCCGAGCATCGCGGTGACGCGGGCGCGGCTGGACCTGCCGGAGATCCGCGAGGCGCTCGCCGCCAAGCGCCTGCGCGCCGACGGCGACGTCGTGCACGCCAATGGCAGCGTGTCGGTGGTGAAGATCGCGATCGATCCGGTCTGGTATCTGCCGGGCCTTGCGGAACGCTTTGCAACCAACGAGACCGAGCTGCGGCGCACGCTGTTCGAGCAGACCGCCGGCATGTTCCCTGAGCTCGTGACCCGGCCGGACATGAAGGTGTTTCTGCCGCCGATCGGCGGCACCACCGTCTACATGTTCGGCGATGTGACAAAACTGCCCGACCACCGCACCAAGATCACCTGCCGCGTGCATGACGAGTGCAACGGCTCCGACGTGTTCGGCTCCGACATCTGCACCTGCCGTCCCTACCTCATTCACGGCATCGAGGAATCCGCGCGTGGCGCGCAGGAGAGCGGGCTCGGGCTCGTGATCTACAACCGCAAGGAAGGCCGCGCGCTCGGCGAGGTCACGAAGTTCCTGGTCTACAACGCGCGCAAGCGCCAGGAGGACGGCGATGCGGCCGCCGCCTATTTCGAGCGCACCGAATGCGTCGCCGGCGTCCAGGACGCGCGCTTCCAGCAATTGATGCCCGACACCATCCACTGGCTCGGCCTGAAGCGCATCGACCGCTTTCTCTCGATGAGCGACATGAAGCATGACGCGTTGACCTCGCAGGGCATCGACATCGTCGAGCGCGTGCCGATCCCGCCCGAGCTCATTCCCGCCGACGCCTATGTCGAGATCGCCGCGAAGAAGGCCGCCGGCTATTACTCCACCGACATTGCGCCCGAGAAGGACGTCGACGGCGTGGTCGGGCGTTCGCTGGAAAAATACTGATCGATTGATGGCAGACGCTCTGGAATTGCAGGCCCGTTCGCTGCTCAGCGCAGCAGCGGTTCGCGCGCGTGCCGGCGAGATGTTCGAGATCGGCCTGAACGGCGGGCTGACGCACTTCACCATCGATCTCGATCGCATGGACGGCGTTGCGGAGGCCGTGTTGGCTGTCACGCGAAAAGCCTATCCGACGCTGGAGATTCCGTTCCATGCGCGCTGGCGCCATTTCGTGCTCGGCGGTGTCGACCGGTGGGCGCGGCTTGCGGATGCGGCATCCTGGCCCGATCGCGCGGCGCGGGCGCGCGCGGAGTTCGATCTTGCCATCGTCAGCGTGCTGCTCGACGCCGGCGCCGGTGCCGTCTGGCGGTACCGCGACGCCGTGACCGGACAAAGCATCGGTCGATCCGAGGGACTCGCGATTGCAAGTCTCGAGATGTTCACGGGCGGTCTTTTTTCCCACGATCCCCGCGCGCCCTTCAGGGCAGATGCCGACGTGCTTGCGCAGCTGCCGCTCGCCGCGCTCAGCTCGGCGTTTCAGGTGAGCGACACCAATCCGCTGCTCGGGCTCGAGGGGCGGACCGATCTGCTGGGACGCCTGGGCAGGCTGGTGACGGAGCGCGCGGACGTGTTCGGCGCGCACGACACGCCGCGGCCAGGCGGGTTGTTCGATCACATCGCGGCACAGGCGAAGGGCGGAGCGGTTCCCGCACCCGCGATTCTCTCGGCGGTGCTGAACCAGCTCGGACCGATCTGGCCGTCGCGACTGGAGCTTGCCGGAATTCCGCTCGGCGATTGCTGGCGCCATCCGGCGATCAAGGCCAGCGATGCGACCTCGGGCCTCGTGCCCCTGCACAAGCTATCGCAATGGCTGAGCTATTCGCTGATCGAGCCGCTGCAGCGCGCCGGAATTGACGTCACCGACATCCATGGCCTAACCGGGCTTGCCGAATACCGCAATGGCGGCCTGTTCGTCGATCACGAGGTGCTGCGCCTGCGCGACGCCGCCGACGCCGAGCGTGCGCATGCGGTGGATTCGCTGCTCGTCGTCGAATGGCGCGCGCTGACCGTGGCGCTGCTGGACCGGCTTGCCGAACTGGTCCGCGCCAAGCTCGGCCGCACTCCTGAGACATTGCCGCTCGCCAGCATTCTGGAAGGCGGCACCTGGGCCGCGGGCCGCGCCATCGCCTTCGCGCGCCGGCCCGACGGTTCGCCGCCGCTCAAGGTGATCAGCGACGGCACGGTTTTCTAGTCTCTCGTTCGAGTTCGCGGAAACAGACCCCTCATCCGGCGCTTCGCGCCACCTTCTCCCACAAGGGGAGAAGGAAGAAAGGCATCCCGTCATGCAAGGCGTCACGATCGTCGATCATCCGTTGGTGCAGCACAAGCTGACCCTGGTGCGGGACAAATCGATTTCGACCAAATCGTTTCGGGAGCTGATCAAGGAGATCGGCATGCTGCTGTGCTACGAGGTGACGCGCGACCTGCCGCTTGCCGATACCGTCATCGAGACGCCGCTGGCGACGATGCACTCGGCCAAGATCGCGGGCAAGAAGCTGGTCTTCGTACCGATGCTGCGCGCCGGCACGACCTTCGTCGACGGCATGATGGATTTGGTGCCGACGGCGCGCGTCGCGCATATCGGGCTCTATCGCGAGCCGCACAGTTTTGCGGCGGTCGAGTATTTCTTCAAATCGCCGTCCGATCTCGGCGAACGCCTGGCGATCGTGGTGACGCCGGTGGTTGCGACCGCCAACACGGCTGTGGCCGCAATCGACCGGCTGAAGGAGCGCGGCGCCAAGGACATCCGCCTCGCCTGCCTGATCGCCGCCCCAGAAGGGCTCGAACGGCTGCGCGGATTGCATCCTGACGTCCCGATCTGGACCGCTGCGGTCGACGAAGGTCTCGACGAGAACGGCTTTATCCTGCCGGGCCTCGGCGACGCCGGCGACCGCGCCTACGGGACGCGATAAGCGTCGGCCTGCAAACCGCGTCACGTTAGGAACAGCTTCGCTCGCGCAAGGTTTTCCTGCTCTACGATGGAGAGCACGATGACCTATCAGGATGACCGCAGGGCAGACAGAGCACGCCGCAACAGCCCGGTGGGCTGGGCGATCGGCGCGATCTTCGTGATCGCCGTGGTCGCGGCCGTCTTCTTCTACAATGGACGCGACGTCGGTCCGCAGACGACCACCAGCAGCCCGAACAACGCGCCGAGCGTCACCACGGGCTCGACCAATCCGGCCGCCCCGGCAAAGTGATACGCGCCGATCCGTCAGGTCGGCGGCCGCGGCGGCAGATCCTTCGCGTCCGCGGGCGCGGGCTTCTCCTTGAGGTCGGCGATCAACCGTTCCATTTCGCCGATCTCCCGCACCTGGGCTTCGATAATGTCGTCGGCCAGCTTGCGGACTCGGGGATCCCTGATGTGCGCACGCTCGCTGGTGAGAACCGCGATGGAATGATGCGGGATCATCGCCTCCATATAGGCGACGTCGGTCACGGTCTGCTGGCTTCGAACGAGCCAGAGCGAAACCGCGAACACGACGGCGCTGGCCGCCAGAATGGCGACGTTCGCCGTACGGTTCCTGTACATGCCCCACATGAAAGCGAGCATCACGGCGGCCATGACTGCGCCCATCAGCAACGCCATCCACGTCCGGGTCTGGCTGTACCAGACGTGATCCAGAGCGAAGGTGTTGAGATACATCAGACCGAACATGATCACGGTGGAAGCCACGATCATCGTGACGAAACGACTGTAAGCCATGAGGAACTTCCCGCTGTCTATCGGGGGATAACCAGACCCCGACGGATCGTTCCTTACCGACGGATGATTTGGCGCGGGGCCGACGCGTCGGCGGCAAGAGATTCAGATCTTGCCACTGCCGCAGATCCCCTTCAGCGCCTGCCACTCCGCATTCGTCAGCAGCGGCGGGCCGCTGGCGGGGCGATCCTCTTTCGTCATGCGCGCGAGGCGGTCCTCGGTCAGCGGATGGCTCGCCAGGATCGACGTGAGGCCGCCGCCCTCCTTGCCGGTGATGCGGAACATCAGTTCCGCCGCGGGTTTGGGCGAGCGGCCGAGCTTGTGCATGATCTCGATGGCAAAACTATCCGCGGCGGTCTCGGCCTCACGCGAATAGGAGGCCTCGACCACGCTGCGCGAGGCGAAGATCACGGCGCTCGAGCCGGTGACGTCGCCGAACAACAGGCCGATCAGGAACGAGGTGCCGCCGTTGTAGATCAACCCGCGCATGTTGTCGTAATGCTTGAGATGACCGAGCTCGTGGGCGAGGATGCCGGCGAGTTCGTCGGGACTTTCAGCCTTGTCGAGCAGACCCTTCAGCACGAACACCTTGCCGCCCGGCAGCGCGAACGCGTTCGGCACCGGGGTCGGCAGCACGCCCGCGGTCATCGAATCGTCGTCGAGGCCGGCGGCATCACGCAGCCGGTTGACGAGCTTGACGAAGGCCGCCTTCCCCGCCGCATCCTCGCACGCATTGCGGCCGAAGATGGTCTTCACCTGAACCTCCGACGCATCGCCAATACGCCGCTCGATCGGTTTCGGCACCAGCGGCGCGAGGCGGTCGGCAGCGAGCGGCACGCCGAACAGCACGACGCAGACGATGGAGACGGCGGCAGCCATCGACCAGCCGACGATTTTTGCGACGCCGCGGCGCGAGGTCTGGTGGTCGTCGAGCCGCATGCAGCGCGCGGTCACGTCTGAGGCGAGCAAAGCGTCGCGGATTTCCAGCCGCGCCAGCGGCGGCGCGGAAGCGCAGGCGAGCCGCAAAATGCCGGGCGGGCTGTCGGCACGGCGGATGTCGGCATAGTCCCAGCGAACGGGCGTCGCACCCTCTTCGAGGATCTCGAGCGCGTCACTGAGCGTCAGCGCCACCTGCCGCCTGCGGCTCGACACGCCGTCGAAGAAGATCGTCGGCTTTGCGGATTGCGCCGGGGTCTCAGCGAATACGTCACTCACAGCTCAGAATCCCGCGACATCGAGTCCATCGGCAAAGCCTTCGCCGAGCGCGCTGGCAAGCTCGGCGCTGCCGCGCACATCCGCGGCTGCGGCGATGTTGTGCACATCGACGGTTTCCAGCACCTTGGCCCAGAGATCGCGCTGGAGATAGACCCGCATGACGATGTTGAGGGCCAGGGCGAGAGCGAGATAGCCGACGACCATCATCACCAATGTCGGGATGCTCTTGCCGGCATTCCCGGGCCCCAACGCCTGCTCGACCGAAAGGCCACTCAGGGTGACCACGAGCATGGTCGCTCCGCCGATATAGGCGGCGAAGATGGCCGAGAGCAGCGTCCACCAACCGATCACTTTCCAGTACAGGCCGTAGAATGCATTGTGCGGCAGTTGCGAGGACAGGCTGACGTCGCCGATGCGGATACCGTCGAGCCACCAGCGCCACTCGCGCGCCTTGAATTCGGCATAGAAGAACGGCGCCAGCGGAAAGATCACCATTGCGATCGGGCTCAGCAGCCACAGCCACCAGGCGCGCTTGAAGAACGTCCAGCCATTGCCCGCGAAATCGCCGCGCAAATCGCCGTAATGGGTGTGCCGCATCTTGTAGCGTTCGAGCGAGGCCTCGCGCCACGGCAATGCGAGCCCGAGCGTCAGGAACACCAGCAAGCCCCACAGCATGGCGCGGAACGAATAGGCCCAGCCCGATCCGTCCATCCAGAACCGCACGCCGCGCCAGACCGTGCGCGTCAGCCGATAGCGCCGCGCGCGAAAAATCGCAAACTGACCGAAGGCGTAGAAGCTGATGAACAGCGGCGTCGAGGCAAAGCCCTGCCAGCGCTCGAACTCGATACCGACGAGGAAGTAAGCGAGGTAGATCGGCACCAGGATCGCGAGCGCGAACAGGAAGCCGACCAGAAGCTCCTTGGCCCGTCCGGTATATTCGGCGGCGTCGCCATCAACCGCGGTGTTCGCCCACAGATGGCGGCGGATGTCGGTGACGAGCCAGAACCGGTAGAAGCCGAAGGTGACGAGCTCCAGCATGGCACCCTTGGTGACCAATTTGCGAAACTCGGTACGGTTGCCGGTGAAATCGACCCGCGTGGGCGGCAGCGGCGGGGGTAAGGGTTCGGAGCCGATGGGGGCCCATTGCATGTCGTTCACGGCGGCAACCTCGGGGTGCGGACCTGGTTCGATCAAACTTATAGATCAGAGATTAGTCGATCCCCAAGATTGGCGGGTTCGATTTGGCTCGATTCCGGTCGATTTCTGGCACGATTCCACGGCCGAGGGCGTGCGCGAGATCACGTTCGCGAATGTCCCGTAGCCCGGATGGAGCGCGGTGCAATCTGGGAGAGCGGCAGTGGCGGACCGAATCCCGGATTTCGCTTCGCTCCATCCGGGCTACATCACACCCATGTGGCAAAACTCGCCCTTGCTCCGGCGCAGACAACCGGCTGTAATTGCAAATCAAATACCGCAGCGCAGAATTCAACGAGAACGCGCGGTTCATGTCAGGGAGAGCGGTCATGCATGGGACCATCGAAAGCGCGGCGAAGCTCGACGCGTTACGCGCACGCGCAACGTCACTGCCGCTGGAGCAGTTCGATCCGGGCGACCCCGAGCTGTTCAGGACCGATACGTTCTGGCCCTATTTCGATCGCCTGCGCCGCGAAGATCCCGTGCACTATTGCAAGGACTCGATGTTCGGCCCGTATTGGTCGGTGACGCGCTACAACGACATCATGGAGATCGAGACCAACCATTCGGTGTTCTCCTCGGCCTCCTCGCTCGGCGGCATCACCATCCGCGACATCGATCCGGAACTGCGCCGCGAGAGCTTCATCTCGATGGACCCGCCGCGTCACGCGGCGCAGCGCAAGACCGTGGCGCCGATGTTCACGCCGACGCATCTGGACAATCTCGCGCTCAGCATCCGCAAGCGCTCGGCCGAGTGCCTGGACAATCTGCCGCGTGGCGAGGTGTTCGACTGGGTCGACCGCGTCTCGATCGAGCTCACAACGCAGATGCTCGCCGTGCTGTTCGACTTCCCCTGGGAGGACCGCCGCAAGCTGACGCGCTGGTCGGACATCGCGACCACCATTCCCGGACCCGACGGCCTCGTCGCCAGCGAAGACGAGCGTCAGGCCGAGCTGACGGAATGCGCGGGCTATTTCGCGCGGCTGTGGAAGGAGCGCATCGAGCAGCCGCCCAAGAGCGACTTGTTGTCGATGATGGCGCATGGTGCCGCGACGCGCGACATGGACGCGAAAAACTTTCTTGGCAATCTCATCCTTTTGATCGTCGGCGGCAACGACACCACTCGCAACACCATGTCCGGATCGCTCGACGCACTCAGCCAGCATCCGGAGCAATATCGCAAGCTGCGCGAAAACCCCGCGCTGCTCGACAGCTTCGTGCCGGAAGTGATCCGCTGGCAGACGCCGCTGGCCCATATGCGCCGCACCGCGCTTGCGGACTTCGAGTTCCGTGGCAAGCAGATCAAGAAAGGTGACAAGGTCGTGATGTGGTACGTCTCGGGCAACCGCGACGCCGACGCGATCGAAAAGCCCTACGAATTCATCATTGACCGCGCGCGGCCGCGCACGCATCTCTCGTTCGGCTTCGGCATCCACCGCTGCGTCGGCTTGCGGCTTGCCGAACTCCAGCTCAAGATTATCTGGGAAGAGATCCTCAAGCGATTCGACCACATCGAGGTGGTCGGCGAACCCAAGCGGGTCTATTCGAGTTTCGTAAAGGGTCTCGAAACCTTGCCGGTGAAGATTGCGGCGTGATGTGGCATACGCCGGTGCTTCTCTCCCTCGCCCCGCTTGCGGGGAGAGGGTGGGGTGAGGGGGAGTCTCCACGAGGACGGTGACAGCCGACTCGTGGAGACTCCCCCTCACCCGGATCGCATCTAGCGATGCGATCCGACCTCTCCCCGCAAGCGGGGCGAGGTGAACTGCGTCCCCGGCGTCCGATTCAAACACTGGAGCAACCACCATGAACATCCAAGCGCCGGTTCAAGTGGACAAGGCCGAACGCATGCGCAGGGCTCGCGAGGAGGCCTATGCGACCCCGCTGGCGCAGTTCCACCCGGGCGCGCCCAGGCTGTTCCAGGACGACACCCTGTGGCCGTGGTTCGAGCGGCTGCGCAAGGAAGAGCCGGTGCATTACTGCACCAACGCGCCGATCGAGCCGTATTGGTCGGTGGTGAAGTACAACGACATCATGCATGTCGACACCAACCACGGCCTGTTCTCCTCCGACTCGACGCTCGGCGGCATCGGGATCCGCGACGTGCCGGAAGGTTATGACTGGCCGAGCTTCATCGCCATGGACCAGCCGCGTCATTCGTCGCAGCGCAAGACGGTGTCGCCGATGTTCACGCCGACCCATCTAGACGAATTGGCAAAACTGATCCGCCAGCGCTCGCAGACCGTGCTCGACAATCTGCCGCGCAACGAGATCTTCAATTTCGTCGAGCGCGTCTCGATCGAGCTGACGACGCAGATGCTGGCCACCCTGTTCGACTTTCCCTGGGAAGAACGGCGCAAGCTCACGCGCTGGTCCGATGTCGCGACCGCGCTGCCCAAAAGCGGCATCGTGGCGTCGGCCGAAGAGCGCCGCCGCGAGATGGACGAATGCTACGCCTACATGTCCAAGCTCTGGAACGAGCGCGTCAACTCCGCCCCGCGCAACGATTTGTTGTCGCTGATGGCGCACAACGACGCCACGCGGTTCATGGATCCCGACAATCTCATGGGCAACATCATCCTGCTCATCGTCGGCGGCAACGACACCACGCGCAACACCATGACGGGCTCAGTGCTGGCGCTGAACGAGAACCCGGAGCAGTACGACAGGCTGCGCGCCAACCCGGAATTGATCGATTCCATGGTGCCCGAGGTGATCCGCTGGCAGACCCCGCTCGCGCATATGCGGCGCACCGCACTGCAGGACACTGAAGTTGGCGGCAAGCAGATCAAGAAGGGCGACCGCGTCGTGATGTGGTACGTCTCGGGCAACCGCGACGAGGAGATGTTCGAGAGGCCGAACGAGTTCATCATCGACCGGCCGCGGCCGCGCACCCACCTCTCCTTCGGCTTCGGCATCCACCGCTGCGTCGGCATGCGCCTCGCCGAGCTCCAGCTCAAGATTGTCTGGGAAGAGATGCTGAAGCGCTTCGACCGCATCGAGGTGGTTGGCGAGCCCAAGCGGATCTATTCGAGCTTCATCAAGGGATACGAGTCGCTGCCGGTGAGGATTCCTGGGTAGGCTCATCCTCCGTCATTGCGAGGAGCCCTTGCGACGAAGCAATCCAGATCGCCACGGCGGAGAGATTGCTGGATTGCTTCGCTGCGCTCGCAATGACGAGGCACGTGCGCGCCAAACTGGCGACGCACGAACCCAGCTATAAAATTCCGGCATGACAGCTCGCACAACATGCGATGGGTCGCATACGGCCTTCTGTCCTAAACCGCACCGGCACATCTAACTCAACTTGATGTCCCACACGCCTTCCTTGCGGCAGGCGGCGACTTCCTCGCGCAGGAGGGTGGTGACGGCAACCGAGGCGGTGGAGACCGGACGGTCGATCGGAGAGGCGAATATGAGCTCGCGCGTCATCGGCTTCGAGACGACAGCCGTTTCCAGCCGCCCGTCCGCGACCTCGGCGTGGACCGACGAGGGCGGCAGCAGCGCGAAGCCGAGGCCTTCTTCGACGAGGCTCGTGAGCACGCGAAACGAATCCGCCTCGAGCTGGACGTTGAGCTTGATCTTGCGTTGCGCCGCCGCGTGCTCGATCAGTGCGCGGAGACCGTGGGAATGACTGGGCAGCACCAGCCGTTGCCGCAGCAGCCAGCCGACATCGACGCTCTTCTTGCGCGCCAAGCCACAACCGCGCGGACCCACCGCGACGATGTTGTCGCGCCCGAGGCTCTCGACGTTGAGATGCAGATCGGCGGAGCGGCCGTAGAGGATGGCGAGATCCATCTCGCCGCGATGCAGCCATTCGACCAGATGGCCGCTGTAGCTCTCGACGATGCGCAGCGAAATGCCGGGAAATTTTTCGACGCAGCGCCGCGCAAAGCGCGCCGACAGCACGCAGCTCACGGTCGGGACCAGACCGAGCACGACCTGGCCGGACGGCGGCCCCTTCGACGACTGGATGTCGTCGCGGATCTGGTCGATCTGCCGCACGATGCCGGAGGTGCGCGCCAGCAACAGGCGGCCGGCATCCGTGAGCACCATGCCGCGGCCGTTGCGGGTGAACAATTCGGTGCGCAACTCGTGTTCCAGCAGCTTGATCTGCCTGGAGAGCGCCGGCTGCGCCACACGCAACGTGTCGGATGCCTTGGAGAGGCTGCCGAGCTCCGCCACGCAACTGAAGGTCCTGAGCTGACGGAAATCCATGCTTGCCAATCCTGGAAGGCTACTCCATACGCTATAGCAAATGAGCATAGGGGGCTGGCATTGTTTTCACAACGCCAGAGGATCGGCCGGCGTTATCTTAACTGCCGCACCCAACTGGAAACGCCATGAGTGAAGAACACCACACCGAAGATCACGCCGACATCCGCGAAGCCGTCGCAAAGCTCTGCGCGCAGTTTCCCGGCGAATACTGGCGCAAGCTCGACCGTGAGATGGCCTACCCCACGGCCTTCGTCGACGCGTTGACGCAGGCCGGCTATCTCTCGGTGCTGATCCCCGAGGAATATGGCGGGGCGGGCTTGAAGCTTTCTGCAGCCGCGGCGATCCTCGAAGAGATCCAGCGCGCGGGCTGCAACGGCGGCGGCTGCCACGCCCAGATGTACACGATGGGCACCGTGCTGCGGCACGGCAATGACGAGCAGAAGGCAAAATATCTGCCGAAGGTCGCGAGCGGCGAATTGCGCCTGCAGGCCTTCGGCGTCACCGAGCCGACCAGCGGCACCGACACCACCTCGCTGAAGACCTTCGCGCGCAAGGACGGCAATGCCGGCTACGTCGTCAACGGCCAGAAAATCTGGACCAGTCGGGCCGAGCATTCCGACCTGATGCTGCTGCTGGCGCGCACCACGCCGAAGGACCAGGTCAAGAAGCGCACCGACGGTCTTTCGGTGTTCATCGTCGACATGCGCGAGGCCAAGAACAAGGGCCTCGAGATCCGCCCGATCCGCACCATGATGAATCACGCCACCACCGAGGTGTTCTTTACCGACATGAAGGTGCCGGCAGAGAATCTGATCGGCGAAGAGGGCAAGGGCTTTCGCTACATCCTCTCCGGCATGAATGCCGAACGCATCCTGATCGCGGCCGAATGCGTCGGCGATGCCAAATGGTTCATCGCAAAGGCCACCAACTACGCCAAGGAGCGCAGCGTTTTCGGCCGGCCGATCGGCCAGAATCAAGGCATCCAGTTTCCGATCGCCAAGGCCTATGCCGCGATGCGCGCGGCCGAACTGATGGTGAAGGAAGCGACGCGCAAATACGAGGCCGGGCTCGACTGCGGCGCGGAGGCCAACATGGCAAAAATGCTCGCGGCTGATGCGTCGTGGGAAGCGGCCAATGCCTGCGTCCAGACCCATGGCGGCTTTGGATTTGCCGAGGAGTACGACGTCGAGCGCAAATTCCGCGAGACGCGGCTCTATCAGGTGGCGCCGATCTCGACCAATCTCGTGCTGTCCTTCATCGCCGAGCACGTGCTCGGCATGCCCCGTTCGTACTGAGGCAGCATCATGGGAGCTCTTGACGGGATCAGGGTGATTGCGGTCGAGCAGGCGGTGGCGGCGCCATTCTGCTCGTCGCGGCTGGCGGATGCCGGCGCGGAGGTTATCAAGATCGAGCGGCCCGAAGGCGATTTCGCCCGCGGCTATGACGCGGCGGCCAAGGGCCAGAGCAGCTACTTCGTGTGGCTCAACCGCGGCAAGCAATCGGCGGTGGTCGATCTCGCCACCAAGGAAGGCTGCGCCGAGCTGGAGAGACTGATCGCGAGCGCCGACGTGCTGATCCAGAATCTCAAGCCCGGCTCGATGGACAAGCTCGGCTTTTCGCGCGAGCGGCTGCTGAAGGATTATCCCAGGCTGATCTCGTGCACGATCACCGGCTATGGCGACGAGGGCCCCTATGCGCACCGCAAGGCGTACGATCTGCTGATCCAGGCCGAGAGCGGCCTTGCCTCGATCACCGGCAATCCCGACGGCGCCTCGCGCGTCGGCATGTCCATCGTCGACGTCGCGACCGGCGCCACCGCGCATGCGGCAATTTTGGAGGCGCTGATCGGGCGCGGACGCACCGGCAAGGGCGCCGACATCCGGATCTCCATGTTCGACGTGATGGCGGACTGGTGCACCGTGCCGCTGCTCAACTCCGAAGCCGGCAATCCGCCCAAGCGCATGGGGCTGCGCCATCCCTCGATCGCGCCCTATGGCGTGTTCACGTCCAGCGACGGCAAGGACATCCTGATCTCGATCCAGAGCGAGCGCGAGTGGAAGACGCTCTGCGCAAAAGTGCTGGACCAGCCGGATCTGCCCGCAGACCCGCGCGTTGCCAACATGGTCGAGCGCGTGCGCAACCGCGACTTCACCGACAAGACAGTCGCGGATGCCTTCGGCAAAATGACGCGCGATGAGCTATTGAAGCGGCTGTCCGATGCCGATATCGCCTTTGCCGAGGTCAACACCATGGCCGACCTCACCAAACATCCGCATCTGCGCCGCATGGAGGTCGACACGCCGCAGGGACGTGTCAGCTATCCCGCGCCGGCGCCGATCATTGTCGGCGAGACGCGCAGCTATGGCGCGGTGCCGGGGATCGGCGAACGACCGGTCAAGAAATCGTAACAACAAGAGCGAGGCGTCATGACCGAGAAGCTCGACATCGATCATCTCAGGCAGTGGATCGGCCGCAGCGAAGAGGCGACCGACATTGTCACCGCGCAGCTCGTGAAGGGCCTGCGCGCGACGCTGTTCCAGGAGGTCGGTTCGCCCAAGATCGGCGATGCGGCGCCGTTCACGGTGCATTGGTGCCTGGCGCAGCCGGTGTTTCCGATGTCGATGCTCGGTCCCGACGGCCATCCCACCCGCGGCGGCTTCCTGCCGCCGGTGCCGCTGCCGCGCCGGATGTGGGCCGGCGGCGAGATCGAGTTCCTGCAGCCGTTGCGCGTCGGCGATGAATCGACGCGGAGCTCGCGCATCGCGGACGTACAGGTGAAATCAGGGTCGACCGGCACGCTTTGCTTCGTCTCGGTCGAGCACAGCATCTCCTCGCCGCGCGGCATCGCCATCCGCGAGCGGCAGGACATCGTCTATCGCGAGATGACGACGACGCCCGCGCCGGCAAAGGCCCTGCCTCCGCCGCCCAAGGCGCAGCATCGCGAGAGCCATGTCTCCGATCCCGTGCTGCTGTTTCGATATTCCGCGCTGACCTTCAACGGCCACCGCATCCATTACGACCGCGATTACGTGACCAAAGTCGAGGGCTATCCGGGCCTGATCTTCCACGGGCCGTTGCAGGCAACGTTCATCATCGAGATGGCGGCGAAGCTGCACGGCGGCAAGGCTCCGAAGAAGTTTACCTATCGCGGGGTGCAGCCGCTGTTCGAGGGCAGCGAGTTCTCCATCAACGCCAATGAGACCGCTGATGGCATGGAGCTGTGGACCGCGAACGCGGAGGGGCAGCCGACGATGAAGGGGACCGCGGTGTGGTGATAGTCTCTCCGCGTCATTGCGAGGAGCGAAGCGACGAAGCAATCCAGACTGTCACCGCGGCGGCATTCTGGATTGCTTCGCTGCGCTCGCAATGACAGGTGGGTTAGCGGCGCCGATAAACATCAGGGAACGGAAACCATGGCGAAGAACGGCAAGACCGGCAGCAAATCCGTCACCGTCAAGCAGGCGACGCTCGACCTGCTGCGCTCCTTCGGCATCAGACGCGTGTTCGGCAACCCCGGCTCGACCGAGCTGCCGTTCCTGAGCGACTGGCCCGACGATATCGACTACGTGCTGGCGCTTCAGGAAGCCTCCGCGGTCGGCATGGCCGATGGTTATGCGCAGGCGACGCGCAATGCCGGCTTCGTCAATCTGCATTCGGCCGCCGGCGTCGGCAACGCACTCGGCAACATCTATACCGCGCATCGCAACCAGACGCCGCTGGTGATCACCGCGGGCCAGCAGGCGCGCTCGATCCTGCCGTTGCAGGCATTCCTCTATGCCGAGCGTGCGTCCGAATTCCCGCGGCCTTATGTGAAATACAGCGTCGAGCCGGCGCGGCCCGAGGACGTGCCGGCCGCGATCGCGCGCGCCTATTACACCGCGATGCAGCCGCCCTGCGGGCCGACTTTCGTCTCGATTCCGGTCGACGACTGGGCGCATGCGACAGCTCCCATCGAAGCCCGCAAGGTCAGTCGCGAGATGGCGCCCGAGGCTGACGGGATGAAGGCGTTGGTCGCCGCGCTCGGTTCAGCCAAGCACCCTGCCCTCGTCGTCGGCCCCGGTGTCGATCGCGCCGGCGCGGTCGAGCTGATGGTGCGCGTGGCCGAGAAGGCCAAGGCCAGCGTCTGGGTCAGCCCGTTCTCGGCGCGCTGCTCGTTCCCGGAACGCCATCCGCAGTTTGCAGGTTTCCTGCACGCCTCTCCCGCGCAGCTCTCCGACGCATTACGCGAGCACGACCTCGTCGTCGTGATCGGCGCGCCGGTGTTCACTTTCCACGTCGAAGGCCACGCCGCGATCTTCGATGGCGGCACGACGCTCTTCCAGATCACGGATGACCCGGATGCCGCCGCGGTGACGCCGGTCGGAACCAGCATCATCGCGACGATGAAGCCGGCGCTCGCAATGCTGCTCGACCTCTTGCCGGAGAGCAAGCGCGCGGCACCGAAGGGGCGAACGCTGCCGCCGGCCCCGCAAGCCGGCGATCCGCTGCCGGTCGAATTCCTGCTGCATTCGCTGTCGCAGGCGATGCCGGACGGCGCGTCGCTGGTCGAGGAAATCCCCTCGCACCGGCCGGCGATGCAAAAGTTCATGCCGATGCGCGGCCAGGACAGTTTTTACACCATGGCGAGCGGCGGGCTCGGCTACTCGCTGCCGGCCGCGGTCGGCATGGCGCTCGGCAAGCCGACGAGCCGCACGGTGTGCCTGATCGGCGACGGCTCGGCGATGTATTCGATCCAGGCGCTGTGGACCGCCGCGCAGCGCAAGCTGCCGCTCACCATCGTCGTCATCAACAATTCCGGCTACGGCGCGATGCGCTCGTTCAGCCAGGTGATGCAGGTGAGGAACGTGCCGGGACTGGAGTTGCCGGGGATCGATTTCGTCCGGCTCGCCGAGGGCATGGGTTGCCATGCGGTGCGGGTGAGCAAGGCGGCGGAGCTTGGCGAGGCGCTCGAGCGCGGGATGGCATTCGACGGGACGAGCCTGGTGGAGGTGATCGTGGATTCGGCGGTGCCGGTGCTGTACGGGCAGAAGCATTAGGGACGCACGGTATATCCACATCGTCGTCCCGGCGAAGGCCGGGACCCATACCGCGTGATCTATCGATTGCGCGCATTGCTAATCCCGAACAACCAATCTTCGCCAAATTACTCCCTGGGGTTATGGGTCCCGGCCCCCGTGCGCAATTGCGCACTAGGCCGTGACGACAGCGAATGTTTGGCACGACCGTCCGCAACTACGACGCCAGGAATCCTCCATCCGCCGCCAGCACATGCCCGACGACATACGACGACGCGTCGGACGATAGCCAGACCACCGCCTCGGCCACCTCCTCCGGGCTCCCCATCCGCCGCAGCGGCAGGCCGGCGGCGACGGTTGCGACATCGCCGACCCCGGCGCGCAGCATCATGTCAGTGACGACGCGGCCAGGTGCGACGGCGTTGATGCGGATGCCGCGTGGAGCGTTTTCCATCGCAGCAGAGCGTGTCAGCGAGATCGCTGCAGCTTTGGATGCCGAGTAGAGCGAGAAGCCGGGATTGGGATTGCGCACGCCGCTGACGGAGGCGTTGACGACGATGCTGCCGCGGCCTTGCGCGAGCATGACCGGCAATTGATGGCGCAGGCACAGGAACAGCGCGCGGACATTGGTGTCGAACACGCTATCGTAGACATCCGTGCCCTGCTGCTCCAGCGGCGCGCGCCGCTCCTGGAAGCCGGCATTGTTGAAGGCGACGTCGAGCCGGCCGCAACGCTCGACCGCCGTGCCAACCAGGCGCGCGACGTCGTCCTCGCGCGTGATGTCGGTCTTGAGCGCGATGGCGTTCGCACCGACTTCGCGGCACGCCGCGGCGGTTGCGTCGATCTCGGCTTCGCGCCGGCCCGCCACGACAATCGCCTCCGCGCCTTCAGACGCCATTCGCAACGCCGTGGCACGGCCGATGCCGCTGCCGCCGCCCGTCACCAGGCAGACCTTGCCCCTCATTCGGACCCCCGCAGGCAAAATTCCGCTCATGGCTCACTCCAAAACGCTTGCGTACGCCGTTGCGCGCATATAGTTGTATGGTACAACTATATGCGCGGAGTCAAGCATGACCGGGCTTTCGCTGATCGACGACATTCGCGCGGCCTCGCGCCTGATGGTGCGGGAGCTCGGCTTCATGGATGCGACCGTGGCGGCATCGGACTATCCGCCGTCGGCCGTGCACACCATTCTGGAGATCGGTATCCGCGGGCCGATGAATTCGGGCGCGCTCGGCGATTTCCTGCGGCTGGAGAAATCGAGCGTCAGCCGCCTGGTGCGCAAGCTGGTCGACTGCGGCGAGCTGCGGGAGACGCCCGACGAGACCGACGCACGCAGCAAGCAGCTGTCGCTGACCGCGAAGGGCCGCCGCACGCTGGAGGCGCTGCACGCGTTCGGACGGCAGCAGGTGAGCGGCGCCCTTGCCGCGCTGACGGAGGCCGAGCAGCGCACGGTGCGGGAAGGGATGATGCTCTATGCGCAGGCATTGCGTCAGAGCCGGGTGGAGGGCGAGGGGCGGACTGCCGCCTAGCCACTAGCGTCGTCCTGGCGGAAGCCAGGACCCATTACCCCAGGAAGTAGTTTGGCGAAGACTTGTCGTTCGGTACTGCTACCACGGCAAGATCGGTAGACCTCGCGGTATGGGTCCTGGCCTTCGCCAGGACGACACCGGAGGTCGTGGCCGGCCTCTTCCCTACCTCCCGAACTCGTCGCGCATCCTGGCCTGGATCTTGGCCATGCCGCCGATCCAGCGGTCGTAATTCTCGGTCTTCTTGCGCATGTAGCCGAGCACCTGCGGGTGCGGCAGGATCAGGAACGTCTCCTGATCGAGACCGGCGAGCACGTCCTTGGCAACCTGCTCGGCCGAGAGATCGCCGTCGCCGGATTGCGGGCCCTTGGGAATCGAACGCAGCATGTTGGTGTCGACGCCCTGGGGGCAGAGGATCGAGACACGGATGTTGTGCGCCTTGTGCGAGATCGCGAGGTTTTCGGCAAAGCCGACCGCGGCATGCTTGGTGGTGGAGTAAGCCGGACTGCCCACCTGCGACAACAGTCCCGCGGCCGAGATGGTGTTGAGGAAATAACCGCCGCCGCGCGCCTTCATGCGCGGGATCAGATGCCGCGCCGCATAGACATGCGCCATGACGTGAATAGCCCAGCTGCGCTGCCAAGGCTCGTCGGAGGCACCGCCGGCATTGACCGACATCGGGTCGAAGCCGCCGCCGATGCCGGCATTGGAGCAGAACAATTCGATCGGGCCGAACTGCCGCTCGGTCTCCTCGATGACGTGGGAAATATCCTTTTCCTGCGCGACGTCGCATTTGAAGGCCGCGCCATCTACCGTAGCAGCGACCGCCCGCGCGTTGTCCGCGTCCATGTCGGCGACGACGACTTTGGCCGCGCCAGCCTTGTGAAACGCTTCGCACAGCGCCTTGCCGATGCCGTTGGCGCCGCCCGTGACGACCACGACCTTGCCGGTCACCTGCATGCGACGTCTCCTCTTGTTTTATACCGTTTTGGCTTATTCCGCTTGGCGGAGCTTGCTCAGCTCAACACGAGGTCGAGCACCGCGGTATAATGGCACGCCGCACCGGCCAAGACAAAGCCGTGCCAGATCGCATTCTGGAAGCGCAGCCGTCGCCAGGCATGGAAGATCACGCCGAAGCTGTAGAGCAGGCCACCCGCAAGGATGAAGCCCAGCACCAGCGCAGGCAGCGCCTTGACCACGGAATCGTAGAGCATCACGCCGGTCCAGCCCATCGCGAGGTAGATGCCGACCGCGACGCGGTCGAACCGGCCGGGGTAGAGAAGTTTCAGCACGATGCCGAGGAGTGCCACGCACCAGACGCCGGCGAGCAGCACCAGCGCGAACCCGCTGTCCTTCACCTCCAGGATGAACGGCGTGTAGGTCGCCGCGATCAGGAGATAGATCGCCGAATGGTCGAAGCGCCGCAGCAGCCATTTGGCCGGCGAGACCGGCCAGAGATTATAGGTCGCCGACAACACCAGCATCGAGAGCAGGCCGGCGACGTAGATCGAGACGCCGACGATGTCGGTCGCGTCGGCAAAGAGCACCGTCAGCACCACCAGCACGGTCGCGGCAATGAGGCCGCAGAGCACGCCGATCGCGTGGATCACGCCGTCGGCGATCAACTCGGCGCGGTCGTAATGCCAGCCGACCGCGTCAGCGGCGGCGTGGACGGAGGAGGATGCGAGCTGTTTCAGTTGGAAGACGGTCATGGCAATCCGCAAAGTGAGACAATACCCTCTTGTATGGGTGTTTTGGGACCGGTGCGTCGTTCAAACGGGTGACTTGCAAACGGTTGATTTGCAAACGGCTGATTTGCCGACAAAGGAGGTGGAAGTATGAAGCTTGATTTTCCCCACGCAATTGCCACTTTTGTGATCGGTCACACATTTTCTCCCGCCGAGATCACTTAACGTTCAAATGGCATTCAGTTTCCAGGATATGGTCGAAGAAGCGCGGCTGTCGGCGAGGGCGCTGATCGACTATGGCGAGCACTTCTTCAACCCGACGGTGCGGCTCGGGGTCACCGGCCTGTCCCGGGCCGGCAAGACGGTGTTCATCACCGCGCTGATCCACGGCCTCACCCGCGGCGGCCGTTTTCCGGTATTCGAGGCCTATTCGTCCGGGCGGATCGCGCGGGCGCATCTGGCGCCCCAGCCGGACGACGCCGTGCCCCGCTTTGCTTATGAGAGCCATCTGCGCGCGCTGATCGAGGAGCGGCGCTGGCCGAGCTCGACTGTCGACATCAGCGAGCTCAGGCTCGTGATCGACTACCAGCGCCCGAACGGCGCCGACCGCACACTGACGCTCGACATCGTCGACTATCCCGGCGAGTGGCTGCTCGACCTGCCGCTGCTCCAGAAGAGCTTTGAGCAATGGTCAGCCGAAAGTCTCGCCCTGTCGCGCGAGGCGCCGCGCGTCCATCTTGCCGCGGACTGGCACGCGCATCTCGCAACCCTCAAGCCCGAGGCGCGCGAGGACGAGCAGGCGACGCTGACGGCCGCGAAGCTGTTCAGGGGCTATTTGCAAGGCTGCCGCGACGAGCGGTTTGCGATGAGCCTGCTGCCGCCCGGCCGCTTCCTGATGCCGGGCAACCTCGCCGACACACCGGCGCTGACCTTTGCGCCGCTCGACGTGCCCGCGGGCGGCCAGGCACCGGAGGGATCGCTGTGGGCGATGATGGTACGTCGCTACGAGGCCTACAAGGACGTCGTGGTGCGGCCGTTCTTCCGCGATCATTTTGCCCGGCTCGATCGCCAGATCGTGCTGGCCGACGCACTCGCCGCGTTCAACGCCGGCCCCGAAGCGCTGCACGATCTCGAAGCCGCACTCGCGGGCATTCTCGACTGCTTCAACATCGGCCGCAGCACGATCCTCTCCGGCCTGTTCCGGCCGCGGATCGACCGCGTGCTGTTCGCGGCGACCAAGGCGGATCATCTGCATCATTCCAGCCATGACCGGCTTGAGGCCGTGCTGCGCCGCGCGGTCACCCATGCGGTTGCGCGCGCGGAAACTACCGGCGCGGCGATCGACGTCGTCGCGCTCGCCGCCGTCCGCGCCACCCGCGAGGCGCAGGTCGCGCATGGCCGTGACAAATTGCCCTCGATCCTGGGGACGCCGGCCGCGGGCGAAAGCGCCGGCGGCGAGTTCTTCGACGGCAACACCGAGGTCGCGACCTTTCCGGGCGACCTGCCGCTCGATCCCGAGCCGCTGTTCAACGGCACCGACGCGTTCCGCGGGCTCTCGACCGAGGCCGCCGAGAAGAGCGATTTTCGCTTCCTGCGCTTCCGTCCGCCAAAGCTCGAGCGCGAGGGGGCCGACCAGCCGGCGCTGCCTCACATCCGCCTCGACCGTGCCTTGCAGTTCCTGATCGGAGACAAATTGTCATGAACGACCGATCGAAGCCACGGCGACCGGCGACGTTCCGGCTCGACGACCCCGGCGTCGTCGTCACGGAGGCCGACGAGACGACCCGGCTCGGCCGCACCACCATCCAGATCACGCCGGAGCCCGATCCGGCGAATTTGCCGGTGCCGATCGCATCCGCGCTCCCGGCGCGGCGCGGCTTCCCCTGGGGCGCATTGTTCTGGTCCGGCGTTGCCGGGCTGACGCTGCTCGGGGTCGGGCTCGGCGTCGTCCGTCTGATCGAGGATCTGTTTGCGCGCAGCGAAAGCCTCGGCTTCGTCGGACTGGCGCTTGCCTCCGTCACCGCGCTTGCGCTCGCGGTGGTGACCGGACGCGAGGCGTACGGGCTGGCGCGGCTGGCAACGATCGAAAAGCTGCATCAGCGCGCGGCCGCCGTCCTTGCCAGCGACGATCGCAAGGAGAGCCGCATCATCGTGCAGGATCTGCTCAAGATCGCACATCAGAACCCGCAGCTCGCGCGCGCCCGTGCCGCACTGGAGAGCCACGCCGGCGAGATCATCGACGGCGCCGACATGATCCGGCTCGCCGAGCGCGAATTGATGTCGCCGCTGGACATCGAGGCGCGGCGGCTGGTGTCGTCAGCCGCGCAGAAGGTCTCGATCGTCACGGCGGTTTCGCCCCGCGCGCTGATCGACGTGCTGTTCGTGTTCGTGGCCTCGCTGAGATTGATACGCCAGCTCGCTTTTCTCTATGGCGGCCGTCCCGGCGCGCTTGGCATGATCCGCCTGCTCCGCCACGTCATCGCCCATCTCGCCATCACCGGCGGCATGGCGGCGAGTGACAGCCTGGTGCAGCAGATGCTCGGCCACGGCATTGCGGCGAAGCTGTCGCAGCGGCTGGGCGAAGGCATGCTGAATGGATTGCTGACGGCACGGCTGGGCCTCGCCGCGATCGACGTCACACGGCCGCTGCCGTTCGCGGCACTGCCGCCGCCGAAGCTGTCGGATCTCGCGACGGATCTGCTGCGAAAGAAGGACGAGGAGGAGTAGCGTTCTGTTTGGCCGACGCGCTCGTTTTCCCCTCTCCCCTTGTGGGAGAGGGTGGCTCGACGCGAAGCGGCGAGACGGGTGAGGGGTCTCTCTCCGCGAGTCCAACTCTCACTCGAATTTGCGGAGAGATACCCCTCATCCGCGCTTCGCGCCACCTTCTCCCACATGGAGAGAAGGGAATTCGGAGCTTGCCGCGCTAGCTGAGCATACGCCTCTCGAATTCCCCCGCCAGCACGCGCCACTGGAATAGCGGCGAGTTCTTCGGCGGCGACAGCACTGGGGTCCAGCCAGACAGCTTCTCTAGCACATACGTATCCATCACGAGGCCGCGCCAGCGGCGCTCGACTTGACCGAGCGGCTCGCGCTTGGCGGGGATGTTCTCCCATAGCGATGAATGTTTGTCCGGCTCGCGCCCGACATAAATGCCGGCGCGGCCCTTGATCCGGTCCATGCCGGGATCACGAAAGTCCTGGAAGCGGCCGCGCTCGTTGATCTCGATCACGGGCACGCGGCCCCGGAACAGCCAGCGCATCATGGCGTAGGTGCGGTAGTCCGTGGTGGCGATCCAGGTCGCGCCGGTCTCGTCCAATGCGGCCTGTGCGCGCGCGGCGACCTGCTCGTAGCCGGACTCGGCACCGATCGGATCGATCTTGCCGAGAAAATTCCAGGGTGCGGCGACGTAATAGAGGAACACGATGACGACAAAGGCGATGCCGGAGACCACCGCTGTGTTGGCCCAGAACAGCGCCGACCTGATCATCCGCGCAGACCATTTTTCACGCTGCAACATGGTGAGGTTGACAGCGGCGGCGGCGAAACCGACCGGCCACATGAACATCGGCCAGGTGTCGCCGACGCGGAGGGTCAGGGATTTCGCGAGAAAATAGAGAAACGGCACCAGGACCGCGGTCGACAACAAAATCGCGACCGGCTCGCGCGTGCGATAGCCGCGCCACGCCGTCATCACCACTCCCGTCAGCACCACCGGCAGCATGACGAAGCCGACCAGTCCGAATTGCAGGCCGATGTAATCGCCGAAGGTGCGGAGCGAGATGCCGTAGCTAGTGGTGGCGCGCACGCCCTGGAAGCGAATCGCAGCCCAGTCGTGCTGCACGTTCCAGATCAGCACGGGCGAGAACACGACGATTGCGATCAGGACCGCGAGATACGGATAGGGGCTGCGCAGCCAGCGCCAGCGCCAATCCGGCACCAGCAGAAAGGCGGCAACCGCCGGCGCGAACATGATCACGGTGAATTTCGACAGCATCGCCAATCCGGCGAACAGGCCGGCCGCGAGCCACCAGCGGCCGTCGCCGCCCTGCGCAAGCCGCACCAGGCACCACATCATCGCCACCGCAAACGGCATCATGGCGACATCGGGCGCAACCTTGGCCATCAGCAGGCCGTAATAGAGCGCGGCCTCCGGCATCAGCACCGCGAGCACGACGGCGCGCACATCATGGGTGAGGCGGCGGACGATATCGGCGAGCAGGAGCTGCGTCACCAGCATCGCGACGATGCCGCCGAAGCGCACACCGAGCCTGGTGTCGCCGAAGATCGCAGTGCCGAACCGGATCAGCCAGGCGATGCCGGGGGGGTGATCCAGGAAGCTGAGCGCCGTCTCCTGCGACCACGTCCAGTAATAGGCCTCGTCCGTACGCAGCTCGATAGCCGAGGCGTAGACCATGCGCAGCAGCGTCATCGCGGCGATGATCGCCGCGGCCACGACGAGCGGCCGGCGCGCCGCGCCTGCGGGGGGCATCGTGATGTCGGGAGTTGTCGCCACGGCGGCGCTTTTCGCCAACCTGGGAGGGGGAGTCAATGTTGGGGGTCGGATCCACCTATTCGGCTGTCGCGATCCCAGCCCCGACGAGGAGACTGTAGGGTGGGCAAAGCGAAGCGTGCCCACCGCAAGTGCCGATTGGTGGGCACGGCGCCAAGGCGCCTTTGCCCACCCTACGATTTCGTCACCCTGCCGCGGATGTGATCCCGCAAGCTGTCCACCCCCGGAATTAAACGCGGCGCTGGCTGTTCTCCTTCATGAACTGATACAAGCGAATCATGGCCGCAACCGCATCCTCACGATTTTCCGAGCTCTCCCGCGCCATCAGCTTGCGCCAGGTGCGGCTGGTCTGCGGCGTCATCCTGTTCGCCTATGTGGTCAGCCATTTCCTCAACCATGCGCTCGGCAACATCTCGGTCGATGCCATGGAGATCGGGGTCACCTACCACACGCTGTTCTGGCAGTTCCTGCCGGTTGCGATCACGTTCTACACGGCGGCGCTCACGCATATGGGGCTCGGCATCTATGCACTGTATCAACGCCGGCAGTTCCGCTGGCGGACGGTCGAGCCGCTGCAGCTCGTGCTGGGCTTGAGCATCCCCGCGCTGGTCATGGCGCATGTGATCGGGGTGCGGCTCGGCCAGACGCTGTACGGGCACCAAAAACTCTATCCGCAGGAACTCTACCTGTTCTTCGTCGCGTCGAACCGTATCTGGACGATGACGATCCTGCTTCTCATCGCCTGGGTGCACGGCTGCATCGGCATCTATTTCTGGCTTCGCCTCAAACCGTTCTTCACGCGCGCAGCGCCCTATCTGCTCGCGGCGGCCGTGCTGATCCCGACGCTGTCGCTGCTGGGTGTCTACCAGGGTGGCCGCAGCGTCGAGGTCGAGGCCGACGACGGGGAATGGCGGACGCATAATCTCACGCGCAGCCAGGTCGGCACCACGGCCGAGGCCGCGACGCTCGACCGCATCACCGGTGGCCTCACCGCCGGTTATCTCGGATTGCTCGCCTTGGCGCTCGCCGCACGCGGCGTACGGGCCTTGCGCGAACGACGCGGTGGCATGATCGCGCTGTCCTACGGCAACGGCAAGACGGTGCGCGTCCCCAAGGGCCTCTCCGTGCTGGAGGCGAGCCTGCGCCACAATGTGCCGCATGCCAGCGTCTGCGGCGGCCGCGCCCGCTGCTCGACCTGCCGCATCCGCATCATCGGCGATCATGGCGCCCTGCCCGAGCCGTCGCAGCGCGAGGCGTTCGTGCTCACCCGTGTCGGCACCAGCGACCCCTCGATCAGGCTCGCCTGCCAGCTGCGGCCGACGTCGGATCTCTCCTTCTTCCAGCTCTTCACCGCGCATACCCTGTCGGCAAACACCCAGGCCTCGACGCCCGCCAGAATCGGCCAAGAGCGCTATCTCGTCAGCCTGTTCGTGGACATGCGCGGCTCGACGCAGCTCGCGGAGAAGCGGTTGCCGTTCGACACCGTGTTCATCGTCAACCGCTTCCTCGGCGCCGTCTCGCAGGCCGTGATCGAGAATGGCGGCCAGCCGAACCAGTTCGTCGGCGACGGCATGCTGGCGTTGTTCGGACTGAGCGCCGATCCGCAAGAGGCCTGCCGGCAGGCGCTGAAGGCCGCCGCCGGCATCGCCAGGCAAATCGACGATCTGAACGAGCTCTTGAGCCACGATCTGCGGCAGCCGATCCGCTTCGGCATCGGCATCCACGGCGGCGAGGTCATTATCGGCGACATCGGCTATCGCGATCACATCGTCTTCACGGCGCTGGGCGACGCCGTCAACGTCGCGGCCCGCCTCCAGGACATGACCAAGACACTGGCCTGCGAAGCGATCGTCTCGGAGGAAGTCCGCCGCACCGCGGGCCTTGCCGACGATGCGCTGCCGCAGCAGGAGGTCGCGATCCGCGGCCGCGACGAACCGATGGCCGTGCGCGTCGTCGCGGACGCGAGGGAGCTGTCGGCGCTCGTCGATCGCGGCGAACGCGTCGCGGCGTGAGGCGCAACCTCGCCCCGCTTGCGGGGAGAGGTCGGATCGCGGAGCGATCCGGGTGAGGGGGACTCTCCGCGTGTCCAACTCTTACCATCCTTGCGGAAGCAGCCCCTCACCCCAACCCTCTCCCCGTAAGAACGGGGCGAGGGAGTGCACCGTCGCCGCGGTTACGACTCGACTCCGCGTAACACCGGCTTGCTGCAACGCAACGGCATGGGCCTGCTGCGAAAGCACGAATTGACTTCAACTGAGTCGTTGCGACACATGAGTGCGAGATCGCGGTGATGACCGTGATCCACCGAAAAGCTCCGGGAGGAGACCACATGTTCGATCGACGCGACCTGCTCAAAGGAGCGGGCCTTGCCGCTGTTGCGACTACACTGAGCCCGACCAAAGCGCTGGCACTCGACACCGTCGCCCTGCCCTTTGCAAATGGCGAGCGGCCTTTGGTGAAATATCCGCAGAAGCGGCCGATGATCGGCCTGACCAGCCGTCCGCCGCAGCTCGAGACGCCGTTCGCGGTCTTCAACGACGGCCCGATCACGCCAAATAACGCGTTCTTCGTGCGCTATCACCTGTCCGACCTGCCCTACAGTCTCGACCCCGACAAGTTCACGCTCGAGGTCAAGGGCAAGGTCGACAAGCCGCTCAAGCTGTCGCTGAAGGACATCAGGAAGATGAAGGCGACCGAGATCGTCGCCGTCAACCAGTGCTCCGGCAACAGCCGCGGCTTCCTGGATCCGCGCGTGGCCGGTGGCCAGCTCGCCAACGGCGCGATGGGCAATGCGCGCTGGCGCGGCGTGCCGCTGAAGGCGGTGCTGGCGATGGCGGGCGTGCAGAGCGGCGCCAAGCAGGTCACCTTCAATGGCATGGACGGTCCGGTCAGCGACAAGACGCCCGACTTCGTCAAGGCACTCGATATCGATCACGCCAGCGACGGCGAGGTGATGCTGGCCTATGGCATGAACGGCGAGGACCTGCCGTTCCTCAACGGCTTTCCGCTGCGCCTGATCGTGCCCGGCTATTACGGCACCTATTGGGTCAAGCACGTCAACGAGATCACCGTCATCGACAATGTCTATGACGGCTTCTGGATGAAGTCGGCCTATCGCATTCCGGACACCCCGAACAATGCGGTCGAGCCGGGCACCGCGCCGAAGGCGACGATCCCGATCAACCGCTTCACCATCCGTTCCTTCATCACCAGCGTCCCCGACGGCGCCAAGCTGAAAGCAGGCGGCACGACGCTGCGCGGCATCGCCTTCGACGGCGGCAAGGGTATCAAGGAGGTCGCGGTCTCCACCGACGGCGGCAAGACCTGGACCAACGCCAAGCTCGGCAAGGATCTCGGCAAATACTCGTTCCGTGAATGGACGCTGCCGGTGAAGCTCGCGGCGGGCTCCCACGAACTCAAGGTGCGCGCCACCGGCAATGGCGGCGAAACCCAGCCGGATACGCCGCGCTGGAATCCGGCGGGTTACTTGCGCAACGTCGTCGAAACCGTCCGCGTCACCGTGGCTTGAGGGGAATGATCATGCAGCGCACCGTTTTCCTCGCCATCTCGCTCGCCCTCGCCGCCATGGTGGGTTCGGCACTTGCAGCACCGGTCAACTACAAGACCCCCGATGAGGTCGCGGCGTTCAAGCCCGGGCCCAATCTCGAAGTCGTGCAAGGCAATTGCAGCGCCTGCCACTCCGCCGACTACATCAACACGCAGCCGCCGATGAAGGACAAGAAAGGTTTCTGGCAGGCCGAGGTCACCAAGATGATCAAGGTCTATGGCGCCCCCATCGACGATGCCGATGTCGGCAAGATCGTCGATTATCTGGCCGCGACTTATTGACGGATGGCGCGCGGCGCGCGGACCAAGTGACCGCGAAACGGGCAAATCCGGCAAAAACGCCGCGAAGTTGAGCGGAATTCGGCGAAAGGCGGATGTGGTTTGAGCTACCAAGCCAGCCACATTCCGCGTATCGTATTAGGACCGAACCGGCCGGTTGGCGGGGACTGGCGGTTCGCGATCTCGGAGGAAGACCCGCGGAGAAGTCGTGATGGCTAAAGGTACGGTCAAGTGGTTCAACCCGACGAAGGGTTATGGATTTATCCAGCCTGCGTCGGGCGGCAAGGATGTGTTCGTGCATATCTCGGCAGTGCAGAAAGCCGGTCTGTCGTCCCTGAACGAAGGACAGACGGTGGAATATGAAGAGATCGCAAACCGAGGCAAAAGCTCCGCAGAGAACCTCAAAGTATAAGCCCGCCGGCTGTTGCTAACTCCCGGATCGATCCGGGAGCCGGGCCAAGAAATTTCAGAAGACGGTCAGTGCATTCGACGACAGGCGTTGCGATTGCACACGGAGAACTATTTGCCCGCGAAGACCGCCCGTTCAATGCCACAGCAATGACAATCGCGACTGCACTTCGTTAGTCCACCGGCAATGGTGCGTCGCGCTTGATCTCTTCCATCACCGCATAGGTTCGCGTCTCGCGCACGCCCGGCATCGACAGCAGGGTCTCGCCGAGGAAGCGGCGATACGCGGTCATGTCTGCCAGCCGCGCCTTCACAAGATAGTCGAAGCCGCCGGCAACCATGTGACACTCCAGCACTTCGGGCGCGAGTTTCACCGCGCGGGCAAAACGCTCGAAATTGTCGGGCGTGGTCTTGTCGAGCAGCACTTCGACGAACACCAGGAGCCCGAGGCCGAGCCGGTGCGGGTTGAGCCGCGCGCCATAGCCTTCGATAAAGCCCTCTCGCTGCAAACGCTTCAGCCGCTCGCCGATCGAGGTCGGCGACAGCCCAATGCGTTCCGCGAGCTCGACATTGGCGATTCGCCCGTCCTGCTGCAAAATTGAGAGGATTTTCCGGTCGGTTCGATCTAATTCCATGTTTCATAAGGCCTAATGGCTAGTAAGCCTCATTTTCTAAGGCAGATCGCCGAAATTGTCTATCGAGCTAAGGTAGCCTGGGCACTATCCTGGATTAGAGCCACAGGACACGCCATGCCGAACATTCCGCCTCTCTTCTCCGCCCCCTACGCGCCTGATGATGTCGATATCGCCGCGCGCCTCTTGCCGTCTGCACATCCGGGCGCGCCGCAGGAGGCGCGGATCGATCGCACCGCGACGCGGCTGATCGAAGCCATCCGCAAGCGCGACGACCGGCTTGGCGGCGGTCTTGGCGGGGTCGAGGACATGCTGCGGGAATTCGCACTCTCGACCAAGGAAGGCCTCGCCTTGATGGTGCTGGCCGAGGCGCTGCTGCGCGTGCCGGACGCGCGCACCGCCGACCAGTTCATCGAGGACAAGCTCGGCGAGGGCGACTTCATCCACCACGAGACCAAGTCCACCGCCTTCCTGGTCAACGCCTCGGCCTGGGCATTGGGCCTCTCGGCACGGGTGATCCAGCCCGGCGAGACGCCCGACGGCACCATCGGCCGGCTGGTGAAGCGGCTGGGCGCACCGGCCGTGCGCACCGCCACACGCCAGGCGATGCGGCTGATGGGCAATCATTTCGTGCTCGGGGAAACCATCGCGCAGGCCCTGGACCGAGGTAAGCCGCGCTCCGGCCAAAAGACGCGTTATTCCTTCGACATGCTCGGCGAAGGCGCCCGCACCGCCACTGACGCCAAGCGCTATTTCGACGCCTATGCCAGTGCGATCGAGACCATCGGCAAGGCGGCGGGGCGCCATCCCCTGCCCGATCGGCCCGGCATCTCCGTCAAGCTCTCGGCGCTGCATCCGCGCTTCGAGGCGATCAGCCGCGACCGCGTGATGACTGAGCTGGTGCCGCGACTGCTGGACCTGGCGCAGCGCGCCAAGGCCCATGATCTCAATTTCACCGTCGATGCCGAGGAAGCCGACCGGCTGGAATTGTCGCTCGACGTGATCGCGGCAACGCTCGCCGATCCCTCGCTTGCCGGTTGGGACGGATTTGGCCTCGCGATCCAGGCCTATCAGAAGCGCGCCGGCGACGTGATCGACTATGTCGATGCGCTCGCCCGCGCGCACGACCGCAAGCTGATGGTGCGGCTGGTCAAGGGCGCCTATTGGGACACCGAGATCAAGCGCGCGCAGGAGCGCGGGCTCGACGGCTATCCCGTGTTCACCCGCAAGGCGATGACGGATCTGAACTACGTCGCTTGCGCTCAAAAGCTGTTGAGCCTGCGGCCGCGCATCTTCCCGCAATTTGCCACCCATAACGCGCTGAGCGTCGCGACCGTGCTGGAGCTTGCCGGCGTCAACGGCGGCTTCGAATTCCAACGCCTGCATGGCATGGGCGAAGCGCTCTACGAGCAGCTCGCCAAGGACCACCCCGAGATCGCCTACCGCACCTACGCCCCGGTCGGCAGCCATCGCGACCTGCTCGCCTATCTGGTGCGGCGACTGTTGGAGAACGGTGCCAACTCCTCCTTCGTGGCGCAGGCGTCCGATTACCGCGTGCCGGTTACGGCGCTGCTGCAACGTCCGGCGGATGCCATCGTCCGGCCGCAGCAGGCCGCCCATCCCAAGATTCCGTTGCCGTGCGACCTGTTCGCGCCGGAGCGGCGCAATTCACGTGGCGTCGAGTTCGGCGCGCGCGCCGCGCTCGACCGGTTGCTGACGGAGGTCAAAGCCGAGACGATCGACCTCGAACCGATCGCGGACGCAACGCCGGATCAGGCCAATGCGGCAGTGGCTGCAGCGCGCGCCGGCTTTGCCGCCTGGAGCCGGACTCCGGCAGCCACGCGCGCGGCGGCGCTGGAGCAGGCCGCGCATCTTCTGGAGAATCGCGCGCCCCATTTCATCGCGCTGCTGCAGCGCGAGGGCGGCAAGACGCTCGACGATGCGCTGTCGGAGCTGCGCGAGGCCGCCGACTTCTGCCGCTATTATGCCGCGCGGGGCCGCAAGCTGTTCGGCAACGATGTGGCGATGCCGGGTCCGACCGGCGAGAGCAACGCACTGGCCATGCGCGGCCGCGGCGTCTTCGTGGCGATCTCGCCCTGGAATTTTCCGCTGGCGATCTTCCTCGGCCAGGTCACGGCCGCGCTGATGGCCGGCAACAGCGTGGTGGCGAAGCCCGCGGAGCAGACCCCGCGGATCGCGGTCGAGGCGGTGCGGCTGCTGCACGAGGCCGGCATCCCCGCAAGCGCGCTGCATCTCGTCGCCGGCGACGGCCGCATCGGCGCCGCGCTGACCGCACACCCCGATATCGCCGGAATCGTCTTCACCGGCTCGACCGAGGTCGCGCGCAGCATCAACCGGGCGCTGGCAGCCAAGGACGGGCCGATCGTGCCGCTGATCGCGGAGACCGGCGGCATCAACACCATGATCGCGGATGCGACTGCGTTGCCCGAGCAGGTCGCGGACGATGTCGTCACCTCGGCGTTTCGTTCCGCCGGCCAGCGCTGCTCGGCGCTGCGGCTGCTGTTCGTGCAGGAGGACGTCGCCGACCGTATGATCGAGATGATCGCGGGCGCGGCGCGCGAGTTGAAGATCGGCGACCCCAGCGACGTCGCAACCCATATCGGCCCGGTGATCGATAGCGAGGCCAAGCGGCGTCTCGATGCGCATATCGCACGGATGAAGAGAGAGGCGCGGCTGCACTTTGCCGGGACCGCGCCGGAGGGCTGCTTCGTCGCGCCGCACATCGTCGAACTCAAGGATGCCGGCCAGCTCACCGAGGAGGTGTTCGGCCCGATCCTCCACGTGGTGCGCTACCCTGCGGAAAATCTCGAACGCGTCCTGCAAGCGATCGAGCGCACCGGCTACGGGCTGACGCTCGGCATCCATTCCCGCATCGACGATACCATCGAGGCGATCGTCGACCGCGTGCAGATCGGCAACATCTACGTCAACCGCAACATGATCGGCGCCGTGGTCGGGGTGCAGCCGTTCGGCGGCAACGGCCTGTCCGGAACCGGCCCGAAAGCCGGCGGCCCGCACTACCTCGCGCGCTTTGCGACCGAGCAGACCGTGACGATCAACACCGCAGCAGCCGGTGGCAACGCTGCCCTGCTCGCAGGGGATGAGTGAGGCGCGGCGAGGAGCGTTGCATCCCGCCGAAACATCGGTCTAATGCTGCCCGTGACGTGGCCCTCGCCAATTCCAGCGCGCGGGAAACAACACGAGTGAGGGAGCGACGCCGCGATGGAAAAGGGCATTTTTGCAGGGCTCAAGGTGCTGGATTGCGCGAGTTTCATCGCAGCGCCAGCGGCCGCGACCGTGCTGTCGGATTTCGGCGCCGATGTCGTCAAGATCGAGCCGCCCGGAGCCGGCGATCCCTACCGCAATCTGCCCAACATTCCGGGCTATCCGACGAGTGAGCACAATTTCGCCTGGCTGCTGGAGGCCCGCAACAAGAAGAGCATCGCGCTCGACCTCGCAAAGCCGGAAGCGCAGGCCGTGCTCTACAAGCTGGTGGAAGAGGCCGACGTCTTCATCACCAACATGCCGCCGCCGGTGCGCACCAAGCTCGGCATCACCTACGACCATCTCGCCCATCTCAATGATCGCCTGATCTACGCCTCCTTCACCGGCTATGGCGAGAAAGGCGAAGAGGCCAACAAGCCCGGCTTCGACAGCAACGCCTATTGGGCGCGCTCCGGCCTGATGGACCTCGTCCGCGCCGACACCGACACGACGCCGGCCCGCTCGGTCGCCGGCATGGGCGACCATCCCTGCGCGATGGCGTTCTATGGCGCGATCGTCACCGCGCTGTATCAGCGCGAGAAGACCGGCAAGGGCTCGCATGTCGCCTCCAATTTGATGGCAAACGGCGTGTGGGCTGCGAGCGTGCTGGCGCAGGCAAAGCTCTGCGGCGCCAAGTTCGCCGAGCGGCGGCCGCGCGAACGCGCGCTGAACGCGGTCGCCAACCACTACCAATGCAAGGACGGCCGCTGGCTGATCCTGTCGCTGCTGAGCGAGGAGAAGCAGTTTCC
Organism: Bradyrhizobium sp. Kon37; assembly: GCF_055807535.1. Classification (NCBI taxonomy): domain Bacteria; kingdom Pseudomonadati; phylum Pseudomonadota; class Alphaproteobacteria; order Hyphomicrobiales; family Nitrobacteraceae; genus Bradyrhizobium; species Bradyrhizobium sp. Kon37. The sequence goes on from NZ_JBVVOY010000004.1 coordinate 47,028, forward strand.
GACGCTGGCCAGGTGTCTCGGCCGCGAAGACCTCATCACCGATCCGCGTTTCGCTACCAAACCCGACCGCCACGCCCGCTCCGTCGAGCTGATCAAGATCTTCGACGAGACCTTTGCAACCAGGGATCTCGCCGAATGGCGCAAGATCCTCGACGGCAACGGGCTGGTGTTCGGTATCGTCGGCATCCTGGACGACATCCCGAACGACAAGCAGATGCTCGACAACGAGGTTCTGGTGCCGTTCGAGAACGACACCATGCTCACTATCTCCAGCCCGATCTGGATCGACGGCGCCAAGAAAGTGCAGCCCCGCAAGCCGCCCGGCGTGGGCGAGCACAGTGACGAGATTTTGCGTGGCGCGGGATACGACGAGGCCACGATCAAGCAACTGCGGTCGCAGGGGGCGGTGGGGTAAGGGGGCTCGCTGCATCTACTATGTCGTCCCGGCGACGGCCGGGACCCATATCCCAGAGTGAGAGTTGTCGCGCAAGGCCGACAACTCCAAGTCTTCGCCAAACCACGTTCGGTGGTTATGGGTCCCGGCCTTCGCCGGGACGACCGTAAGGGAATAGCTTGCTTCAACAATCACCGCCATCGCGAGGTCCCATGCCCAGCTATCGCCTGCACTACTTCCCCGAATCCGGCAACAGCTACAAGCTGGCGCTGATGCTGACGCTTTGCGGCGAGAGGTTCGAGCCGGTCTGGACCGACTTTGGCGGCGGCGTCACGCGCACGCCGGAATGGCGCAAGAGCGTGAACGAGATGGGCGAAATTCCCGTGCTCGAGGTCGACGGTGTGAAGATGACGCAGACCGCGCCTCTCCTGCTCAAGCTTGCCGAGCAGTACGGGCGTTTCGGTGCCGAGACCGAGCAGGAAAAGTTCGAGCTGCTGCGCTGGCTGTTCTGGGACAACCACAAGCTCACCGGCTACATGGCGACCTACCGCTTCATGCGCGCCTTCACGCAAAACAACGATCCGCAGGTGCTGAAACACTTTCGCAGGCGGCTCGAAGATTTCCTCGGCATTCTCGACGGCCATCTCCAGCACAATGAATTCGCGATCGGCACCAGGCCGACCGTCGCCGATATCTCGATGATGGCCTATCTGCACTATCCGAGCGACGAGCACGGCTTTGAATTCGCGGAAAGCTATCCCGCCATCCACGCTTGGCTTGGCCGCATGGCCGCACTGCCCGGGTGGAAGCCGGCCTACGAGCTGCTGCCCGGCAAGCGGATGACGAATTACGCGAAGTGAGCGTGCCGTCTACTTCAGCGCCAACCAGCCGAGCGTGAACAGGATTCCACCGATGATGACGACGACCGCGATCGCCCAGGTGCTGACGCGGATGCTGCCGGTGACCTGCTTGGCCTCTTCATTCTGCGCGATCTCGCGATTGCGCTCCTTGTTGGCGTCGCTCGTATTCGTCATGGGTCATCCAAATCGCTTGTGGGCTTAACGCGTCTTGATGAAGCACATGCCGATGCGGCGCGAGGCCGCGGCAGCCTGACAGGTCAATCCTTTAGCACAGCTCCATGACGTAAAACTCTTGTCGGCCGATCCCGATCCCGCATTTTCCAAGGAACAATGCCCGCCCCAGCCGTCCTGATATTCGGTCCCCGCCAGCTCAGTGCTGCCGCGGGTCTGCGGTCGGCTGGCAAATCCGCGTGAGAAGTCAGGGCGTTTGCCTGCGGCCATCGCGGTCAGGATGTCGCGGCGGCGGACCTGGTCGCCCAGAAAATGCGGCGAAGCCGGCACGATGGTCGCATTGGACGGCTTGTCCGCGAGCCAATCGACGCCCGGGAAATGAAAGCCGCCAATGCCGCGGGTCTGGTGGCAGCCGGAACAGGTGACGTCGTTGAGGCGGCGCTGGAAGCCCGCGACCGAGCGGACGTTCTGCAGATCGATGCCACGCGCCGCCGCCTGCTTCAGCGCACCAACTACGTCGTTGTCGGAGAAGACCGGCTCGCCTTGCCCCTCTCCGTTGCCCTCCCCTTGCATCATCCCGAACTCCGGCTGCAACGGAGAAGCATCGAGGCCGGCCGGCGTCGGCACGATTGCAGCCTTGGCGAGGAATTTCTCCGGGATCAGCACCGTGCCGCGATCGAAGTCGCGAAGATGATCGGACGCGAGCAGCCAATCCCTGAAGTCGCGCCGGAGATCATTGTCGGCGAGAATGCGGTCGCGGTCGATCTGGTTCTCCAGCGTCGATTCCTCGAAGGTCTTCGAGGCAGCGTCGTACTTGAACACCATGAGCAGATAGTCGGAGCGGAAATCGTGCAGCGCCGATTTCGCTGCCACCGAGATCTGAACATTGGTCTCGATGCGATCGAGCATCGCGTCGTAAGGGAAGAAATCGCTGCCGATCAGCCCCTGCCAGTCGCCATTGCCGAGCCAGCGTCGCGCGACTTCGGCGCAGGTGATCGGCTTGCCGTTCCCGTCCGTCTGCCGCGCATCGCGCGCCTTCATCACCAGATTGAGCGTCATCGGCAGCCGCGTTGCGGCCTTGCTGCCGTCCGGCTTGGTCTCGAAACGCGCGAGACGATAGATCAGCCTGATCTCGCCGCAAGAGTCTTCCGAGACATAGGCGCGGTCCATGCGGTTGACGATGCCGGCCAGCACGAAGCGGGTATCGCGGGATTTCAGATTGGCGCGATCAAACAATTGTACGTCGAAGTCCTCGCCGACGCCGATGGTCTCGGTCGGATATGCCGCCTTCTGCCGCGCGACGTAACGGTCGATCTCGGCGTCGATTGCGGGGCGAATTTCCTTGAGCTGCGACAGCCACGAAAACATCAGATCGGTCGTCAGCGGAAAGTTCGCGTTCCGCTCCGGCCACAACAGACGCGAGATCGTGAGCGCATCGTGCTGGTCGAGCTCGCGCAGGAGATCGGGATCGGTGATCGCCGTGCCGCGCGCCAGTTGCGCGTTCTCCGCGGCCAACAACGACACGATGCCGCCGAAAAACACGGCGGCGGCAACGAGAATTCGCAAGGCGCGGCTCATGCCTCAGGTAACACCGCGCAGGGACGGCTATTCAAGCAAAAAGGCGCTTCACATGGTGGTGAAGCGCCTTTTCGGAAATCGGATGATGAGCCGCTCAGCGCGCCACGATCAGCCCCTTGCTGGTGACGACCACCCAGCGGCCGTCTTGGCGGCGGATCGCATCGACACGGCCGACCCCCGGGATGGGGTCACCGGCATAAACCTCGTAGAGCCCACCGCGGCCCTCGACCAGTGCACCACCGTTGGAGACGTCGCGGAGCACCCAGCCTTCGACGGTCGGCAACCGGCCGACCTCGGTCTTGGGTACAGCGGGAGCCGGCGCAGCTACGGCGGTCGCAACCTGGGCCGGCGCGATCGAGCCGGTGGTCTCACGGGCCGGCACGGCGGCTGCGGCCTGGGCGGGCGCCGCCGGCGGGGTGGCACGGAGCTTGTCGACGGTCTCGGACAGCTTCGCGATCTTGGCCATCGGCTCGGCCTGCGCCTTCTCGAGCTTGTCGAGGCGGTCGTTGGTCCTGTTGAACTGGCCGAGGCCGGTCTTGGAGGTATGCTCGACATTGGCCTTGAGCGCGACGACATCGGCATCGATCCGGGCGACCGAGGATTCCAGCGCGCTGGTGTCGGCAACCTGTGCCGGCGCCGGGCTTGCGAAGTGCATCATCCCTGCGGTCGCGAGCGCGCCGCTGATGGCGCCGACACTGGCCGCAATCGCCACCACCGCGGCCATGGCCGACAGGCGGCGCTTGCCGCCGGTCTCGCGTGGCTCGTCTGCTTTCACATGCGGCGCAAACTCCTCTCGGTCCCAGGACCGCTCCGCGGGTGCCATGACGATGAGCTTGCCGGGCTTTGGCTCGGACCTGGTTTCAGGCTTGGCCTCGAACTTGGGCACCTCGATCCGCGGCGGCTCGATCTTGACCGGATCAGGCTTGGGCGGCGTCTCGTGGTCGGGGGCAATCGAGGGGGCCTCGATGCCGGCAGCAGCCTCGATGGCCTGCGGCACGGTCGCTGCGGCTTCGACGACGCCAGTATCCTGGGCGGCCTGCTCGGGCATTGGTTCGCTCACGGCTCAAATACTCCAGTCTCGGTTGACCTTTTGGTAACTTTCATTGCTTGCGAATTCCTTACCTGCGGACCCGCTTACCGAAATTTTAGGAACTCATCCGGGGCCGAATTGGGCCGGGAACGTGGAACCGGTGTGACGCTGTGCAACAAATTGTCAGCCGATGCTGCCCTGCGGCAGGCCACGTTCCCGCCAGAACAGGCTGTTTGCCCGCCCCTGTTACCCCGCTAACATGACTGCCTGTCAGCCAGAACGGCTGCAGAGGCCCTTGGGGGGTGTCATGACGATCGAGAAGTGCATCAACGAGTTTGGCGTCGATGACATCATCTTCGAGGAGGGCTCGACCGGCCGCGAGCTTTACGTTGTCCTCGACGGGGAGGTCGAGATCGCCAAGATCAGCGGCGCCAGCAAGACCAGCATCATCAAACTCGGCAAGGGCGAATTCTTCGGCGAAATGGCCGTGATCGACGGCTCGGCACGTTCGGCGACCGCGATCGCGGCGGCGCCGAACACCAGGGTGATGAGGGTCAACCACGCCCGCTTCGTCTATCTCGTCAGCCAGCAGCCGGCGTTTGCGCTGATGGTGATGGACGCGCTGTCGAAGCGCCTGCGCGCCGCCAACGCGGTCAGCTACCGGGCGGCCCAATCATGAGCGACGGCAAGCCGACGGCCTTTCCGGTCCTGATGAAGAACGACACCTGCTCGCTGATCCAGGCGGCGGACGACGTCTACCAGATCCGTTTCTCCAATCGCGCCGCCAACGTCTATCTCGTGCGCGGCTCGGCGCGGACCATCCTGATCGATACCGGGCTGTCCTCGAATTATGCGGCGATGGTCGAATGCCTGAATTTCGTCGGCTGCCCGCCGGAGAAGATCGACATGGTGGTGCTCAGCCACGAGCATCTCGACCACATCGGCGCGGCCTGGCACTTCAACGAGCGTCGCACCTTCGTCGCCGCCCATCGCCTCGCAGCCAACAAGATCATGCTGCGCGACGACTTCTCGATGCTGCGCAAGATGTTCAACGAGCCGAACGTGCCTGTTAACATCGACATCTGGCTCGAGGAGGGCAATCTGATCGACCTCGGCAATTTCCGTCTCAACGTGATGCACACGCCCGGCCACACCTCGGCCTGCATCACGCTGTTCGACCAGGACAAGGGGCTGTTGTTCGCCGCCGATACGCTCATGCCAGGCGGCGTGATGGGCGGCGTGTTCGGCTCGGGCAGCATCGCCGACTACATCGAATCGCTGGAGCGGCTCAAAGGATTGAACGCGAAGATCCTGCTGTCAGGCCACGGCCGGCTGTCGGACACGCCACAGGAAGACGTGCGCATCGCCATCGCGCGGTCGCACGGTCTACTGGAGGACACCGCACAATTGTTCGACGCGCTGGATGCGCGCTCGAACTTCGAACCGATCATGCAATCGGTGCGGGATCTGAACAAGCTGGACGATTAGGTGGGCTGGCGGCTGCGTGTGCCCGCGAGGCGAAGCACCGATGTCCCCACAACGTCGTCCTGGCGAAAGCCAGGACCCATACCGCGAGGTCTATCGGTTGTACGCAGCAGGCGTACCGAACGATAAATCTTCGCCAAACTTCTCCCTGGGGTAATGGGTCCTGGCTTTCGCCAGGACGACAGCGGGGCTCCATCACCGCCTGCTTGTAGCGGCTACATCACCACCGGCGCATCCGGCAACTCGTTCGCATGCGGGCCCCGCGACGGGAAATGCTTCGCCAGCTCTCGCGACACCGCCTCAATCCCGCCGATCAGGCCGCGCTCGAATTGCCCTGACCTGAAATCCGCCTCCATCGCGCGGCAGATGCCCTCCCAGCCCTCGGCGCCAACCTTCGCATCGATACCGCGGTCGGCGATGATCTCGACATCGCGGTCGGCAAGCAGGAGATAGATCAGGACGCCATTGTTGTGCGCGGTGTCCCAGATGCGCAGTTGCGAGAACACGTCGAGCGCACGCACGCGCGCCGGCTGGTTGCGAAACAGCGGGCCGCCGTCGAGCGCGCCTTCGACCACGAAGCGAACCTGGCCGGAATGGCTGGCTTCGCCGCGCTTGATCGCCTGCTCGATGCGGTCGAGCACGTCCTTCGGAAACACCTGCCTGGCACGCCAATGGTGCTGGAGCAGATGCAGAGTGATGCGCCTGATGGTCATGACCTACCAGCTCCCCGAGGCGCCGCCGCCGCCAAAACTGCCGCCACCGCCGCTGAAGCCGCCGCTCGATGACGATCCGCTGCTCCAGCCGCCGGACGACGAGCCGCTCGACCACGAGCCACGACGCGAGGACCCCGTGCCCGATCCCGCCCCAAATAGATCGGCGATAAACGTCAGGACGGCGCCGAGCAAACCGACGCCCAGTCCAATGACCGCGGAACCGATCACGAACCAGGCGAGGACACCAACGATCGCTCCCGTTATCCCCGAACCGAACAGCCGCCCGAACATGGAGCGCAGGATGCCGCCGATGACCAGCGGGCCGAACAGCAAGAAGTAAAAAAGCGGCTCGACGTCGTTCCAATCGCCGAAATTCACGCTGCGCGAGGGCGTCGGCAACGGCTCGCCGTCGATGACGCGGATCATGCGGTCGACGCCCGCCGTGATGCCGCCGGCAAAATCGCCACTCCTGAATTTCGGCGTGATGGCTTCGTCGATGATGCGCCGCGACGTGACGTCGGTAAGCGCGCCCTCGAGGCCGTAACCGACCTCGATGCGAAGGTGTCGGTCGTTCTTGGCCACGACGAGGATGGCGCCGTCGTCGACCTTCTTGCGTCCGATCTTCCAGGCCTCCGCAACGCGGATCGCGAACTGCTCGATCGTCTCAGGATCCGTCGTCGGCACGATCAGGACGACGAGCTGGCTGCCTTTGCGGGTCTCGAAGTCCTGCAGCTTTTGCGACAGTGCGGCGATGTCGCCACTGGAGAGCGTGCCGGTCTGATCGACCACGCGGCCGGTGAGCTGGGGTATGGCGACATCGGCTGAGGCGGGGAATACCGAGCCAAACAATAGCGAGAATACGATTATCGTGCGCCACACATGCGCTGTCATCGCCCGGCTCGACCGGGCGGTCCAGTATTCCAGAGACGCCAGCGAGATACGGAGATGCCGCGGCGTACTGGATTCCCCGCTTTCGCGGGGAATGACGGCGGTGGGTGGGGCTGCGCGCATGCGCGAAATAGCGCGCACTTACTTCGACGGCGCGGGCGCCGGATTGAAATCGACCTTCGGCGCGGTCGAGATTTCCTTCTCGTTTCCGACCGAGAAATTCGGCTTCTCCTTGTAGCCGAACATCATCGCGGTGACGTTGCTCGGGAACGAACGGATGGTGACGTTATAGTCCTGCACCGCCTTGATGTAGCGGTTGCGCGCCACCGTGATGCGGTTCTCGGTGCCTTCGAGCTGCGACATCAAATCCTTGAACAGCGCATCCGACTTGAGCTGCGGGTAGTTCTCGGTGACCACCAGAAGCCGGGACAGCGCGCCGGAGAGCTCGCCCTGGGCCGCCTGGAATTTCTGGAATGCGGCGGGATCGTTCAGCACCTCGGGCGTCGCCTGGATGCTGCCGACCTTGGCGCGGGCATTGGTGACGCCGAGCAGCACGTCCTTCTCCTGCTGCGCAAAACCCTTCACCGAGTTGACGAGGTTGGGCACGAGATCGGCGCGGCGCTGATACTGGTTCACGACCTCGGACCAGTTGGCCTTGATCTGCTCGTCCTCGCTCTGGATGGCGTTATAGCCGCAATTGGTGAGGCTCAACGAGGCCAGCGCCGCCAGCACGGTCAGGATCTTCCGCATCAAATTTCTCCCGGTGGAATCGGGCGCAAGCTACCAGATTGCGCGCGCGAGATGCCAGACATCTTGCGTGCCGGCCGAAGCCGCGAAAGGCAGCCGATGTACGCAAGCCTCTTGCTTAATCCCGGCTGTAATAGTCAACTTGAGGGAACAATAATACCGGGTCGGGAACGCCAGGGGAACGCGATGAGTTCGTTCGAGACCATCCTCGTGGAGAGGCCGGAGCCGGCGATTGCCCGGATCGTGATGAACCGGCCCGACGCGCGCAACGCGCAGAACCTGCAAATGACCTACGATCTCAACGCCGCCTTCGATCAGGCGGTGCAGGACGATGCGGTCAAGGTGATCATTCTGGCCGGCAATGGTCCGCACTTCTCCTCAGGCCATGACCTGCGACCCGGCAGCAAGAATGAAGCGGGCGTGGATTTTCCGCCGATCGGAAATTGGGGCGGCTTCGCCGAACCAAACGCTCATGGCCGCTTTGCGCGCGAGCAGGAGATCTATCTCCAGATCACGCGGCGCTGGCGCAACCTCGCCAAGCCGACCATTGCGGAGGTTCACGGCAAGTGCATCGCCGGCGGCCTGATGCTGGCCTGGGCCTGCGATCTCATCGTCGCCAGCGACGATGCGCAGTTCTGCGATCCCGTGGTCACCATGGGTGTCTGCGGCGTCGAATGGTTCGTGCATCCCTGGGAGCTCGGCCCGCGCAAGGCCAAGGAATTCCTGTTCACGGCAGACAGCTGGAGCGCACAGGAGGCGCACCAGCTCGGCATGGTCAACAAGGTCGTGCCGCGCGCGGAGCTTTCATCCGCCGTGCTGGAGCTCGCGCGCCGGATCGCGTCGAAACCATCCTTTGCGCTGAAGCTGACCAAGGAAGCCGTGAATCGTTCGGTTGACGTGATGGGCCAACCGGCCGCAATCGACCAGGCCTTTGCGCTGCATCAGCTCTGTCACGCGCATAATCTTCAGGAATTCGGCATGGTGGTCGATCCATCCGGCCTGCACCCCTCCGTGCGTAAGCCGCCGGCGGCCGCGGAGTAGACAGGATGGATCTCAATCTCACCGACGAGCAACGCCTGCTGCGCGAAAGCGCGGAGCGCTTCGTGGCCGAAAGCTACGATGCCGATCACCGCCGCAAGATGGCGAACGATCCCCTCGGCTTCAGTCCGGCGGTGTGGAAACAATTCGCAGAACTGGGCTGGCTGGCGCTGCCGATTGCGGAGGAGTTTGGCGGGCTCGGCGGCAGCGCGGTCGAGATCGGCATTTTGATGGAAGCCTTCGGCCGCGGGCTGGTGTCGGAGCCGTATATCGCAACAATCGTGCTTGGCGCTGCGTTGATCGAGCGATGCGGCGGCACGGCGCAGAAGCAGGCAATGCTGCCGAAGATCGCGGATGGATCGTTGAAGCTCGGGTTCGCGCATTCCGAGCGCGCGGCGCGGTTCGATCTTGCCAAGGTCGCAACGACTGCGAACAAGACGGCGCAAGGCTGGCGCCTGGCCGGCAGCAAGATTGCCGTGCTCGACGGCCACGCCGCCGACGAGATCATCGTCTCCGCGCATATCCATGATCATCAGGGGCCATCGGCGCGGATCGGCCTGTTTCTGGTGCCGGCGACGACGCCGGGTGTTGCGATCTCCGACTACGAGCGGCTCGGCGGCGGGCGGGCCTGCAACATCGAGCTGTCGGACGTGCAATTGCCGGAGGATGCCTTGCTCGACAATGGGCATGACGCGCTGCCGGCCATCGAATGGGCCGTTGACCGCGCCATGGCGGCACTCGGCGCCGAAGCCGTCGGCATCATGCAGGTGCTGCTGGACACCACGCTGGAGTACACAAAGATCCGAAAGCAATTCGGCCGGCCGCTCTCGGCCAACCAGGTGATCCGTCACCGCCTCGCCGACATGGCGGTGCAGGTGGACGAAGCGCGCTCGATAGCGTTGCGCGCCGCGCTGAAGGTGGACGCCGATCCGGTCGAGCGCGCGCGGGCCGCGTCGGGCGCGAAGGCGAAGATCGGCAAATCCGCGCGCTTCGTCGGCGAGCAATCGATCCAGCTTCACGGCGGCATGGGCGTCACCGAGGAGCTCGAGGTCGGCGCCTATTTCAAGCGGCTGGTCGCGTTCGACACGCTGTTCGGCGGCAGCGCCCACCATTACGGCCGCCACGCCCTGCTTGGCCGCACCACCGTGCCGGCCTGAGACAAGGAGCGCATCATGGATTTGTCGTTCAATGCCGAAGAGCGCGCCTTTCAGGATCAGGTGCGCGGCTTCATTGCCAAAAATCTCACCGAGGAGATGAAGCGCGCGACCGCGCTGACGCCGTCCGTGTTCTCCGACCCCGATATCGGCATGGCCTGGCAGCGCACGCTGCACAGCCGCGGCTGGGGCGCGCCGGGCTGGCCGGTCGAGCATGGCGGTCCCGATTGGACGCCGGCGCAGCGCTGGATCTTCGAGACTGAAAGCGCGCGGGCCGGCGTGCCCAATGTCAACGTGATGGGCGTGAAGATGGTCGGGCCCGTCATCATCGGCTTCGGCTCGGCGGAGCAGAAGAATTTCTACCTGCCGCGCATTCTCTCCGGCGAGGACTATTGGTGCCAGGGCTATTCCGAGCCGGGCTCCGGCTCCGATCTCTCCTCGCTGAAGACGCGCGCGGTGCGCGACGGCGACGACTACATCATCAACGGTACCAAGATCTGGACCACGCATGCCCATCACGCCAACCGCATGTTCGCGCTGGTGCGCACCAGCGACGGCCCGCGGCAGCAGGACGGCATCAGCTTCATCCTGATCGACATGAAGACGCCGGGCATCACGACGCGCCCGATCCTCACCATCGGCGGCGACCACGAGGTCAACCAGGTGTTCTTCGACGACGTGCGCGTTCCCGTGGCGAACCGCGTCGGCGAGGAAGGCAAGGGCTGGACCTACGGCAAGTATCTGCTCGAGTTCGAGCGCGGCTCTGGCATCGCCTCGGCAAAATTGCGCGAGGGGCTCAAGGCGGTCGCGGAGCTTGCTGAATCGGACCTGACGGGCCGCGCGATCGACAGTCCTGATATCGCGACGCGCATCTCCGAGGTCGAAATCGACATCGACGCGCTGGAGATGACCGAGCTGCGCGTGCTGTCGGCACTGCAGACCGGACAGAATCCCGGTGCGGTGTCGTCGATCCTGAAGCTGCGCAACAGCGAGATCCGCCAGGCCGTGACCCGGCTCGGCGCCGACGTGATCGGCCATGACGCCCTCGCGGTCGAGCCGATGCGCCCGCTCTACAGGCTTAACCATGAGCCGGCGATGCCGGAGGAGATGCTGACGGTGATGCCGGAATATCTCAACGGGCGCGCCTATACGATCTTCGGCGGCACCTCGGAAATCCAGCGCGATATCATCGCGAAGATGATGCTGGGGATTTGAGGGGCACTGGCGCTACATTCTCACTGTCGTCCCGGCCTAGTGCGCAATTGCGCACGGGGGGCCGGGACCTATACGCCGTGACCAAGTTGTAGCGCGAAGCTGGTCACCACCAGCCGTCACCAAATCAGACTCGGTGGTTATGGGTCCCGGCCTTCGCCGGGACGACGGCGGAGATCGCCGCCACAGCGCGGGCTCAACTACCCCACCTTCGCGTCCCGGATCGCCTGCCAGATCTTCTGCGGCGTCAGCGGCGTGTTGAGCTGGGTGATGCCGAGCTCGGCGAGCGCGTCCATCACGCCGTTGGTGACGCAGGGCGGGCCGCCGATGGCGCCGGATTCGCCGCAGCCCTTGGCGCCGAGCGGATTGGTGCGGCAGGGCGCGGAATCATCCAGCGTCACCACGATCGGCGGAACGTCGTCGGCGCGCGGGATGCAATAGTCCTGGTAGCTCGCGGTGAGCAGCTGGCCGTCGGCATCGTAGGACACGCCCTCATACAGCGCCTGGCCGATACCCTGCGCCACGCCGCCATGGATCTGGCCGGTGACCAGCATCGGGTTCACGGCGACACCGACGTCGTCGACGGTGGTGTAGCGCACGACCTTGGAGACGCCGGTCTCGGGATCGATCTCGACCTCGCAGATATGCGTGCCGTTGGGCCAGCTCGGACCATCCACTTCGCCTTCGGAATCGACGCTGAGTTTTGCGCCGCTCTCCTTCTCTGCAATATCGAACAGGCTGATACGGCGGTCGGTACCGACCACGGTGAGCAGGCCGCCCTGATATTCGATGTCCTCGATCGAGGTCTCCAGCACGTTCGCCGCCTTCTCGCGCGCCTTTTGGATCAGATCGTTGGAGGAGACCGCGACCGCCGTGCCGCCGACGAACAGCGAACGCGAGCCGACGCTGCCGAAGCCCGTCGCCAGATCAGTATCGCCCTGGACCACGTCGATCTTGTCCATGGCAATGCCGAGCGTGTCGGAGATCATCTGGGTGTAGGTGGTCTGCAACCCCTGCCCCATCGCCATGGTGCCGGAATGCAGGATGACGCGGCCTTCCGACGTCGCGTGCAGGCTGACCTTTTCGGTGTGGGCACGGCCGCCGGTCCATTCTATATAGGAAGTGAGCCCGCGGCCGTAGAGCAGGCCCTTCTTCTTCGCCGCCTTCTTGCGCGCGGCAAAGCCGTCCCAATCCGCAAGCTTCACGGCGCGATCGAGCATGTGCGCGAAGGCGCCGGAATCGTAAACCTGCCCCGCCGCATTGGTGTAGGGCAGTTGCGCCGGCTTGATGTAGTTGGCTTTCCGGATCGCGCGCGGATCCATGCCGATTTTCCGCGCGGCAGCGTCGAACAGGCGCTCGACGATGAACACGGCCTCCGGCCGGCCCGCGCCGCGATAGGCGCCGACCGGCGCGGTGTGGGTCATCACCGACTTCACCTCGAAATGCACCAGCGGCAAATCATAGACGCCGGTCTGCACGAACGGCCCCAGCACCAGCGGGATGATATTGCCTGCACCTGACGAGTAAGCTCCGGTGCAGCCGATCGACTTGACGCGATAGGCCAGCACCTTGCCCTTCTCGTCGAGCGCGAAGGAAGCGGTCGAGGTGAGATCGCGGCCGTGGGTGCCGCCGACGAATTCGTCGGTGCGGTCCCCGCGCCAGCGGATCTTCCTGTTCAGCTTGGTCGCGGCGTAAGCAACGATGCCGTCCTCGGGATAGAGGTTGGTCTTCTGGCCAAAGCCGCCGCCGATATCGCCGACGAGGACGCGAACGCTGTCCTTCGGACGCTTCAGCACGGCCTCGGCCAGCACGTCGCGGGTCGAGGCCGGCGTCTGCGATTGCACATGCAGCAGAAGGCGGCCAGTCTTGTCGATCTCGGCAATAGTCGAGCGCGGCTCCATGGCCGACGGCACGAGGCGCTGGCTGACGAGATCGAGCTCAACGGTATGCGCCGCCTTGGCAAAAGCCTCGTCCACCTTGGCGGCATCGCCGTAAGCCATCGCGCCGACGATGTTGTCGGGCGCCTCCGGCCACACCAATGGCGCGCCGGGCTTGACCGCCTCGACGGGATCGACCACCGCCGGCTGCACGTCATATTCGACCACGATCGCTTCGGCTGCGTTCTGCGCGTCGGCACGCGAGGAGGCCACCACGGCGGCCACGGCCTCGCCGGCATAGCGTACGATTTCGTGCGCCAGCAGGCGGCGTGGCGGCACCGTCATCGGCTTGCCGTCGGGGCGCTTGAAGATGCTCAGCGTCGGGATGATTCCGATGTCGTCCTTGACGAGGTCGGCGCCGGTGTAGACCGCGGTCACGCCAGGCATTGCCGTGGCGGCGGCCGTGTCGATCGAGACGATCTTCGCGTGGGCATGCGGCGAGCGCAGCAGGTACAACCACAGCGCGCCATCTTCCGGCTTGTCGTCGATGAACTGCCCCTTCCCGGTGAGCAGTCGCTGGTCTTCCAAACGCTTGACGGGCTGCCCCGCTCCGAAACGCAAATTGCCGGGAAGAATGTTCATTCCGTGGGGTCCCTTAATCTCTCAAATGCGGCCGCCTTTTAGCGGATCGAGGCATGCGAGGCCAGCCGCGGTTTTGGGCGGTATATCCACGATTTCGTCATGCCCCGGGCATAGGCGAGCGGAAGCGAAGCCGTCCTATGGACGCCTAGCCCAGCTCCCGCAGGGCCGCTTCCACGATCTTGCGCGCATCGGCCGTGAGTGCGGACTGCGGCGGGACGGGATCGCCGACGTCATAGCCCTGGAAGGCCAATCCGGCCTTGATGCAGGCCGCCAGGTTGAAGCGGGCAAAAGCCTCGTTGATACGCCACAGCCTGCGCTGGAGCGCCATCGCCTCGTCCCAGCGGCCGGCCTTGCAGAGCTCGTACAGCGCGACGCTCTGGCGCGGGATGATGCAGGCGGGCCCCGCCATCCAGCCGAGCCCGCCGATCAGCATCACGGCAGCCGGGATGTGGGCGGAGGCCGAGAACACCCGCAAGGCATCGCCGCAGCGATTCATGATGGAGAGCAGCCGGCCGGTGTTGGTCGAGGCGTCCTTGATGTAGCCGATGCGCGGATGTTCGGCGAGGCGCGCGATGACGTCGAGCGTCAGATCAGAGCGCTGGAATTGCGGATTGGTGTAGATCACGACGGGGATGTCCACGGCATCCGCGATGGCGCGAAAATAGGATTCGATTTGGGCATCGGCGAGCGGGAAATAGGCTTCCAGGATCGCCAGAATGCCGTCGGCGCCGAGCTTCTGATACGCCTTCGCCTGCGCCACGGCGTCCGCCGTCGAGGTGGAGGCGACGCCCGCGACAACAGGCACACGCCCCCTTGCCGCCTCGATCGTGGTCTGCACGATCGCGCTGCGCTGCGCGGCATTGAGATAGGCGAATTCGCCAGTCGAACCGAGCGGGGTCAGGCCGTGGACGCCGGCGCCGATCAGATCGTCGCAGAGCTTCGCGAGCACATTCGTCCGCACCACGCCGTCGGCATCAACGGGCGAAACGAGATAGGGGAAGACGCCGTGAAAATCGGACATGTCAGGTGTGGATCCCGGAAACTGGCTTGCGCCTGACCGGTCTTACCAACGCTCGCGCCGGCGATCAAACCCTGATCAGCCGCACCCGCGTGCCCCAGGGATCGATCGCCTCCACGCCATTCGCCAGCGCCGTGACTTTTGCGCCGCCCTTGCGCAGGCGCTCGTCCTGCGCGGCAAGCAGGTCCGGCTTCTCCGTCACCAGCGAGAACCAGGCGAGCCCTGTTGCCTGATCGTCGCGTGCGCCGGCGCCCTGGCTCTGCCAGACATTCATGCCGAGGTGATGGTGGTAGCGGCCTGACGACAGGAACGCGGCGCCGTTGCGGCTGCGGGTCGGGTCCAGGCCGATGGCACCGTGGTAGAAGCGCTCGGCCTGCGCGAGGTCGCCGACGCGCAGATGCATGTGGCCGATGCGCAGACCGTCCGGCGCCTTGGCATAATCAGGCACGCGCGTATTGGTCAGCGACAGCAGGTCGGGAATGTTGAGCTCGTCGGCCGCCATCTTCACGCTGCCCTCGCTCCACTGCCATTGCGAGGGATCGCGGTCGGCATAGACCTCGATGCCGTTGCCTTCGGGGTCGTCGAGATAGACGGACTCGCTGACGAGATGATCGGCAAAGCCCGACAGCGGCACGCGATGCGAAGCGGCTGCCACCAGCCAGCGCGCCAGGTCCTTGCGGGTCGGCATCAGGAAGGCGGTGTGGTAAAGGCCGGCGGCGTTGCGCGGCTCGATTGCGGCATCGGGGCGGGCCTCGAGCACCAGCAGCGTGATACCGGCTGTGCCGAGCTTGGCGGCGCTGGCAGAGCGCTCCATCACGGTAAGGCCGATGACGTCGCGGTAGTAGTCCGCAACCTTGTCGAGATTTTTCACCCGGAGTGTCACCATGCCGACCCGCATCGGCGTGCGACTGGCATAGGTCGGCCCACCGCCCTGTGGTGCGCCCTCGGCGCGCGCCGCGCCCGCCGCCGCCATGGCCAGCGAGGTGGCGCCGGCAAGTTGAAGCAGGGTGCGGCGGGTGAGGTCGATGGTCATTGGTCAGCTCGCTGAAAGGTTTAGGGCCGTGCGGCGCAATTTCTCGATTGCTACACGTTGCCGTGAGCGGCTCCCAATCACATGTTCGTCGGCCGTGGTCTTACGGACCAGCTTCCCTGCTTATTTCCTGGCCATACGGCCAGTTACGCGATCGCCCGCGACATCCCAGATTGAGGACAGCTTACAGGAGCCTGCCATGACCGACTCAACTCCCCTGACTTCGCTGTCGTCCGCGCTCGCGGATGTGGTGTCCCGCACCGCGCCGTCCATCATTGCCGTCCATTCGCATCGCTCCCGCGCCACCGGCTTCGTCTGGAAGCCGGGCCTGATCGTCACCGCCGACGAGGCGCTGGCCGATGAGGGCGACGTCGAGATCGGCCTCCCCGACGGCAGCACCGCAGCCGCCACGATTGCAGGCCGCGACCATACGACGGATATCGCACTGCTGCGTGCCGATAGCGCGATCACCCCGGTCAAGCTGGCCACAATTGTCCCGCCCCTCGGCGCGTTGTCGGTCGTCGTCGCCACAAACCGCGATACGCCGAGCGCCGCGCTCGGGATGGTGTCGGCCTCCGGCAAGAGCTGGCGGTCGCTGCGCGGCGGCGATATCGATGCGCGGATCGAGCTCGACGTCCGCTTGCGCTCCAGCCAGCAGGGCGGCCTCGCGCTCGATGCATCGGGCGAGGTCTTCGGCATGGCCGTGCTCGGCCCGAGGCGTGTGCTGGTAATCCCGACGGCGACGATCGAGCGGGTCGCGGCCCAGTTAGAGGTCCGCGGCCGCATCGCGCGCGGATATCTCGGCCTCGGGCTGCAGCCGGTCCGGCTCGACGACGGTGTCGGCGCGATGGTGATGAATGTCGACAAGGCCGGCCCTTCGGCCGCGGCCGGCATCCGCCAGGGCGACGTCATCGTCGCGGTCAACGACCAGAAGCTTTCCGGCGTGCGCGCGCTGTCGCGGACGCTGGGTCCGGCGAGTGTCGGCACCGTGGTCGATGTCGCGGCGCGCCGCGGCGGCGAGCCGGTCAGCTTCAAGGTCACGATCGGCGAGAGGCCGGCGGCGTGAGCGAGGACATCGCGCCCGAGATCGTGCTGGCTTTGGAGATCGACGATCCCGCCCTCGCCGATCGCCTGGCTGCTCTGCTCGGCAATATCGCCGGGCTTCGCCTCGCCGAACCCGGCGAGAAGGCCGCAGCGGCGATCGTCACCCGCGATCCGCGCATCATGCCTGAGGACATCGCGCTGACACAGCGCGAGCTCGATGTGCTGGCGTTGATGGCGGAAGGTGGCTCCAACAAGATGATCGCGCGTCAGCTCGGCATTTCCGTCCACACCGTGAAATTCCATGTCGGCTCGCTGCTCGACAAGCTCGACGCCACCGGCCGAACCGATGCGGTGGCACATGCGGCCCGCCGCGGCGTGATCGAACTCTAGGGCGGATGCGGCGGGAAGCTGAGCTGGACCGTCAGGCCCGGCGCGTTGTCGTGCAGGGCAATCTCGGCGCCATGGAGGCGAGCGACCGCGGCGACCAGGCTTAAACCAAGGCCGTTACCCGGGGTGTAGCGGCTCTGCTCCAGCCGGTAGAAGCGTTTGAACACATGATCGCGCTGATCCGCCGGAATGCCCGGACCGTCGTCGACGATCGCGATCACTGCCCCCTCGTTGGCACTGCGGCAGGTGACGGTCACCTGCCCGCCTTTGCAGCCGTGCTTGATCGCGTTGTCGACGAGATTGGCGATGGCGTCGAACAGCAGGTCGCGATCGCCAATAATCGCCACCTCGCGGTCGCCGCCCAGGCTGAGCCGCGTCGCGACCTGTTCGGCGGCGGCATCGTAGAGCTCGACGACCTCGCCGGCGATTTCGGCGAGATTGAGGTTGCGAAACGCGCTGCGGCGGGCTCGGGTCTCAATCTCCGAGATGCGGGTGATGGAGGCGAACATGCCGAGCACGGCGTCGAGATCGGCGATGGTGTCGCCGATCAGCGCCGCGTCGGCTTCGCCGTTGCGCGGGGCGTGATAGGCCTTCTCCAGCCGACCCCGCATGCGCGTCAGCGGCGTGCGCAAATCATGGGCGACGTTGTCGCTGACCTGCTTGACCTCGCCCATCAGCGTCTCGATGCGGTCGAGCATCTGGTTGAGATTTTCGGCGACCCGGTCCCACTCGTCGTGGCTGCCGCGCAAGGGAATGCGCTGGTCGAGGCCGGACATCATGATGGCGCGGCTGGTGGCGTTGATCTCCTCGATTCGCCCGACCGTGCGGCGCGTCACCAGCACCGCGGCGAGCCCCGCGAGCACCAGCATCAGCACCGCGACAGCGATCATTGCGAGCTCGATCATCGCGGTGAAGCCGCTGTGATCGCCGGCATCGCCGACACGGTTCTGCACATAGGCGATCGTGCCGAAATAGACATAGGCCATGATCGCCGCGACGATCAGCCCAAACACCGCGATCGCGATCAGCGCAAGGCGGAAGGTCGAGGAGCGGAGCGTTTTAGCCAGGAGCACGGAGACAATATCCGATGCCGCGGATGGTGTGGATCAGCGGATAGGCCTGGGCATCATCAACCTTGCGGCGGACGCGACCGACATAGACGTCGATGATGTTGGTGGAGGGATCGAAGTGCAGATCCCAGACATGCTGGAGCAGCATCGCACGCGAGACGACGCGGCCCTCGTTGCGGACGAGATATTCGAGCAGCTGGAATTCCCGCGGCAACAGCGGAATCTTCCGGCCGCGGCGGCTCGCGCTCCGCGCGATCAGGTCGATGGCAAGATCGCCGACCCGCAGGATCGTCTCCTTGGCAACGGTGTCGCTGCGCCGGCCGAGTGCCTCCAGCCGCGCCAGCAATTCGGTGAAGGAGAACGGCTTGACGAGATAATCGTCACCGCCGGCGCGCAAGCCCCGCACGCGGTCGTCGACCTCGCCAAGTGCGGAAATGATCAGGAACGGCGCGGCGATGCCGTCGTCGCGCAACTGGCGCATTACGCTGATGCCGTCGATGTCGGGCAGCATGCGGTCGATGGTGATCACGGCATAGTCGCGCGCGGCGCCGTGGCTGAGGGCTTCGCGTCCCGTGGCGGCGAGATCGACGTCGTAGCCAGAAATCGTCAGCTCCTCGACGAGCTGGCCTGCGGTTTCCGCATCGTCCTCGACGACCAGAATGCGGCGGTGAGCTCCGGACATGACAAACTCCGCGCGACGATCGCCACCAGACTATCCCGTTCCGGGGCTGAGCGGAACCGCCCGATGACGATCGCGACAATGGTGCGGTACGGCGATGCTAGTACCAACTGTCTCCGCACACATTGACCCATTGCCACCCATAGGGCGTCAAGCTCCTGCGCCAACAGCCGTCATTGTAGCCGGCATAGTAATAGGGCGCACGGAAGACGGCGAAACGACGGAAGTGATGGTGGTGGAAGGCATGGTGGCCGTGCCAGCCGGCACCCGCAAAGCGTGGTCCGATCGCGCCATGCGCAAAGCGCGGTCCACCGAAGCCTGCTCCGCCAACATGGGCAAAGCGCGCACCGCCCATGCCGCCCACATGCATGCCGCCGAAGCCACCGGCGTGCATACCGCCACCGAAATGCCCACCACCGCCGAAATGCCCGCCGCCGCCGAATCCGCCATGACCGCCACCACCGCCACCTCTGGCGAGCACCGGTGAAGCGAGCGCCATCACCGCTGCGATCGTCACCGCGGTGAGGCCTTTGAGAAGCCTGTTGTCCATCGAAGCATCCTCCGTGCTGCGCGGCGATATTTCTACCGCGCGAGGAGGATCAGATGAGAGCAAGGGACAGGCGCCTTCAACTTACAAACGCGCCAGATTCTGACGCCGGTGTTAGGGAGAGGACCTGCTCTCTCCTCGTCATTGCGAGGAGCCCTTGCGACGAAGCAATCCAGAGTCCCGCTGTGGAAAGATTCTGGATTGCTTCGCTGCGCTCGCAATGACGACGCGGATAGAACTCTTAATACATCGAGCAGCTCAACGCGCGGAGACGCTCCGACCTCTCCCCGCAAAGAGCGGGGAGAGGTTGAAGATCACGCCCGCTTGCCGCCGTTCTTCTCCGCCGCGCGGCGCAGCGCTTCGGCGAGCGCACCGCCGCCGCCGCCGGAAGATTCCTGCTGGCGCGGGGCCGACGAAGTCATGCGGGAGGGGTTGCGTGAGCTGTTGTCCCGCTGCATGCCGGGCGCGTCCTTCTTGGCGCCGACCTCGTCGTCGAGGCGCAATGTCAGCGAGATGCGCTTGCGCGCGACCTCGAAGTCCAGCACCTTCACCTTGACGATGTCGCCGGGCTTCACCACCTCGCGCGGATCCTTGATGTAGGTCTTGGACATCGCCGAAATGTGCACCAGGCCGTCCTGATGCACGCCGATGTCGACGAAGGCGCCGAACGCGGCGACGTTGGTCACGGTGCCCTCGAGGATCATGCCCTTCTTGAGGTGCTTGATCTCCTCGACGCCGTCCATGAACACAGCGGCCTTGAACGCCGGACGCGGGTCGCGGCCGGGCTTCTCGAGCTCGCGCAGGATGTCGGTGACGGTCGGCAGACCAAACGTCTCGTCCACGAAGTCTTTCGGCTTCAGCGTGCGAACGATGTCGCTGCTGCCGATCAGCGCCTTGATGTCGCTCTTGGTGGCGCTGAGAATCCGGCGCACCACCGGATAGGCTTCCGGATGCACGCCGGAGGCGTCGAGCGGGTCCTCCCCGCCGAGGATGCGCAGGAAGCCCGCGCACTGCTCGAACGCCTTGGGGCCTAGCCGCGGCACGTCCTTCAGCGCCTTGCGCGACTTGAACGGCCCGTTGGCGTCGCGGTGTGCCACGATGCTCGAGGCGAGGCCGGAGCCGACACCCGACACGCGCGCGAGCAGCGGAGCGGACGCGGTGTTGACGTCGACGCCAACGGCGTTCACGCAGTCTTCGACCACGGCGTCGAGCGATTTGGCGAGCTTGGCCTGGCCGAGGTCGTGCTGGTACTGGCCGACGCCGATCGCCTTGGGCTCGATCTTGACGAGCTCGGCGAGCGGATCCTGAAGCCTCCGCGCGATTGACACCGCACCGCGCAAGGTGACGTCGAGATCAGGCAATTCCTCCGAGGCGAAAGCCGAGGCCGAATAAACCGACGCGCCGGCTTCCGACACCACGATCTTGGTCATCTTCAAGTCGGGCAGGCCCTTGACGAGATCGGCCGCGAGCTTGTCGGTCTCGCGCGAGGCGGTGCCGTTGCCGATCGCGATCAGCTCGACGCGATGCTTCAATGCGAGCTTGCCGAGGATCGCAAGCGCCTCGTTCCACTGCCGCTGCGGCTCGTGCGGGTAGATCACGGCGGTATCCACCACCTTGCCGGTCGCGTCGGTGACGGCGACCTTGACGCCGGTGCGGAAGCCGGGATCGAGGCCCATGGTGACGCGGGTGCCGGCTGGCGCCGCGAGCAGCAAGTCGCGCAAATTGGACGCGAACACGCGCACGGCCTCGGTCTCGGCGGCATTCCACAGCCGCATGCGCAGGTCGATGTTGAGATGCACCTGGATCTTGGTGCGCCAGGCCCAGCGCACGGTGTCGATCATCCAGCGGTCGCCGGCGCGCTTGAGGTCGGCGATGCCGAACCGCTTCATGATCTTCAGCTCATAGACGCTCGGCACGCCCGGCGGCGATGCTTCGGTCTCGGCCTGGATCTGGAGATCGAGGATATCTTCCTTCTCGCCGCGGAACATCGCGAGGATGCGGTGCGAGGGCAGCTTCGTCAGTGGCTCGGAGAACTCGAAATAGTCGGCAAACTTTTCGCCCTCGGTCTTCTTGCCGTCGCGTACCTTGGACGCCATGCGCGCATTGGTCCACACCTCCTCGCGAAGCGCGCCGATCAGATCGGCGTCTTCGTCGAAACGCTCGACCAGGATGGCGCGGGCGCCGTCGAGTGCCGCAGCGGCATCCGCAACGCCCTTCTCGGCATTGACGAAGGCTTCGGCGACGACCTTCGGATCGTTGGTGGGCTCGGCCATGAGCTGATTGGCGAGCGGCTCCAGGCCGGCTTCCTTGGCGATCTCGGCCTTGGTGCGGCGCTTCGGCTTGAACGGCAGATAGATGTCTTCCAGGCGCGCCTTGCTGTCGGCGGCGAGAATGGAGGCTTCCAGCGCGGCATCGAGCTTACCCTGCTCGCGGACCGATTCGAGGATGGCCTTGCGGCGGTCCTCGAGCTCGCGCAGGTAACCCAGGCGTTCCTCCAGCGTGCGCAATTGCGCGTCGTCGAGCGCACCGGTCGCTTCCTTGCGGTAGCGGGCGATGAAGGGAACCGTAGCACCGCCGTCGAGCAGCGCCACTGTCGCCTCGACCTGCTCCGCCCGAACCCCAAGCTCCTGCGCAATTTTCTGGTTGATATTTGCCACGCGAGAACCCCTCTATCCAAGCACGCATCGCGGAGGCGAACCACCGGCTGCGGGACGCCGCTTATGGACCAATCGGGGTTGATTCATCAAGGTGCGGCGAACGACCGTCGACAGGGGATTTTTTGCCGAAGCGATGCGATCTCGCCACAATCGTGGGTGCGACGCAGGCGACGCACATACTCCGCCGTCGTCCTGGCGAACGCCAGGACGACGAGGGGGATTGCCTCGACACCTTGACAGCAGCCCCGGTTCGACGGCTGTTTTGTCCGCCGGGCTCCTGAACCCCATGTGAGGACTATCATGCGGACGACATCGGTCGGCGTCTTCAAGGTCGCCACCAAAGGCCCCGGCGACGTCTCCGGATTGATGAGCATGATCGGCTCCGGCGCGATCGATCCGACATCCATCCTGGCGATCCTCGGCAAGACCGAAGGCAATGGCGGCGTCAACGACTTCACCCGGGAATATGCCGTTGCCGCGCTGTGCACGGCGCTGGCGCCACGGCTCGGGCTGTCGCCGCAGGAGGTCGAGCAACGCATCGCTTTCGTGATGTCGGGCGGCACCGAGGGCGTGCTCAGCCCGCACATCACCGTGTTCACGCGCAGGGAGGTCCCGCAGCGCCCGGCAGGCATCTCCGGTAAGCGCCTGAGCATCGGTATGGCGCACACGCGGGATTTTCTCCCTGAAGAGCTCGGCCGCTCCGCTCAGATCACGGAGACAGCCAACGCCGTGAAGGCCGCGATGGCGGATGCCGGCATCACCGATCCCGCCGACGTCCACTTCGTGCAGATCAAGTGCCCGCTGCTCACCAGCGAGCGCGTCGAAGCGGCGAATGCGCGCGGCCACAAGACGGCGACGACCAGCGCCTACAGCTCGATGGCCTATTCGCGCGGCGCTTCCGCGCTCGGGGTTGCGGTCGCGCTCGGCGAGATCGCAACCGACATGCGCGACGAAGACGTGCTGCGACGCTACGATCTGTTCTCGAACGTCGCCTCGACCTCATCCGGAATCGAGCTGATGCACAACGTCGTCATCGTGCTCGGCAATTCGATGTCCTCGACGAGCGAATTCGAGATCGGGCATGCCGTGATGGACGATGCGATCGACGCCGCCGCCGTGCTTGCGGCGCTGGAGAGCGTTGGGCTCCGCGCCGCACCGCAGACGACGACCGGCCGCGAGCTCGTCAACGTCTTCGCCAAGGCCGAGGCCTCGCCTGATGGCAGCGTGCGCGGCTTCCGCCACACCATGCTGGAAGATACCGATATCAGCTCGACACGGCACGCCCGGGCTGCCGTCGGCGGACTGATTGCCGGCCTTGCCGGCACCGGTGCGGTCTATGTCTCCGGCGGCGCCGAGCATCAGGGCCCCGCCGGCGGCGGGCCGGTCGCGGTGATCGCAAAACTCTCGGATTGATGCGTGCGCATGCAATGGAGGAATACCTCTCCATCCGGCGCAACCCTGCCCTTCGCGCCGCCTCAGTTGATTAAAATGTTCCCGTGCGAAACTAAGGTGGCGTCGCACGAAGAGGTTTGGACCGCATGACTTTTCCGATGAGCTGGAACGAATGGGCGCAGCACGATGGCGTGGGGCTGGCGGCGCGCGTCCGCAAGGGCGAGCTCACGGCGAAGGAATTGGCACGCCAGGCCGCCGCGGGCGTCGCCAAGGTCAATCCGGCACTGTCGGGCGTGGTCGAGCTGTTCGATGACGTGATCGCCGATCCGGCCAAGGACGGCGCCAATCTCGCCGGCCCGTTCGCAGGCCTGCCCTTCCTGATGAAGGACCTCGGCCCGACCATGAAAGGCCGGCTCCAGGAGATGGGCTCGCTGTTGATGCGCGGCAATCGCGCCGGTGCCGACACGTTCCTGACCGGCAAATTCCGCCAGGCCGGACTGAACCTGATCGGACGCACCACGACGCCGGAATTCGGCGTCTGCAGCTCGGCCGACAATCCGGCCGTCTATGTCACGCGCAATCCCTGGGATACCGACTACACCACCTGCGGCTCGTCGGCCGGCAGCGCCGCAATGGTCGCGGCCGGCGTGGTGCCGATCGCACATGCGACCGACGGCGGCGGATCGATCCGCATTCCCGCCGGCGTCAACGGCAATATCGGCCTGAAGGTCTCGCGCGGCGTGTTCTCGCTGGCACCGCACATGTCGGATCTCACCGGCCTCGTCTCGATCCAGGGCTGCCAGTCACGCTCGGTGCGCGACACCGCCGCCTTCGTCGATCACGCAAGGGGAGCGGCGCCCGGCGAGTTCATGCCGTTCTGGACCACGGCGCAGCCATATTCCGAGATGATCAAGCGCGATCCGTCAAAACTTCGCATCGCGCTGTCGCACAGCTGGGGCGACTACACCGCGACACCAGAGATCGCGGCCGAGCTGGCGAAGGCCGGCCGCTTCCTTGAAGGCCTCGGCCATCACGTCGACTACGCCTTGCCCGAGCTCGACTTCCGCGCCGCGTTCGAGGCGCAGACCACCTGCTACATCTCGAATTTTGCCGTGGTGATCTCCAACATGCTCGCCGCGCGCGGATGGGAAAAGCCGCCGGAAGATCTGATCGAGCCGATGAATATCCGGATCTGGGAAGCCGGCCGGCATACGAGCTTCGCCGAGCGGGCGAAGATGCAAGGCGTGTTCAACACGACCTCGCGCGCCTTCGGCGCCTTCTTCGAGCAGTGGGACGTGATCCTGACGCCGATTACCGCGCTGCCGACACCGAAGGTCGGCACCAGGGAATATCTCACCATCTCCGACAATCCTGACGTGCTCGACTGGTTCGGCAATCTCTGGCGCTTCTTCGCCTTCACGCCGCTCGCCAATCTCTGCGGCATGCCGGCGATCTCGATGCCGATGGCCACGCAGGACCACGGCCTGCCGCTCGGCATCCAGGCGATTGCGAAACAGGCCAATGACGGCCTCCTGCTGCAACTCGCCGCCCAGATCGAGCGCGCGCTCGACGGCAAGTGGAACGACGGCAGGAAGCCGAAGGTGCATGTGAGCTGAGCGAGTTGATCGCATTAACTTGCGATCCGCTAACTGCCTCAGTTCTTCACCGTCGGAATTTCCTCCGGCCGGGGCTGCTGCTGGCCCTGCTGGTACATTGCCAGCGCCTTTTCGAGCGCTTCGCGCAGCGCCAGCGCCGCGGCCACGCTGCAGCGCAGATGCGCGGTCTGGACCACGTCGACCCTGACGGCGGCGCCGACCGGCATCAACAAATTGGCCGCAAGCTCGATCTGGATCGCGCCGTTGTGGTGGCCGAAGCAGGATGCACCGTCGAAATAGATGATCGGCGCCCGCTCCGAGCTCGAGGTCGAAATGATGACGGGCCCCTGGCTGGTGGCGGGCGTTTCGGGATCGGCCATGGGCACTCCTTGCGGCTAGTCGAACGAACGAGGCGCCCACCATCGTTGCTTCGGCCCGCCCTGTCGAGGCCAAACCGCCCCGGCACGCCTGCCGTGGGACGCGCATCCGGGGTTTTGCGCCGCGCCCGCCACTGGTCTAGAACGTCCTCATGTCCAGCTCACCGACCACACTTTCGTTCGAGGAACTCGCCGAGGCGATCAAGGGCCGCCGCTCCGATTACGGTCGTATCAGCGGGCTCCAGCTCGACCGCTTCGCACCTCGCGAGGCCTGGTCCAGCCTGCCCTACCGTCCCGTCTTCGTCGGCGACACCGAGACCGGCGTGCTGCATGGCGGCGTCGTCACCGCGATGCTGGACGAGAGCTGCGGCATGGCGGTGCAACTTGCGCTCGACGGCACGAGCGCGATCGCGACCCTCGATCTGCGCATCGACTACCAGAAGCCGGCGACGCCGGGCCTCGACATCAAGGCGCATTCGGTCTGCTACCGCACCACGCGTTCGATCGCCTTCGTGCGCTCCACCGCCTATCAGGAGTCCGAGGACGATCCGGTCGCAACCGCGACAGCATGTTTCATGATCGGCGCCAACCGCACCAACATGCTCGCGGACCGCAGGATGGACTCCCGCAACATCCCGACGCTGGAGGCGCCGGCCGATCCGGACGGCCCGTTCGCCAACAGCCCGTTCGCACGCTGCCTCGGCATTCGCGTCAACGACGACGACACACTGACGATGCCGTTCTCGCCAAAGATCATCGGCAACCCGATCCTGCCTGCGATCCATGGCGGCATGACCGGCGCTTTCCTCGAGACCACCGCGATCTTCGGAGTGGCGCGCGAACTCGGCGCAACCGCGCTGCCCAAGCCGATCGGACTGACCGTCAACTATCTGCGCTCGGGCCGCGCGCTCGACACCTTCGCCAACGTCTCGATCGTGAAGCAGGGCCGGCGCATCGTCGCCTTCGAGGCGCGGGCCTGGCAGGACGATGCGAACAAGCCGATCGCCACGGCCTTCGGCCATTTCATGCTGCGGCCGACGCCCGGAAACGACGAGGAATAGGCGCATTTTCCCTTGACGGCCAAGGTCTGGGCCACAACGATAGCATGTTCCCGCGAGAGGTATTGGGTTGCGGCATCCGCTCGACATCGTCGCCATGTTCGCCGCGCTCTGGCTGCTGGCAGCGATGGTGCTCGACGCGCTGACGCCGAAGGAGCTGACGACGGTGATGATCGGCATCGCCATCGGACCCGCCGTCGTCATCACCGCCGTGTTCTACTATCTGCGCTGCCCGCGTACCGATTTCGCGGTGATGTTCGCAGCACTCTGGCTGATCTCCGACATCGGCATCGCGTTCATCTCGCCGGCGCAGCTGCCGCATTTCCTGATTGCGCTCGGCTTCGTACCGGCGCTGCTGATCGGCATCGTGCTGCACTGGCAACGCTTCCAGCGCCGTCATGAGCGGCTGCCCGTGCCGTCGGTCAAGCGGGGTTAGCGCGGTTCGTAGCCGGTCAACGTCTCGACCGCGCGAGCCACGATTTGCTCCTCATCCCAGTGAAGACGTTCGAAGGACACCGCGATCCGTCCTGTTGCATCAAGAATGAAGAGTTCGATGCGGTGACGGTTCACGAGCGATTCGCCAAAATTGACACCAAGCTCGAAATATGAGCGCAGCGCGTCGTTCCCCTCGACGGCTCGTAGCAACCGGTGATCTTCGTCCATACGCACGGCACGGTCCTGGCCATAGACCCGCAACCGTTCGGCCCTATCGAACGCCGGATCATACGTGATCGCAGCCGTACGTATCCGTCCCGCGAGTCCCCGCGCGCCGAGCAATGCCTGGACGCGTCCCAGCTTCGTGACGCTGAGCGAGCACTTCATCGGATTATCGCAACGAGTATAGAAGAAGACCACGATGGCCGGGTTGCCACTGAAGAACTCTAGGAACCTCACCGATTTCCCGTCTTGATCCTGCATCAGGATGGAATCGATCGAGCAAGGCTCCAAGTTCGCCATCGGCGCCCGGATCGAGACATTTCCGGCCGCCGGTAAGCCGCCGCAGCATGAAGGAACGGCACCGTCGGGCTCGCGGATGGCCTTCAGCGCCCGATCGAGATCGAGCCGCAACTTCCGTGACAGACCGAGCTCCGCGCGCCAGCCCTCGAGCTGGTGTTGAACGGCTTGCGCCCTCGAACCAAGCCAGGCCAGCACGGCCAGCAACTCCGATACCGCACTGGTTCCGGTGGATGATGTCGCGTACTCGCCATACCTCTCGAACGAAACCGGCTCGTCATGGAATCGAATCCGGTTGAGCGCCCGCGCGACAAAGGGCGCAAAGGCTTCGTTCGGCTTTGAATAAGAACGCAATGCGCGCGCGGCCGCAGCGACCAGGTAAGCATCGATACCCGTATCCAGCTCTTCGAGCACGAAGATCAGCGCTTGATCTGAGAGTCCAGCGCGCGCCAGAGCAAGGAGGATCCAGCCTCGCATCTGGACCACAGTCGCTGTCCCTCGCCCGGCGTAGACGGGATGCTCTTCGCGCAGAAGATCCGCGAGCTCCGCGCCACCGACCGGATCGGCGGCGAGTGTGTCGACCAGATCGGCGAACCGGTCTTCCGACATCACGCGCGTTGCGTCGCCGGAAATGGTCATCTACTGATCGTACTTGCTGAGGAAGCGGCGCGCGGACTGCTTGTACTTTGTCGGCGTTTTGGACGAGTTGAAGCGAGTCACACTCCGCATCAAGACTTTGTCCTTGGCGAGCGCGGCATCGTCGCCGAACTGCTCCAAAGCGATCAAACTCGTGGCTTTGATGTCCGAATAGTCCGATTTGTCCTTCAGTATCTTGAGCGCCTGCTGTTGCAGTTTTTGCGGATTCAACGAGTGCAATGCAGAGGCAGCGAGCTGCCGGTTTTCGCGCAGCTCCTTTTTGTCGCGGAGCATCTTCTCGAACAGCGGCGCAGACTTGGCATCGGCCGCTAACAGACGCAGTGCCTCGCGCTTCGCGTCCTGGTTCGGCGGCTTTTTCACGATCGCGCGCGCTATCGAGTACGCATCGGCATGAGCGTCGTTGCCGAGGAGCTGAAGCGCCTTCTCGGGCGGGAGCAGCGCCTTGGCGGGGTTCCTCAGGCCGTCCAGGAGCTTCTTTTGCGCAAATCCATCCTTGTTGCGCATGAGAATACCGAGCGACCGCCGCCGCAGCTGCTCATGAGAATCGGTCGAGACCTCGCGTAAGGCCGCAATGTAGTCCGCATTGACGGATTCGAAATTGGGGACACTGAAGGCCGCCGCGCCGAGCGATTGCAGCGCGGCCATCCGCACCTCGATGACCTTGCCGGAGTCGCACAAGACCTTCAATAGACGCTGAACATCGTCGGTGCTCTCTGCTACCTGGACAGGGGCCGGGGCGGAGGTTTTTCGCTTTCGCGTCGCGACCTTCTTCTTTGCGGCCTTCTTCTTTGCAACTTTCCGCTTCGTTGCCATCATCTCATCTCCCCGCGCAGGCGCGCGCTAGATCTGCACGTCATCATAGCCGAATCCCATGTTGGATGCCGCATTGATGACGCCGAGGTAATCGATGCAGTCCTTGACATGCGGCTGCAGCCCCGGCGCCGCGACGCAGGGTGATGTGGCCAACGTCCCGCCCGGCGCGTCCGGGGGACGGGTGGGGTCCGCGGGGCTGGTGACGCCGTTCCACGGCCACATGGTATCATTCAGCTTGTGGCCCGGCCGACTGGTTGGTCTCTCGTCGAACGACGCCGCGGTCGCCGGATCGAAACGTCCATTCTGGCGTTGCCACCTTGCCCACAGTCGATCGACGTTGCAGTGAAGCAGGAAAAACAACGGGTCCTTCGCCGCGGTCGTGGGATTTTGGATAGAGCCACCAAAGCTGGTGTGCGCAAGGCCGTGCGGATTTCCCTCCATGCCCCGGAACGCGCGAAACTGATTGCCCAGCGCCAGCGTTTGCGCTTCCCTCATCGGATTTGGAGGAGCCTGCGACGTGGGAAAGTCCGGAGTACGATTGATTCCAGGAGTGCCGTCCGTCGCCCAGAATTCCAGCGGATTACCATTGCGGAATTTAACGGTGCCATTTGCGTCGGACTCGCCCAGGAAGTCGCGTGTAAAAACGTTCGGAGCGGGCTGGTCGAAGCGCCAATAGGGGAGCGCCACACCCGGATCGATCGCTTGAAGCTCACGCTCGAGGTCAAGCAGATAGGCGC
This sequence comes from Bradyrhizobium sp. Kon37, assembly GCF_055807535.1. Classification (NCBI taxonomy): domain Bacteria; kingdom Pseudomonadati; phylum Pseudomonadota; class Alphaproteobacteria; order Hyphomicrobiales; family Nitrobacteraceae; genus Bradyrhizobium; species Bradyrhizobium sp. Kon37. The sequence continues at coordinate 76,832 of NZ_JBVVOY010000004.1, forward strand.
GATGCCATGGCAGGAAACCGGGCGCGGCATGCGCCTGCGGATAACCGGGCGCCTTGTGCATGTTATTGAAATCCGCGAAGCGGCCGAGACCCTGGTTATTGAGCTTGGCAAACGCCGCGGTGAACCGATCGCGCTCGCCGTTCGTGAGTTTGTTGGCATTCTTGCGGATGCGCACCATCAGTTGGGACGATCCGACGAGCGTGTTTCCGACGCGTGCCTCGATCTTGACGTCGCCGGAGTTGGTACTGGGCTGGCCAAATTTCCCGGCAACGAAGAACGGAACCGTTGTGCCGTTCGTCGGGACGGTCAGAGTGAGGCTGCTCGCTAACGCTCCAGTCGTGCCGCTGCGAAATCCGACTCCACCGCCATTTGCCGCCGATACGGCGGCAAGTCTAACGCTGACCGTTGACGCGTTGGCGCCAGATGGGTCAGTCACGCGAATCCGGCACGGAGACGGTACCCATGCAACGAAGCGCGCTTCTGGAGCTGTACTGTTGTTGATCTGCAGTTCGACGTTCATAAATGCGCCCTCCCCGAAATTGGGCGGCCCGAACAACATTCTCTGCGAGTAACATATCACGATACAATCACATCGTGCAGATAGCAAGTTGATCGGCCGCGACCGAATGCCCTCCGGCGGGGGACACCGGCCGGAGGGCTTCGCGTCGTGGTCGGAGACGAGCCGGGATACGCCGACGATGCGCGCCTTAGCGCGGCAGCAAATTGGTCTTGGCGAGATCGACGACCTCGTCGCCGCGGCCGTTCATCACGGCGCGCAAGACCCAGAGGCTGAAGCCCTTGATCTGTTCGGGCGTGATGGTCGGCGGCATCGACAGCTCTTGCTTGGCGGTGACCACATCGAGCAGCGCCGGCCCGTCGTGGGCCAGGATGTCCTTCATCGCGCCCGGGAGCTCGCCGGGATCCTCGACGCGCCGCGCAAAGATACCCATCGCACGCGCCATCGCAGCGAAGTCCGGATTCTCCAGATCGACATTGGTGTCGACGAAGCCGGCCGCCTTCATCTCCAGTGCGACGAAGCCGAGCACGCCGTTGTTGAAGATGACGACCTTCACCGGCAGCTTCATCTGCGTCAGCGTGATCAGATCGCCCATCAGCATGGTGAAGCCGCCGTCGCCGGAGAGCGAGATCACCTGGCGGCCGGACTGCGCGGCCTGCGCGCCGATCGCTTGCGGCATGGCATTGGCCATCGAGCCGTGCACGAACGAGCCGATCAGCCGGCGGCGGCCGTTCATGTCGAGATAGCGCGCGGCCCACACCGTCGGCGTGCCGACATCGGCGGTGAACACCGCATCATCGCTCGCGTGATCGCTGATGACCTTTGCGAGATATTGCGGATGGATCGGCTTGGCTCCGGGCGTGCCCTTGGCGAGCGAGTCGAGGCCCTCGCGTGCTTTCTTGTAGTGCGCGATCGCATCGTCGAGATGCCTGCGCTGCGTCTTGGCCTTGAGCAGCGGCAGCAGCGCCTCGATGGTGGGCTTGACGTCGCCGACGAGGCCGAGATCGATCTTGCAGCGACGACCGAGATTCTCCGGGCGGATGTCGATCTGGGCGACCTTCGCATCAGTCGGGAAGAACTGCTTGTAGGGAAAATCAGTGCCGAGCATCACCAGCGCGTCGCAGGCGTGCATGGCGGCATAGCCGGAGGAGAAGCCGATGAAGCCGGTCATGCCGACGTCGTAGGGATTGTCGTATTCGACGTGCTCCTTGCCGCCGAGCGCATGCACGATCGGGCTCTTCAAGGCTTCCGCGAGTTGCATCAACGGCGCATGCGCACCGGCGCAGCCGCGGCCGCAGAACAAGGTGATGCGCTCGGCGCCGTTCAAGAGGTCCGCAAGCGCCTTCAGCTCATCGGCCTGCGGCACGACCTTCGGCGCCGACAGCGCAAGACCACGCGCCGTCGACAGCGCGCGCTTCGGTGGGCTGCGGAAAGCGACGTCGCCGGGCATGGCGACGACGGCGACGCCGCGCATGCCGACCGCCGCGCGGATGGCGTTTTCCAGCACATAGGGCAGCTGACTCGAATCGGAGACCAGCTCGCAATAATGGCTGCACTCGCGGAACAGGTTTTGCGGATGCGTCTCCTGGAAATAGCCGCTGCCGATCTCGGCCGTCGGGATTTGCGCGGCGATCGCCAGCACCGGAACGCGGCTGCGATGGGCGTCGAACAGGCCGTTGATCAGATGCAGATTGCCCGGACCACACGAGCCCGCGCATACCGCAAGGCTGCCCGTCATTTCCGCTTCCCCGGCGGCGGCGAAGGCCGCGACCTCCTCGTGCCGGACATGGATCCATTCGATCGTGCCGCGCCGCCGCAGCGCTTCGGTCAGTGCATTCAGGCTGTCGCCGACGATGCCGTAGATGCGCTTGACGCCAGCCTGTTCGAGCGTTGCCACGAACAGATCGGCCACGTTGTTGATCGCCATGTCGGTCTCCTGATCTCGCTTCTGCGGCAAGATAGGATAACGCGCAACCGTGACGGCATCACGGCTTGTTTATTGCCGACTCAGTCTTTCGCAATCGCCCGATCGTAGGCCGCGATCGTCAATTTTGCGCGAGCGGCAACATCCGTTGCCGTCATGCCGGGTTTGTAGAGGCTGGAGCCGAGCCCGAACGCGGTGACGCCGCCCTTGATGTACTCCGCAAAATTCTGGTCGGAGACGCCGCCGACGGCGGCGATCATCACGCCGGCCGGCAGCACGGCACGGACCGCGGCGATGCCGGACGCGCCGAGCACGCTGGCCGGAAAGAACTTCAGGCCAGAGGCGCCGGAGCGCGCGGCAAGCAGCGCCTCGGTCGGCGAGAACACGCCCGGTAGCGTGACCATCGCGTATTGGTGCGCACGCGTGAGCACCTGTGTATCGACATTCGGCGACACCATCAGCTTGCCGCCGACATCGTTGAGCCGATCGACATCCGCTGTGGTCAGCACCGTGCCGGCGCCGATCAGCACGCCGGCCGGCGCGAGCTTGACGGCGGTGGCGATGGAGCGGAACGGATCGGGCGAGTTTAGCGGGATCTCGATCGCGGTCATGCCGGCCTCGATCAGCACGCCGACGATGGCCTCGGCTTCCTCCGGCTTGATGCCGCGCAGGATCGCGACCAGTGGCCGTTTCATCGCCGGAAAGGGAACGCTCATCTCAACAGTCCTCTCATTTCGTCCAGATCGCGGCAGCCGCCATCGACAGACCGCCGCGGACGGCTTCATCGGCGTCGACCGGCATCACGGTGACCGACAGCGCCTCGAAAGCCAGCCTGTACAGCATCGCGAGCCGCCCCGAGGCAATCAGCGTGATTCCAGCTTTCGGCATCGCGCCGGAGAGCCCTGCCGCCAGTTCGACGCCGATCAACGTGCCCGACAGCGTTTCGCGCGCCGCGGCCGGTGTGCCCCCGAACAGGAGCTGACGCGACCGCGCGCCGAACAGAAAATTGGCGGCGAAGGCCGGTGCCTCGTACGCGGCCTTCACCGCAGCCTGGAAGCTCGTGACATCCTCGGCGTCTTCGGCGCCCGCGACCGCAAGCGACAAAATCGTCTCGCGCGACACCACGCTGAAGAGCTCGCCAGTCATGAAGGTAGAGAAATGCGCGACAGTATCGTCCTTCAGGCGCACCCATTTCGAATGCGTACCGGGCATGCAGACCAGCGCTTCACCGGCGGCGTTGAGGCCAAGCGCGCCGAGCAGCTGCGTCTCCTCGCCGCGCATCACGTCCGGCGCTTTTGCATCGCGCTGCGCGATACCCGGCAGGATGCGGATGTCGCGCGCTTCGCCCGGCACGCGCGCGGCCTGCTTCAGGACGGCCGCGAGCGGCGCCGGTGTATCGACATATCCGGCTTCGACCCAGCCCGTCTTGGCGCCGGCCATGCCACAGACCAGAACCGGCAGATGAGCTGGTGCTTCGACGGCGGCAAGATGCGATTGCAGCACGGCCGCGAAGCCGGTCTTTGCCGCCGCCAGCATGCCCTCGCCGCTGCGGCGTTCGGCCAGCACCACGCCGGTACGATCGATCAACCAGAGCCGGAAGCTGCTGGTGCCCCAGTCCACCGCGACGTAGGCGGGTTCGGTCATCTCGATTCTCGTCCTCGTCTCACCGGCAAGACGCCGTCTCGCGACGATGAGACGACATCAGGCAATTTCGCCCCGGAGATATCGGCTATTGCCGCCGCAAACCAGCGTTTTCTCGCAGGTCTGAGACGCTGTAGCGGTGGCACACCGCTTGCGGAGCGGTGGCACACCGCTTGCTCAAGCATCCCTGCTCACATCCGTGAACCGCGCAACAAGACGCGTCAATTGTGGAGAGGAAACCCATGGAGATCGGCTATTTCACGATGCCTTCGCACCCGCCGGAGTGCGGCCTGAAGGAAGGGAACGACTGGGACCTGCAGGTCATGCGCTGGCTCGACGAGCTCGGCTATCAGGAGGCCTGGGTGGGCGAGCACCATACCGCGCCCTGGGAACCCAATCCCACGCCGGACCTGCTGATCGCGCAGGCGCTGATGCAGACCAAGAACATCCGCATCGGACCAGGCGGCTTCCTGCTTCCCTATCACCACCCGGCCGAGCTCGCCAACCGCGTCGCGATGCTCGATCATCTCTCCGGGGGGCGGCTCAATTTCGGCGTTGCGGCCAGCGGCCTGCCGAGCGACTGGGCCATGTTCAACGTCGACGGCATGAGCGGACAGAACCGCGACATGACGCGCGAGGCGCTGGAGATCATTCTGAAGATGTGGAGCGATCCCGCGCCCTGGACCTACAAGGGCAAATTCTGGACGGTGACCAAGCCGGACACCATGTTCGACTTCCTGAAACCCCACATCAAGCCGTTGCAGACGCCGCATCCGCCGATTGGCGTCGCCGGTCTCTCGAAGAATTCGGACACGCTGAAGCTCGCCGGCGAGCGTGGCTTCATCCCGATGAGCCTCAACCTGAACCCCGCCTATGTCGGCAGTCATTGGGATTCGGTCGTAGCAGGTGCCGCCAAGACCGGACGCAAGCCGGACCGCGCGGATTGGCGGCTGGTGCGCGAGGTGTTCGTCGCCGATACCGACGAGGAAGCGTGGAGGCTCTCCACCGGCGACATGATGGGCCGGATGATGGGCGAGTACTTTCTGCCACTGCTCGGCCATTTCGGCTTCAAGGACTATTTGAAGCACGTGCCCGACGTGCCCGATAGCGACGTCACCGTCGAATATTGCGCCAAGCGGAACTGGATCGTCGGCTCGCCCGCGACCGTCGCCGAGAAAATCGAGAAGATCTACGAGGAGGTAGGCGGCTTCGGCGTGCTGCTGGTGTTCGGCTTCGACTACAAGCACAAGGCTGAAGCCTGGCATCACTCGCTGTCGCTGCTGAGGAACGAAGTGATGCCGCGCCTGAAGCATCTCGGCTCCGCGCAGAAGGCGGCTTGACCCGACGCGGGTGCGGCGCGATCGTGCCGCACCCGTTCTTTCTGGAGACCATCGCGTGAGCGTGGACGCAAAGGAATTCAAGCAGGCGATGCGCCAGTGCGCCGGCGCCGTGGCGCTGGTGACCGTCGGTGCCGAGCACGGCAAGCGCACGGGGCTGACGGTCACCTCCGCCTGCTCACTCTCGGACTCACCGCCATCCCTGATCGTCTGCGTCAACCGCAACGCCAGTGCGCACGCGCGCATCCGCGAGGAAGGCGCGTTCGCGATCAACTTCCTGCATGAGGACCACGCTCTCCTGGCGCTCACCTTCAGTGGCCAGAAGGGCGTCAATGGCGACGACCGTTTTGCGTTCGGGGAGTGGACGCGCGGGGTGACCGGCGCGCCGGTGCTGACGGACGCGGTCGCCGCGTTCGACTGCGTGCTGGCGCAGGAATTCGAGACGACGACGCATTCGATCTTCGTCGGCGAGGTGCGCGGCGCATCGCATTCCGACGGCGCGGCGCCGCTGGTCTATCTGCGCAGCAGCTTCCACGTCCCTCACGAAATCCGCGGCACCGTCACAGTCGGAGATCTCGACTCGCGGCATCTGAGCTGGAGCGATTTTTCGTAAGGCAGCGGCGGCGAGCTCGCTGCCGTTCCCTTCTCCCCTTGTGGGAGAAGGTGGCCCGAAGGGCCGGATGAGGGGTTCTCTCCGCACGTTCAACTGCAAGAGAGAAGTGCTCGCGGAGAGAACCCCTCACCCGTCTCGCCGCTGTCGCGGCGAGCCACCCTCTCCCGCAAGGGGAGAGGGGAAGAACGTGCGCCGCACGCTGCTGAGCGCTACTGCGTCGTCTCGATCTTCAACAGCTTGATCTTGCGATACAGCGTGGCGCGGCTCAGCTTCAGCGCGCGCGCTGTTTCCGTCACGCGGCCGCCATGCTTGCGCAAGGCTTCGACAATCGCCGCGCGCTCCGCCGCCGTGAGGTCCGCCTCCACTGCCCTTCCACCAAACGGGGGCAGATCGAGATCGGCATCGGTGATGACGCCATCCTCCGCCGTGCAGCCGGCGAGCCGCAGCACATGCCGGAGCTGGCGCATGTTGCCGGGATAGGGATAGGACGCGAGCTGCGCCCAGGCTTCGTCCGAGAGCGAGCAATTCGGCGCCTCCTCGTGCGCGATCTGGCGGATGACGTCGTCGCGGTCGGCGCGCTCGCGCAAGGCCGGCAGCCGCACCTCCATGCCGCGCAGACGAAAATAGAGGTCGGTGCGGAAGGCGCCCTCCTCGGCCATGCGGCCGAGATCGCGATGGGTGGCGCTGATCAGGCGAATGTCGACCGGCACGGGCTTCAGCGCGCCGAGCGGCCAGACTTCGCGGTTCTCCAGCACACGCAACAGCCGCGTCTGCAGCGCGATCGGCATGTCGCCGATCTCATCGAGGAACAGCGTGCCGCCGTCGGCCTGCACGATCAGGCCCTTCGAGCCGTCGCGGCGTGCGCCGGTGAAGGCGCCGGCCTCGTAGCCGAACAGCTCGGCATCGATCAGGCTGTCCGGCATCGCCGCGCAGTTCAGCGCGACATAGTTGTGGCGTGCGCGATTGCCGGCTGCGTGAATGGCACGAGCGAACACATCCTTGCCGACGCCGGTCTCGCCATGCAGCAGGACTGGCAGATTGCGATCGCCGATGCTTCTGAGCCGCTTTACACTCTTGATCAGTCCGGGATCGCGACCGGCGAGCCGGTGCAGCGCGTCGAACCGGTCCACAGGAACGTCACGACGCTGCGTGGACGGCCGAGGCCGCAGCGGCGGCGCGACATGGCCATGCCCCAAGGGACTGCCATCGGCCCGGCGCAGCTCGACGATGCCGTCTGCGTCGCGCGCGGCGGGATGATCGAACTTGACGTAGCGCGACAGATCGATGCCGGCTGCGATCAAGCCGTCGGTGAGACCCAGCAGTGCGCGCGCCGAACGGCATGCGCCGACGATGCGGCGATCGTCGTCATAGGCGAGCAGGCCGCTGCCGCCATCGCCCGGCACGGTCGCGATCCAGGCGTTGCGGAAATGACCACGGAAGATCGCGCCCTCCATGCGCCGCGTCGCCTCCATCGTCACTGCGAGCGCGAGCTGATGCGCGGTGCGTTCGAGGTCTTCGCGGCAGGAAGTGATGTTCACGGCGCCTGCGAGCCGTCCGGCCTGGTCGAACAGCGGCGTCACGGCGCAGGAAAACATGTGCCACTGCGCGCGAAAGTGCTCGTCGCGATGTACCAGGATCGGCTTCTGCTCGGCGAGCGCGGTGCCGAGCCCGTTGGTGCCTTCAAAAGCCTCCGAAAAATTCGAGCCGGTGTAGATCTTCCAGTCCATGAATAGTCTCGCGTCGGCTTCGGCGGGCAGGCGGCTGAACAGCATGGTTGCGTTCACGTCTGCCAGATTGACGCAATAGCCGGCATCGCGCAGCACACGGGCGAGCCCGTCGAGCTCCGGTGTTACGAGCCGGATCGTCTCCTCCATGGGTTCGGCGACGTGACGGATCTCGGCTTCGGTGAGCGTCTGCGGCGGCCCCTGACGGGCGGGATCGAGCTTGTGGCTGACCAGGCAGCGCCGCCAGGAATTGGCAATACGCGAAGAGGCATCGACGTCGGCCAAGCGGTTTGTAACCTGATTGGCGACGGACAAGACGCGGGCGACATGGTTCGAGGCCGAAAGGCTGGCCATCGCGGACGTCTCCACCCTGTATTATTGTGCAAAGTCTGGCACCGCAGGCGGGGATGTCAATCGGGAACCGGGAACGCGGCGAAGCGCAATCAGAATTGCTGCACCGCCCTCACCACGTATCGATGCACGGCCGCTTCTTCCCGGTCCGCGCCGGCGGCTTTGGCACCGAGCGCAGGCCCGCCATGATCCACCGCCGCGTCTCGGTGGGATCGATGACGTTGTCGATCTCGAACACGGAGGCGATCGAGACGGCCTTGCCGTTGGCATAGAGCTCGGCGACCTTGTTGCGATAATAGGTCTCGCGCTCGGCGGGGTCGGCGATCGCCTCCATCTCCTTGCGGAAGCCGAGGCGGACGTAACCCTCCAGGCCCATGCCTCCGAACTCGCCGGTCGGCCAGGCCGCGGTGAAGAACGAGGCGTGGAAGCCGCCACCGATCATCGACTGCGCCCCGAGTCCATAGCCCTTGCGCAGCACGATGCCGAACAGCGGCACTGTGAGGCTCGCGCCCGTCACGAACATGCGCGAGACGTGGCGCACGATCGCGGTCTTCTCGGCTTCCGGGCCGACCATGAAGCCGGGCGTGTCGCACAGCGAGACGATCGGCAGATCGAAGGCGTCGCAGAGCTGGAGGAAGCGCGCGGCCTTGTCGCCGGCATCTGCGTCAATCGCGCCGCCGAGATGGCGCGGATTGTTGGCGATCAGGCCGAACGGCCTGCCCTCGATGCGGATCAAGGCGGTGATCATGCCGACACCGTAGTCGCGGCGCAGCTCCAGCACGGAGTCCTTGTCGGCGACGAGCTCGATCACGCTGCGGATGTCGTAGACCCGCAGGCGGTTCTCGGGGATCGCGCGGCGCAGCAGCCGCTGGTCGGCGGCCTGCCACTCGGTCACCGCGCCCTGGAAATAGGAGAGATATTTTTGCGCAACACGCGTTGCTTCCTCCTCGTCCTCGACGAGGATGTCGATGACGCCGTTCGGCGACTGAAACGTAACAGGCCCGACCTCGGCCGGGTGATAGATGCCGAGCCCGCCGCCCTCGATCATGGCGGGGCCGCCCATGCCGATCGAGGCGTTTTTGGTGGCTATGATGACATCGCAGCAGCCGAGCATCGCGGCATTGCCGGCGAAGCAGTAACCGGAGACCACGCCGATGACCGGCACGAGACCCGAGAGCCGTGCGAACTGCACGAAGGACGGGCCGTCGAGGCCTGTCATGCCGAGCCGGTCGGTATCGCCAGGCCGGCCGCCACCGCCTTCGGCATAAAACACCAGCGGCACGCGCCAGTCTTCCGCGAGCGTCAGCATGCGGTCGATCTTCTTGTGGTTCATGTGGCCCTGCGTGCCCGCGAGCACGGTGTAGTCATAGGCCACGACGATGCAGCGGCCGCCCTCGGGGCCGAACTTCTCGGCGTTGACGGTCGCGACGCCCATGACGAGGCCGTCGGCCGGCGTGTTCTTGACGAGATCGTCGAGCTTGCGCCGCCGCCGCTGCGCCGCGATCGCAAGGCTGCCATACTCCATGAACGAGCCGTCGTCGACGAGCTGCGCGACATTCTCGCGCGCGGTGCGCTGATTGGTGTTGCGGCGGCGCTCGACCGAGGCAGGGCGATTTTCGTCGAGCGTGTTGGCCTGGCGCGCGATCAGTTCGGCTAGATCAGGACGGATGTGGTCGAGATCGATATCGGTTTCCGTGGCCGACGCATCAGCCGCAACTTCGAGCGGCTCCAGATACATGATCGGTTCGCCATGCATCAACGTGACACCGTCGCCGGCGAGTAGCTGCATGACGCGACCGCCCTGCTCGGCCATGACCAGATGCTCCATCTTCATGGATTCGATCACGGCGAGCTGCTGGCCCGGGCGCACGACCTCGCCTTCCTTCACCTGAATAGTGACGATGGTTCCCTGCAAGGGCGCTGCGACCATCACGGCGCCTTCAGGCACCACCTGTGCGACGTGTGCATCGGTGCCGTGGCCACCGCTTCGCTCGGTCGCGGCAAAATAGAGTGGTTTGGCGGCGCCATCCGCGGCTTCGACGAGCTTGCCAATGTTGCGATCGATGAAATCTGTCGCGATGCGGTTAGCCTTGAAGTCGGGATGCGCCAGCACGGCCTGGAGGAAGCCGATATTGGTGACGACGCCGTCGATCCGAAACTCGCGCAAGGCGCGCGAAGCCTTGGCAACGATCTCGTGCCAGGCTTCACCGGGCGTATGCACGATGACCTTTGCCAGCAGCGAGTCGAAGGCGGCGCTGGTCTTGTAGCCGGCATACCCAAAACTATCGACGCGGACGCCGGGACCTGACGGCGGCTCGAACACGGCAAGCACGCCACCGGTCGGGTGCGTCGCCCCCAGCTCGTCCAGCGTCTCCATGTTGACACGCAACTGCATGGCGTAGCCGCGCGGTTTCGGGATCGAGCCTTGCGCCAAACCGAGCGAGGCAAGCGAGGCACCGCCAGCGACCGCGAGCTGGGCCCGGACGAGATCGAGGCCGAGCACCTCCTCGGTGACAGTGTGCTCGACCTGGAGCCGCGGGTTGGCCTCGATGAAGGCAAAACTGTCTGCGGCAGCGCCGTCGACCAGGAACTCGAACGTGCCGAGATTGTCGTAAGACGCGGCCACCGCGAGTTGCTTCGCCGCCTCGATGATGCGGCCACGCAAGCCGTCGCTGAGCGACGGGCTCGGCGCCACCTCGATCAGCTTCTGGTGCCGGCGCTGGATGGTGCATTCGCGTTCCCAGAGGTGGGAGATTGCGCCCTGGCGATCGCCGATGATCTGCACCTCGATATGGCGCGCCTGCCGGATCAACCGCTCGGCATAGACGCCGTCGAAGCCGAACGCGGCCTTGGCCTCGGACTGGCAGCGCGCATAGGCCTCCGCCAGATCGGCAGCGCGCTCGACCACGCGCATGCCCCGCCCGCCGCCGCCGGCCATCGCCTTGATCACGATCGCCGCGTTGCTGCCGAGGGAGGTGAAGAACGCCGTGATGTCCTCCAGCGAGGACGGCCCGCTGGTGCCGGCGATGATCGGCACGCCACAACGCTTTGCCAGTTGCCGTGCCGCAACCTTGTCGCCGAACAGTTCGAGCGCCGCGGCCTTCGGCCCGACGAAGGCTATGCCTGCATCAGCGCAGGCCGTGGCGAACGCCGCGTTCTCGCTGAGGAAGCCGTAGCCGGGATGCACGGCGTCGCAGCCGGACGCCATTGCCGCCTTGACCACGGCCTCGATATCGAGATAGGCCCGCGCGCCGCGACCGGGGATTTCGACCGCCTCATCGGCAACGCGCACATGCAGCGACAGCGCATCGTCCGCGGGGTGGATCGCGACCGTGGCGAGGCCGGCATCGGCTGCCGCGCGCGCGATGCGGACGGCGATCTCGCCGCGATTGGCGATCAGGAGCTTTTTGAACGACATGCAGCGTCTCCATGCCCGCGTGCCCAAGCGCGAGTCGGCAGGTCCGATGGTTCTGCTTCGTCACTTTAACCGAGGCCGTCAAGGGCAAGAACGCCGGTCGCGATGACCGGTCCCGCGGGCCGGAATTTCAGTCGGTCGCGCGCGCCGTGATGAGGCGAATAATCCGCGCCACGGCAGACGGGATCGGCGCGATGACCGGCACGCTGAACATCGGCTGAAGCTCGCGCGCGGCTTCGCCCAGCGGCCCGCCACCGATGATGACCGCCTCCGCGCCATCCTGCGCGATGCAGGCCTCGACCGCGCCGGCGAGCGCTGTGCGCAGCCGCGCCGGATCGCGCATCAGCTCCTGCGGATCGCCCTCCGCGAAGCGGACACCGGTGTAACGCGATCGCAGCCCCAGCACGGCGGGCAAGGCGTCGATCTTCGCTGCCAACAGCGGCGTCGTGGTCGCCACGCCGAAGCGGCGGCCATTTTCCGCGGCTGCCAGCATCGCGGACTCGCCGATGCCGGCTGCAGGCAAGCTTAGGGCCGCCTTGATGGCGGCGAGGCCGGGATCCCCGAATGCCGAGACGATAATGCCGTCGCACTCGCCGCTGCCGGCCAGCGCGATCTTCTCGACCTCGGGCGCAGCCGCCTCCAGCGCCTCCGCCGACACTATCATCGTCGGCGCACGCATCGCCGTTGCGCCGACGAGGTCGAAGCCGTCGCCCGCCGCGGACTTCGCGATCGCGACCATCATCGCGGTCGTCGCCTCGTTGCTGTTCGGATTGATCAGGAGGATGCGGCGGCCGGCCATGCTATCCGCCTGCCCGCGCGCGCGCCCCGATCTCCTGGAAGATCGCGGTGAGCTCGTCGACCTCGTCCTTGTCCTCTCGCGGCGTGATACGCTTTTCCATCTCCTCGATGTGGTGGCGCATGGCATGGATCGCCCCGGCCTTGTCCTTTGCCAGGATCAGCGCCCCGATGTCGGGGTGCGCGTCGGGCGAACAATCCGGCTCGCCCGGCTCCTCGAAGGTCGCGATCGCCAGCGAGGTCCGCAGCATCAATTCGCGCGACATGTCCAGCAGCACCTGGTTGCCCGCAAGCTTGGCGACCAGGACGTGGAATTCCGCCGTGAGCGACAGCGAGGCCCAGCGGTCGTTGCGGTCGTGCTTGGCCTCGAGCTCCATATGCGATTTCAGCGCGGCCTTGCCTGACTTGTCCAGCCGGTCGATCGCCGCGGCGACGGTCGCTGTCTCGATGAGGCGCCGCACGGCGAAGATGTCCTGGGCTTCCTCCCAACTCGGCCGATACACGAAGGCGCCGCGGTTGGGGATCTGCATCACCACCTTGCGCGAGGCGAGATGGGACAGTGCCTGGCGGATGTGAATCCGTGTGGTGCCGAACGCAGCCGCGAGCTTGTCCTCGCCGAGCTTGGCACCGGGCTTCAGCCGTTTCTGGCTGATCGCGGTCAGGATGCCCTGCACCACCGGATCGTCGTCGATGCTGCGGAGATCCATCGCGTCAGGCTCCGGACGCTTCGGCTCGGAGCGCTTCGGCTTGCTCTTGAGGGGACGGCTTCGCTTCATGCGTCGGTTTTACAGGATTCTGGAATGTTGCCGCAGCCCATTTTTTATACAAACCGGAACTATTACTGTTTACAATATGGTCATTGTATTGGCGCCAATTTTTGGCGCCTAAAATTATCACAACGCCTGCAACGCCTTAGCGAACGGACCGCGCTGGCACGACGATTGCTAACCTCTCCTCGCGCAGGACAACGCGAAGGATGGAGCTGGCGTTGAGCGACGTACGCGGACATTCGCTGGATCTCAAGGGCATAGGCCACGCTTTCGGCGCGACGGTTGCGCTGGACGAGATCAGCCTCACCGCTGCAGCCGGTGAGCTGATCGCGCTGCTCGGCCCCTCCGGCTGCGGCAAGACCACCATGCTCCAGATCATCGCGGGATTCCTGCGTCCGTCCAAGGGCGAGGTCCGCTTCGACGGTGCGCGGGTGGAGCACATCCCCGCCAACCGCCGCCGCATCGGCATGGTGTTCCAGAACTATGCCCTGTTTCCGCATCTCACCGTGTTCGAGAACGTCGCGTACGGATTGCGGGCGCGCAAGACACCGAACGTGGCGGTCGCAGCCAAGGTCGAGCAGATGCTGGGCCTCGCGCAGATGACATCGTACGCGCGAAGGCTTCCGGGAGAGCTGTCCGGCGGACAGCAGCAGCGCGTGGCGCTGGCGCGTGCGCTTGCGATCGATCCGGGCCTCGTGCTGCTCGACGAGCCGTTCTCCGCACTCGACAAGAATTTGCGCCTCGACATGCAGATCGAGATCAAGAGCCTGCTCAAGACCTTTGGCGTCACGTCCATCATCGTCACGCACGACCAGGAGGAGGCACTGTCGATGGCCGACCGCATCGTCGTGCTCAACAAAGGACGCATCGAACAGATCGACAGCCCCGACGCACTCTACGACCGCCCGGCAAGCCTGTTCATCTCGAGCTTCATCGGCCACACCAATCTCTTGCGGGGCACCGTCACCGAGACGGATCGCGTGCAGCTGGACTCAGGGCCCGAGATCGACCTCGGCCGTTCCGCGCAGCGCCGACGCGGCACCCCGGTGACGATCTCGGTCCGGCCGGAGAACATCGCGTTCGGCGCGGCGGAACAACCCGGCGCCATTCCCATCACGATCCGCGCCACCGTGCCGCTCGGCGCCGTCAGCGTCACCGAAGGTATCACTGCGAGCGGCGAGGCCGTGAAGATCAGCCAGGCCCGCGCGGCCGGCATCGCGAAAGTGCAGACAGGATCGACCGCCTGGCTCGCTATATCCGACGTCTCGCGCGTCAGCATTTTCAGCACGCCGGCCGACGGCGTCCCAACCGATCAGCAAAGGAGTGTTTGACATGAGTCTATCCCGGAGATCGCTGCTCGCCTCAGGTTCGGCCGCTCTTGCGGCGGCAAGCTGGGGATGGCCGACAACGTCGCGCGCCGCCTCCTCGATCGTGGCCACGACCTATCCGGGCAGCTTTGACGAAGCCTTCCGCTCGGTGGTCGGGCCCGCTTTCAAGAAAGCCAGCGACAGCAGCGTCACCTTCACGCCGCTGCTCGGCGTCGACCAGATCGGCAAGATCCAGGCCTCGCGCAACACGCCGCCCTTCGACGTGGTGCTGTTCGACGAGGGGCCGCTGATCCCCGCGATTGCGAGCGGCGTCCTGGAAAAATTCCCGGTCGAGCAGTCGAAATCCTTTGCCGACGTTCCAAGCGCATTCCGTCATCCTGACGGTTACGCGCCGGTCATCACCTGTCAGCTGATCGGCATCGCCTATAACCCGAAGAAGATCACGACGCCGCCGACCTCGTGGGAGGATCTGTGGAAGCCGGAATACAAGGGGCGCGTCGGCATCACCGGGCTCGGCTCGAGCCTCGGCACCGCCTTCATGGTCGAGATCGCGAAGCTCAACGGCGGCTCCGAAACCAACATCGAGCCGGCCTTCGAGGCCATCAAGAAGCTGCTGCCGAATGTCGGCGCGATCGCGGCTTCGCCCGGCGCACTGGCTGCGCTGTTCCAGCAGGGCGAGATCGATATCGCCTTCAATTTCTGGAACAACGTGGCGTTGCTCGCCGCCAAGGGCGTCGACATCGCCTTCGCCAAACCGAAGTCCGGCGCGGTCGTGATCCGCACCAGCGCGCAGATCGTGAAGAACAATCAGGACCCCAAGGCGGTGCTGGACTATCTCGACACGGTGATGTCGGTCGAGACGCAGAAGGGGCTGGAAGCTTCGCCCTGGGTGATGATGCCCACTAACGGCAAGGTGCCGCTGACCGGCGCAAACCTCACCGTTGCCAAGAGCGTCGACGACCTCGTCGCCAGCAATGTGCTGCTCGACTGGACCAAATTCCAGGCGCAGCGCGGCGAATGGATCACCCGCTTCAGCAAGGAAGTGAAGATCTAGATGGCACCGGCCGGCACGAGTGCATCAAGACAGCTGCTGCCGGTGGCTCCGCTGGCAGTGCTGTTTCTTGCAGCCTTTGTGCTGCCGCTGGCCGCGCTTGTGCTGGTCAGCCTGTTCCGCGATCCACAATTCTCGGGCCTGTCGCTGGTCCAATATCTTCGTTTCCTGTCCGACCCGTTCAGCCTCAGGGTGCTGACGGATACGCTGTGGCTCGGCGCCGAGGTCGCGCTGGCGGCGCTGGTCCTCGCCTATCCGCTCGCGCTGGTCTACGTCGCGAGCGGCGCGTTCATGCGTACGCTGATCACCTTCCTGATCATGCTGCCGCTCCTGACCAGCACGGTGGTGCGCACCTTTGCCTGGATCGTCATCCTCGGCCGCGACGGCATCATCAACTCGGCGATGCTGTCACTCGGGTTCTGGCAGGCGCCGGCCCGGCTGCTCTACACCTGGGAGGGCATGGTTCTGGCGCTGACCCAAATCCAGCTTCCCTTGATGGCTCTGCCTGTCATCAACAGCCTGCTGCGGCTCGACGGCAATCTGACACGGGCGGCGGAAGGGCTTGGCGCGAGTCGCGCGCGCATTTTCATCACGGTCATCCTGCCGCTGACGCTGCCGGGCGCGATTGCCGGCTGGCTCCTCGTCTTCGCGGCGGCAGCGACCGCCTTCATCACCCAGACGCTGGTCGGCGGCGGACGCATCATCCTGATGCCGTCTTATATCTACCAGCAGGCGGTCGGCGTGCAGGACTGGCCGTTCTCGGCCGCGCTGTCGCTGATCTTCACGCTGGCCGTGACCGGCATCGTCTTCGCCATCGGCGCGCTGTCCCGCCGCTACGTGCGAGGCGTCGATGCAGCGTAGCCTCGTCGACCGCGCCTATTCCGCCGTCGTCGGAACGATCACTGGCTTCGGCATGCTGCTGCTGCTAGCGCCGACGCTGGTCGTCGTCATCATTTCCTTCAGCGGCGGCATCACGCTGAGATTTCCGCCGCCGAGCTGGTCGCTGCGCTGGTATGTCGAGCTACTGCAATCGCAGGAAATCATCGAGCCTGCGCTGACCAGTCTCAAGGTCGCGGCGGCGGCGACAATCCTCTCCGCGGTGCTGGGCGGCGCAGCAGCGCTTGGGCTCGCGCGCAGCCGGCTGAAGATCGCGCGCGCACTCGATGCGCTGTTCATGTCACCGATGGTGCTACCTGCCATGGCCTTCGGCCTGTCGCTGCTGCTGGTCTTCAATCTGCTCGGCATCCGCCTGTCGGCGGCGACGCTGGTGCTCGGCCACACCATCATCTGCGTGCCCTTCGTGATCCGGATGGTCGGGGCGTCAGTGCAGCAGCTCAATCCGGTGCTGATCACCTGCTCGCTCAGCCTTGGCGCCAGCCACTGGTACACCTTCCGCCGCGTCACGCTGCCGCTGATCCGCCGCGGCATCGTGGCGAGCTGCTTTGTGGCGTTCCTGACCTCGTTCGACAATGTTCCGGTGTCGTTGTTCCTGGCCGACGCACGCACCGAAGTGCTACCGATCAAGCTCTGGGCGATCCTCGAAGGCAGCCTCGATGTGCGCGTCGCCGCCGTCTCCGGCGTCATCGTACTCGTGACGTTGACCGGTCTCGTCTGTGCGGAAATCTTCGGCGGCATCAGCCGTCAGATTGGGAACCGCTGACCATGCCGATCGAACGCGACCTTCGCGGATATGGCCGGGCACGCCCCGATGTCGTCTGGCCCAACGGCGCCCGTGTCGCGGTGTCGCTGGTGGTGAATTTCGAGGAAGGCGCCGAGCTCGCCGTGGAGCAGGGCGACGCGGAAACGGAACGTTACGGGGAGGTCGCCTCGACATCGCCGCCGGGCGTTCGCGATCTGGTGCAGGAGCAGGTGTTCGACTACGGCATGCGCGTGGGCTTGTGGCGCTTCCTCGACGCCTTCACGGATGCCAATGTCCGCT
Source organism: Bradyrhizobium sp. Kon37 (assembly GCF_055807535.1). NCBI lineage: Bacteria > Pseudomonadati > Pseudomonadota > Alphaproteobacteria > Hyphomicrobiales > Nitrobacteraceae > Bradyrhizobium > Bradyrhizobium sp. Kon37. The sequence continues at coordinate 94,237 of NZ_JBVVOY010000004.1, forward strand.
CAACCTTCATGATGTGCGGCCGTGCCGTCGAGCGCGTGCCGGACCTTGCGCGTGCCGCGGTCGAAGCCGGGCACGAGCCCGCGGTGCACGGCTGGCGCTGGCTGCCGCACGCGCTCTATGGCGATGCCGAGACCGAGCGGCGCGACATCGAGAAGACGCGCGACGTCATTACGCGTGCGACCGGCGTCACACCAGTCGGCTTCATGACGCGCGGCAGCCAGAGCGCCTGGACGCGTGATATCCTGATCGAGCTCGGCTTCGCCTACGATTCCAATGCACTCGATGACGACCTACCCTATTGGAGCGGGTCACCAAAGGGATCGATGCTGATCCTGCCCTACGGCTTCGACACCAACGATATGAAGTTCTTCCACCCCAACGGCTTTGTGCAGCCGGAGGATTTTCCAAACTATGTCAGCGCCACGCTCGCGACGCTGACCGAGGAAGCCGAACGCGGCCGCTCCGCGATGCTGTCGATCGGCCTTCACCTGCGCATTTGCGGCCGGCCGGCGCGCTTCCGTGCCGTGAAGGCCATTCTCGCCGAGCTTGCGCGGCTCGATGGTCGCGTCTGGGTCGCGACACGCGCCGACATCGCGGCGCATTTTCGTGCGGTCGCGCGCTAGGCCGCCCGAACCCCCGCAACGAAAGCGCTGACCTCGTCTTCCAGCGATTGCAGCTTCTGCGACAGCCGACCGCTCGATTGCAGCACGAGGCCGGCGGCCTGGCCGGTCTCCGCCGTCGCGTCCGTCACACCCGAGATGTTCTGCGAAACCTGGTCGGTACCGGAGGCGGCCTCCCGTACGCTGTGGGCGATCGCCGCGGTCGCGGCGCCCTGCTCCTCGACCGCTGCGGCGATCGACGAGGAGATCTCGTTGACCTCCATGATGGTGCTGCGGATGCTCTCGATGTTGCCGACGACCTGGTTGGTCTCGGCCTGGATCGCGGTGATCTGCGCGCCGATCTCGTCGGTTGCCTTCGCGGTCTGGCTCGCCAGCGACTTCACTTCGCTTGCCACCACCGCGAAGCCCTTGCCGGCCTCGCCGGCGCGCGCTGCCTCGATGGTGGCGTTGAGCGCCAGCAAATTGGTCTGCGAGGCGATCTGGTTGATGAGGTCGATGACCTCGCCGATCTTGTGCGCGGCCGCCGCCAGCCCCTGCACCGTGTCGTTGGTGCGCTGACCGTCGGCAGCGGCCTTGTCGGCCACGGTTGCAGCCTGCGCGACGCGCTGGCTGATCTCGGTGATCGAGGACGACAGCTGCGCGGCGGCGGAGGCCACCGTCTGCACGTTGCTCGAAGCCTGCTGACAGGCGGTGGCGACGAAGCTCGCGCGGTCGGTCGCCTTGTTGGCGGTTTCGGACATGCCCTGTGCGGCCTGCTGCATCGCGCGCGCCTCGTTGAAGACGTCGCGGACGACAGCCTGAACGTTCGCCTCGAACTTGCCGGCGAGATCGGTCATCGTCTTGCGCTTCTCCTCGTCGGCCTTCTGCTTCGTCTCCTGCTGTTGGGCGTGCATCCGGCCGACGGCCGACGCATTGTCCTTGAACACGGCGAGCGCCTTGGCGAGCCCGCCGATCTCGTCGCGACGGTCGGTATGGGGCACGTCGAACGCGCTGTCGCCGGAGGCGAGGCGCTCGGTGAGCGCGGTGATCTTCGCCAGCGGCCGCGTCACGCTGCGGCCGATCACGAAGGAGGCGCCGAGCACAAGCACGAACACGACCAGGCACACCAGGGCGAAGGTCATCGCATTCTGGCGGAAGACGGCGTCGACGTCGTCGAGATAGATCCCGGTGCCGATGATCCAGCCCCAGGGCGCAAAGCCCTTCACATAGGAGATTTTCCCGACCGGCTGGTCGAAGCCGGGCTTCGGCCAGAGATAGCTGTAGAAGCCCGCGCCCTGCTTCTTGACGACGTCAACGAAGCCGACGAACAGCGCGTTGCCGGACGGATCCTTCATCCCGGAGAGATCCTTGCCGTCGAGCTCGGGCTTGATCGGATGCATGACCATTTTGGGGGTCATGTCGTTGAGCCAGAAATACTCGACCTTGTCGTAACGCAGGCTCTTGATCTCTGCGATGGCGGCGGCCTGGGCCTGCTCGCGTGGGAGTTTTCCTTCGCTCTCGAGCTTCTGGTAGTGCGCCAGAATGCCGTAGCCGACATCGACCATGTGCTGCGTCTTGGCCTCACGATCCGCAATCATCTGCGCGCGCAGCGTCGAAAGCGCGATCGGCGCCAGCGCGATCATGCCAAGGAGGCTGATGCCGACAATCAGGACCAGCTTGAAACTGATGCGGGAGAAAAACATCGGTGCTCGCAAGATTTGGAAGGGCTGATATGCCAGTTTATCCCGCGTCCCTTAGCAAAGCTTTAAGCATTCGGGTTCCCGCAAAAACCCGCAAACTCCGTAGGATCCTACCGGCATGTCCCGGACGGCCTCGCAGGCTCGCTGCATCCGAGATGCGAACTCTTCAAAACTAGAAGACCTCGACATCGCCCCTCCGAGCGTTGACTTGCAGGGGGCTCTGACGGAACGATCGGCGCAGATCATCAGCGCCAGCCGGGGCGCGGGCGCAGCCGGAGGCCAGAGGCTCAATGCATCAATCGACATCGACAGGATCCCTCGACCTTCCGGCGCTGAGCGCGGCGGAGCGGCTCTTCATCTGGGGATTTCGGGCCAAGGCGCGCAGCGGAAGCGCCGTTCCGACCGCGGCCGATATTCAGCAAGTGTACGACCATTTTCGCGTGGGCGACGCCGTGCCTTCGCTGGAATGCATCATCGAGATCTTTGCCTGCACGGCGCATACGGCCATCGCGGTGCACTGCCCAACCTGCCCGCGCATGTCCGACAGCGAGCATGGCATGTTGCGGGCGATCGCCGCCGCGCAAAAGGAGCGCGACGATATCGCGCGCGAGCAGTTCGAATGCTGGCTGCCGCCGGTCGGCGCCGATTGGGCTCTCGCGCCCGTGCGGGGGCTTGCAACGATCTTCCGCATGGCGGGTCTCATCCTGCCCGACCGACACGTTCCGTCTTTCGACCATGACCGGACGATGGCGATGAAGAGCTGGCTGGTCGGTAGCCCCACCTTGCACTGACGGGAAGCGCGCCTGATGCAGGATAGTTGCGGCTCTGTGTCTGTCACGGAAGCCGGCCAGGCGCGGCTCTGTCCGCTTCGGGTCGCGCTCGCGACTCGGCCTGACATCGAGAGCTACGATGATTTTGGCCGCGTCACGCTCTCGCTGTTCCGGTTCATCGCCGCCGCCTATGCAACCGGCGCGTCCGATTGCTGGGAGGCGGCTTATCGCTTTGCCGACGAGGCGCCCGGCATCGCCGACAGCCCGCTGCTGGTCGCACGCGTCGCCGCGCTGGTCAGACTCCTGCGCAGCGGCCGGCCATGCCCATTGTGCTTCATGCCGCCGTCGTGCCGGCGCCTGTCGCAGGACGAGACAGAATTGATGCGGCTGCTGGCGGTGGCGCGCGGCAACCAGCCGGGTGAGCTTGGAGCCGCCGTCTGCCAGTTCGTCGGCAACGAGAACGGGACTGCGACAACGAGGGCCGTCAACGCGCTCGCGTTGTGCTGACAGCTAGCGGTCCTTCCAGATCACCGTGTTCGCCTCGCGCAATTCGCTTGAGGCAATCGCTTCACCGATTCACAACGCATGTCTCCATGATCCCGTCGAGCTCCGCCTGCGAGAGCACGCCTAGCTCTGCGATGAAGACGATCCGCGCACGCGGCACGCCCGACGTCGGCACTTCGCCAGGCGCCAGCGTGGCGCGGCCCGCGACGAATTGAAACACCATCTGGCGCCCGGGTTGCTCGACGGTCTCGAACAGGCCTTTTGCTCGCGCGAGTTTTGGCGCAAGGCGGCCCATCGCCTGCTGCAGGCGGGGCAGCGAGATCGGCCGGTCCGAGGTCCAGCTCAGCGTTTCGAAGCGTTGCTCTGCCGGCCGTCTCGGTCCGGGCTCGCGTCGCGCGGGGGCCCGATCGACGGTCGCGGGAAACAGCAGCGCGGACGGAATCTCGCCGTGCGGCGCATCGACCACCACGGCAGGAACGCGTTGCGCGCGGATGGCCTCGCGCATGCGGGAGCCCGCGCCCTTGTCTGCCAGATCCAGCTTGCTCAGCGCCACGATGTCGGCGACGCGCAGCTGTGAACGATGCAGCGCATCGTCGAGAGCGGCCGGCGGTGTCGCCGCGTCCATCACGCAGAGCACCGTCTCCAGCGGCGCCTCACGCAGGATCACGGGATCCATCAGGTTGCGGACGATCTCGGCGGGATCGGCGACGCCGCTGGTCTCGATGACGATGTATTCCGGCTTCGGATCACGTCGCAGCAGCGTCGAAAGCGTGCGCAGCAGGTCGCCTTCGAGCGTGCAGCAGATGCAGCCATTGGCGAGGCTGACCACGCCATCGCTTGCGCCCGCGATCAGCTCGGCATCGATGTTGATCGCACCGAAATCGTTGACCACAGCGGCGATCCGCCGTCCCTCCGCATGCGCCAGCAGATGGTTCACGACAGTGGTCTTGCCGGCCCCCAGAAAGCCCGTCACCAGGAGAATGGGGACCGGCATGTCTCAGCCCCCGACGACGGGGCGGCGCACGGGACGGCCGGGCCGCGCCGCGACATCCAACACACCATCTGTGATCAGCGGTTGGCCGCTGACGACGAGATGCCGTACGCCTTCGGAGGGGCGGTTCATCGCCGTAAAGGTCGCGCGATCGCTGAGCTTCTCGTAGTCGAACACGACGATGTCGGCATCGGCGTCCTTCGTGAGCCTTCCCTTGGCGCGCATCGCGGGCGTGCTCTGCGACAGGATCTCCGCCGGGATCAGCGCGCATTTGCGCACGCCTTCGAGCAGCGACACGGTCTTGCGCTCGCGCACCCATTCGCGGATGAATTTCGTGAAGCAGCCCGCCGAGCGCGGATGCGAGGTGGCGTCATCCGGCAGCGGCCAGGCATCGCCGGTATAGGTCTTGCCGTCCGACGTCGTCCACGGCATCGCGTCGGAGGCGATGGCGCCGCCGGGATAGAGCACCGACATGTCGAGCAGGTCGCGGTGATGCGCATTGTTCTCGGTGTCGAGGATGTGCCACAGCACCAGCGACGACGGCTCGTCGGCCTGCGCCTTCAAGAGCTCCTCGCGATCGCTGAAGCGATGGCCGTCGGTCACCCGCTGCACGGAATCGTAACCGGTGCCGTTGCGCTCGACGAATTCGGGGTCGCTGAAGAAGGCCGCCGCCAGCACGGTCGAGCCGGTGCCGTAAGGATAGGCCTCGACGGTGATCGGCAGGCCCTGCGCCTGCGCTTTCGCGATCAGCACGCGGCAGCGCTCGACGTCGGTCTTGCTCGACGAGTTGAAATGGCAGATGTGCATGTGCGCGCCGGTGGCGCCGGCATAGCCGATCAGGCGGATATAGGCTTCCGCCGCGCTCTCGGGATCGACGCGCGACATGTAGGCGACATGGGTGAAGGTCGGCACGTCCTGCGCGGCCGCGAGCTGGCAGACCGCGGTCAACTCCTGCACGCCGGCGCCCGGCGCATAGGCGTTCAGAATGCCGATGCCGATGCCGCCCTCGTTCAGGCCGCGCGAAAGGCGCTCCAGGATGCCGGCAACCTCTGCATCGCTCGCCACGTTGTCCATCCAGCGGCGATCGCGCATGGCGTTGCCGAACGCCTCCAGCGAGCTCTCCGCATTGGAGCCCGTCATCGCGCCAATACGCGCGAAAGCCCAGTTGGTGGCGGCGCCGTAGTTCAGCACGCGTCCCTTCCGCGCCTGGCGCTCATACCAGGAGCCGACCGGCAGCACGCCGGCCTCGAGATCGAGCGTCGTCGTGACACCGTCAAACGCCTGCATGCGATCCGCGGGGAGCGATTGGCCATGCGCGTGAAGGTCGATGAAGCCGGGGGCGACCACGAGCCCGGTGGCGTCGATCACCCGCTCGGCGCCGCCGAGCGAGGCGCCGACCGCGGCGACCTTGCCGTCCACCACCGCCACATCGCCAACCGCGTCCATTCCGCTGGCGGGATCCACCACCCGACCGCCAGAGATCACCAAGCCGCTCATATCGTCGCTCCCTCACGCTGAATTCGCATCAAGGCAGATTCCGCGAGGGACGACCACCTCCACCGATGCCGACGCATCATGCTCGCAAGGAAGGCTCAAAAGGGAGGCTCGAAAGGCAGGCTCGAAAGCGGGGTCAATTCACATGCGGGTCGTGGACACGCGCCCGCAGTCTCGCGGCATGTTTTGCCCGAGCTATGCTTCTCGCTTAACGCCCTTGAAGAAAGGGCGCAGGGAAGACCGGGCGCCGGCTGGCACCCATCAAAACCCCCATGCGAACTGATTGCACACGCAATGCACAGGGGAGACACAGGGCAGCCGAGACCAGGCCTTCCCTGCGCGATGGTTTGACGGCCTATGCCGTGCTCTCCCCGGAGACGAGTTCCTTCTTGCCTCCGTCACCTCCGCGAAACGCACGGCACCGCGCCGGTTGACGCGCTGACGCCTTCGCAAAGGCTTGACCGTAGCAACGACGGCCAGGACCACACGGTTTCGCCGTACGCAGGCTTTCCTGCTTCGCCTAACGGCTTCGCAGGACATGGTCCTGCTTCACCAAAGACTTCGCAAGCATGAGCGCCGTCCGTCGATGCGGTTCGTGCCATGCTCACGAGGTTCATCTCGCCCTGCATGCACAACCCCGCCTTTAACGCCGCCCGCGTCCACCGCAACTCCCAAACCGCGTTCGTGACGACGTACGACCGCCCCTTTTGTGGGCTGGGATTGCCGACACATACGACAATTCCGAATTTCGGTAAAGTGGAATATTTTTGTGGGGAGGGGTTGACTGATTGGAGCTGTTTTGCCCGACGGGCGATTGGTCCAATCGACTGTGCTCGTGACTTCCTTGAATAGCTCGTCGGGCACAGTTACAAGCAAGAGCGCTACGAGACGTGGGCTTCGGTGCGGTCGGTACTCGCCTGTGATCCGATTTCCTCATCTCTGGTCCGCGAATCCAAGCGTGGCGCGGCTTGCCATCCACGGGCGTCAACCGGCAGGAGCTCGCAGATGCCAAGAAAACTTCCACCGATTCATCCCGGCGAAATCCTGCGTGAAGAATTTCTCGTTCCGCTCAAGCTGACACCTTACGCGGTCGCGGCTGCCCTGAACGTGCCGCGCACCGGGATCGAGCGTATCGCGCGCGAGGAAAAGCCCGTCACTGCCGACACAGCACTGCGGCTCGGCAAGTTCTTCAAGACCGGCGCTGCATTCTGGATGAACATGCGGGCGCGCTTCGACCTCGAAACGGCCGAAGACGTGCTCGCACCGCAAATCAAGAAGATCACGGCTTACAAGGCGGCATGAGTCGCGTGACGGCCAGCTACGACGGAAGTCTCTGTTCGGAGATGATCCGCAGCGGCGGAAAGGCGACGCAATCCACCACATCGAACAGCACTTCAATTCGTCGCTCGAATGAGCGTGCGAATGCAAGGGCGTCACCGCGACATTCATCGGCGATACGCGTGCCGAGCGTGCAATGCGGCGTCCACATTCCCGGCCGGTAATGAGGACGACAATGTGCCGGGTCGATTGCGGCGCTGATAGAGCTGTGGATGCGGCTTAGCGCCTCATTGCAGGTCGGCTCCACCCAGAGAACGAGTGGCGAGCCTTCGAACCAGCGAATACGTTTGAACTCGATGCGCAATTGCGGTTCGTCGACGACGGCCGCCTGCATGGCGCCCCATGCGGTCTTCTCGTCGATGGCAGGCGGATCGTAGATGGCAAATGTGAAATGTGGCCGATAGCCCAGCGCACGCATCGATGGCTCGACCTCGAACGCGGCAACCTGATCCCACAGACGTTCTATCTCGCCAGCGGAGGCATGGTCGGCCCGGATGTTGATGGCAAGTGCCACAGACTCACCCTGTGGGCGGAACAGTCAATCGCCAAACGGGGGCCGATCGACTCTAAAGTTGGCGCTCCCTAGGGGAATCGAACCCCTGTTTCAGCCTTGAGAGGGCCGCGTCCTAACCGCTAGACGAAGGGAGCGTGAGGGAGAGGACATAGCCTCGAATTTTGCCGGCGGCAAGCGGGGATCGAGGGGTTTTGGACGCTCGCTCGGCGTCGTCCTGGCGAATGCCAGGACCATTACCCCAGATGCGGATGGTTAAGGCAGATCGGAACGACGATGTCGTTCGTGCAACAGGATCCGGTGGTTATGGGTCCTGGCTTTCGCCAGGACGACGATGGCGGCCGGTTCCGCGCCCCAGCCGCCGCCTCACGGCTCATTGGCGAATTTCAGCTTTCCGGCAGGCCGCAAGGTGTGGGCGTCGAAGGTGCGGATCTCGGTGACGCCGCCGATGTCGAGCGTGATCACGAGCCGGTCGCCGGCCACGCCGGTCGAGACGATTTTGGCGCCCTTGGGCAGGGTGGCGGTGACGTCGCCGACAGGCTCGGGCGCCCTTCCCTCCGACTTGAAAAGGCGGTAGCCCACCCCGATCAGCACAGCGCAGATTGCCAGCGCCGTGGTCAACCCCGCGATCAGCATCATCCGCCGCACCCGCGCGAACAGCGCGGCCTGCTCGGGGCTCGGTTCGGGAACAACGGTATCAGACGTCGTCATGGAAAATTCTGGCTCTGCGCAAAGGTTGAAGGTTGTCGTCGAAGGCTCCGAGGGCTCAACCCGGCTCGACCGCGTGCTGGCGACGCACCTTGCCGAGCTGTCGCGATCGAGGCTGAAAGCCCTGATTCTGGCGGGCGCGGTGAGCCTCAGGGACGCCGCGATCCGGGATCCCGCTTATCACGTCGCCTCCGGTGATACGATCACAATCGACGTGCCGGAAGCGGCCCCGCCGGAGCCGAAAGGCGAGGATATCGCGCTCGACATCGTGTTCGAGGACGACGACATCGTCGTCCTCAACAAGCCGAAGGGGCTGGTGGTGCATCCCGCGGCGGGCCACGAGACCGGCACGCTGGTCAATGCGCTGATCGCCCATTGCGGCTCATCGCTGTCGGGGATCGGCGGGGTGCGGCGGCCCGGCATCGTGCACCGGCTGGACAAGGACACCACGGGATTGATGGTGGTCGCCAAGAACGACCTTGCGCATGCCTCGCTCACCGCGCAATTCGCCGATCACGGCCGCACCGGGCCGATGCGGCGCGGCTACATGGCCTTCGCCTGGGGGCTGCCGGGCCGCCATCGTGGCACCGTGGACGCGCCGATCGACCGCCACCCGCATGCGCGCGAGAAGATGGCGGTGCGCCAGGGCGGCCGCGAGGCCGTGACGCATTGGGAGCTTCTGGAGAGTTTTGCCGGGCGCGACGGCAAGCCTATCGCCGCGCTGCTCGCCTGCGAGCTCGAGACCGGGCGCACTCATCAAATCCGCGTCCACCTCGCCCATATCGGCCACCCCCTGATGGGCGATGCCGTCTACGGCCCGCATTTCAAGACCAAGGCAAACCAGCTCAGCCCTGAGTCGCAGGCCGTTCTCACCGCGCTGGGCCGGCAGGCCCTGCACGCTTACCTGCTGGTATTGGAGCACCCGAGGACAGGAGAATTACTCCACTGGGAGGCGCCTCTGCCGGAGGATTTGCTTCTCCTTCAGGGGGCCCTGAAAGCGGCGCTATGACGCAGGCCGCTTCAGAAATGCTTTACATTACAAAAAGTTATAGCTGCCACACGGGGACGTGACGTCAGCAATCCTTCCCTTTTTGCCTCCCGATGGAGTATATTGCGCTTGCGTTGAAGACCAACGCGGAACATCGCAGCACCGATCGGCTTTAACCAAGCGGTCGTCTGCCTGGCCCGCCGCTATCGGGGGCCTGAACCTGTTTGGAGGGCGCACTATGGCCCGTACAGCTACCCTGCCGGTCCTTAATGGCGAATCCGGCCTTTCCCGTTACCTCGGCGAGATCCGCAAGTTTCCGATGCTGGAACCCCAGCAGGAATACATGCTCGCCAAGCGTTGGCGCGAGCACGATGATCGTGACGCCGCGCACCAACTCGTCACCAGCCATCTCCGTCTCGTGGCCAAGATCGCCATGGGCTATCGCGGCTACGGCCTGCCGATCTCCGAGGTCGTCTCGGAAGGCAATGTCGGCCTGATGCAGGCGGTGAAGCGGTTCGAGCCCGAGAAGGGCTTCCGTCTCGCCACCTACGCGATGTGGTGGATCAAGGCGTCGATTCAAGAGTACATCCTGCGTTCGTGGTCGCTCGTGAAAATGGGCACCACCGCGAACCAGAAGAAGCTGTTCTTCAACCTCCGCAAGGCGAAGAGCAAGATTTCCGCGCTGGACGAAGGCGATCTCCGCCCCGACCAGGTGGCCATCATTGCCAAGCGTCTCGGCGTCACGGCTCAGGACGTGGTCGACATGAACCGCCGCCTCGGTGGCGACGCGTCGCTCAACGCTCCGATCCGCGACGACGGCGAAGCCGGCGAATGGCAGGACTGGCTGGTTGACAATTCGCCCAACCAGGAAGCCATGCTGGCTGAGCACGAGGAGTATGATCACCGCCGTGACGCCCTGAATGGCGCCATGGGCGTGCTCAACCCGCGCGAACGCCGCATCTTCGAGGCGCGCCGGCTCGCGGATGAGCCGATGACGCTGGAAGACCTTGCCGCCGAGTTCGGTGTGTCGCGCGAGCGCGTCCGCCAGATCGAGGTCCGCGCCTTCGAGAAGGTGCAGTCCGCGGTCAAGGGCACGATCGCAAAGGCCGAACAGGCCGCGCTGGAAGCCGCGCTCTAAGCGCGAGGTTTTTAGCGCCAGAGATTGGCGGATCGACAAGAGACAGAAAGCCGGCGGCAACGCCGGCTTTTTTGTTGTCCGCAACTCTCGCTGTCATGCCCCGCGCAGGCGGGGCATCCAGTACGCCGCAGCGCTAATTGCGATAGCGAGGTCTTCAATGCAGGTCTCTGGAATACTGGATCGCCCGGTTGAACCGGGCGATGACAGCCGGTTTGTGGCTCTGCCTTGAACCCGTGCTGCCGGTGGACCGACCAAAAGCATTGGACCGGCAGCCTCAAGAGAACGGACACAGACCGTGTCGATCATCCTGCAATCCACCGTCGGCGGCTTCTCCGCCCAGTTCACGCGCAAGCTGCCGCTGGTCGAGCAGGCGATGCGCGACCACGGGCTCGAGCCGTCCGAGTTCGTGATTTCGAAGGACTACGCCTCGACCGCGACGATCCCGCTGATGGGTCCGTTCTTCTTCAACTACAGCGTCTACTTTGGCGACGAGACATTCACCGTCACCGAGCCGAACGACATGGTGTTCCTGGACTACTTCTTCAAACGCGTGCTGGCGGTGGATGACCCACCGGAACTGCCGCGGCGGCCGGGCTTGATCCGGCGGCTGTTCGGCTGGATGTCGCAACCGGTGTAGCTCGTCATTCCCCCCAAGTTCTTGCCCCCCAAATCCGCGCCAGCGTCGCGAGCCAGCAGCCTTCGCAGTAGCGGGCATCCTTGTAGTCGATCCAGTTGTGCGCATAGACGCGTTCGAGCGGGATGCCGTAGCGCGCGCGCAGGATCTGGACGAGGATCTTCCACGCCGCGACCTGCGCCGCGGTCGGGCCCGTGGTGACGTCGGGATAGTTGCCGGCGAACTCGACGCCGATCGAATTGTCGCGCACCACCTGGCGATAGGTCGGCTTGTTGTCGATGTACTTGTTGTCGTTGCGGTTGGCACCGTCGCCGTGGGTCGGCACCAGGTTTTCCGCGACCGCCCAATAGACGGTGCCGTCGGTCTCCACCCACAATGTGACGCCGCGACGCGTGGGGTTCTTCGCCTGCTCTTGCGCGCCGCCGCGCGCCGAGCCGGCCGGTCCCTCGGTCTGGTGCACGATGATGTTGCGCCACGGTTTTGCGTTGCCGACATCGCCCCATGGCGCCAGCCACACCATCTTCAGGCCGGGAATGTCGGGCGTGCCGGAGGCGCGCGCGAGCTTTGCGAGCTCGGCGTCGGTCGCAGCGGCAGGTGCGATCAGAATGAGGGCGGCGAGAACCGCCCCGAGCAGGCGAGAGATCATCATGCGGGTCCAATGCGGACCGGACGTTAGCACGCCCTTACGCGAATTTGCGCAAGGCCTCGCCTGGACCGATCGGGTCAGGCATGAGCGGCGGCGCCGGATCGTGGACGGCAAAGTCGTTCTTGCCGTTCTTCTTGGCCGCATAGAGGGCGTGGTCGGCATGCGCGATCAGCCGGTCCGGAAACTGGCCGACGCCGCGGTCCCACTGCGCCACCCCGATCGAAATCGCGATGGGGATGTCGATGCCGGTGCAGTTGACGGCATCCTGGCGGCAGACCTCGAGCACGCGGCGGGCGATCGCAGCCGCCTCGCGCAAGGTCGACGACGGTAGCACGACGCAGAATTCGTCGCCGCCGGTGCGGGCGAGCATGTCGCCGGGCCTCAAGCGCGTCTGCGCCATCAGGGTGAAGTGCTGGAGGCAGGCATCTCCCGCGGCATGACCATGGGTGTCGTTGATGGTCTTGAAGCCGTCGAGATCGATCACCAGCAGCGAGAACGGCTCGCTGCTGCGCTCCGAGCGGGCGCATTCTTCACCCAGCCGCTGCAACAGGTGCCGCCGGTTGGCGACACCGGTGAGATCGTCGAGCAGCGCGAGGTCGGCAACCTCGTTGCGCAGACGGTCCATCGCCATCAGCAGGAAGCCGAAATTCAACGTCATCGACAGAAACAGCAGGCCCAGCACCATGACGGCATGAGACTGCCCGCCGGCGACCGACGAGAAATCGCCGCCGAGCAGATTGCCGATCGCACGGGCCGCGAAGATCGCGATGATGGTGATGATGACGATGCCGGAGAGCCGGGCTCCCGGGCTGGCGCGGCCTTCCGGCGGCGACAGCAGCAAACGCAGCGACAGCGCCAGCGGCAGCCCCTGGCCGAGCGAGTAGCTGAGCATGCGCAGCTGCATGTGATCGTATGCGACCATGAAGAACACGACGCCGCCGAGGCTGAGAATTCCCGTCGCGGCCATGACGCGCCAGGACACCGGCTGGCCGTAGAAGCGCTGAATGCCCATGGCGGCAAGGCAGCTCGCCGCGATGACGCCGGCGGCTCCGAGCAGAAGCGGGACAGGCGAAACGACGAAAAGGCGGATCAGGGCCGCCATCGTGCCGGTCGCGCCGACGAAGCACGATGCCATCCAGAACCGCGCGGCCGCGAATTTCGGATAGGAGCGCGTCACGTAGGCCCAGATCAGGCCGAGCGCCAGGAAGTTGACGACGAACACGGTCCAGAGTGTCGGCACGTTCAGCATGGCGCGCGCCACACGCGCAGCGTCGCGCCCTCTGTCCCTGCCAGCTGTCCGTCCATGACCCCGTCCCCGTTTTCTTGCGGAGGACAATGCGGCCGTCGCGCTTAACGGAGTCTCACTGCGATCCGCGAAAACATGCCTTTGGTTTTGGATTCATGAACGGCTAGCGCATGGTCGGATCGTCGAGCACGCCGGCGATGCGGATTCGCGGGCCAAAATCACCCGAAAATGCATCTGAGCTGTGGATAACGCGATGACACGGATGTGACAGTGCGGGGCAGAAGCGCGCGAATCTGCTGAGTTCGTCGTCGAGGATGTTGCGAGGCTGGCCCTCCGCCGAGCATCCCTCGTGTCGCGTTTCACCATTAACCCTGAAGAGGATCCTATGGCTAAGAAAGCGAAGAAGGCGAAGAAGGCGACGAAGAAGAAGGCCAAGAAGGCAGCGAAGAAGAAGTAACGAGGCTTCTTATTCTTTGCCCGGGTGGAGCTCGCTCCGCCCGGGCGTCGGGTAGGAGTTCTGAGTTGGAAGACGGCGGGCGCAAGGCCCGCTTTTTTATTGGCTTCCGCCTTTATTGGCTGGAGAAGCTATCGCTCCGCGAACGCCAGCTTGGCGCCGAGCGCGGCGAAGCCGGCGGCAAAACTCCGGCGCAGCCAGGCCATGACGCGCGGGCGGGAGATGACGCGCTCGCGCACCGATGCCGCACAGAGGCCGTAGACCACGAACACCGCAAACGTCATCGCCATGAAGGCGCCGCTCAATTCCAGCATCCGCGCCAGCACATGGGCTTCGTCCGCGGCGATGAACTGCGGCAGGAAGGCCAGGAAGAAGATCGACAGTTTTGGATTGAGGATGTTGATCAGGAAGCCGGTCACGATCACCCGGCCAGCCGAACGCTCGCGGATCTCGCCGTCGACCGCCAGTGCCCCGGTCTCGCGTAGCGCCTGCCAGGACATGTAGAGCAGATAGGCGACGCCGCACCATTTCAGCGCGGCGAAGGCGAGCGCGCTGGTGTGGAGCACGGCGGCGAGCCCGAGCATCGCGGCCGTCATGTGCGGCACGATCCCGAGGGTGCAGCCGAACGCGGCCGCGATGCTCGCGCGCGAGCCGCGGGTCAGCGCGGCGGCCAGCGTGTAGAGCACGCCGGTGCCGGGCGAGGCGACGACGATCAGCGAAGTGAGCAGGAAGGACAAGGTCATGGACCGACCTTATCACCGCGCCCGGGACCACGAAAGCCGGCCTGCCGGACCGACCGTCAGGCCAGCTGCGCGATCTCGGCCTCGCGGAGCACGTCGAGCGGCGCCCAGGGCTTGGCCCAGAACTTCGCGCCGTTCGGCAAGGGTTGCATTAAGGGGCGGCCGGAGGTGACGACGACGTCGAGCTTCGGGTTGCGGTCCTTGGCGACATGCGCGAGCTCGACGCCGTTCATGCGGCCGGCGAGTTGCACGTCGGTCATCATCAGGCAGAGCGCGCCGGCGCTCTTCTCCAGCACAAGCTCGGCCGCCTCGGCGCTCTCGCACTGGATGACGTCGTAGCCGCTTTCTTCGAGAAGAAGACTGAGCATCTCCCTCTGCATGAGGTCGTCTTCCACGATCAGTGCGGTGGCTCGAAACGGTTGTGCTTGTCCCATCGGCGGCTCCCAATGCTGCCTGTCTTCATCAAGTAACGTAGGTTAAGGTGGGAACAGCGATGCGGTTCGGTTCCATTATGAAAAAATGTAAATCATAGTTCCCGCTCGCGGCTCTACGGGGGGATCATCATGACTGCAATCCGCGGCGCCGCGGCTATCACCGGAGCGGCAAGCGGCATCGGCCGCGCGCTGGCGATCGAGCTTGCGCGGCGCGATTGCGATCTCGCGCTCGCCGATCGCGACGAGGCTGGGCTGAAGACGCTCGCGGCCGAGATCGGAGCCGCATGCAAGGTCAGCCTGCACCGCGTCGACGTCGGCGAACCCGACGACATCGCGCAATTCGCGCGTGAGGCGACCACCGCCCATCCCGCGCTCGGCATCCTCGTCAACAATGCCGGCGTGGCGCTGATGGGCTCGTTCGACGAGATCGACCAGGCGCAGATGGACTGGCTGTTCGACATCAATTTCTGGGGCGTGGTGCACGGCACGCGCGCCTTCCTGCCGCATCTGAAGACGCTGGGCGAGGCGCACATCGTCAATTTGTCCTCGATCTTCGGCATCATCGCCCCGCCGGGACAGTCGGCCTATGCCGCGGCGAAATTCGCGGTGCGCGGCTTTTCCGAGAGCGTGCGGCACGAGCTTGCAGTCGCGGGCAGCCCTGTCAGGCTGTCGGTCGTGCATCCCGGCGGCGTCGCCACCGCCATCGCTCGCAATTCGAGCACCGGGATCGGCGTCACCGACAATGCGCGCCGCTCGCAATCGATCCAGCGGTTCGAGAACGCGGCCAAGACCACGCCGCGAGACGCCGCGCTGCGCATCATCAAGGGCATCGAGAGAAACGAGCCGCGCATCCTGATCGGCAACGACGCCCGCTTCATGGATCTCCTGCAGCGTTTCCGCCCGGCAACATACTGGGCGCCGTTGCAGCGCAAGCTGGAGAGGATGGCGAAGGGGACGAAGTGAGGCATGAGGCGAATGGCATCATTCACCCGCGGCCGTCGTCCTGGCGAAAGCCAGGACCCATAGCCACCGAATTCAGTTTGGCGACGACTGGCAGTTACCCGGGACGTGACTGCGAGTCGTTGTAACGAGTCCCGCCTGGGGTAATTGGTCCTGGCTTTCGCCAGGACGACGGCGGAGAGAAATCACGTCCCTCACTGCCCCGCCAGCCGATCGGCAAAATACCCGATGGTCTTGCGATAGATCACCGCCCTGTTCCATTCGCGCATGGCTTCGAAATTAGGGGTGCCTTCGCCGTAGGGCTGGCCCATCTTGAAGCCGCTGGTGTGGAGCAGGTTCGCGGTCGAGGCGAGCACGTCGGGGACGCTGTGGCGGAGATCGACGTGGCCGTCGCCGTCGAAATCGACGCCGTACTTGATGTAGGAGGACGGCAGGAACTGGGTCTGGCCGATCTCGCCGGCATAGGCACCGATGAGGTCGCGCAGCGGCAGGTCACCGCGCTGCACGATCTTCAGCGCCGCGAGCAGCTCGCCCTGGAATAGCTCGGTGCGGCGGCAATCATGCGCCAGCGTCGCCAGCGTGCGGACCACCGGCAGCTTGCCGATGTCGCCCTTGCCGAAATCGCTCTCCAGGCCCCAGATCGCGACCAGGATATAGCGGGGCACGCCGAACTGCTGCTCGATGCGCGACAGCAGCGCGGCATGGCGCTGCAGCAGCGCCTTGCCGCCATTGATGCGGCCGGGGCCGACACGGGTCGAGACATACTGCTCAAAACTCTTGTTGAAGGTGTAGCGCTGGCGCCGGTCGAAGGCGAGCACCGCACCGTCCTGCTGCACACCGCTGAGCGCCGCGCTGGTCACGCTCGCCGAGACGCCGGCAGCTTGCGCTTCCGAGGTCATGCTGGCGACAAAGCTGTTGAAGTCGCCGCCGCAGCGCGCGGCTTGCGCCGATCCGCCGGCCAGACAGGCGATGAAGGCGATGGCCAAGGCGTATTTCGACATTCGGATGAATCCTACAGGGAATGGGCGGGGGAAGCAGCGCGCGATCATGCCCGGGAACCGGATTCGCGTCAAAGCGGCAAATCCTCGCCAGAACCGATCGCTGCCTGCCTGCGACAAATCAAATGCGCTCGCCCCCTCCCCAACCGATCGAGATGACCATGCCTATGCGGATCTCCATGATCATGTCCATGTCGCGCCGGATGCTCGCCGTCCCCGCCTTGCTCTGCCTCACCGTGACGGCCGCCTCCGCGCAGACGCGCGATGTCGCAGGTGGCCGCGACTATCCCGGCATCGGCCGGTTCGCCGGCAGCGTCATCACCGGCTATGTGATGAAGGATTTTGACGCAGCGCGGATGCAGGCGGCTCCCTTCAAGGACGGCCAGCCCGTCGATGCGCGACGGCTCGAGGGCCGCGTCTTTCGCATCGCCTATCGCACCAATCCCGGCCCCTCGATTCTGGAAGTGTCGCGCAATTTCGAGACGCAGCTTGCGAAAGCCGGCTTCGAGACCCTGCTCGCCTGCGACACCGATGCCTGCGGCGCCATTCCCTTTACCGAAGCTATCGACACGCTGCCGGTCCCGCAGATGTGGGTCGATGGTTTCAACTATCGTTACTACGCCGGCCGCAAGACCGAGGGCGGGCGCGAGACCTTCGCCAGCGTCCTGGTCAGCCAGAACAACCAGGACATCACGGCGCAGGTCACCGTCGCCGAGCTCGGCGCCATCGCGAACAAGATGGTGGACGCCGCCGCAATGGCAAAGGGGCTTGGCGAGACCGGTCACATCGCGCTCTACGGCATCTATTTCGACACCGATAAGGCCGTGCTCAAACCGGAAAGCCGCCCGACGCTGGAGCAGATCGCAAAGCTGCTGACGAGCCAGCCGCAGCTCAACGTCTTCATCGTCGGCCACACCGACAGCCAAGGCGCCCATGAGTACAATCTCGACCTGTCGAAGCGCCGCGCCGAAGCCGTCGCAGCCGAGCTGGTGAAGAGTTTTCGCATCGCGCCGACGCGATTGCGCACCGCGGGCGTCGGCTTGCTGGCGCCGGTGGGTTCCAATGCGACGGACGCCGGCCGTGCGCTCAACCGGCGCGTGGAGCTCGTGGCGCCGTGAGATTGGTGCATGCGGCACGCGCAACATGATGGAACATGCGAAGGCGAAAACAGATTAACATATGTTAGTCAGCGCAATTTCTGCACGCACGCGGGAATCCGTGCAGGCAAACGCATTTTCCAACAAGGCGCACACCGGTCGCTGCATCGCGCAACGGGAAACATGAACAAAGTGATTTGGTCTTCCAAGCAATTGCTCTGACGCTGATCGAAACGCGATCTCGAACACTGCATATCTGATGCGTTCGCTGAGACATCGCAGCGCCAACGATTTGCCTTGCCACGGCATGGCGCCGGTTATAACCTTCTATTCTAGGTTGTCGCCCGGCCAGCCCCGGGCGACGCTGAAGACCAAAATAAACGGCGGGCTTCGCGGCCCGCCGTTTGTTGAGGCAAGGCTGAGCAAAGGGTGAGACAAGGGTCTCCTCGAACGAGCGCATCGGGTTTTACGAAGCGTTGGACGCTTCCACCCGACATCCAGGCGCCTCGCAAACGGGTTCGTCGATCGATCGCGCAGCCGGTTCTGCCGCTGCAGGGCCCGCGGCCAGCCCCCGGAAACCTGCCAAAGTCATTTGACTATGGCCCCCTGATCGACGAAAAGCCGGCCATGGCCAAAAAACCCGGAACCAATCCCAAGGGCGAATTCGCCTTTTTCAACGTCTTCTATGAAGACGGCTCCCAACGCTCCAACCGGCGCGTCCCCGCCGAATTGCTCGGCGGCCTCGACGGCGACGAGCCGGCCCGTGCCTACATCATGGAGCAGGACCGCGAGATCGCCGAAAAATCCGGCCGCCCGGCGCTGGAAATCAAGAACCTCGAGCGGGTCGGCGCGAAGAAGAAGTAGGCCTCAGCCCCATCCGCGTCATTGCGAGCGAAGCGAAGCAATCCACGTCTCCACATGCTGCGCGATGGATTGCTTCGCTCCGCTCGCAATGACGGGGCTAGAGCGGAAGCTAAAACAAAAACGGCGGGCCTTGGCCCGCCGTTTTGCTTTGAATCGATGTTTGCGCTCAATTATCCAAAAAGCTCCGCAGCTTCCGCGACCTGCTCGGATGCTTCAACTTCCGCAGGGCCTTCGCCTCGATCTGACGAATACGCTCTCTCGTCACCGAAAACTGCTGGCCGACTTCTTCCAGCGTGTGGTCGGTGTTCATGCCGATGCCGAAGCGCATGCGCAGCACGCGCTCTTCGCGCGGGGTGAGCGAGGCCAGCACGCGCGTGGTGGTCTCGCGCAGGTTGGACTGGATCGCGGCGTCGATCGGCAGGATCGCGTTCTTGTCCTCGATGAAATCGCCGAGGTGTGAATCCTCTTCGTCGCCGACGGGCGTCTCCAGCGACAACGGCTCCTTGGCGATCTTGAGGACTTTTCGCACTTTCTCCAGCGGCATGCCGAGCTTTTCGGCGAGCTCTTCCGGGGTCGGCTCGCGGCCGATCTCGTTGAGCATCTGCCGCGAGGTGCGCACGATCTTGTTGATCGTCTCGATCATGTGCACGGGGATGCGGATGGTGCGCGCCTGGTCGGCGATCGAGCGGGTGATCGCCTGCCGGATCCACCACGTCGCGTAGGTCGAGAACTTGTAGCCGCGGCGGTACTCGAACTTGTCGACAGCCTTCATCAGGCCGATGTTGCCTTCCTGGATCAGGTCGAGGAACTGCAGGCCGCGGTTGGTGTATTTCTTGGCGATCGAGATCACGAGACGGAGGTTGGCTTCCACCATCTCCTTCTTGGCCTGGCGGGCTTCGCGCTCGCCCTTCTGCACCGAGTGCACGATCTTGCGGAACTCGATGATCTCCAGGCCGGTCAGCGCAGCTAACTGATGCACCTCGTGGCGGAGGTCCTTGATGCGGTCCTTCTCGTGGTGGACGAAGTTCTTCCAGCCCTTGGCCGACAGCTTCGAGACACGGTTGAGCCAGCGCGGATCGAGCTCCGAGCCGGTGTAGTTGCGCAGGAAGTCCTCGCGCGCGACGCCGTGGCTGTCGGCAAGGCGCATCAGGCGGCCCTCATGCGAGACGAGGCGCTTGTTGATGTCGTAGAGCTGCTCGACCAGTGAGTCGATACGCGCCTGGTTGAGGCGCAGCGACTTCACCTCGACGATGATCTCGTCCTTGAGCTTGCGATATTTGCGCTCCTGGTGCGGCGAGAGCGAGGGGCCGTGCGAGGTGCTCTCGAGCTGGTTCTGGATGTCCTGCTCTTGCAGCTTGCGCAGCTTCTTGTAGCTGTCGGCGATCTTGTCGAAGATCTCGACGACCTTCGGCTTGAGCTCGGCCTCGATCGCCGCAAGCGACATCTGGTTCTCGAACTCGTCGTCCTCGTCCATGTCGGCTTCGGCGGCGGACTCCGCCGGATCCTTCGCGGCGTCGCCGGCATTGCCGGGCGCAGGCGCGGCGCGGAACGGGGTCGGCGCCGGCGGTGCGGCCGGCGGGGCGACATGCGCGGGCGCGGCGCCGGTGGCCTGGCCGCCTTCGGCCGGCGCTTCACCGGTCTCGCCGTTCGGACCGGCGATCATCGCATTGTTCATGCCGGCCTTGGCATCGGGCCCGGCATAGGTGGCTTCGAGATCGATGATGTCACGAAGGAAGATTTTTCCTTCGTTGAGCTCGTCGCGCCAGATGATGATGGCCTGGAAGGTCAGCGGGCTTTCGCAGAGCCCTGCGATCATCGCCTCGCGGCCGGCCTCGATGCGCTTGGCAATCGCGATTTCGCCTTCGCGCGACAGCAGCTCGACGGTGCCCATCTCGCGCAGATACATGCGCACGGGATCGTCGGTGCGCTCGCCCGGCTCGCTCTTCTTGACTTCGGTGACGGCCTTCTGGGTGACTTCGACGAGCTCGTTGTCGGTCTCATCCTCGCCGCTCTCGTCCTTGTCCTCCTCGCCTTCGCTATCGTCGGCTTCGGTGACGTTGATGCCCATGTCCGAGAGCATGGACATGATGTCCTCGATCTGCTCGGGAGAGGTCTGGTCGGACGGCAAAACTTCGTTGAGCTGATCGAAGGTCACGAAGCCGCGCTTCTTGGCCTGCTTGATCATCTTCTTCACGGCCGCGTCGGACAGATCGAGCAACGGCGAGGGCGCGTCCTGGGAGTCCTTCTCCGGCGCGTCCGCTGCCTTGTCGTCTTTTTCCTTGTCCTTCGCCTGCAGCGTCTTTGCCTTGGTGGCCATCCATTGCTCCTAAACGCGTTTCACACAGACGTTCGCCGCGCCCGCGTGAAATCACTTGAACCTGTTGCTCGATGCTCTCGCTTCGTCAGATCTCGACACGGAAAGGGCGGCGCGGACCTCTTGTCGCCACCCCCGACCTTTCACTCGCCGGATTTGCCTAACGCTTCGTAGAGCCTCTTTGTCGCAGCGGATGCAGGTGTAGTGCCAACAGCAATTGCGCGGATTCATTCCTGACGCGTCTGTTCTGCCTGCGGCCGCCTGGTGGCCAAAGTGCTACAAGACCGTTAAGCCTCGATTAACCCTGTTTTTGCCGCCAAACCTCGGATTTGGCGAGTCTTTTAGCGGTTCCGGTCCCGGCCGTCCGCATGATTCTTTCATCACACGCTCTTCTGGAACCGGCCCGACAGCTCGCCAAAACCCTCGATCAGGGCCTCGGTGCCGTCGACTTCGCCTATCCGAGCCTTGACGTCGCGCAGCCACGCCATGTTGGCCTCGCTGGGATCCTCCCCCAAGGCCAGCTCGGCGTCTTTCAGCTCTCTAAGTAGTGAATGGTACTGCCGATGCAAGGCGACCAGCTGATGCCAGGTGGAGAGAACGTCGTCCCGTGCGGCGCCTTCGCGGGCGCCCCACACCGCCGCGGTCGTGATGCCTCCCTCAACCCTTTGAAGCGCTTGAGAAAATCCGCCTTTTTCGAGGTCGCTGCGCATCTTCTCGGCGAGCTCCCCGGGGTCCGGTGAATGGTGATGGTCGTTGGCGAAGGCGGCGATGATGCCGGCCCGGAGCTTGTGGACCTCGGGATGGGCGAGCTCCAGGGCCGCGACTTCCTCAAGGTGATCGTGCAGCAGCCAGGGGTGGTTGATCAGGATTTGGAGGATCAGGGCCTCGCGGCGGGAGATGGCGCTGCGCTGGCCGCGCATGATCGGACTTGCCGCGAGCTGCGCGCTCGCCGCCTGGTAGGGTCCGGAGGGCAGCTGGATCGGACCGGGCGGGCCGCGGCGGCCTCCACCAAATCCCTGACCGCCGAATCGATTCGCGCCTCCCCCACCACGGGGCTGGAACTGGCGGCCGGCCGAGCCGGGGCGGAAATTGCCACGGCCGCCGCCAAAGCCGCCGCGCCCGCCTTCGGGGGCAAAGGCGCGCTGAAGCCGCTCGGCAAGATCCTGCCGATAATAGCGCCGCACCACCTCGTCGCGGATGCCGTTAGAAAGCTCCTTGATGCGCGCTTCCAGCGCGGCGCGGCGCTCGGGCGTGGCGAAATTGCCGCCTTCGAGCTCGCGCGACCAGATCATCTCGGCGAGCGGACGCGCCGCCGCGATCACCTCCTCGATCGCGCCGCGACCGCCGGAGCGCACGAGATCGTCGGGGTCCTGCCCCTCCGGCAGCAGCGCAAAGCGAAGACTCTTGCCGGGCGCGAGGAACGGCAAGGCAAGGTCCGCGGCACGATAAGCCGCCTTCTGGCCGGCGCGGTCGCCGTCGAAGCAGAGGATCGGCTCGTCCGCCATCTTCCAGAGCAGCGCGAGCTGGTTTTCGGTGAGCGCGGTGCCGAGCGGCGCCACGCTGCCGGCAAAACCCGCGGTGACCATGGCGATGACGTCGACATAGCCTTCGACCACGACCAGAGCGCTGCCGTCGTGGGTGGCTTTGCGCGCGGTCTGGTGGTTGTAGAGATTGTCGCCCTTGTGGAAGAGCGGCGTCTCCGGCGAGTTCAGGTACTTGGCCGGAACGTCCTTCTCCAGCGCGCGCCCACCGAAGGCGATGACGCGGCCGCGCAAATCCGTGATCGGAAACATCACGCGGTCGCGGAAGCGATCATAGGGCACCGGGATGTCGTTGCCGGCCACCAGCATGCCGGTCTCGACCATGTCATCGACGGAGACGCCGAGCTTGCCGAGATGCTCTTTCAGCGCAAAGCGATCGGGCGGCGCATAGCCCAGCCGAAACTGCAATTGCGTCGCCGGCGAGATGGCGCGATCGGCGAGATAGCCGCGCGCCTTAGCGCCGACGCGCGAGGCCAGCGTCTCGGCGAAGAACTTCGCGGCGAGATCCATCACGTCATGCAGCGAGCGGCGGCGCTGCTCCTGACGCGCCGCATCCGGCGTCACCGCCGGTAGCGGCAGGCCCGCCATATTGGCGAGCCGCTCCACGGCCTCCGCGAACGGCAGGCCGTCGGTCTCCATCATGAAGCTGATGATGTCGCCGTGCTTGCCCGAGGAGAAGTCGTGGTAAAAGCCCTTCTGGTCGTTGACGTAGAAGGACGGCGTCTTTTCCTGCTGGAACGGCGACAGCCCCTTCCATTCCCGCCCCGCCTTCTTCAGCTTGACGCGCTTGCCCACGACTTCGGAGACCGAAAGCCGGGCACGCAGCTCGTCGAGGAATTGGGGCGTGAAGCGCATGGGCTCTGTGTAACGCGAAACCGTGTGAGTCGGGCGAAGGGATCAGGGATATAGGGACGACCCGTCCAGAAGTCAGGTTTGTCAGGCTTATACGCGCTGTTCACAGCCCTTCCGTCATTCCCGGGCGTGCGGAGCGTGAGCCCGGAGTGACAGAGGCCTTGAACCCGCCCCGGTTCCACGCTTCCATGGGTGATGTTCAGGACCTTCCGAGGCGGCCAGAGTGGGGGTTGGCGCATCACCTCGATTTCGCCCGTGACGGGCGAGCCCCTCGCTTTCATGCCGGCGCTGTCGGTCACCGACAGCGAGGCCATCGCGCTGCCGCTGGTGCCCTCGCGCAATGCCTGGCGGCTGGTCGGCGCCGCGAGCAGCTTGCGCTACACCGAGCGCGCCGAGAAGCAGCAGCTCACGGCCGTGCAGGCCGGCCTCGGCCGGCTGGAAGCAACCAGCGCGGCGCTGATCCCGATCCGCAAGTCGCAGGCCTGGTGGGAGCTGACCCAGGAAGAGCGCCGCAGGATATTCGAGGACAAATCGCATCACATCGCGAGCAGCCTGCGCTTCCTGCCCGCGATCGCGCGCCAGCTCTATCATTGCCGCGACCTCGGCGGGCCCTTCGATTTCCTGACCTGGTTCGAATTCGCGCCCGCCCACGCCTCGCTGTTCGAGGAGCTGGTCGCGATGCTCAGGCGGACCGAGGAGTGGAGCTATGTCGAGCGCGAGGTCGACGTCCGCGCGGTGAAGGAAGTGCTGTCGGCCTAGTGATCGAGGAAGCGGCCGGATTCGATGCGCGGCAGATCGGTGACGGGCCAGTTGTAGATGTAAGTCCAGGCCGGTGCCGTCACCCCGTCCGCGCCTGTCACGTCGACCAGTCTGCGCAGATATTCGGTCGGCTCCGGAAAGCCCTCGCCACAGGCCTCGTACATGTCGAGCTCGCGCAACAGCTCGTCCGGCACGCGCAGGTGAAAGAGTTCGCCGTGGACGCGGTCGGACGGCCCATCGGAGAGCAGCAGCCCCGGATAATGCTTCACCAGAACGAGCCGGCCGCGGCAGGTCGCTTCACCCAGAAAATCAGCGTGGCCCGCAAGCAGCCGCGCCATCGGATGGTCGAAGCCGCGCATCAGCGTGCCGTAGACGAAAAGACGATCGGAGGTCATGGGGGCTCTATAGCTGCGAATGATGCGGAGCGACAGCGCCACACATTCCACTGTCGTCCTGGCGAACGCCAGGACCCATAGCCACCGAACACGGGAACGGGCAACTCGACAGCTACAACGTCGCACCACACTGACAGTCGGGGTAATGGGTCCTGGCTTTCGCCAGGAAGACGACGGTGAGCGGCTACGAAACCTCCGCCTCCAGCTCCTCGCCGCTGCGTTGCTCGTCCGACACCACCCTGATGGAGACGTCCATGGCGTCGAACGCGCCCGCGGGGCCGATATAGACGCCGTGCAGCGGGATCGCCTGGCGCGGATCGCGTGCGACCGCGACGCGGATGAGGTCGCGGGTGCCGACGATGCCGTTGGTCGGATCGAACTCGATCCAGCCCGCGCTCGGCAGGTAGACCTGCACCCAGGCATGCGTCGAACCACCGCCGACATGGCGCTGCTCGATATCCTCCGGCAGGAAGATGTAGCCGGAGACGAATCGTGCGGCGATGCCGAGATGGCGCAGCGCCTCGATCATGAACAGCGCGTAGTCGCGGCAGGTCCCGCTACCGGACTGCAAGGTGTCGAGCGGATGCTGCGTGCCCAGCTCGTGGCGCTTGCGATACTTGAACCGCTCGCGGATGCCGTGGGTCATGCCGCTCAGGATCTTGAAGGTCGGCGTCGGCGCGTCCTCGTCGAGAAAGCCGCGCGCCCATTCCGCGATCTCGCCGTCGGGATCGGTGTATTGCGGCGTGATGTAGTGGACGAGGTCGGGAAATTCCTCGTCGTCATACGCGAACGGATAGAAATAGGCCGAGTCGTCCGGCGTCAGCGCGAACTCCTCGACCGGATTGTGCTCGACGGTGACGTGCCAGTCGAAGACCAACGTGTCCGCGCGCTCGTCGAAATTCGCGATCGCGACGGAATTGCCGAACACGTCGTGGATCCAGTGCAGCGACATCGGCTCCGGCGAGATCTCGAGCCTGGAGTCGAGCACGCGCAGATCATGCCCGTCGCGCGGACGCAGCATGATCCTGTGTTCGCCGAACGCCACGGGGCGGGTGTAGCGATATTCGGTCTTGTGATGAATCGTCAGCAGCGGCATCGTCAGGCAATCATGGTGAGGTCGGGCGGACCAATCTATAGCAATCCCGCCCGATTCTTCGGGGTGACTGCTGTTTCATTAGGCAATCAGGATGGCTTTAGACACAATCGAGGCGACCAATCAACTCCTCAGCGAGGGTGACGTCCCCCCGGTGCACGAGGTGAATGCGCAAGGGAGATCGCCTTTTCTGCTCACCTCGGACCACTACGGGCGGGTGCTGCCGCGTACCCTCGGCGATCTCGGCGTCGCGGGAGGCGAGCTGACGCGGCATATCGCCTGGGACATCGGCATTGCGGGGGTCGCCGACCGGCTGGCAGAGATGCTGGGCGCACATCTGATCGCCCAGCGCTATTCGCGGCTGGTGATCGACTGCAACCGCCCGCCCGGCGCCGTGAGCTCGATCCCCGTGATTTCCGAAGCAACCGCGATCCCGCGCAACGAGGGAATTTCGGAGCAGGAGCGCAAAGCGCGCCGGCGCGAGATTTTCGAGCCCTATCACCACCGTATCGAGGCCGCGATCGACCGCCGCGTGCACGACAAGCGGCCGACGGTGCTGGTATCGCTGCACAGCTTCACTCCCGTTTACGCCGGCGTCGCGCGCCCCTGGCACATCGGCGCGCTCTACAATCGCGACACCGTGCTGCCGCAGCTGTTGCTCAGGCATCTGCGCAGAGAGAGCGATCTCGTCGTCGGCGACAACGAGCCCTACGCGGTCAACGACCTCACCGACTACACCATTCCCGTCCACGGCGAAGCCCGCGGCCTCGTCAACACCGGCATCGAGATCCGCCAGGATTTGATCGCGGACCAGGCCGGCCAGCAACAATGGGCCGAGCGGCTGGCGGGGATTTTCGCGGAGATCGAGCTGGAGCTGCGGGCGCAGAGGCTGGTCGACTAGCCCGATGGCGGCTATTTCGCCCTGGTCAGCGCCAGCCAGATGCCGCCGCCGATCATGAAGCCGCCGGAGATGCGCGACATCATGCGGGTGCGGCGAGCCGAAAAGAACTTACGGGCCCGCCCCGCGGCGATGGCGTAGAGCGCGTCCGTCATCACCGCAGTGACCATGAAGGTGGCGCCCAGCAGCGCGACCTGCGGAAAGTGGTCGCGGTTCATGTCCATGAACTGCGGGATGAAGGCGCCGAAGAACACCAGCACCTTCGGGTTCGACAGCAGCACCAGGAAACCTTGCAGGAAGAATCCGCCGCGCGGCGGCGCCGGCGGCTGGTCGACCTTGACGCCCTCGACCGGCGCCCAGATCAGCTTGACCCCGAGCCAGACCAGATAGGCGGCGCCGGCAAAGCGCACCCAGTCGAACCAGTAGCCCATGGTCGCCATCAGCGAGGTCAGGCCGACCGCGACGATGCCGATGACGATGGCGAGACCGGCCTGCGCACCGGCCACATTGGTCAGCGCCGCACGCGTGCCATGGCGCAGCCCGTTGGCGATGACGAGCGTGACGATCGGCCCCGGCAGCAGCGCGAGCGCGATGCAGGCGGCAAGGAAGGCGAGATAGGCTTGCAGAGACATCATGGGGAGGACTCGCTGAGAGCGGTTTGGAGCATTAATGCATGGCCCTCAATGTCCGTCCAGCGCCGCAGCCCCCACGTCTCCATCTCCGGCGTCTGCAGGAACACGAGCACCGCGCGCTGCATCACCGTCTTGACAGGCAACCGTTTGGTTGCATATTATCGTCGCCATGGATGAGGTCTTCAAAGCGCTCGCCGATGCGTCACGACGGTCGCTGCTCGACAGGCTTCACACCAGGAACGGCCAGACCCTGAACGAGCTCTGCGAAGGCCTCGCGATGACGCGCCAGGCGGTGACCAAGCACCTTGCGATTCTGGAACAGGCCAATCTGGTTACGACCATCAGGCACGGCCGCGAGAAGCTGCACTATCTCAATCCAGTTCCGATCCATCAGATCGGCGAACGCTGGATCAAGAAATTCGAGCGCGGCAAGCTCGCCGCACTCGGCGAGTTGAAACGCCAGTTGGAGAAGCGTGATGAGTAAGCCGCAATTCGTCTATGTCACCTACATCGAGACCACGCCAACGAGGCTGTGGGAGGCGCTGACATCAAGCGAGTTCACCAAGCAATACTGGTTCGGCGCCGAGGTCAGGTCCGACTGGAAAATCGGCTCTCCCTTCGCGCTGCTGCTGGACGGCGAGACCACCGATTCCGGCGAAATCCTGGAAGCCGATCCGCCGCGGCGGTTGTCCTACAGCTTCAAGCATCAGAAATACGAAGAGCTGCGCGGCGAACCGATCTCGCGCGTCGTGTTCACCATCGAACCGTTCGGCTCGCTCGTGCGTTTGACGGTGCTGCATGACGGGTTCGTCGAAGGCGGCAAATATCTCGGCGCCGTTTCCAACGGCTGGCCCGCGATCCTGTCCGGTCTCAAGAGCCTGCTGGAAAGCGGCACAGTGCTGGCCATTCCGCGCGCAGCCCTCAACAAGGGATTCGATGCAAAATGAACCTCGATCAGTTCAAGCCGCTCACCGTCTACACGATTTACATCGCCGCGACGCCGGACGAGGTGTGGGAGGCGCTGACCTCCGCCGAGTTCAGCCGCAAATACTTTTCCGGCTTTGCGGTTGAGATGGAGCCAAGACTCGGCGGCAAATTCATCGTGCGCGCGCCTGACGGGTCAGAACACATCTCGGGCGATGTGTTCGAATACGATCCGCCGAACAGGCTGACGGTGACGTGGAACGTCAACTGGCCCGACCTCGTCGCAAAGCTCGGCACAACGCTTGTCACTTATGAGATCGAACAAGCCGGCGAGGCCGTCCGCCTCACCATGAGCGAACGTCACGACCGCCCGCTCAGCGACGACATCCTTTCCGGCGGCCGCACCGGCTGGCCCGCAATCCTGTCGGGGCTGAAGAGCCTGCTGGAAACGGGCAAGGCGCCGCAGATCAAGATGGCGCCGCCGGCGCAGATGCTGGAAGCGTTGAGGGCGATGGGTATCAAGACGCCGTAGCGGACGAACCTTGCGCCGTCACCGCTTCTTCTTCACCGGCGGATTGATTTCGTCGATCTTGCGACTGCAATCCGCTTCCGAAACGTGCGGGCCCGAGACAAAGGTCCCGCTGACCTTGATCGCGTACCAGCCCGATTCGACGCCGAGCCGGAGCGCTTCTTCTGTCTTGACGTGCCGTGGCGAGAGAGCTTGCATCGGTTGAGTTTGCATCGGGTGCTTTCGGTTGGCGTTCGATCTCATGATCGAATCGCGGTGAAACCTTCAGGCGTCCGCGGCACGGGCGTGCCGCGTCCGCCTCACCGCTGGAGCGGGCAATATACGCAACGACCGCTGTTGCGACGTCGCGATGAGTCGGCTCCGCCAGTGCGAGGGAATGAGGCGCTTCACGTCGCGCGAATAGTCGTGGCGCTGCATATGCGCAGAGACGACAGGTTCTTTCCGACGTTGTCGGCACCGTGCGCGCAATCGCCGCAATTAGCTATCGTTTTCTCGCCCATGCCGCGCTTTTGAAGCGCTAATTGCCGTTCGCGACCGAATAAGCCGTCGAAGCCTTGTGATCGGCCGCTTCGTAGCCATGTTGGGAGCTTAGCCAAGGGAAAAACGTATGAAGCTCCGCGTCGGGTTTGAGATGCTGTACGAATTCCCGCAACCGACGCCTATGATCATGGTGTTAGGCACGCACTTCACCCGCGCCTCCGATGTCATCGTGCCCGACCTGGTGACCACGAGACCCTCGGTGCCGATCACTCCCTATCGCGACCTCTTCGGCAATTGGTGCAGCCGTATCGTAGCGCCGGCCGGCACCTTTCGCCTTGCCGGCGATGGGGTCGTGAGCGACAGCGGCCTGCCCGACCCAGCGTTTCCGAACGCAGTTCAGCACGCCGTCGAGGCGCTGCCGACCGACACGCTCGTCTATCTGCTCGGCAGTCGCTACTGCGAGACCGATCGCCTGTCGGATATCGCGTGGAAATTGTTCGAGCACACGCCGCCCGGCTGGGCGCGGGTCCAGGCCATCTGCGATTTCGTTCATCGTCACATCGCCTTCGGCTATGAGCACGCGCGCGCAACCAAGACGGCGCGGGAAGTCTACGACGAAGGCAAGGGTGTGTGCCGCGACTATGCTCATCTTGCCATCGCGTTCTGCCGCTGCATGAACATCCCGGCGCGCTACTGCACCGGCTATCTTAGCGACATCGGCACGCCGAAGCCCTGGGCCGCGGGAGATTTCGCCGGCTGGTTCGAGGCTTATCTCGGCGGAAGCTGGCACATGTTCGATCCCCGCAACAACACGCCGCGGATCGGCCGCGTGCTGATCGCGCAGGGACGCGATGCCGCGGACGTCCCGATCACCCAGACCTTCGGTCCGAATAAGCTGCTCAATTTCAAGGTATGGACCGACGAGGTTGCCTGATGACAGACAGCAGCGTTGCGCTTAGCGCCGATGAATTTGCCTCGTTGGCCGAGATCGGCAAGGGCAAGGCGCAAGGCGAAATTCCGCAAGCGCACGGCGAGCGGCTGACCAACCTCGGTTATGCGATCAGGCGCCTCGGTGAACTCGAATTGACCTCATCAGGCGAGCGCCGGCTGGCAACGGGCGAATAGCTCGCTGCCGTTGCGTCCGGCTCGCTGTTACGCCACCGGCACCACGATCAGCCGATAAAGATGCCAGGTCGCGTGCCCGAGCACGGGCAGCGTCACCACCAGCCCCAGAAAATACGGCAGCGCCGAGACGATCAGGACCATCACGATCACCGCGGCCCAGCCAATCATCGGCAGCGGGCTGGCGACGACCGCGCGCACGCTCGTCACCATCGCCGTGACGAAATCGACCTCACGATCGAGCAGCAGCGGAAACGACACCACGGTCAGCGAAAACAGGATCAACGACAGCACCGCGCCGACCGCGTTGCCGATGCCGAGGAACAGCAAGCCCTCGTTCGTGGTCAGCACCACCGTCATGAACTCCTGCAGGCTCGAGAACGAGGCATGCAGGCCGAGCAGCAGCGCGATCAGAAGCCGCACCTGGTACATCCAGACCACGAACACGAACAGCGTGACGAAGGCCATCCAGCCGATCTCGCTGCGCGCGCGCACGGCCGACCAAATCGCGCTGGGCGAGACGGGCTCGCCGCGCTCGCGGCGACGGCTGACTTCATAGAGCCCGATCGCCACGAATGGCCCGAGCAGCGCGAAGCCGGCGGCCAGCGGATAAACCAGATAGACCATGCCGAACGCGGTGAAGCACAGCATGATGGCAATGCCGCCGGCGGCGTAGAGCGCACCGAAGCAGAGGCCGTAAAGCGGCAGCGCCTGGAAATCACGCAGGCCCTCGACCAGCGCCTCGGCGATGTCGGTCGCCGCGACGGGACGCACCACCGGATCGACCTTGCCCGAAATGGACATCAGCTCCCTCCTCCTTAGCCGGTGCGATCTCCGTCGCACGCGGATGACCTCGATCTTAGCGCCCTCGCGGCCGGCGCGCACGCGCGAGTTGACGGCCGGACGACGGTATCCCGAGGCCGCCGGCGCAGACCCGGGAAAGCCATCGCGCCGTCGGCGGCGCTCCCTTCGAGAAGCTCATCGGTGCTGCACGTACCTCGAAATCTTTCCCCGTCGAGGACTTTTTCGGCCCGTTGCCTATGGACTGAGCGGAGGGTGGTGCCGCAAATTGGGTCCTTGAACGAGCACCTGCGATGACCAGATTGGACCGTCCGACCGATGAGCTTGCGTACCCGGCTATTGATACTCGTCATCGCGGCCATGCTGGTGCCGGCGAGCCTCGTCGGGCTGCGTTTCGTGCAGAACCGGAGCAGCGAAATCAACGCCGCCCTGGCCAATCTGGCGGCCTCGGCCGACGACATTGCCAGTGATCTGAGCGAGAAGATTCAAGGGACAGCGCAGCTTCACTACGGTCTGGCCCGCGCGCGCGACCTCGACACCCGCGACAAGGCGGCATGCTCGGCGTTTCTATCGGACGTGCGCGAGGAATACCCTCAGTTCACGGGAATCCTGACCATCGACCCGGACGGCAGCCTGTTCTGCGACTCGCTGCGGACCAACCGCACCCTCGATCTGAGGGATCGCGCCTATTTCAAGCAGGCCCTGGTCTCGCGCAGCGTCGTGGTTGAGCCGGTATTCGGCCGGCTGACCGGAATATCGGTGCTCCAGATCGCATATCCGGTGCGATCGGAGGCGGGCGCGCTGAAGCTGGTGCTGCTCGCCTCGTTCAACCTGCGCAAATTCGCCGAGTATCACCACAAGCGGCTGCTCGCCGAGAAGGATGTCCTGCTCATCGACGCCAAGGGCACCGTTCTCGTCGCCCCCTCGACAGCCGGCTGGACCGCGCCCGTGGGCGCGTCGCTTGCAGGATCCGACCTGCTCCGCTTCGCGACGGCTCCCGATCAAAATGCATTTCAGGAAGTGACCGATCGCGACGGCCGCACGCAGGTCTGGGCCGTCGCCCACGCGCCTTCGATCCGTGATGCCGGCCTCTACATCCTGGTCGGACGGTCCAAGGACGGATTGGTCGCGGCGGCGAATCGCCGGCTCTACGAGGACATGGCGATCCTCGCGGTGGCCTTGCTGCTGCTGCTCGCCGGTGTATGGATCCTCGCGACCGTGAGCGTCGGGCGCCAGGTCGGGCGGCTCGCCAACATGGCGAAGAGACTCGGGCTCGGCGATCTCAGCGCGCGAATTCCCCCTCCCCATCCGCGCGGCGAGCTGGGTGGATTGATGACCCTGCTCAACGGCACCGCCGAGTCGCTCGAGCAGCAACGCGCGGCCATCGCGGACCTCAACCAGAAGCTCAGCCAATCCCAGAAAATGGAGGCCATGGGCCAGCTCACCGGCGGCGTAGCGCATGACTTCAACAACCTCCTCACCGTCATTCTCGGCAATTCGGAGCACCTTGCCGACAGGCTGGCGGGAAACAAGGAGTTGCACCGGATCGCCGGCGACATCGCGACAGCCGCCGAACGCGGCTCCGACCTGACGCGGAGCCTGCTCGCCTTCGCGCGCAAGCAGCCTCTGAGGCCGCGAGAGATCGACATCGGCGAGAAGCTTAGGGAGATGGAGCACTTGTTGCGCCGCCCCTTGGGCGAGCACATCGAATGCACCTTCGCGCTCGCACCGGACCTGTGGTTGATCAGCATCGATCCCGGCCAGCTAACGACTGCGCTGCTCAATCTCGTGCTCAACGCGCGCGATGTCATGCAGTTGGGCGGCAGGCTGACGATCGAGGCGCGCAATGTCTCGCTCGGTGAATCCGACTTGGACATCAATGGCGAACCGCGACCCGGCGACTATGTCATGGTGGCCGTAACCGACACCGGCAGCGGCATGACCGCCGAGGTGGCGAGCCGGGCGTTCGAGCCGTTCTTCACCACCAAGGAGGTCGGCAAGGGGACCGGGCTCGGCCTGAGCATGGTCTACGGGTTTGTTCGGCAGTCCGGCGGGCTGGTGCAGATGCAGTCCGCACCGAGACAAGGCAGCACCGTCAGGCTGTTCTTTCCCCGCCTGGCGACACCGCCAAACGAGGACGCCTCACCCGCCGAAGGGATCGTCACGCGCGAAGGAAGCGAGACCATTCTCGTCGTCGAGGACGACGACATGGTTCGGACTTATGTCGAAAGCGAGCTGAAGACGCTCGGCTACCGCGTCATCACGGCCGCAAGCGGCCCGGCGGCGCTCGACGTGTTGCGCCAGTCCGGCGACATCGACCTGCTGTTCACCGACGTCGTGATGCCCGGCGGCATGTTCGGGCCGGAGCTTGCCAGGCAAGCAATCCAGTTGCGGCCCGGGCTCAAGGTGCTCTTCACCTCCGGCTACAGCCAAAATCCGGTCAAGGCGCCCGACGGGGTCGGCGATGCTCGCATCCTGACCAAGCCGTTCCGGCGGCGAGACCTCGCCGCAATGCTGCGGTCCACGCTGTCGACGCCGCAGCGGTGAGATGACGATGTGCTCTACCCGAGCGCTCGCAGCTCGCGCCGCAGCACCTTTCCGGTGGCGGTCATCGGCAGTGTCTCCGCGAACTCCACGAAGCGCGGGTATTCGTGGGCGGCGAGTTGCACCTTGACGAACTCCTGGATCTCGCGCGCGAGTGCGTCGCCGGCGGCAAAGCCCGGGCGCAGCACGATCCAGGCCTTGATCGATTCGGTGCGGATCGGATCGGGAATGCCGACCACCGCCGCCATCGCCACCGCCGGATGCTTCATCAGCGTGTGCTCGATCTCGGACGGGCCGACGCGATAGCCGGCCGTGGTGATGACGTCGTCCTCGCGGCTCACGTACCAGAAGTAACCGTCCTCGTCCTGCACGCCGAGATCGCCGGTGAGCAGGAACGCGCCGGCATATTTCTTCGCCGTCGCCTCCGGATTGCGCCAGTATTCCAGCATCGTGCAAGGACAGGGTTGGCGCACGCCGATGATGCCGCGCTGGCCACGTGGCTGCTCCTCGCCTCTGTCGTTGACGATGCGGACATCGAAACCCGGCGTCGCCTTGCCCATCGAACCGGGGCGGATCGGAAACAGATTCGCGTTGCAGCCGATCACGAGATTGCATTCGGTCTGGCCAAACACCTCATGCGCGTCGATGCCGAAAGTCTCGCGCACCCATCCGAGCAGCTCGCCGCCGAGGGACTCGCCGCCGGTAAAGATGCTGCGCAGCCTGACGCCCGGATGCGTCACGCCGGCCTGCCGCATCAGCTTCAGCGCGGTCGGCGGCAGGAAGACATTGCGCACGCCGAGATCGGCCATCATCTGCATCGCGGCTTGCGGCTCGAACTTTCGCGCGCGGTGGCCGACCAGGGGAATGCCGTGATACCAGAACGCGAACAGGCCGTTGATGAGGCCGCCGATCCAGGCCCAGTCTGCCGGCGTCCACATCAGATCGCCGGGGCGCGGCAGGAAGTTGTGGCACATCTCGACATTGGGGAGATGTCCGAGCACGACGCGGTGTGCGTGCAGCGCGCCCTTCGGATTGCCCGTCGTGCCCGAGGTGTAGATGATCAGCGCGGGATCGTCCGCAGACGTGTCCACCAGCGTAAAGTCGGGCGATGCAGCCTTGACCGAATTCCAGAACGATGTCGCCCCTGTCGGCGTTCGTTCGCCAACGATGTAGACATTCTTCAGCTCCGGCAGACGGTCGCGAATCTTCGAAAGCTTCTCCCAGCCCGCCTTGTCGGTGACGATCGCCTTGGCCTGCGAGTTCGACAGGCGGAATTCCAGCGCGTCTTCGCCGAACAGCGCGAACAGCGGAATGGATATCATCGCCGATCGGAACGCGGCCATATGCACGATCGGCAGCTCCAGCGACTGCGACAGGAACACCGCGACGCGGTCGCCGCGGGCAAGACCATCCGCCTTCAGCACATTGGCGAAGCGGCGTGACATCTCCGCAACTTCATCAAAGGATGTGCGCGTGATGGCGCCGTTCTCGTCGACATAGACCAACGCGAGCCGGCCGGTGCCGTCGGCGTGGCGATCGCAGCAGGCCTCCGCCATATTGAAGCGCGCCGGGATCTCCCAGCGGAAATTGCCGTAGAGTTCGTCGTAGGTGCTGGCTTCGGTGAGCATGGTCGTTTCCCGGCAGCGTCGTCTTGGCCGGGCTTGTCCCGGCCATCCACGTTCTTGTTTGACCTGAGTGTAAGGACGTGGATGCCCGGGACAAGCCCGGGCCTGACGGAGAATGCGTCTCAGCGCACCGTCCGGAAGAACTTCCTGACCTCGCCGACATACAGCTCTGGCTGCTCGAATGCGGCGAAATGGCCTCCCTTCTTCATCTCGCTCCAATGCGTGATGTTGCGGAAGTTCGGCTCCATCCAGCGCCGCACTGGCGTGATGATCTCCTTGGGGAAGACAGCCACGCCCGTCGGCACCTTGACGACCGGCGAGGTCCGGCGCTTGCCGAAGCTTTCCCAATAGAGCCGCGCCGACGAGGTCGCGGTCTCCGTCGCCCAGTAGAGCATGACGTTGTCGAGCAGCTCGTCCTTGGTGAAGATGTTCTCGGGATGACCGTCGCAGTCGGTCCAGGCCCAGAATTTTTCCAGAATCCAGGCCGCCTGTCCGCTCGGCGAATCCGTCAGACCGTAGCCGAGTGTCTGCGGCCGCGTCGATTGCTGCTTCGAATAGCCGGAGTCGAGGTCGACATAATGCTTGAGGCCGGCGAGCGCGCGCTGCTCTTCCGGCGTCGGTTCGCCCTCGACTTTCGGCGCGGCGTTGAAGGCGAGCGTGACGTGGATGCCGGCGCAATGCTCGCCGTCCTGCATGCCAAGCGAGGTCGTCACCGCCGAGCCCCAGTCGCCGCCCTGCGCGCCATAACTGATATAGCCGAGCCGATCCATCAGCTTGGCCCAGGTCGCGGCGATACGATCGACGCCCCAGCCGGTGGTGTTCGGTTTGCCGGAGAACCCAAAGCCCGGCAGCGACGGACAGACGACATGGAAAGCATCGGCGGGATTGCCGCCATGCGCGACAGGATCGACCAGCGGCGCGATCACCTTCTGGAATTCGACGATCGAGCCGGGCCAGCCATGGGTGATGATCAGCGGCAGCGCCGACGGCTCCTTCGAGCGCACATGCAGGAAGTGGATGTCGAGCCCGTCGATCTCGGTGGTGAACTGCTCGAAGCGGTTGAGTTTTGCCTCGCGCGCGCGCCAGTCGTAGCCATCACCCCAATAGGCGCAGATCTCCTGGATCCATTTCAGCGGCGCACCCTGGCTCCAGTCGTCGACCAGCTCCGCCTCCGGCCAGCGCGTGCGGGCGAGGCGCGATTTGAGGTCGGTGAGAATGTCGTCGCTGATGGCGATGCGAAACGGCTTGATGGTGCCTGTCATCGGTTGCTCCCGATTTGTCTATCGGGGAGAGTAGACCGAACGGGCGCCGCATCAAAGGTGCACCTTCTCCCCTTGTGGGAGAAGGTGGCGCGAAGCGCCGGATGAGGGGTTTCTATCGGCAAATTCTTGTCCTGAGAGTGGTACACGCGGAGAGAGACCCCTCACCCGTCTCGCCGCTTACGCGCCGATCCACCCTCTCCCACAAGGGGAGAGGGCAAGAACTAGCCCGTCAGAGCAGACTTCACCAAACCGGACGCCTTGCCGAAATCCATCTGGCCGGCGTACTTCGTCTTCAGCACGGCGATCACCTTGCCCATGTCCTTCATGCCGGCGGCGCCGGTCTCGGCGATGGCATCCGAGATCGCCTTCTTGACGTCGTCGTCCGACATCTGCTTCGGCAGATACGCCGAGATCACCGCGATCTCCTCGCGCTCCTGCGCCGCGAGCTCGGCACGGCCGCCCTTTTCGTAGAGCTCGACCGATTCCTGGCGTTGCTTGATCATCTTCTGAAACACGCCGAGCAGATCCGCGTCCGACAGCGGCGGCTTGCCGCTGCCGCGCGCCTCGATGTCGGCGTTCTTGATGGTCGAATTGACCATGCGCAGCGTGGACAGCTTGCGCTCTTCCTTGGCCTTCATGGCCTCCTTGACCGCATTGTTGATGTCGTCGCGCAGCATGATCGTGATCCCTTCGCATATCCGAGGCCTGATCTAGGCCGTTCGCGGCCCTGAGACAACCGGGGGTCCCAGCCATTCGACCAGCGCGCGCACCGTCGCCGCGGGCTGCTCCGGCTGCGGCAGATGTCCGCAATTCTCCAAAACGACGAGCCTTGCACCGGCAATGCCCTCCGCCATCTCCTTCGAGAATGCGTTGGGAATCGTGTTGTCCGCATCGCCCGTCAGCACCAATGTCGGGCATTTGATCGTCGCAAGCGTCGGCCGTGAATCCACCCGCGCGATGATCGCGGTCTGCTGTCGCAGATAGCCTTCGACGCCGACGTCCTCGCCCTGCTCATGCACGAGCTGGCGAATACCGGCATCGTCGCGGCGCGACGGATGCACCAGTTCGGGAAACATCTCCTCGCGCGCGGCACGCAGCTCGCCGCGCCTGGCCCGCTCCATCAGGCCGCGCCGGCGCGCGGTCGCCTCCTCCGTGTCGGGCCGCGCCTGAGTGTTGATCAGCGCCAGCTTTGCTACCCGCTCGGGCGCCTGGCGCATGATCTCGAGCGCGATGTAGCCGCCCATGGAATGGCCGGCGAGCGCGAAGCGCGGCGGCGCCTCGCTCAGCACCCGCCGGGCGATCGCCGCCATGTTGTCGTCGCGGATATGGTTGGCGACCATCACCGGGCCGAACCGCCACAGCGACGGGATGACCGGCGCATAGATCCGGGCCGAGGAGGCTAATCCCGGAACCAGCAGAATCGGCGTCGTCTGGTCCATTATTGCCTCCCAAGCCCCGGAATTTGCCGGAAATTATGCCGCCGAGCTTAGGGGCCCAAGGCGACCTGTCAAATATGCAAAAACGCATGTGAATCGGCGCATCTCCGCTTTGACGTCGGCGCCCGCGGAGACTATGAACCGGGCTCATGACACAACATGATAACGATCCCGCCTGGCCGGACCACAAACCGACCGCGCTGTTGGTGCTTGCCGATGGCACGGTGCTGGAAGGCTTTGGCCTTGGCGCCGAAGGCCAAGCCGTCGGCGAGGTCTGCTTCAACACCGCCATGACCGGCTATGAGGAGATCCTCACCGATCCCTCCTATGCCGGCCAGCTCATCACCTTCACGTTCCCCCATATCGGCAATGTCGGCACCAATGACGACGACATCGAGACGGTGAACATGGCCGCGACGCCCGGCGCGCGCGGTGTGATCCTGCGCACCGCGATCACCGATCCCTCGAACTACCGCGCCACCAAGCACCTCGACCAGTGGCTGAAGGCCCGCGGCATCATCGGCCTCTCCGGCATCGATACCCGCGCACTGACCGCGCTGATCCGCAACAAGGGCATGCCCAACGCCGTGATCGCGCACGCCAAAGACGGCGAGTTCGACCTGCACGGCCTGAAGGAAGAAGCGCGCGAATGGCCGGGCCTCGAGGGCATGGACCTGGTGCCGATGGTCACCTCCGGCCAGCGCTTCACCTGGGACGAGACGCCCTGGCTCTGGGACAAGGGCTTTGGCCGCCAAGACAAGCCTGAGTTCAACGTCGTCGCCATCGACTACGGCATCAAGCGCAACATTCTGCGCCTGCTCGCCGGCGTCGGCTGCAAGGTGACGGTGGTGCCGGCAACGACGTCATCCGAGGACATCCTGGCGATGAAGCCGGACGGTGTGTTCCTCTCGAACGGTCCCGGCGATCCGGCCGCGACCGGCAAATATGCCGTGCCCGTGATCCAGGACGTGATCAAGTCGGGCACGCCGACTTTCGGAATTTGCCTCGGCCATCAGATGCTCGGCCTCGCCGTCGGCGCCAAGACCAAGAAGATGCATCAGGGCCATCACGGCGCCAATCATCCCGTCAAGGACGAGACCACCGGCAAGGTCGAGATCACTTCGATGAACCACGGCTTTGCCGTGGACGAGAGCACCCTGCCGACCGGCGCGACGCAGACCCACATCTCGCTGTTCGACGGCTCCAATTGCGGCATCCAGCTCGATGGCAAGCCGGTGTTCTCGGTGCAGTACCACCCCGAGGCCTCACCGGGTCCGCGCGACTCGCACTATCTGTTCCAGCGTTTTGCGGACCTGATGCGACAGAACAAAAGCGCGTAAGGCGCGCGCTCTTTCGCAACTAACGTCATGACAAAAAGCCCGGGCCTGGTCCTGGGCTTTTTTCGTCAAAGGAACACCGCTCAGCTCCCTTCGTTGATCCCTGCTACGCTCACGCAGGAGCCTCTTATGTCCGTCGTCCGCGACAATGCCGAGCCGCTCGCCATCGTGTTTGAGGATGACGGGCTCGTGCCGAACAATATCCTCCCCTTCCTGGTCTACCAGGCCGCGGTGAAGCTCGATTCCAGACAGCCGGAAGAGACCATCGAACGCTTGTTCGAAGCGAACGGCTGGGGCGGCACGTGGCGCAATGGCGTCTTCGATTATCTGCATTATCACGCAACGGTGCACGAGGTGCTCGGCGTTGCGCGTGGCAGCGCGCGCGTCCGCTTCGGCGGCGACCACGGCCAGGAGCTGGAGATCAAGGCCGGCGACGTCGCGATCCTGCCCGCCGGCACAGGTCACCAACGCATCAAGGCCAGCGCGGATTTCTGCGTGATCGGCGCCTATCCGCCGGGTGCGAAGATGGAGGTCACCCGCGCAACGCCTGACAACCACGCCAAGGCGCTGAAGACGATTCCAAACGTCGCGCTGCCGCCGGCCGATCCGGTGACGGGGAAGAACGGGGCGTTGATGCGGTTGTGGCGGTAGCTACAAAGACGGTGCAGTAGGGTGGGCAAAGCGAAGCGTGCCCACCAAACAGTTTGAACTGCGGATAGATGGTGGGCACGGCGCGCGAAGAGCGCGCCTTTGCCCACCCTACGACAGTGCGCCCCTACGCCTCGTTCGCGCCCTCCTGTCTCGTGGCTTCGAACAGGAACCAGGTGCGGCGCTCGGTCTCGTCGATAAAGTTTTCGAGGATGCTGGCGCTGGCGACGTCACCGGCGTCGTCGCACACGTCGTGCGCCTTGCGCATTGCCGCGGCGACCTGCTTGTTGTCCTGCATCAGCTCGCGCAGCATCTCGCGCGGCGGGACATAGTCTTCGTTGTTGTCCTTGATGGTCTGGAGCTTGGCGATCTGCCCGATCGATTTCAGCGTGACGCCGCCGATCTTGCGGACGCGCTCGGCGAGCTGGTCGGTGGTGGCGAAGATCTGGTCGGACTGCTCGTCAAGCAGCAGATGATAGTCGCGGAAATGCCGGCCGCTGATATGCCAGTGGAAATTCTTGGTCTTCAGATACAGCGCGAACGCGTCGGCCAGAAGCACGTTGAGCGCCTCCGAAACCTTGTTGACCGCCTGGGACGACAGATCGGTGGGTGTATCGAGGTCGGGCGAGACCTTTTGTGGGGCTTTGCTCACGGGAAACCTTCCTGTTAGGACGCAGACATTGACGGCGCGCCGCCGCACCCCTAACGCAGGCGGGCAGCGCCGGTTCCTTCAGCGGAACCGTTTGGCCGGGGCCCTCGACGACCATGGACGATTGGATCGATTACTACGACTCGACGCACACGATCTATGTCAGCAAGCTGCATCGCGACTTGCACTTCCAGATCATCGCGCGGGACATCATCGGCTACATTTCTTCGCCCGAGGCGACCGTGCTCGACTATGCCTGCGGCGAGGCGCTGTCGGCGAGCCAGGTCGCAGCCGCCTGTGGCAAGCTGATCCTCGCCGAGCCCGCGCCCGGCGTGCGCGGGCGTCTCATCGCGCGGTTTGCCCCGAACACGAAAATCCGCGTCCGGTCGCTCGACGACGTCCACAACATGCAGGAGCAGTCGATCGATCTCGTCGTGATGAACTCGGTCGCGCAATACATGACGCCGGACGAGCTCGACGCCACGCTCTTCAACTTCCGCCGTATCCTGAAGCCCGCGGGCAAGCTCGTGCTGGGCGACATCCTCCAGCCCAATGTGGGCATGTTCAGGGACGTCACAGCGCTACTCAGCTTCGGCCTTCGTCACGGCTTTTTGAAAGATGCGCTGATCGGGCTGATCAGCACCGCATTGTCGGATTACCGTCAGCTGCGCACGCGCATCGGGCTGCAGCGCTACAGTGAGGAGGAGATCACCGCCAAGCTCAAGGCAGCCGGCTTCACGGTCCAGCGCGCTCACCGCAATATCGGCCACAATAGCTGGCGCATGACGTTCGTCGCGCGGCCGCCGTTGGTCCGTTGAGCTTCGTGAATCCGTTAAGCATAACGCCTGCCTGAGGTGGCTTGTCGCACCCCGATCAGTAATGATCGTCGCGGCCCGGTGGCGGAAGTGTCTACGCGAGGGCGATGCATCGCTCTTTATCCTGGTTCAAATCCAGGCCGGGTCTCCAGCCTTCGCTGGCTCCGCCAGCTTCGGCTCGGCGAGCCCTATCGTGGCGAAGGCTGCCGCGGCGAAGCCGAAGGGCGAAGCCGCGCGATTGGCGCACAATCTCTCAACTTCAATCTGCCTCAACCACATCGCGCTGCGACAGCAGCTGCAGCCGGTCCGCCTCCTTGGCGGCCGAGCTGATCACTGCATCGAGTAGACCCGGAAAGCGTGCGTCCAGATCATCGCGGCGCAGCCGCACGAAGCGGTTGGTGCCGGCGACGCGGGTCTGCATCAGGCCGCATTCGCGTAGCTTGGCGAAGTGATAGGCGAGATTCGACTTGCCGCTGAGCGCGTTGAAATCGCCGCAGCACAGCTCGCCGCTGACATGGTCCTGCTGCGCGAGCTGGTACACGATCGCCAATCTGATCGGATCGCTCAGGCAATCCAGAATCATCGGCAGTTCGATTTGCTCGCGGGTGGGGTGAGGTGGGGTGCGGCTCATGGTCTGAGCATCATAGCGAAATGGCCTCGATGTTCAATAGTTCTTGAACCAATTGACTCCTGACCCGGCCCCCTCGATAGTTCAATAAACATTGAACATAGGGAATTCTCGGATGAGCGTATTCTGGTTGGCTCTGGCGGCCTTTGCGATCGGCACGGAAGGCTTTGTCATTGCTGGGCTTTTGCCGTCGATCGCAACCGACCTGGCGATTTCCGTGCCCGCCGCTGGGCAATTGGTCACGGCCTACGCCCTCACCTACGCGGTCGGCTCGCCGATCCTGGCGGTGACGCTGAACAATATCGACCGCCGCACGGTGCTGGCCCTGGCGCTATCGACTTTCATTGCCGGAAACCTCGCGGCGATGGCGGCGTCGAATTACGCCCTGTTGCTGGCCTCGCGCATGCTGATGGCGCTGGGCTCCGGGCTGTGCATGCCGACCGCGCTGGCCGTATCCGTGGCCGTCGCCGCGCCGGAGCGACGCGGCCGTGCGGTGGCGCTCGTCACCTCGGGCCTCACGGTTGCGACCGTCATCGGCGTTCCCCTCGGCAATCTCGTCGGCAGCCTGCTCGGCTGGCGCGCGACCTTTGCCATGGTCGCCCTGATCGGCGCCGTTGCGCTCGCCGGCCTCCTGCTCGGCCTGCCCCG
Source organism: Bradyrhizobium sp. Kon37 (assembly GCF_055807535.1). Lineage (NCBI taxonomy): Bacteria > Pseudomonadati > Pseudomonadota > Alphaproteobacteria > Hyphomicrobiales > Nitrobacteraceae > Bradyrhizobium > Bradyrhizobium sp. Kon37. Next base: position 136,983 of record NZ_JBVVOY010000004.1, read on the forward strand.
CGGCCTGCCGCGCAACACGGCCTCGCTCAGCGATCGGCTGGCGGTGGCGCGTCACCGCAATGTCCTGACGGCGCTTGTGATCACGATTTTATGGGCGCTCGGCGGCTTCACCGTGTTCACCTATTTCGCGGTCCCGCTGCGTGGCCTTGGATTCGACGCCTCGCAGATCAGCCTCGCGCTGCTGGTGTTCGGCGGCGCCGCCGCGATCGGTAACATGCTCGGCGGCGTCCTGGCCGACCGGCTCGGCACGCTCGCCACGGCAGGTCTCGGGCTTGCCGGCATGGTCAGCGCGCTGATCCTGCATTCGCTGGTCCTGAAGCTGATGCCGGGACAGGCGCATTATGCGGTGCTGGGCGCGATCTTCCTCTGGGGCATCTCGGGATGGGCGTTCTACCCGGCTCAGGTCGCCAGCATCATCCGGATCGAGCCGCAGGCCTCGATGATCGCGCTCTCGCTCAACGCCTCGGCCATGTATCTCGGCTTTGCGATCGGCGGAGCCGTGGGCGGCGCCGTGCTTGCGGCGTGGAGCCCGGCCGATCTGGGCTGGGTCGGCGGATTGAGCGTTTCGGCGGCTCTTCTGGTCCATCTCGCCCGCGGCTGGCAGGCCCGGCCAAAACCGGTCAAAATTGCCGGTTGATGGGCGTTTTTCGGGGTTTCGCCGCCCCGAAAACTGGTCTAAGACCCACCCCGCGCGCGAGGGGGACCACCGCGCTCTCGGCCAAAGGGACGCGCAGCAGGCGCGCCCTTTTTTTGTGCCCAAATTCCACTTCGGCGAGAGTTGATGCCCAAACGTACAGACATCACCACCATCCTGATCATCGGCGCCGGTCCCATCGTGATCGGCCAGGCCTGCGAGTTCGACTATTCGGGCACCCAGGCGGTGAAGACGCTGAAGGAAGAGGGCTATCGCATCGTCCTCGTCAATTCCAATCCGGCCACCATCATGACCGATCCGGAATTGGCCGATGCGACCTATATCGAGCCGATCACGCCCGAGATCGTCGCGAAAATCATCGAGAAGGAACGTCACGTCATTCCCGGCGGCTTCGCGCTGCTGCCGACCATGGGCGGACAGACCGCGCTGAACTGCGCGCTGTCGCTGCGCCAGCAAGGCACGCTCGACAAGTTCGACGTCGAGATGATCGGCGCCACCGCGGACGCGATCGACAAGGCCGAGGACCGCCAGCTGTTCCGCGAGGCCATGACCAAGATCGGGCTTGAGACGCCGAAGTCGCGGCTCGCCAACGCCTCCGCCCTGAAGAAGTCCTTCCGCGACAAGTACCAGGCCGATCGCGCAAAGGCATCGGGCGCGGAACTCGCAGAACTCGAGCGGCAGTGGACGCTCGGCGAGAGCGACCGCCGCAAGCGCTACCAGGAATATGCGCTCGGCCAGGCGCTGATGGCGCTCTCCGAGATCGGCCTGCCCGCGATCATCCGCCCCTCCTTCACCATGGGCGGCACCGGCGGCGGCATTGCCTACAACAAGGAAGAGTTCCTCGACATCATCGAGCGCGGCCTGGATGCGTCTCCCACCAACGAAGTGCTGATCGAAGAATCCGTGCTCGGCTGGAAAGAGTACGAGATGGAGGTGGTGCGCGACAAGAAAGACAATTGCATCATCGTCTGCTCGATCGAGAACCTCGATCCGATGGGCGTGCACACCGGTGATTCCATCACGGTGGCACCGGCGTTGACGCTGACCGACAAGGAATACCAGATCATGCGCGACGCCTCGCTGGCGGTGCTGCGCGAGATCGGCGTCGAGACCGGCGGCTCCAACGTGCAGTTCGGCGTCAATCCCGAAGACGGCCGCATGGTCGTCATCGAGATGAATCCGCGCGTGTCGCGCTCTTCCGCCCTGGCTTCGAAAGCCACTGGCTTTCCAATCGCAAAGGTCGCCGCCAAGCTCGCGGTCGGCTACACGCTCGACGAAATCGCCAACGACATCACCGGCGGCGCCACGCCGGCCTCGTTCGAGCCGACGATCGACTATGTCGTCACCAAGGTGCCGCGTTTCGCCTTCGAGAAGTTCCCCGGTGCCTCCACCACGCTGACCACGTCGATGAAATCGGTCGGCGAAGTCATGGCGATCGGCCGCACCTTCCAGGAAAGCCTTCAGAAGGCCTTGCGCGGGCTCGAGACCGGCCTCACCGGCCTCGACGAGATCGAGATCGAAGGTCTCGGCCGCGACGACGACAAGAATGCGATCCGCGCTGCGCTGGGCACGCCGACGCCGAACCGGCTGCTCCAGGTCGCGCAGGCGATGCGGCTCGGCTGGTCGGACCAGGAGATCTTCAATTCCTGCAAGATCGATCCGTGGTTCCTCAGCGAGATGCGCGGCATCGTCGAGATGGAAGCGAAGGTCCGCAAGAACGGCCTGCCGGGCAACGCCTTCGGCATGCGCACGCTCAAGGCCATGGGCTTCTCCGATGCCCGGCTCGCGGTGATCGCGGAGACGACGGAGGCGGAGGTCACGGCGAAGCGCCACGCGCTCGGCGTTCGTCCGGTCTACAAGCGCATCGACACGTGCGCGGCCGAGTTCGCTTCGCCCACCGCCTACATGTACTCGACCTATGAGGCGCCGTTCGCGGGCGCGCCTGCGGACGAGAGCTCGCCGTCCGACAAGAAGAAGGTCATCATCCTCGGCGGCGGCCCGAACCGCATCGGCCAGGGCATTGAATTCGACTATTGCTGCTGTCACGCCTGCTTCGCGCTGCACGACGCCGGCTACGAATCCATCATGGTCAACTGCAACCCGGAGACGGTGTCGACCGACTACGACACTGCCGACCGGCTCTATTTCGAGCCGCTCACCGCCGAGGACGTGCTGGAGATCATCGCGAAGGAACGCACCAACGGCACGCTGCACGGCGTGATTGTGCAGTTCGGCGGCCAGACCCCGCTCAAGCTCGCGCGCGCGCTGGAAGCCGCCGAAGTGCCGATCCTCGGCACCTCGCCCGACGCCATCGACCTTGCGGAAGACCGCGACCGCTTCAAGCGCGTGCTCGACAAGCTGCGGCTGAAGCAGCCCAAGAACGGCATCGCCTATTCGGTCGAGCAGGCGAGGCTCGTCTGCTCGGATCTCGGACTACCGCTGGTGGTGCGCCCGTCCTACGTGCTTGGCGGCCGCGCGATGCAAATCATCCGCGAGGAGAACCAGCTCAACGATTACCTGCTCGGCACGCTGCCGGAACTGGTGCCGTCTGACGTCAAGGCGCGCTACCCGAACGACAAGACCGGCCAGATCAACACCGTGCTCGGCAAAAACCCGCTGCTGTTCGACCGCTATCTGTCAGATGCGACCGAGATCGACGTCGATTGCCTCTGTGACGGCAAGGACACCTTCATCGTCGGCATCATGGAGCACATCGAGGAAGCCGGCATCCATTCCGGCGACAGCGCCTGCTCGCTGCCGCCGCACTCGCTCGATGCCAAGATGATCGACGAGCTGGAGCGGCAGACGCGCGAGCTGGCGCTCGGCCTCGACGTCGTCGGCCTCATGAATGTGCAATACGCGATCAAAGACGGCGATATCTACGTGCTCGAAGTCAATCCGCGCGCCTCGCGCACGGTGCCCTTCGTCGCCAAGGTGGTCGGCACGCCGGTCGCGAAGATCGCCGCGCGCGTCATGGCCGGCGAGAAGCTCGCCGACTTCAAGCTGAAGAAGGCGGAGCTCAAGCATGTCGGAGTGAAGGAATCGGTGTTTCCATTCGCCCGCTTCCCCGGCGTCGACACCGTGTTGGGTCCGGAGATGCGCTCGACCGGCGAGGTCATGGGCATCGACCGTTCCTTCGCGGTGGCGTTCGCCAAGAGCCAGCTCGGCGGCGGCACGCGGGTGCCGCGCAAGGGCACGGTGTTCGTCTCCGTTCGCGAGAGCGACAAGACGCGCATCGCCGAGGCCGTTCGCGAGCTGCATTCGCTCGGCTTCAAGGTGCTGGCGACGTCGGGCACGGCCCGCTTCCTGACCGACCAGGGCATCCCGACCGAGAAGGTGAACAAGGTGCTGGAGGGCCGGCCGCACATCGTCGACGCCATCACCAATGGCGACGTCCAGCTCGTCTTCAACACCACCGAAGGCCCGCAGGCGCTCGCCGACAGCCGTTCGTTGCGGCGCGCGGCCCTCTTGCATAAAGTGCCGTATTACACCACTCTTTCCGGGGCCGTGGCGGCCGCGCAGGGCATCCGCGCCTATCTGGGCGGGGACCTTGAGGTTCGGACCCTGCAGAGCTACTTTTCGGAAACCTGATCGCGAGCGGGAGGCCCAACCTTCCGCTAAGTGATTGGCGATGAAGCCACTATGGCCGGAGGAACTGTCCGGCCATATGGTTGTTCTGTTCCGGCGCCAAGCCCATATGAACGTTCGGCGGCACGCGCGTTGAGCCCCCGGACAGACTGACGAATCAAGTTGCGTGCGCGTTGACATGTCAGGGCGCGCGCGACCGAAGGACGAGAGAAGAGATGGAAAAGGTACCGATGACTGCGGGCGGCTTTGCCGCGCTCGGGGAAGAACTGAAGAAGCGCCAGTCGGAGGACCGTCCGCGGATCATCGAGCATATCGCCGAGGCGCGCTCGCACGGAGACCTGTCGGAGAACGCGGAATACCACGCCGCGAAGGAAGAGCAGTCCCACAATGAAGGCCGCATCGCCGAGCTCGAGGACAAGCTCGCGCGCGCCGACATCATCGACATCTCGAAGCTGTCCGGCGACACCATCAAGTTCGGCGCCACCGTGACACTGGTCGACGAGGACACCGAAAAGAAGACGGTGTGGCAGATCGTCGGCGAGGTCGAGGCCGACGCCAAGAAGGGCCGCATCTCCATCACCTCGCCGCTCGCGCGCGCGCTGATCGGCAAGAAGAAGGGCTCAACCGTCGAGGTCAACGCACCAGGCGGCGCCAAGGCTTATGAGATCACCAAGGTGGAGTGGCGGTAACGATTTGCCGTTGCGTGTGATTTGAAAAAGGCCGCGCACTGCGCGGCCTTTTCTATATCTGCGTGTTGCTCGCAATGACGGAGGAGACGCTACCTTCTTCCCCTCACGTCGAGCGGCACGGCCGCCTCGTATTTCGAATTGTGCAGCACCAGCGAGGTCCGCACATTGCGGACGTGCGGGGCGGCGGTCAAATGGGTGACGAAATCTTGGAAGGTGGCCATGTCGGGTGCGACGCATTTCAGGATGAAATCGACTTCACCCGACAGCATCCAACACTCGCGCACCAGCGGCTCGGCGCGGACGAACTCCTCGAAGGCGCGCAAATCGGCCTCGGCCTGGCTGGAGAGGTGCACTGCGGCAAACACCGTGACGTCGAAGCCGAGCTTGCGCGCGTCCAAGAGCCCGCGATAGCCATGGATATACCCCTCCTCCTCCAGCGCCCGGACGCGGCGCAGGCAGGGCGGTGGCGAAATGCCGACGCGCTTGGCCAGCTCGACATTCGTGATTCGACCGTCGGCCTGAATCTCGGTGAGAATTTTCAGGTCGATCTCGTCTAGGTTCCGCGACACGTGATTGGAACTCCTGGCCTTTACGGCGGTATTGGTGGCTCTGTCGCAATCCTCATAGCCCAGACCGCGCACTCGGCGCAATTTTATTGCGCGTGCAGCGCAATCGACTTTTGTTCCCTGTTGGAAAAATCCGCCGACAGGGAATGCAATTCTTGCATAGCTCACCAGAAGGCTTAGATTACCTCTGATATTTCAGCGCCTCCGCGAGGCCTCCCGGCACGTTCCGCGCCCGCGCTGCAGTTCCCCGTGAAAGGCATCTGTCAAAATGTCCGCCGCTGTCCATGCAAAGGTCGTCATCATCGGCTCCGGCCCCGCCGGCTACACGGCGGCGATCTACGCCGCGCGTGCGATGCTCGAGCCGATCCTGATCCAGGGCATCCAGGCGGGCGGCCAGCTCACCATCACCACCGACGTCGAGAACTATCCGGGCTTCGCCGACGTGATCCAAGGCCCCTGGCTGATGGAGCAGATGGAGAAGCAGGCGCTGCATGTGGGCACCCAGATCAAGACCGATCTGGTGACCAAGCTCGACACCTCGCAGCGACCCTTTCGCCTGACCTGCGATAGCGGTGACGTCTATCTCGCCGACACCGTCATCCTCGCCACCGGCGCCCAGGCGCGTTGGCTCGGGCTGCCGTCCGAAGCGAAATTCCAGGGCGGCGGCGTCTCGGCCTGTGCCACCTGTGACGGCTTCTTCTACCGCAACAAGCAAGTCGTGGTGGTCGGCGGCGGCAATACCGCGGTCGAGGAAGCGCTGTACCTCACCAACCATGCCTCGCAGGTCACCATCGTGCATCGTCGCGATCACTTCCGCGCCGAACGCATCCTGCAGGAGCGCCTGTTCAAGCACCCGAAGATCAAGGTGATCTGGGACTCAGCCGTCGACGAGATCTGCGGCACCGAGAACCCGAACAAGGTCACCCATGTGCGGCTGAAGAACGTCAAGACCGGCGCCTTGACCGATGTGCGGACCGACGGCGTCTTCGTCGCCATCGGGCACGCCCCGGCGACCGAGCTCGTGGCCGGGCAGATCAAGCTGAAACCGTCGGGCTATGTCGAGGTCGCCCCGAACTCGACCGCCACCTCGGTCCCCGGACTGTTCGCCGCCGGCGACGTCGCCGACGAGACCTATCGTCAAGCGGTGACGGCGGCCGGTCTCGGCTGTATGGCAGCGCTCGAGGCGGAACGATTTTTGGCCCTGCGCGCCAGCGAGCGCGCGGCAGCGGAATAGACATCATGGCAAGAACACGCGACGGATTTACGGATATGGACTGGGACAAGCTGAAGGTGTTTCACGCCGCGGCGGAAGCGGGCAGCTTCACGCACGCGGGCGAGCAGCTCGGCCTGTCGCAATCGGCGGTGTCACGCCAGGTCTCGGCACTGGAGCAGGAGCTCTCGGTCTCGCTGTTCCACCGCCACGCCCGTGGCCTGATCCTCACCGAACAGGGCGACCTCTTGTTCCGCACCGCCCATGACGTGTTCATGCAGCTGCAGGCGGCGCGCGCGAAACTGACCGACAGCCGCGAGCGGCCGAGCGGCGATCTCAAGATCACCACCACGCCCGGCGTCGGCATCAACTGGCTGATCCCCCGGCTCGGCGAATTCACCGCGCTCTATCCGGAAATCCGGATCTCGCTGATCGTCACCGACGAGGAGCTCGATCTGTCGATGCGCGAGGCCGACGTCGCGATCCGCACCCGCAAGCCGACGCAGCCGGATCTCATCCAGCGCAAGCTGTTCGCGATGGGCTTCCACGCCTATTGCTCGCCCGATTACATCAAGCGCTTCGGCACGCCGCGCACGCTGGAGGAGTTGGACTCCCACCGCATCATCACGCTCTCCGACGGCAACTTCGCGCCGCATCTTCAGAACCGCAACTGGCTGGTCGAAGCGGGGCGCAACGGCTCGGGTCCGCGCGAAGCCTATTTCAGGGTCAACAACATTCTCGGCCTCGTTCGCGCCTGTCAGCAGGGCCTCGGCATCGCCGCGTTGCCGGACTATCTGATCGAAGAGCAGAGCCGCCTCGTGCAGCTGTTCGGCGAATCGGATTCGATCCAGCTCGATACGTATTTTGTTTATCCGGAAGAGCTGAAGACGGTCGCGCGCGTGCAAGTGTTCCGCGACTTCGTGGTGAGCAAGGCGCAGCGCTGGCCGTCCTGATTTCCGCATGTCTGACATGCGGCTTGGACGCTTGATGCATGGCGCGAAGCTAGCCCATAATCTCTTCACGCTGAGCCTTCGCGTTGCGCATTTGTCCCCCTCCTCCAGTGGCGCGGGAGTTCAGTAATCCCTCTTGGAAGGTGATTGTGTCGGCCTCACGTGGCCAATACCTTAAGCCGGGCTCGATCGAGCCCGGCTTTTTTTTGGCGGATTCGGGCCTCGCCCTCCACGTGTATTGACAGTTCCATGCTTACCCCGCATCATTTGCGAATGATCACGAAGTCGTGCGCAATCTCGTCGCAGGCAGTCGCCTCGAAAAAAGGCCCCCATCTGGGGACCTCGGATTTTTGCGCGCGCTAACAGCCTTCGTCATCGCGAGCCGAAACTTCGAAAACCCCGCCGCATGGACGGGGTTTTTTCATGTGCCCCGTCTCAGGATTTTTCCCGAGAAGGAGATGGAACATGACCGGACTACAGGAACAATTGCACGGGCTCTGGCTGCCGCTGATAACGCCGTTTCGCGACGGCGCCCTCGACGAGAGGTCGCTGCGCCGGCTGACACGACATTACAGCGGACAGGCCGTCGACGGCTTCATCCTGGGGGCGACCTCCGGCGAAGGCATGACGCTGCGCGGCGCCGAGCTCGAACGCCTCGTCGCCATCGTGCGCGACGAGCTGGCCACCGGCCACAGCAAGATTCCGATCTGCCTCGGACTGTCAGGCGCGGACACTTCGCGGCTGAAGGAGCGTCTCGACGCGACCGCGGACTGGCCGATCGACGGTTATCTGATCGCGAGCCCGTATTATGTGCGGCCGTCGCAGCGCGGCCTGCTGGCGCATTTCGAGGCGCTCGCCGATCACGCCGCCTGGCCACTCGCGCTCTACAACATTCCCTATCGCACCTCGGTCAACATCACCAACCAGACGCTGCTGCGGCTTGCCGGGCATCCGAACATCATCGGCCTGAAGGATTGCGGCGCGAGCCGCGAGCAATCCATCGCGCTGCTGCGCGACAGGCCTGCGGACTTTCGCGTGCTGACCGGCGAGGATGCGAATTATTTCGAGGCGCTCAGCGACGGCGCCGACGGCGGCATCGTGCTGTCGGCCCATCTCGAGACCGCGACGTTTGCGGCTGTTCATGCCGAGCTGAAGCGCGGCAACCATGATGCGGCGCTGGCGCGCTGGCAGGAGGTCGCGGACCTGACGCGCCTGTTGTTCACCGAGCCCAGTCCCGCGCCGGCAAAATACTGGCTGTGGCGCACGGGTCTGATCGACAGCCCCGAAGTGCGGCTGCCGATGGTCGAGATCGGCAGCGAACTCGCCGTCCAGCTCGACCGCGAGATCGAGCGACGGATGCAAGCCGCGGCGTAGCTGATAGCGCCCCTCACCCCTCCCTCTCCCCGTAAGAACGGGGAGAGGGAGTGAGAGAGCGTGCCGTGGTTAACCGCACCCCAACGACCTTCGCGGCTGCCGCATGGCGCATCCACGGCTCGTTTACGCAATCGCGCCTATCGTCTTCATTCAAAGTCTTTTCAAATGGGGGAATGATCATGGGGCAGCGCATCCGCCCAACGGCGGCAGACATGTTCGCGTCGGCCGATTTCTTGCGGGGAATTGTGGTGGTGTCGTCGTTCGGGTTCTGGGCGGTGATGCTCGGCCTGATGCCGGTGCTGGTGTTTCGGGTCTGGCTGGCGTGATGGAAGCGCAGGTCCGGATGGTTAATCCGTGGTAGCAGCTGTGTTCAAAAGCGCGCGAAACTGCGACCCGGAATTTTAAAATATCTCACGTAGCGTTCATGCCCATAAGCGAAGAAATCGCGGGGGCGTTTGTGAATAGTCATAACGAGATGGCGTCGCATTACGACGCTGGACAGCAGGGCTTCACCACCGAGGACATTCTCTGGGCCGCCGGCATCTGGTCGGTGATCCTCACTTTGTCGCCGGTGATCGTGTTCTACATGCTGATGGTGGCCTAGCGGCAAAGTCATCTTCCCAAAAACGCAAAACGCGCGGAGGTCCGCGCGTTTTTCGTCCGGGGAATGATTTATGAAAAATTACGCCGCCTGCTTGTGCATTGCGCCGGAAGCCGACGCCGTGCCGCGAATAGCCTTCACCGAACGTTCGATCGCCGCCCACAGCCTTGCGATTTCCTGAGCCGCACGACTCTCGGCCTGATATTCCCGCGCGCCCTCGCCGTGGCTCAGCGCCATCAGCAGATCCGAACGGTTGGTGATCTGGCCGCCCCACACCGGAGCACGGAACTTCGCCAGCGCTTCGCGAGCGATGGTGACGATCGGGCTTTCGGACTCATCGCGGCGCGCCGGCGCACCGTTGAGCACGACCGCGTAGGGCTTGCGCGCCGCACGGCACATCTGGATGGTTTCCTGCACCGCGTTGACGTCGAACACGCCGGGACGGGCGGGGATCACCACCATGGTGGCATTGCGGATGGCGTCGTCGACGACGGCCGACAGGTTCGGCGGCGTGTCGATCAACACCCATTCATAACCGTCGCGCTTGGCAGCGGAGACGATGCCGCTGACCGAGTTCACCGCGGACTTGATCGGCGGCTCGTTGGTGCCACGCAGCTTGTGCCACAGCGTGAGCGAGCCTTGCGGATCCGCATCGACGAGCAGGATCGGCTTGGTCGCCTTGATCTGCGCGGCGAGATGCGCGGCCAGCGTACTCTTGCCTGAGCCACCTTTACGCGATGCAAAAACAATAACGTTCATACCTCTGCCTCCAGATTGACCCCAGGCGGCGAAAATGAATCACCGCGGTGATTCGGGAAAGAAAAATTTATCATAAGTTATGCTGGCGCCATGAAATAACAAAGCGCGTTGGCTTTTGAGTCACACTGCTGCGTGCGACGACGGCTTCACGCCGGCAATCGTGCATTTATTGAGCAGTCCGGCGGGAAAAAATGGGATGCAACCTCGCCGCGCAATCCGTTTCGCGACTCGTTTCCATCCCCACATGATCGCAATTGTCGCAAGCGTCCGCACACGGAGGCGAACAAAAGGAGTCCGGTGGCTGGTGTGGGGCTGATGCCTGGGTCGGTTTGACTCAAAACCAGCGAACGAGGGCCGGACACGCAAATGCCCGGGACTTCAAACGCACTGCGCGCCGTGGCCCGGGCATGGTCGAGTTTCAAAAAGGGAACGCGGTGCCCGCGCTCAGCCTTCGCTGGCTTTCTTCTTCTTGGCCGGCTTGGTGCTCTTCTTCGCCGTCCGGGCCGAGCTCTTGGGCGCGATGCTGGTCGGCTTGCCGGCGCGGGGCGCGGCCGCCATGCCCGGCTCCGGTCCCGGCCGGAAGAAGGCCCGGCACTGCGGCGAGAGCTGCGATTTCTTCTGGATCATGCAGGCGGTGATGGCGTCGACGTTCGGAACGAACTCGCCGCACAGCCGCATCGCATCGGGGGTGCAGGCCTGCTGCTCCTCCTGGGAGTAGGCAAAGCCTTCACTCGGGTGGATCAGGACGGCCAAGGCCATCCCCATGATCGCAGCAGCGAAAGATTTCTTGAAATGGAACGCCGGCATCGATCCCCCCAAATGTCGAGTCGGAGCGGATAGTGGGTGAACGGGCGTTCGTTGGCAACCGAGGCGAGATGCGAAAGCCGGGACGTGTGCGGTCTCGGCAACAGGGCCCCCTAAAACAAAAAACGCGAAAACAACCCCATGCACAGTAGCCAAGTCCATGTACCGATTGAACTTTGCCGATCTCGATTTGCGGATTTTACGAAATGAAGTTTGACTCGTCGGGCAAAACAGGGGCATGATGCCATCGTCACAGAACGTGCGTGGGGTGGTCGGCTTGTCTCCTGCGCTGGACAAAAGCGTGAGCGGGAGCGGAGACGATTGCATGGAGCGACATGAGGCGGAGCTGCCGCTGTCGGGCGTGACGGTGGTCTCGCTCGAGCAGGCGATCGCGGCTCCTCTGGCCAGCCGGCATCTTGCGGACTGGGGCGCGCGCGTCATCAAGATCGAGCGGCCGGGGGATGGCGATTTCTGCCGCGACTACGATCACGTGATGAACGGGATGTCGAGCCAGTTCGTCTGGACCAACAGGTCGAAGGAAAGCCTCGCCATCGACATCAAGAGCCCGGAAGGCCAGGAGGTGCTCGAGGCCTTGCTGCCGCAGGCCGACGTCTTCATCCAGAACCTGGCGCCCGGTGCGGCGGAGCGGCTGGGCCTCGATGCCGCTTCGCTGCTGCGAAAATTTCCCCGGATCATCGCCTGCGACGTTTCGGGCTATGGCGCGGGCGGCGCCTACAGCAACAAGAAGGCCTACGATCTCCTGGTGCAATGCGAGGCCGGTGTCCTCGCCATCAACGGCACCGAGGCGGAGCCCGCCAAGGTCGGACTTTCCGTGGTCGATATCGCCACCGGCATGTACATCCTCAACGGCGTGCTGATGGCGCTGTATCGCCGCGAGCGGACCGGCAAGGGCACCGCCTTCCAGGCCTCGCTGTTCGATTCCATCACGGATTGGATGAGCTATCCCGCCTTCTACACGCAGAGTACGGGCCGGCCGCTGCCGCGAACCGGGGCAAGGCACGCAACGATAGCGCCGTATGGCCCGTTCCGCGTCGGCGACGGCAACACGATCTTCTTCGGCATCCAGAACGACCGGGAATGGCGGTCGCTGTGCGTCATCGTGCTTGGCGATGCCGCATTCGCCGATCATCCCCGCTTCCGCACCAATCCGCTGCGGATGCAGAACAGGGACGATCTGCAGGTCCATATCGAGCAGCGTTTTGCGGCGATGACCAGTGACGAGGTGCTGCGGCTGCTCGACGAGGCCTCGATCGCCAATGCGCATCTGAATTCGGTCGAGGCGTTCCTGGAGCACGAGCAGCTCCGCGCCCGCTCAAGAGTGCAAACGGTGGGATCTCCGAGCGGACCGGTGATGAGCTTCCTGCCGGCCCTCACCATTCCCGGCCTGTCGCCCCGGATGGATCCGGTGCCTGACGTCGGGCAGCACAACCAATCCATCCTCAGCGAGCTCGGTCTCGCAAAGGAGACATGACGATGTCCGCTCAGCGGCCGACGCGGGTCTATCTGGCCGTTCCCGCGCATCGCTCCCGTCTCGTCGCCAAGGCGGCTGCCTCGGCCGCGGATGCGGTGTTCATGGACCTCGAGGACGCCGTGCCGCCGTCCGAGAAGGGCGCGGCGCTGGAGGAAGCTGCGCAGGCGCTGTCCTCGCTGGATTGGGGCAGCAAGGTCGTCGCGGTCAGGCTCAACGCCGTCGACAGCCCTTTCATCGCGCAGGAAATCCGCAAGCTCGCCGCGCTGCCCCGGCTGGATTCGATGATCGTGCCGAAGGCGGAGCGGGCGAGCGACATCGCCGCCATTGCCGATCAGCTGCGCGCGGCCGCGCCCGGTCGCCCTTCCCCCGTGCCGCTCGAACTGCTGATCGAGACCGCGCTGGGTCTCGTCAATGTCGACGCGCTCGCCGCCGCGCACGACAGCGTCGCCGCCCTTCATCTCGGTGTCGGCGATTTCGCGGCGTCGATCGGCGCCCGCTCCTCGGAAATCGGCGCCTCGCCGGACGGCTACCGGCATGTGGGCTCCGCCCAGAGCGGCTATGCCTCCGCGCCGCTCGATCTGTTCGCCTATCCGATGATGCGCCTGCTGGTGGCCGCGCGCGCGTTCGGCCTGCGCGCCATCGACGGACCGTGCGGCGCGTTCCGGGATGCCCAACTGACGGAAAGCAGCGCGCTCAAGGCGGCTGCGATGGGTTTTGACGGCAAGCAGGTGATCCATCCCGACCAGATCGAACCGACGCTGCGGGCGTTCGTCCCGTCCGACATTGAACTGGCGCACGCGCGGCGGGTGGTCGAAGCCATGGAGCAGGCCGAGGCGCAGGGCCAGGGCGCGGTGACGCTCGACGGCAAGATGATCGACTATGCCAATGTCCGCATGGCGCGCAGGATCATCGAGATGGGGTCGTAGCGGCGCATGTCTACAGTGCTGATCGTCGCGCCGGTGTTTGCGCTGATCGCGGCCGGCTATGCCGCGGTGCTGTTTCGCTTCGTCTCCGAAACCGCGCACAAGGGCATCTCCGAATTCGCCTTCAGCATCGCCATTCCCGCGCTGCTGTTCCGCACCATCGTCGTGTCGGAATTTTCCGGCGTCAGCCCGTGGCGGATGTGGGGCGCCTATTACGGCGCGCTCGCGCTCACCTGGACCGCGGCGTTGGCGCTGTCAGCGCTGCTGCGGCAACGGCGCGAGGACCGCGAGGACGGCGTCGTGTTCGCGATCGGCTCGGTCTACGGCAACATCGTGATGCTGGGTATTCCCCTGACGCTCTCGGCGCTGGGCAATGAGGCGGCGGGCCCGATGGCGCTGATCCTGTCGGTGAACACGCCGCTGCTCTGGCTCTGCGGCACGCTGCAGATGGAGCTGGTCGACCGCAAGCAGAAAGCTTCGGCCGCCTCGCTGATCGTTCCGGTGCTGATGGATCTCGCCCGCAACCCGATCATGCTCGCGATCGGCTTCGGCCTCGTCTGGCGCCTCACCGGCCTCGGCCTTCATCCGGTCGTCGACAGGACCGTCGAGCTGCTGGCGCAGGCGGGATCGCCGGCGGCGCTGATCGCGCTCGGCATCAATCTCTTCCGGTTCGAGGTCAAGGGCGAGATGCTGAGCGTCGTCGTGATGAGCGCGCTAAAACTGCTGGCGATGCCGGCGGCCGCCTTCGTGCTGGCAAAACTGCTCGACCTGCCGCCGCTCGCAGCCGGCGTGGTCGTGCTGTTCGCGGCGATGCCGACGGGCGCGAATGCGTACATCTTCGCGGTTCAGTATCAGCGGCTGGTGAACCCGGTGTCGGGTGCGGTCGCGCTGGGCACGCTGCTGGCGGCGGTGACGTTGCCGGTGGTGGTGTGGGTGGTGGCGAGGTGAGGTGTGGGACGCCTGGAAGGTGCGCCGCACCACCTCCCCAAATATCAAATCAGCGCAGGCCCAGGAACGAGAGCACCACACCAACCACGACCACGAGTCCGACCAGATAGATAAGTCCGTTCATGTCTTCGCTCCTCAGCGTTGTCAGCCCTGCCGCAAGACAAACACCCAAGGTCGTGAAAAGGTTCGGCGTTGCCCGACGCCGATTTCTCCTGAAATGGGGGAACGAAAGCGACCGATCCTGCGTCGTGGCGTGCTGAGCCCTCGCCCCACCCCGACTGCCGAAAGAACTATTGGACGCGCTGGCCCTCGCGCCAGGCCATCTCCCAGAAGTCCGCCTCAAGTCGGGTGGCTTCCTTGAAGATCGCAATCAGCTCCGCCTCGCGCGCCGGCGTGGCGTAGAGATCGGCGAGATGCTCCATGTGCGCCCGCGCTCTGGCAGCGACCTCCTGGTACGGAGCGCCGGCGTACTCCGCGATCCAGACGCGGTAGGCGTTCGTCGCAGCGTCCGCGAGGGGCAGCGAGGCGAGCCGCGTCGCGATCTCCGCGTACCCGATCACGCAGGGGGCAAGCGCCACCTTGAGAGCCAGCAGGTCGCCGCGCATTCCCGCGTCGAGCACATAGCGTGTATAGGCCAGCATCTCGGCCGCTGGAGGGGCCTGTTCAAGGTCGGTCGGGGACAGGCCCCAATCGGCACAGAGCTTCACATGCAGGTTCATCTCGACATCGAGGATGGCCGAAAGGCCGGCCGCTGCTTCACGCATGTCGGCGAGCTTGGGCGACTTGTAGACCGCGAGCGCGTAGGCGCGAGCAAACTCGATGAGGAACAAATAGTCCTGAACGAGGTAGTGACGAAACGCCGCTTCGGGGAGCGAGCCGTCCGCCAATCCGTTCGTGAAGGGATGCTCGGTGTAAGCCCGCCACTCAACGGATGCTGCTGTCTTGAGACGCTCGAAGAAACTCACGATGTTTTTTGCCTGGGGTGCTTGTCCATGAACGCCTTTTGGTTCGCTACCGATAGCGCATTGCGAACCGGGGAGCTACGGTGACCACGGACAAAACTGGCTTTGAGGAGCGTTGCGGATGGGCACTCCCCGCGTCGAGAGTTTCGTGCACTGTCACTGTAATTGGTTCGCGGCGATGCCGACCGGCGCCAACGCCCGCATCTTCGCGGCGTAGTACAAGCGGCTGGTGAACCCGTGTCGGGCGCTGGGGACGCTGCTGGCGGCGGGGATGGTGATCGGGGTGGCGGGGTGCCGGGGTGAGGTAGTGGCGACGATCAGCTTTGCCGCTTTAGTCGCCGCTAGCAGGCGTTACCACTGAGACCCACGGCCACAATGCAGTGTCAGAACATCGATCCAATGGCCTGTGGCGCGTCATCGAGGCCACCAAGCTGAATCGGCCCAAGTTTCATTTTTTCCCGATCCATAGCATCCCTGATTCGGCGCTGGATGATTCGCTCGGGAACGTTCAGGCTTTCCTTTCTGGTTGCGGAGGCGGCCTCAATAAGCTCGGTTGGGATCTCCATGATAGGATCGATGAACACGTACGGCATCCGCTGAGCAGCCTGCGGAACTCGATCTCGGCTCGGACCAAACGCTAAGTACTTAAGCAAGAAGTCAACGGAGATGATCGGGAGGTGTTTTACTTTTTCTCTTATCTCCCAATCCAAACCCTGCATCAACTTCCTCGCCGCGCTATCCAACGTCAAAAGCCAACTAGTGTACCCGAGAGGAGATTTGCCGGCCTGCATTCGCCGATCACTCAGGACTGAGATGAAATTTTCTGCGTCGTGTTCGGCAAGCCTGTTGGCGCTAATGCTGAATGGCCCTTCTTGAGCCCCCCGCCGGTCTTGGTGGATTTTCTTCCAATATCTGCTGATCCGATCTGCGTCACTAACGTCGAAGAATACGCAAAACGGGATCGCCGAGTAACAGATCTCCGCTCGCCCGAAGCGGTTATCCGCAGTTCGCGAAAATAGGATAATGCGACCGCCCAAGGTGGAAGGCCACAAATCCGTTCTACGATGTCGGGCTAAGTCATTGCCGGCGCTGGTACAGTTGGGTGGGCTCGAACCACCGACCTCCTGTTCCACAGACAGGCGCTCTAACCAACTGAGCTACAACTGCATCCTTGCGAGCCGCCCGAGGGGCGCCCTGGAAAGGGCCGGTCACCGAGGGGGGCTGGACGGGGCGGAAACTAGGTGCAACGGGCGTTTTTGGCAAGGCCGCAACACCCTCAAAACGTCCCGCAAACTAGGTTATTTCCAAAGCAAAACCCGGGCTCTAGGCCCGGGTTTCTTAATTAAGACGGCCGCGCCGGATCAGGCGGCGGGGTAGAGCTTCGCGGCGGAGGCCTTGATCGGCTCGACGGTCGCGGTGGCGACGCGCTGGGTCAGCTCGGCGAGCTCCCGGGCCTGGGCCTGGAAGGTCTCGAGCTGCGCCTTGGAATGGTTGGTCCACAGCGCGAACGCATCCTGCGGCGCCTTCACGCTGAACAGCTCCTGGGTGAAGTCGAGATGGGCCTTGGTGTTGGCCTTCGCGAACTCCATCAGCTTGGCGGTGTATTCGCTCACGCCCTTGTGGGCGGACGAGAACACGGCCTCGACGGTGCCATTGTGGGTCTCGGCGGCATCCTTGAACTTGGCGTAGTTCTCGCGGGCCTGCGACACGCCCTTTTCGGCGAACGCACGCACCTGCTCGGGGACCTCGAACGGAATGATCGAGGCAGAAAACGGATCAGTCGCACCTGTCATGGGTATCCCTCACACTAATGAAAAAACGGAGTGAGCCTTCAGGCGCGCCCGCCGGCCAACCGGGTGACGGGTGCGAAGACTGGAAACACAAAACGAATGATGGCTCGCCCAGCGCCGAGACCATGCCTGCCTAAAATGTCAACATTGTGCACCGCAACGGGTTTTGGGGTGCGTTGCGCAAATTTAATCTCGGGGAGGATGAGGTTCCGGGGCTAGGGAACCGGTGGTTGAGGTGTTTTGAGGCCGCTGGCCGCGCGCTTTCCGTTCCCTCCCCCCTTGTGGGGAGGGTCAGGGAGGGGGTGCCGCACGGGGATTCTCTCCGTCGCGCTCAAACCTCAGGGCAACGGCTCACACCTTTTGCTGGGCTTACCCCTCTCCCTCTCCCTCACCCTCCCCCACAAGGGGGGAGGGAACGCAGCTTGGGTGGGGCGCGAGTTCGGGTTGATGCGGAATGACGATCCGCCACACGCGAATCCTGCGGATGCAGTGTCGGCCCGCCTTGCGGGGTCGGGGACATTAAGGTTATCGCGGCTTTAGGCCTTGCCACCTAGGCTTCGGACGTGGACCTGCCCGCGGCTGCGGGCGATACTAACCCTTTCTTAAGGCTGTCATTCCCGGCAGCCTTTGCTGACAAGCGAGACGCGAAGCCGGTCGGATGACGAGTTCGGATTTCCAGTTGCGAGGCGTGGGCGATCCCCGGCTGGCCGTGCACGCGACCTCGCCGCTGCCAGCCTGGCTCTGGTCGATCGACGGCACGCGCGTGCTCTGGGCCAATCCGGTCGGCGCAAGGTTGTTCGGCGCGGCCAATGCCACGGCGTTGGCGGAGAAGACCTTCGGTCCGGCCGACAGCCACCGCCGCCAGATCATCCGGCTGGCCGGCCGGCTGCCTCCGAACGGCGCCATCCGGCTCGAACGGCTGCGCGGCTTCGGGGCGCGGCTCGGCACGCTGATGACCTGCGCCTGTGCCCGGCTCGACTTCGCCGATGGTGGCCGCGCCGTGCTCGTCACCGCGATGGACCCGGGCTTGCGAACCATGCCGCTGGTCGAACGCCTGCTTCGTCTGGTCGACGGCGCCAAGACGCCGATGGCGGCGTTCGCGCCCGACGGCCTGTTCGTCGGCGCCAGCGAAACGGCCCGCACCCTGCTCGGCTTCCGTGACCTCACTGAGGCCGGCCTCGAACAGGCGCGCAGCGATGCGCTTCGCCAGGGCCGCGCCGAGACGCCGATCGGCATCGGCCAGATGGTGCTGCAGCGGGTCGGCACCGGGGCCGATGTCGGCCTGGTCGCACTGATCGAGCCTGCCGTGCGGCAGGCGGCGCCGGCGAGTGATGACGTTAAAGCCGAGGCCGCTGAAGAGGTCGCGCGCGAAGACATCGTTCAGCCTGAGGCTGCGCCGGCCGCTGCTCCAGCCGCGGTGCCGGAGCATGTTCAAGCAGCGCCGCCGCACGAGGCGCCATCCGAAATCGCGCTGTTCGACGCCTTTGCCGAGCCGGTCGACGCGCCGGCGACAGAGATCGTGACGATCCAGCAAGCCGTCCAGCAAGCGGCCGAAGCCGCGCCAGAAACTCCGGTTGAAAACTCGGCCGAAGCCATGGTGTCGCCGCAGGCCGCGCCGACCGTAACAGGCATGGTCGAGCCGCCGTCGGGCCATGAAGAGCCGCCCGCACCGCGTCAGCATCCGCTGCGCTTCCTCTGGAAGGTGGATGCAGAGGGCCGCTTTGCGCTTCTGTCCGACGAGTTCATCCACCTGATCGGTCCGCGCACGGCCGCCGGCTTCGACCGCCCCTGGCGCGAGATCGCCGACGCCTTCGCGCTCGACCCTGACAGCCGCGTGGCGCAGGCACTTGCCAGCAAGGACACCTGGGCCGGGATCACCGTGAACTGGCCGGCCGACGGCGGCGAGCATCTGCCGGTCGAGCTTGCCGGACTTCCGGTTTATGACGGCGAACGCAATTTCGCGGGCTTCAGGGGCTTTGGCGTCTGCCGCGATCTCGACGGCCTCAACCGGCTCGATGCGCTCAGGCGTTTTGAGCTGTTGGCCGAACCGGCGGCGCCGCAAAGCCTGTCGGCCGATGTGGTCGAGCCGGAGCCTGAACCCGAGCCAGTGTTAGAGGCGCCGCCTCCGCCGATCGAGCCGCCCGCACCTGAGCCCACGCCTGAGCCTGAACTGCCCGAACCCACAACCGACGCGAATTCACATCCAACCGATCCGGAAACGCCAGTGGAAACGCCTCCCAATGTCCTGCCGTTCCGAGCGCCCGGCGACACGCGATCGCCGACGCTGACGCCGGTCGAGAACAGCGCGTTCAACGAGCTCGCGCGGCAATTGTCCGAGCGCCTCGAACGCGACAAGGAAACCATCGCGGCATCGGCGGAGCCGGCGGATGCCGAGATCACGCCCGAGGCGCCGACGCCCGAGCCCGAGCCCAAGTCTGAGACGCCGCACGCGCCGGCCGAATGGCTGTCCGCGCCCGCGCCGCCCGCGCACGGCCACAGCCCGCGCGATCGCGCGCTGCTCGACCTGCTGCCAACAGGCATCCTGATCTACCGGCTCGACCGCCTGCTCTACGCCAACCCCGCGTTTCTCGCGCGCATGGGTTATGCCAGCCTGAGCGCACTGGAGAATGCCGGCGGGCTGGACGCGCTCTATGTCGAGCCGGGCGTGTCGGCGGCCAGCAGCACGTCGCAAGCCGGCACGCCTGTCACGATCAGCGCGACGCTCGCCAATGGCGAAGCGCCGCTGCCGACCACCGAGGCGCATCTGCACGCGATCGACTGGGACGGCGAGAGCGCGCATGCACTGATCTGCGCGCTGCCGCAGGCAGCGCCCGTTGCGGCCGTCATCGCGGAGACCGTCATCGCGGAGACCGTCGTCGCCGAGACCATGGTCCGCGAGACCTTCCCGCCCGAGCCCGACGCCGGCGAGGCGGCCGCGGAAGATCTCGCCGCGATCCTCGACACCACGGCCGAGGGCATCGTCATGTTCGACGCCGAAGGCAACATCCACGCCTGCAACCGCAGCGCCGAGGCGCTGTTCGGCTATGACGGCGAGGCGCTGATGCAGCAGAATCTGGTGACGCTGTTCGCGCCGGAGAGCCAGCATGTCGTCATCGACTATCTGGAAAACCTCAAGAGCCAGGACATCGCGAGCCTGCTCGACCACGGCCGCGAGGTGCTGGGACGCGAGAAGAAGGGCGGCGTCATTCCGCTCGCGATGATCATGGGCCGCACCCGGCCCGACGGCCCGAACTTCTTCGCCGTGTTCCGCGACCTCTCGCACAGCAAGCAGGGCGAGAGCGAGCTGACGCAGGCGCGACGCCTCGTCGAAGGGACGGCGAACGCCAAGGCCGACATGCTGGCGCGGATCAGCCACGAGATCCGCACGCCTCTCAACGCCATCATCGGCTTCTCGGAGGTGATGATCTCGGAGCGCTTCGGCACGCTCGGCAACGAGCGCTACGGCGAGTACATCAAGGACATCCGCGCCTCCGGCGAGCGCGTCATCGCCATCATCGACGATCTGCTCGAGCTGTCGCGGATCGAGACCGGCAAGCTCGACCTCAACTTCGCCAACCTCAACCTCAACGATCTGGTCGAGGCCTGCGTGGTGGTGATGCAGCCGCAAGCCAATCGCGAGCGCATCATCATCCGCACCTCGCTCGGCCATGCGCTGCCGCAGGTAAGCGTGGATGCGCGCGCGATGCGGCAGATCTCCATCAATCTGATCTCGAACTCGATCCGGCTTGCCAGCGCCGGCGGCCAGGTCATCGTCTCGACCGCGTTGTCCGACCGCGGCGAGGTCGCCCTTCGCATCCGCGACACCGGCCATGGCCTCAGCGAGCGCGAAGTCGCCGCCGCGATGGAGCCGTTCCGCACCCCGCCGCCCGGCGATGCCGAAGACAGTTCGGCGCTGAGCCTGTCGCTGACCAAGGCCCTGGTCGAAGCCAACCGCGCCCGGTTCAACATCAAGAGCGCGGCGAATTCCGGCACGCTGATCGAAGTGGTGTTCGCACCGGCGCTGGCGCAGGCGTAGGCGGCGACCTCGATTTCCTGCCGGCGGTGCACGGGGGCGTCCGACGAAGGGCGCCACCTCATTGCGACTTCTTCCCGAGCGGAACCGAAGCCCTCGTTGCGGCTTGAAGCCTGGACCCGGCGTTTCTCCTGCTGACAGTTCGACACTGCAGCTCCCGCACCCAGTGACTTCAAATGGCCGAACGAGCGAAATCCGTGGCATCGAAGCAGCGTCCGCCCAAGCGGAGCGACGCGGTGCGGAGCGAGGGCGGCCCGAACACGACTGAGCGAAAGCCGCTGCCCACGGGCGCGGGCGCGCGCATGAACGCACGGGTCGTGCTTGCCCTCGCGCTCGTCGCACTGGCGTTGTGGACGGCGGCGGGATTTCTCCCCGCCTTGATCTGGGCCGCGATTCTCGCAACCAGCCTGTGGCCGCTCTACACCAAGTTTGCGGCACGCGTGAGCTCCGGCCGGTCCAACCTGGCCCCACTGGTCTTCACGCTCGTCGTCGCCCTCATCCTGTTTACGCCGATGTCGCTCGCCGTCTATCAGATCGCGCAACAAGGCGATCTGCTCGTGGGCTGGATGAAACAGGCCGGAGAGAGCGGGATCGAAGTGCCCGATTGGCTCGCTCGCCTTCCGATCGCCGCAGAGAGCATCGAGCAGTGGTGGCGCAGCAATCTTTCCGATCCCAAAGCCGCGACCGCATGGCTGAAAAGCGTCAATGCAGACAACGCATCGGAACTGTTTCGAACGTTCGGCGGACAGCTGCTTCATCGCCTGTTTCTTCTGTTCTTTTCGCTAGTGGCCTTGTTCGTCCTGCTGCGCAACGGCCGGTCGATCTCGGGCCGCGTGCTGGAAACCTGCGATCGGCTTTTCGGTGAGGCGGGAGAGGGTCTCGCCGAGCAAATGGTCGATGCGATCCGCGGCACCGTGAACGGCACGGTGCTGGTCGCCGCGGGCGAGGGATTATTGATCGGCGTGGCCTATTTCGTCGCGGGCGTGCCGCACGCCATCGTATTCACGATATTGACGACGGCCTTCGCCATGCTTCCCTTCGGCGCCTGGCTGGCTTTCACCGCCGCGGCGGTGGTCCTGGTTTCTGGCGGAGGCAGCGGCTTCGCAGCCGCGGGCGTCTTCTTCTGGGGCGCGATCGTCATGTTGGCCGGCGATCATTTCGTATGGCCGACCCTGGTCGGCGACTCGGCGCGGCTGCCGTTTCTGTTCGCGTTCGTCGGAATCTTCGGGGGCCTGGCTGCCTTCGGCCTTCTGGGCTTGTTTTTGGGTCCCGTGATCATGTCGGCGTTGCTGGTGGTCTGGCGCGAGTGGGTGTTTCGACCTGTCGCGATCGAGAAGAACGGTTGACTCATCACGTAAGCACGCGCCGAAAGCAAAAGGCACGGCGCTGGCGAAGGCGTAGAGGCAAGATCAGGCTGGGACTGGACTGGCGGCTGCCTTTACGTAGTGGCGCAACCCGCTCGGACATGTAGTATGGCCCTGCCGGAGCGGGGTACCAAATTGGACGGAATCAATCTTCACGATCCCCTCTTCGCCACCTATGTCGTTGCCGCCAGCTTGATCATCCTCAAGGCCGTGGCGATGTCGTGGCTCACCGTAGTCCGGATGGTGAGGGCCCAAGGCGGCTACCGTTCGCCGGAGGACATCAAGAAGACACCACTGAATCCCGCCCCCGATCCGGCGCAGCTTCTTCCCAACGAAGATGTGGAGCGGATCCGCCGGATCCAGATGAACGATCTCGAGAGCCTGCCGTATTTCCTGGTCGCGGGCTTTCTTTATGTTCTCACAAAGCCGTCGCTGCTTCTCGCGCAATGCCTGCTCTACGGCTACGTTGCCTCACGCCTGCTGCATTTTCTCGCCTATCTCACCGGGCAAATTCACGACATTCGCGCAATGCTGTGGACCATAGGCTCGGTCATCCTGGTCTTCATGACCGTGCGCACGCTGCTCGTTGCACTCGGCGCTTGAGGCTCAGTCGGCCACGCCGGCGATCTGCTGGGCCGAAAGGTAGCGTTCAAGCGCCTCGTGCTGCTTGAAAAAGCGCATGGCGCGCAGATCGCGGATCGTCGTTTTTTGTGCCGCATCGCGAACCCGGGTGACCTCGCGGGCTTCCTCCAGCCGGCCGACCCCGACCAGGTTTGCCGCGAGCATGCGATGCCCGGTGCCGTTGCTCGGATTGTGCCGAACCGACTTGCGCGCCCAGGCAACGCCCTCCTCGTACTGCCCGAGGGCAAAGTAGGACGCGGTCAATCCCGTCATCCACATATGGAGCATGCTGTCCTCGGGGCTGAGGACGAGAGACCGATGCAGGCATGCGAGTGCGTTGGCATAATCGCCTCCCATGCTGTCGATCATTCCGAGTACACCCCATGCGAAAGCCGAACTCGGATTGAGCCTTGCGGCTTCGCTGGCGTGAATGCGCCCCTGATCGTTGTCGCCGGCGGGCCCAAACAGCGTGAAGCCATAGACAGCGTGGGCGAAAGCGTCCCCACTATCCTGCTCGACGGCGCGGCGCGCCAGACCGACCGCCTCGGACGCTGCATCCGCAGACATGTTGGCGCCGAGCGGCGGAGCCATCACGAGTCCCCAAGCCAGCGCCGCCAGCGTCGCCGTTCGCTCCTGATCGAGGCTCAGAGACCGCCGAAGCAGATCGATGGCCTTGACGATACCTTCGCGGGTGCCGCCCCATAAATGGTGAAGGCCGCGCAAATACAGATCATAGGCCGAAAGATCAGTTGGCGGCTTGCGGCGTGCGCGTTCGATCTCGGCGCTACGAACGGCGGGATCGACGACCGCGGCAACACTGCTGCTGACGTCGTCCTGCAGATCGAAGATGTCGACCAGGGGGCGGTCGTAGCGATTGGACCAGACCTGGGCCTCGCTTCCGGTATGAGTGAGCTCGGCCGAGACGCGAATGCGGTTGCCCGCCTTGCGAATATGACCGCTCAGGACGTATTGCGCACCGAGTTGCTGCGCAATCTGCCGGCTGGTCATTCCCTTGTCCCGAAGGGCAAAGCTCGATCCAGCCGCGATCACCACCAGCTCACGAAAGCGCGATAGAGCGGTGATGATGTCTGCAGTGACGCCATCGGCGAAGTAGTCCTGTTCGGCGTCACCACCCATATTGCGGAACGGAAGCACCGCCACGGAGGGCCTGTCGTTGCCGATCACGTGCTCCGCCTGGTGCGAAAGGTCTGCCGTCGCCCCCGCTGCCGGCAGAACGATCTTCTGCTCCTGGACCTTGCGCAATTCCGCAGCCAGGGCGGTGGTGGCCGCATCGGGCACGGTGCCGAGCTCTTGCTTCAGCAAGGCAACGACGGCCTGATAATATTTGAGTGCCTCGGCGTTGCGGCCGGCCGCGGACAACGCGCGCATGATCAGGCGGTGCGCATCCTCGCGCATGCTGTTGAGTGCATTGGCACGCTGGCCGGCGAGCAGAGCATCGCCGGCACGTCGCTCGGACAGTTCATGCTCGCCGAGCGCCACCATCGCGCCGACAGCCAGCTCCGATAACCGCTCGCGTTCGCCGGCCAGCCACTCGCTCCAGCCCTCCGCGTTGACCGCGATGTCATCGACGAGGCGCCCGCGATAGAGATCTGCCGCCGCGGTCAGCGCGTCACGGCTGCCCTTTCTGACAAGCCGCTCGAATTGCGGCACATCGCAGGTGATCACAACGGCATTCAACGAAATGAATTCGCCGTCACTCCTGAGAGCACTCTGACCAAGAACTTGACGTAGCTTGAACAGCGCCTGTCGCAGGTTTTGCTTCGCCTGCGCTTCGAAGTGCGATCCCCACAGCAAGGTCGAGAGTTTTTCGCGGTGCTGAGGCTGAGGTGCCGTGCAGGCCAGATAGGCCAGCAATCCCGCGAGCTTCTTGTTCGGCAAGCTGACGGCGCCGTCCGGCCCGATCAGTTCAAAACGTCCAAGAAGTGCGAGAGTAAAATTTGGGCTGGGCGCGGGTGCAGTTTCGGTCATTCCGCCTCGAAAATAAGCAGATGCGCTCACGGATATACATCCTACACGAATTGCCGCCTTAGCGAACAATATTAACGCTGCAGTGACGGCCGAGTGACGCCGGCGACGACGACAGTGGGTTCAGATCGTATCGCGACGAGATGCCGGTTGGTTGATCGACGCGGAGCAATTTCATCCGGAAGTCAGCGTGCGCGCGCACCTCATCATGATCGTCGTTGGCTTGTTCGTGGTCCTCGCCGGATTCGACGCAGCGTTGACGACCTTTGCACACCCGACACTCAGGGCCGCTTCGCAGTCGGCGCCGCCCGTCGCACCGCTCCTTTTCGGAGACGACTGATCGCACGCCGGCATCACAACAGCCATCAAACAGGAGGTCGCATTGACCGACATCGCACAGCAGGGAAGACAATCGCAGAGGTTTCTCGCGTCCGACCAAGAACAGCGATTGGTTTCGATGTGGAGACTTGGAGTGGTCGCCTTCTATGGCTCGCTCCTGGCGCTGGTGATTGCCTTCGCGGCAATGAGCAAGGCGCCCCGAGAGCGCCAAGCCAACTTCGCCTCCGACGATTTCGTTACCCACTACATTTCGAACCCGCCGGCGCCGTAGGCGATCGGGACGAGCGACAGCAAAGCATATGAGGACAATCGTGAACAATCACAACCGTGCTGCGTCTCCAATTCGGGCCAGATCTCCGGCATCGCATGACAGAAAGCGAGCAGGCGGCGAGACGCGCCTGATGATCCTCGTTCTGCTGGGATTCGGCCTCGTTCACGTGATCGGCGCGATCCTCATTCAGCGCGCGTCGACCGAGCGAGGTGATCCGCCCCTGATCCTCGCTTCGCACACCGACTGACGGCCGCCACATGCAGCCGGTTCATGGATCTGAAAAACCAAGAGGTAACATGCCAGCAATCATGCGCACGATTTCCCGCACGGTCCTCTCGGTCATCGGTGCCGAATTGGCGAAGCACGCCCTCTTGTTCTGCGCAGCGTGCGCCTTTGTGTTCGTGCTCTCACGAACCTACGGCCTGGATTTGAGCGCCGGATTCTTCTGACGTTCGCAATGGCGGCCGACATGACTGAAATCTGAAGACGCATCGTCGTCGATGCGCAAGTCCTGAGGAGCTGATATGTACGTTGGCCGGATATTGTCCACGCTTGGCGGACAAGGACCCATGCTCCTGGTGATCTCGCTTTGCGCAGGGCTGGTGATCACTCCCTTCGCTCGTCTCGGCTACGATCTTTTGCCTTTTTCGGCATTTCTTCTGACGCTGGGCTCGTTTCTTACGGCGGGTCTTGCCCCCTCTGAAGCCAGCATTCGTCCGCTCCTGATGGGCGTGGTGCTTGCCTGGGTTGGCCTGGTGCTGCCATTCGCTGCTGCGATTCTGCTGTCCTTTGCTCCGCTTGATCCTGCGCTGCGGGCCGGCGTTCTGCTTTCACTGCTGGCGCCGCCGGTCGGAAGCGCCGCTGCGATCGCCGGAATGCTCGGTTTGCGACCACGTCTCGCACTGCTCGTTTCCATCGCACTGACCTTGCTCACGCCGATCTCGATTCCGAGTTTTGCCACGGTGCTCGGACTTGGAATTGCATTCGACATGGGCGGGCTGGCGATCCGGCTCTTCAGCATTATCGGCGCTGCAGGCCTGGTGGCCTTCTTAGCCATGAGGTTTCGTCGTCATGTGATTCCCGTTCTGCCCGATCAAAGCGCCGCTACCGGGATCGCCGTTGTCGGGCTGATGATCGTGGGGCTTGCCACCTCGCAAGGCATACGGGCGCAATGGACCAGCAACGCCCTGCGTTTCGACGTGATGCTCGCCGCGGCGATCGTGTTCAATTTCGGTCTGTGCGTCCTCGCTGCCATGACGTTCGCGAGACTGGGGTGGCAAACCGCCGGTACCATCGGTCTCGTGAGCGGAAACCGCAACGTCACGCTCGTGTGGGCAGCGGCGAGCTTCGGTCTGCCGTCGCTGGCGGAAGGTTATGTCGCTGCGTGCGTTATCCCGGTCCTCGCGCTTCCCCTCATCATCAAGCTTTGTCTTAGACTACCTTCCTTCAGCCGCTTCATCCCACAAAACCGGTGACCCAAAGAGTGCACGCCTGACCTGCTGCTCGAACAAAGGGCACGGCGCTTGCGGCGCCGTGCCCTTTGCAGTCCTGCAGTCTGTCTCAGCTATAAATCTCGAACAGTCCCGCGCCGCCCTGGCCGCCGCCGATGCACATCGTCACGACGCCCCACTTGGCCTTGCGGCGCTTGCCTTCCTGGAGGATGTGGCCGGTGAGCCGCGCGCCGGTCATGCCGAAGGGATGACCGATCGCGATCGAGCCGCCATTGACGTTGTACTTGGCGGGATCGATGCCGAGCTTGTCGCGCGAATAGAGGCACTGGCTGGCGAAGGCTTCGTTGAGCTCCCAGAGATCGATGTCGTCGATCTTCAGGCCATGACGCTTCAACAGCTTCGGCACGGCAAAGATCGGGCCGATGCCCATCTCGTCCGGCTCGCAGCCCGCCGCCGCCCAGGCGACGAAGCGGCCCATCGGATTGAGGCCGCGCTTCTCGGCGTCCTTGGCTTCCATCAGCACCACGGCCGCGGCGCCGTCCGACAATTGGCTGGCGTTGCCGGCGGTGACGAACTTGCCGGGGCCCCTGACGGGCTCGAGCTTGGCGAGACCTTCCAGCGTGGTCTCGGGCCGGTTGCACTCGTCGCGGTCGACGACGTAATCGACAATCGACTCGGCCTTGGTCGCCTTGTCGACCACTTTCATCTTGGTCTTCATCGGGACGATCTCGTCCTTGAACTTGCCCGCCTGCTGCGCGGCGGCCATGCGGCGCTGCGACTCCAGCGAATATTCGTCCTGATATTCACGGCTGAGATTGTAGCGCTCGGCGACGATATCGGCGGTGTCGATCATCGCCATGAAGATCGCCGGCGCCGTCTTGAGCAGCTCGGGATCGATCGATTCCTTCGGCGTGCCGCCGCCCGGCATCGAGATGCTCTCGACGCCGCCTGCGACGATGCAGTCGGAACCGTCCGAGCGGATCGAGTTGGCGGCCATCGCGATGGTCTGGAGACCGGACGAGCAGAACCGGTTCACCGAGACGCCCCCGGTCGATTTCGGCATTCCCGCCAGCAGCGCGGCCTGGCGGCCGATGTTCGGGGCGCCATGGGCGCAATTGCCGAGATAGCAATCCTCGACATAGTCCTTCTCGACGCCGGCGCGCTCGACCGCGTGCTGGATGGCGTGGGCCGCGAGCGACATCGGCGGGGTGATGTTGAACCCGCCGCGGCCGGATTTCGCGAGGCCCGTGCGTGCATAGGAAACGATGACGGCTTCACGCATTGTTTTCTCCCTTTTCGAACGATTTGACCGGAGCGTCGGTCCAGGTCTTCTCGGCGCCATTGGTACACAATGTCCGGCGGTCGCGGGAGAAATAAAAACGCCGCCCTCGCGAGAGGGCGGCGTTGTTCCGCGGGTCGGAATATGCCGACGGATCAGAACGTCAGCGCCTTGACCTGCTTGACCTGCGGCAGGGCCTGCACCTTGGCGAGCAGATCGGCCGGCACCGCGCCGTCGACCTCGATCAGCGCGATGGCATCGGAGCCCGGCGCGACGCGGCCGAGATGGAAGGTCGCGATGTTGATCTTGGCATCGCCGAGCAGGCTCGCGAACTTGCCGATGAAACCCGGCTTGTCCTCGTTGGTCACGTAGATCATCGACTTGCCAAATTCAGCGTCGACGCGGATGCCCTTGATGTCGACCAGGCGCGGCTTGCCGTCGGCATAGACCGTGCCCGAGACCGACCGCTCCTGCCGCTCGGTGGTGACGGTGACGGTGATCAGGCTTTCATAGTCGCTCTGGGCAGCGCGGACGATCTCGTCCACCACCATGCCGCGCTCCTTGGCGACGACGGGCGCGGAGACGACGTTGACCTCGCCCAGCATTGGCCGCAGCAGGCCCGACAGCACGGCGGAGGTGATCGCCTTGATCTTCATCTCGGCGACGTGGCCTTCATAGGTGATCTCCACCTTGAGGATGCCGCTCTCGGTGAGCTGTCCCGCGAACGAGCCGAGCTTTTCGGCGAGCGCGATGAACGGCTTCAGCTTCGGCGCCTCTTCCGCCGTGATCGAGGGGAAGTTGACGGCATTCGAGATCGCGCCGGTGAGCAGGTAATCCGACATCTGCTCGGCGACCTGCAGCGCGACGTTCTCCTGCGCTTCGGTGGTGGACGCGCCGAGATGCGGCGTGCAGATCACGTTGGGATGACCGAACAGCACGTTCGCGGTGGCGGGCTCCTCGACGAAGACGTCGAAGGCGGCGCCTGCGATGTGCTTGGAATTCAAGGCGTCGACCACGGCCTGCTCGTCGACGAGGCCGCCGCGGGCGCAGTTGATCAGGCGCACGCCCTTCTTCATCTTGGCGATCGCGGCTGCGTCGATGATGTTCTTGGTCTTCTCGGTCAGCGGGGTGTGCAGCGTGATGAAGTCGGCGCGCTTGAGCAGGTCGTCGAGCTCGACCTTCTCGACGCCGATGTCCCTGGCGCGCTCCGGCGACAGGAACGGATCGAACGCGATCACCTTCATGCGCAGGCCGAGCGCGCGGTCGGCGACGATCGAGCCGATGTTGCCGCAGCCGACGACGCCGAGCACCTTGCCGGTGATCTCGACGCCCATGAAGCGGTTCTTCTCCCATTTGCCGGCCTGGGTCGAAGCGTCCGCCTGCGGAATCTCGCGCGCCAGCGCCAGCATCAGGGTGATGGCGTGCTCCGCGGTCGTGATCGAATTGCCGAACGGCGTGTTCATGACGATGATGCCCTTGGCCGTGGCGGCGGGAATCTCGACGTTGTCGACGCCGATGCCGGCGCGGCCGATCACCTTGAGATTGGTCGCCTTCTCGAGGATCTTCGCGGTCGCCTTGGTCGCGGAGCGGATCGCGAGGCCGTCGTAATTGCCGATGATCTCGGCGAGCTTGTCCTTGTCCTTGCCGAGGTTGGGCTGGAAGTCGACCTCGACGCCGCGGTCTTTGAAGATCTGCACGGCGGCCGGAGAGAGCGCGTCGGAAATGAGAACTTTGGGTTTGGTCATGGGAATGTGTCCTCTGCCTTCCTCAAGGGAAGGGCCTTAGACCGGATTGGATGAATGTCTCGGAGCACTTCTCCCTCTCCCCGTTCTTACGGGGAGAGGCGAAGAAAGAAACTTACGCCGCCTTGGCGAGCGCGGCCTTGGTCTCGGCGAAGGCCCAATCGATCCACTGCGTCAGCAGCGCGACATCGCTGGCCTCGACGGTGGCGCCGCACCAGATGCGCAGGCCGGCGGGCGCATCGCGGTAGTACGCGAAGTCGTAGCCCGCGCCTTCCTTCTCGACCAGCGCCACCAGCTTCTTGGAGAAGTCGGCCTGCGCGTCCTCGGAGAGCGAGGTGATCGCGGGATCGGTGAACTTCAGGCACACCGAAGTGTTGGAGCGGATGGCGGCGTCCTTGGCGAGGAAGTCGATCCAGGGCGTCTTCGCCTTCCAGTCGGCGAGCACCTTGGTGTTGGCGTCGGCGCGCGCGATCAGCGCCTTCAGGCCGCCGATCGACTTGGCCCAGTTCAGCGCGTCGAGATAATCCTCGACGCAGAGCATCGACGGCGTGTTGATGGTCTCGCCGACGAAAATGCCTTCGTTGATCTTGCCGCCCTTGGTCATGCGGAAAATCTTCGGCAGCGGCCAGGCCGGCTTGTAGGTTTCGAGCCGCTCCACCGCGCGGGGCGACAGGATCAGCATGCCGTGCGCGGCTTCGCCGCCGAGCGCCTTCTGCCAGGAGAAGGTGACGACATCGAGCTTGGCCCAGTCGAGCGGTTGCGCGAACGCGGCCGAGGTGGCGTCGCAGATGGTCAGGCCTTCGCGGGTCGCGCTGATCCAGTCGGCGTTCGGCACGCGCACGCCCGAAGTGGTGCCGTTCCAGGTGAAGACGACGTCGGACTTCGGATCGACCTTGGAGAGGTCGGGGATCTCACCGTAAGCCGCGTTGAGCTTGGTGACGTCCTTGAGCTTCAATTCCTTGACGATGTCGCTGACCCAGCCCTCGCCAAAGGATTCCCAGGCGAGCGTGGTGACGGGCCGCGCACCCAGCATCGACCACAGTGCCATCTCGACCGCGCCGGTATCGGAAGCCGGCACGATGCCGATGCGATAATCGGCGGGCACTTCGAGCACCTCGCGCGTCAAATCGATCGCGAGCTTGAGCTTGGTCTTGCCGACCTTCGCGCGATGCGAACGGCCGAGCGCTGCGTCCTTGAGATTTTGGGCATTCCATCCGGGGCGCTTGGCGCAGGGGCCGGAGGAAAAATGCGGCACGTTCGGCCGCGAAGCGGGCTTCGCTACAGTCATCGTCTACCCTTCCAGATAGTAAGCCTCCCGTTGGGGGGAGGTGTCCCGCCGCGGCTGATACGGGAATCGGGAAGACCAGTCAAGGAAGTTCCGGGGCCTCACGCGCGAGTGATGGCGCTTCCGGTGCGATTTTGGGGGATTCGACGGCGGCAAGCGCGTTCAACAAGTCCGTGGCTTCGCTGATCAATTGCGCCGCGCGGCGGCGGCTGCCGACTTTCAAAATGCATTTGTCATTGGCCTGCACAACGTAGTCGTTGCCGACCTTGATCATCGAATAGCTTGTCATCGAAATCCCCGAACCGATCGAGCCCGGTTTCGACGTCCCGTAGCACCGTTCGTTCCTTCACCAACGTGAACGCCTTGGCGGTGGTTTATCAGCTCTTAATATGAACGTATGCGCGATCCGATTTCGCTGATCGCGCAAGGCTCATAGCGTGCTGCGTCAAAAGCGGACAGTCATGCCGACGTGACTCGCCGTGAACCCAAGCCGCTTGTAGAAGCGCTGCGCATCCGTTCGCGTCTGATGCGTCAGCAGTTCGACCAGATTGCAGCCGCGCGCCTTCGCTTCCGTCACCGCCCATTGCACCAATTGCTCGCCGATGCCACGGCTGCGGCAATCGGAAGCAACGCGGACGTCTTCGAGCAGACCGCGCAAGCCGCCTTGCGAGCTGAGACCCGGCAGGATCGCCAGTTGCAGGCAGCCGACCACCCTGCCCTTGCTCTCGGCTACCACGAGCTGGAGATTTTGATCGCGCTCGACCCGCGCGAATGCCTCGTAATAGGACGCAGGCAACGGGTCTTCCACGCGCTCGCGAGCGCTTCCGAGATGATCGTCGGCGAGCATCGCCACGATCGCAGCAACATCCTCGCGGCGCGCGGGACGAATGGAGATGGATTCGGCGTTCATAAAGTTACTCCTGCCTCAGCGCGCCTTAACGCACCTTGGGAAGCCCGAAAAAGGTCTCGGCTTCGCCGATCCAGCGGCGGATGGCGGCATAACGACCGAGATCGAAGCCGCCTTCATGCGCGACGCGCGTATAGGCAAGCAGCGAGACGTCGGCAAGCGAAACGTCATCACCGGCGAAGAAGCGGTTTGCCGCCAGATGCTGCTCCATGCGATCGAGCGCCGCATAGCCGCGCTTGACCTTTTCAGGATCGAGCTCGGAGGCGTCCTTGCCGAGATAGACGAGCTGGAAGCGGCACACCGCGATGTAGGGCTCGTGGCTGTATTGTTCCCAGAACAGCCATTCGTCCATCTTGGCGGCGGTGAAGGCATCGCGCGGAATGAGCGCGCTGTCGCGCGCGAGATAACGGATGATGGCATTGGATTGCGCCAGCGTGCGGCCGTCGTCGAAAGCGACGGTGGGCACCTGGCCGGCACCGTTCATCTCGAGGAATTGCGCCGTGCGGCTTTCGCCCTTGCGAGTGTCGATCTCGATCCACTGGTAGGGCAGCGCGAGCTTGTCGCAGACCCACTTCACCTTCAGGCAATTGCCGGAATTGGTATCGCCGTAGATCCGCATCGCTACCCCCCGCTTCTGGAGACAGAGCAGCAGGACTGACCGGGCCTGTCAATTGCCCCGGCGCGCAGGATCAGAACTTGTAGCCGAGGCCAGCACGGACGGTGTTGATGCTGGTGTCAACTGCGGAAGAGAAGCGGATGTATTCGTACTCCGCACGCATGAACAAGCCACCGACCAGATTGACATCGACACCAAGGCCGGCGGTGTAGCCGTAGATCAGGTGATTATGCTGGGCGTTGGTCGAGCTCAACGGCTGTAGCGCCGTGTAAGTCCCCAGCTGGGTCGTGCTCACGCGATCCTGCACATGGGCCGTCTGCACGATGTCGGCATTGCCGAGCGCGGCACCCGCGAACATGTACGGCAGGAAACATCCCCAGGCGTAACCAGCGCGACCGCGAAACGTCCCCATGTCGCTGATGCTGATCGAAGATGTGGAGGTCGCCGTGACGTCATGGAAGTTGCCGTCAGACAGCGCAACGGGGCTGACGCGTCGCTCGCTAGCCGACGCCATTCCGCCGAACTTGCCGTGCAACCAACTCACTTCGAGACCCATCACGACGTCGTCCCACTGCGCGTTGTACCCGACGAAGGCACCGTAGCCGGTCGTGCGCTGCGAAGCCTTACCGAGCCCGAGATTCCACTGCGAGACGCCCATTTCCGCCTCGATCAACGTGTCGGCCAGCAATGAAGCCATCATGTTTTTGGTCGAGCCGTTGAAGTTCTCGTCGGACGAACCATAGCCAGCCTGGGCGCCGATATAGCTGCCTTGCCAGTTGACGTTGGACTTGCTCAGACCGTCGGTGAAGCTGCCGCGCAGGATGGGAAGATCGGAGAGATCAGCCGCGTGCGCGGCAGACACCGTCCCTAACATCGCCGCCGCCAACATCAGCCTACGCATTGCAACGCTCCATCGAACTCGAACTTTCACTGATGATCATGGCTCGTTAACCTTAACCAATGGTTGCGCCGGAGGCTTTCATCGCCGCACGCCATGAAAAATACGCAAAGCAAAACGGCGCGGGATGATCCCGCGCCGTTAAGATGTCTTAAGCGATGAGGCTTGCGATCAGCCCTTGGTGACGAGCGGCGGCATGTAGGCCGGCGTCGGGCTGTTCAGCTCCCAGCGCACGCCGAGCTTGACGTCGTGCGAGGTGATCTCCTTGACCTTGATCGAGGTCGGGCCGGAGGCGCTGTTGTCGAACAAGCGATAGTTGCCGGGCGCGCCGTCGCCGAGGTTCATGTAGCTGTAGGCCAGTTCGACGGTGAAGCCGGGATTGACCTTGTAAGCGAGACCCGCATGTGCGGCGTACGCCAAGTTCCACTTTCCGTTGTCGGCGAAGTAGGCGACGCTGTTAGACAGCACGCCGCCGCTGTACGACACGCCGTCATCGCGGAAGCCGCTGATCTTGTTGTAGGAGCCGCCGACGCCGGCGCCGATGAACGGGGTGATGCACCACCAGGTGCCGAGGTCAACGTAGGCGTTGGCCATCACGACCCACTCGGACTTGCTGCCGGTGTAGTTGTTGACGCCGACGAAGCCGGGTCCAACGACGTTGTCGCTGCCGTGCAGATTGGCTTTGCCACGGTACTGGCCGATCACATCCGCGCGGAACCAGTTATTGAAGCGGTAGCCAACGCCGAGATCGAACAGCGGCGAGGAGTCGAAGCCGAGCCCCTCCGTCGTCTTCGAATACCCAGCCGGCAGGGCGCCGTCGATGCGCTTGGCGCTCTGGTTGGTCATGCCGACGTCGCCGCGCAGATACCAGCCGCCGAAGTCGGCGGGCGGTGCGGGGGGCGCGTACATCGGAGGGGGCGCCGCGATCGGCATGTCGGCGGCGAACGCCATCGAGGAGATCAGGGTTGCCGCACCCGCGGCAAGGAGAGACTTAACGCTACGCATTGGCTTCGTCCTTTTGGCCGGTGAGGCAATACGGCGCCTCACGTTCTGGAAACTCACGGCCCGGACGATGCCAGCAAATGTTTAAGCGCCACTTAACCCTAATTTTTAAGGTTGATTTTTTCTAACCGCACACGCGCATGCGGCGCGAGCGTTGCAAAAATGCAGCGCAAATGCGACGCCGTCGCCGCATGTCCTAACGATGTATGAAGCCGCGCTGCAGCAAGACAGGATCTGTTAACGCGCGTGCTGCGGCAGCTTGGGCAGGAACACCGCAAGCAGGCCGATCGCCGGGAGGTAAGCGCAGACCTGGTAGACGAACGCGATCGAGGTGTGGTCGGCGAGCTTGCCGAGCACGGCGGCGCCAAGGCCGCCGATGCCGAACGCGACACCGAAGAACACGCCGGAGATCATGCCGAAGCGGTGCGGCACCAGCTCCTGCGCGAACACGATGATCGACGACGTCGTCGAGGAGATGATCAGGCCGATGACGACTGATAGCACCGCGCTTGCATAGAGCCCGGCATAGGGCAGCGCCAGCGTGAACGGCAGCGCGCCCAGGATCGAGATCCAGATCACGATCTTGCGGCCGAAGCGATCGCCCAGGGGACCGCCGAGAAAAGCGCCGACCGCATTCGCCGCGAGGAAAATGAAGAGATACATCTGCGCGGCTTGCGTCGACACGTCGAACCGGTCGATCAGATAGAAGATGTAGTAGCTCGACAGGCTCGAGACGTAGAGCTGTTTCGAGAACAACAGCGCGACCAGCACGAGGAGCGCAACGACGACGCGACGCGAGCCCGGCGCGTCGGGATGGGCTTGAGCCACCACAGTCTTCTTCGCCTTGATCTGCGGTTCGTACCAGCGGCCGATGCGCCAGAGGATGAGGATCGCGAGAAAGGCGATCGAGGAGAACCAGGCGATGCTGCCCTGCCCGAACGGCACGACGATGAGCGCGGCGAGCACCGGTCCCATCGAGGTGCCAAAACTGCCGCCGAGCTGGAATACCGATTGCGCAAAACCGTAGCGGCCGCCGGAGGCCAGCCGCGCGATGCGCGCCGATTCCGGGTGAAACACCGCCGAGCCGAGGCCGACCAGCGCGGCGGCGACGAGGATGACGAGATATTGGTGGGCGGCACTGAGCAGCAACAGACCGAAGAAGGTCGAGGCCATGCCGATCGACAGCGAATAGGGCTGCGCCTTCTTGTCGGTGTAGTGGCCGACCACCGGCTGGAGCAGCGAGGCCGTGAACTGGAAGGCCAGCGTGATCATGCCGATCTGCGCGAAGTCGAGCGCGTAAGTGTCCTTCAGGATCGGATACACGGAAGCGATCAGCGATTGCATGGTGTCGTTGAGGAAGTGCGAGAAGCTGATGCCGGCAAGCACGACATAGGCCGGCCCCGCGGCCTTGGCTGTTTGTGCCACGTCGCTGACGATGACGGGCTCGGTCAGCGCTTCCTCTGAGACGACGACTGGCTTGTTCAATGGATCGATCCAGACGCGGCACATTGCCGCGACAAGCTAGTTACGCTGCGCGCGGCGACCGATCCACCGCCAATCGTCGATGGCTGGGATGC
Source organism: Bradyrhizobium sp. Kon37 (assembly GCF_055807535.1). Taxonomy (NCBI): domain Bacteria; kingdom Pseudomonadati; phylum Pseudomonadota; class Alphaproteobacteria; order Hyphomicrobiales; family Nitrobacteraceae; genus Bradyrhizobium; species Bradyrhizobium sp. Kon37. The sequence continues at coordinate 173,665 of NZ_JBVVOY010000004.1, forward strand.
GCTTCGCTCCATTCCTTGCGGGGGGTCGTAGCCCGGATGGAGCGCAGCGCAATCCGGGGCCGTTCGCCTGTTGCACGAATCCCGGATTTCGCTGCGCTCCATCCGGGCTACGATCGTGCTTCGCGCAGCGCCTCAGGCCGCGGCCTGCCCGAGCGCCGAGACGATGGTATCGACGACGTCCTCGACCAGGATGCGATCCTCGCCCTCGCCCATGACGCGGATCACCGGCTCGGTGCCGGAGGAGCGGATCAGCAGGCGGCCGTGGCCGTTGAGCCGCTGCTCGCCGTCGGAGATCGCCGATTTGACGTCGGAATTATCGAGCGGCTTGCCGCCCTTGTGACGGACGTTCTTCAGGATCTGCGGCAGCGGATCGAAACGGTGGCAGACTTCCGACACCGGGCGGCGCAGCTTCTGCACCACGGCAAGCACCTGCAATGCGGCAACGAAGCCGTCGCCGGTGGTGGCGTAGTCGGACAGGATAATGTGGCCGGACTGCTCGCCGCCGAGATTGTAGCCGCCGTTCAGCATCTGCTCGAGCACGTAGCGATCGCCGACCGGCGTGCGCACGAGATCGAGCCCCTGCGCATTGAGGAAGCGCTCGAGCCCGAGGTTCGACATCACGGTGGCGACGATTCCCGATCGCGACAGCCGGCCGTCTTCCTTCCAGCTTTGCGCGATCACCGCGAGCAGCTGGTCGCCGTCGACGATGTGGCCGCGCTCGTCGACCAGGATGACGCGATCGGCGTCGCCGTCGAGCGCAATGCCGATGTCGGCGCGCATCTCGCGGACCTTCTTCGACAGCGCTTCCGGCGAGGTGGAGCCGCATTCCTTGTTGATGTTGAAGCCGTCGGGCTCGACCCCGATCGGAATCACGTCGGCGCCCAGCTCCCACAGCGCTTCCGGCACCACCTTGTAGGCGGCGCCATTGGCGCAATCGACCACGACACGCAGGCCGTCGAGCGACAGATCGCGCGGTAGCGTGCGCTTGGCGAATTCGATGTAGCGGTCATGCACGCCGTCGATGCGGCGGGCGCGGCCGAGGCTGGCGCTCTGGGCGAGACGCTTGTCGATGGGCTCGTCGAGCAGCTGCTCGATCTGCTTCTCGACGTCGTCAGAGAGCTTGAAGCCCTGCGGGCCGAACAGCTTGATGCCGTTGTCCTCAAACAGATTGTGCGAAGCGGAGATCATCACGCCGAGATCGGCGCGCATCGACTTGGTCAGCATCGCGACCGCCGGCGTCGGCATCGGGCCGACCAGCAGCACGTCCATGCCGACCGAGGTGAAGCCCGCGACCATCGCGTATTCGATCATATAGCCGGACAGGCGGGTATCCTTGCCGATCACGACCCTGTGGCGATGGTCACCGCGCTGAAACGCCAGGCCTGCGGCCTGGCCGACCTTGAGCGCGAGCTCCGGCGTGATCAGTCCGTTGGCGCGGCCCCGGATCCCGTCCGTCCCGAAATATTTGCGGCTCATATCGTCCCCCACGCGACAACCAGGACCCCCAATACAACCTGCGGGTGCCTTGGCGGGACCCGCATCCCTGATGTGCTGAGGTCTTATAAAGCTATCGCGGCTAACTTGGCTTCAAAAAATATGATGAATCATTACGGAACCGGGCAGGCCCCGGCGCTGATAACGTCTTGTTAACACTATATTTCCAGCGAAGACGCCGGAACAGGGCGGAACCCGCGCCTAGTCCGAGCGCTTCACATGGCCGTCCCCGCGGCTCGGCGCCGGCTGGGTGACATTGACGGGATCGGAGCCCGGAAAGGTCTCTTCCAGACCTTCTTCCAGCGCTTCCTCGAGATCATGCTTCTCCTTGATCTCTTCCGGCGTCGGTCCGGTGTGCGGCCTGGTCATGGCGCCCTCCTCTCCACAAAGGATTTGCAAACGATTTGGCTGTGCATCCAACCATGCTAGATGACCCCTCGATCTTCCGATGCAAGACTCATCCGCTACTTCCGATGCAGACTCTTCCGATACAAGACGGGCCGGGGAAACGTTCATGAAGCACATCACCTGTATCGACGATCTTCGCACACTGCATCAGCGCCGCGTGCCGAAGGCGTTTTTCGATTATTGCGACCGCGGCTCTTACGCCGAGGAAACGCTGCGCGCCAACCGCGACGACATGCAGGCGATCAAGTTCCGCCAGCGCATTCTGGTCGACGTCTCCAAGCGCGACACCGCGACCACGATCCTCGGCGAGCCCTCGACCATGCCGCTGATGCTCGCGCCTGTGGGCCTGCTCGGCATGCAGCATGGCGACGGCGAGATCCATGCCTGCCGCGCCGCGCAAGCCGCCGGTATCCCGTTCACGCAGTCGACGATGTCGATCTGCTCGATCGAGGACATCGCGGACAGTGTCGAGAAGCCGTTCTGGTTCCAGCTCTACGTGATGAAGGACCGCGGCTTCATCAAGGAATTGATCCAGCGCGCGATCGCGGCGAAATGTTCCGCGCTGGTGCTGACCGTCGATCTCCAGGTCATCGGACAACGCCACGCCGACATCAAGAACGGCATGACGGTCCCGCCGGAATGGTCGCTCTCGAAGCTGATCGACTTTGCCACCAAGCCGACCTGGGTATCGGGCGTGCTCCGGGGCAAGCGCCGCACCTTCGGTAACATCGCCGGCCATGTGAAAAACACCGGGGATCTCAATCGCCTCGCGGAGTGGACGGCGTCGCAGTTCGATACGTCCCTGAATTGGAAAGACGTCGAGTGGGTCCGCAGCATCTGGCCGGGCAAGCTGATCATCAAGGGCATTCTGGACGTCGAGGACGCCGAGGAAGCCGCCAAGACCGGCGCGCAGGCGCTCGTCGTCTCGAACCATGGCGGCCGTCAGCTCGACGGCGCGCCGTCATCGATCGAGGTGCTGCCCGAGATCGCCGAGGCGGTCGGTGACAGGATGGAGATCATGTTCGACGGCGGCATCCGCTCCGGTCAGGACGTGATGCGCGCGCTCGCGCTCGGCGCAAAGTCCTGCATGATCGGCCGCGCCTACGCCTACGGCCTTGGCGCTGGCGGCCAGGCCGGCGTCGCCAAGGCGATCGACATCATCCAGAAGGAGCTGCTCACCACCATGGGCCTGTGCGGCGTCAATAGGGTCGACGAGATCGACGAGCATATCATCGCGATGTGAGCCGCAGCGGCAGTGCCGTAGGGTGGGCAAAGCGAAGCGTGCCCACCAATTCGCAAAATCGCAGGAAAGTGGTGGGCACGGCGCTTCGCGCCTTTGCCCACCTACGATTTCAGCGTTCGCCCTCACATCGGCGGCGTCACCCCGTCGCGGCCGACATTGACGCGGTTGGCTTCCAGCGAACCATCGTCCTTCTTCACCGCACCGAAAATGATCAGCTTGGCGCCGGGCTTGAGCTCGGATTTGTCGCTGGCCACGAAGGTGACGATCGGCGTGTCCGGGGGCACCACGACTTTCTTCTCACCGTCCTTGTACTTGACCGTGATGTTCTGGCCGTCGGTGCCCTTCACCGTCTGCGCCACGGTGGCGTTGGTCATGGTCGAGTTGGCGCGCGCATCCCAGGGACGAAAACCTTCGGCCGCGCCGCGCTGGTTTTCAGGGAAGATGTGCACCGCGATCGCCTTCTGGGTGCCGTCGGGCTCCGGCAGGCCGGTGACGCCGATATAGGAGCCATCCTTGATCTCCGACAACGACGTCTTCACCACCGCGAAGACGGCGACGTTGTCGGTCATGCGCACCTTCACGTCGCTGCCTTCGCGGGTCTTGATGCCGAGCGTGTTGCCGTCGACGCTCTCGATGGTGCCGCGGATGCGGACCGTCGGCGTCTGCTGCGCCAGGGCGGATGACGTAACGATGCAGGCCGCGAATGCGGCCACGCCAACGCGTGATATCCAGCTTCTCTTCGACATGTTGTTATTCTCCATTTACATCGGCGGCGTCAGGCCGTTGCGGCCGACGCTGACGCGGTTGGTTTCGAACGAGCCGTCCGGCAGCTGCTTCATGAAGGCGATGACCTTGGCGCCGGCCTTTAGATCGGATTTGTCGCCGGGCACGAAGGTCACCACCGGCGTATTGTCGGCGACGAACACCTTCTTCTCGCCGTCCTTGTACTTGACCAGCAGCGTATGGCCGTCATTGCCGACCACGCTCTCCGACACGGTCGCATTGGTCATGCTGGAGTTGGGCTTGAGGTCATAGGGGCGCGAGCCCTCGCCGGTGCCGCGCATGCTCTCAGGAAATACGTGGACCTCGACCGCGTTCGCACCGCCGTCCGGTCCCGGCACGGTGGTGGCGCCGACAAAGGAGCCGGGCTTGATATCGGCAAGTGAAATCTTCGTAATGCCTGACACGTTCACGTCGGAGGCGATGTGCAGCTTGACGTCCTCGCCGCTGCGCGCCTTGACCTGCATCGTGTCACCATTGACGCTTTCGATCGTGCCGCGCACGCGCGTCGGCACAGGAGCCCTTTGCGCAAGTGCGGAGAGGGTCGAGACGGCCACCATCGCGACGGCGATGAGCGGACGCGTGAAAGTTGCACGTTGAACAGACATGATGGTCTCCGATTGCGCCCTATTGTCCCTACGGACATAGAACTCCGGAGGTTACGCGCTATTCTCTCAAGTCTTTGTGAGATCGGCCTCGACCAGCGCGCGCAGCTCGGCCGTGACCTGCGGCCGCTGGCCGAACCACAGCTCGAAGCCGCGGACCGCCTGATGCAGCAGCATGCCGAGCCCGTCGGCGGTCTTCAGCCCGCGCGCCTGTGCGGCCACGAGCAGCGGCGTCGCCAGCGGGACATAGACGAGATCGGCGACCACGGCGCCATCCGGCAGGCGCGCCACGTCAAGGTCGAGTGAAGGCTGGCCGTGCATGCCGAGCGAGGTCGTGTTCACGAGAAGTTTTGCACGCGGCAGGATGTCGTCGATGCCGTCCCAGGCAACAGGATGCACCTTCGGCCCGAACTGCCCTGCAAGCATCTCCGCGCGGGCGATGGTGCGATTGGCGAGATGCACGCAGCTGATGCCGCGTTCGAGCAACCCGAACACGATGGCGCGCGCCGAGCCGCCGGCGCCGAGCACCAGCGCCTCGCTGGCTGCGTCCCAGCCGGGCGCGCTGGCATCGAGATTGCCGATAAAGCCCTCGACGTCGGTGTTGGTCGAGCGCAGCTCGCCGTCCGCAAACCACAGCGTATTGGCCGCACCGACCGCCTGCGCGCGGGCATCGGGCGTCGAGAGCTCAAGCACGCCCTCCTTGTGCGGGATGGTGACGTTGGCGCCGACGAAGCCGCGCAGCGACAGCCGCAGCACGAAGTCGCGCAGATTATCAGGTGGAACCGCCTCGATGACATAGCCGCCCTCGATCCCGAGCGTGCGCAGCCAGTAACGATGGATCAGCGGCGAGCGCGAATGCGCGGCCGGCCATCCGATCAGACAGGCTGCGGGAGCCTTGGTCACGGTCGTCCTCCCCTGGGGTCGTTTCGGAGGCGATCCATTTCGCGTCCCGCAAGCCCTGTCAAGCGCGCGGGCCGTCTCGGGAGAGGCTCGACGTCAGGTCGTGCCCACCTCACCGGCCGCGGGGTGCGCCGCGCCGCCCTTGATGTCGGCGACCGCACGCGCGATGGTCTCGCGATAGCGGGCGCGGGGCGGCGTGACCCCATGGGTGAGCAGCGCGCGACGCACCGTTGGCGACGCCCCCGTGATGAACAGCCGGATGCCCTGGCGGTGGGCCTTGGCGGCGACGCGGCCGAGCACGTTGGCCGCCGTCGAATCCAGGAACGGCACCGCGGCGAAATCGACCACGAATCCCTTGCGCTTGTCGGCGATGCCGTCGAGCACACTGCCGATCGCCGAGGCCGCGCCGAAGAAGAACGCGCCGGTGATGCGATAGACCAGCACGTCGCGATCGACCGCGAGCGCGGGGTCGTAAGGCACGCGCTCGCCATTTTCGTCGTCGGGACGATCGGCGGCCACCATCGGCGAACGTTCCTCGATGCCGGTCATTTCCGCCATGCGATGGATGAACAGCACCGCGCCGAGCGCGAAGCCGACCAGAATGCCCTCGGTCAGATCGCGGAAGATGGTGAGCAGGAAGGTTGCGAGCAGCACGACGGCATCGCCCCATGACGAGCGCAGGAGCGTCGCGAATTCGTGCTTCTCCGCCATGGTCCAGGCCACCACGACGAGCACGGCGGCGAGCGCGGCCAGCGGGATGTAGCTCGCGAGCGGCGCTGCGATCAGCATGAACAGCAGCAGGAAGACCGAATGCAGCATGCCCGCGAGCGGCCCCCGCGCGCCGGCGCGGATGTTGGTCGCGGTGCGCGCGATCAGCCCGGTGACGCAGATGCCGCCGAACAGCGCCGCGCCGACATTGGCGGCGCCTTGCGCCACCAGCTCGCAATTGGAGCGGTGACGGCGTCCGGTCATGCCGTCGGCCACCACCGCCGACAGCAGCGATTCGATGGCGGCGAGCAGCGCGAAGGAGATCGCATCGGGCAGCACGGCGGTCGCCTTCGCGAGCGAGAATGCAGGCAAGGCCGGCGAGGGCAGTTCGCGCGGAATGCCGCCGAAGCGCGAGCCGACGGTCTCGACCGGCAGCGACAGCACGGCACATGCGACCGCCGCGAGCACGACCGCGATCAGGATGCCCGGCCAGGACGGCAGCCAACGTCGCAGGCCGGCGATGATGGCAATGCTGACGATCGCGACCGCGACGGCCGACGGATTGACGGTGTGCAGGCCCCCGGCAAGCGCGACGAGTTTCGGAACGAATTCGCTCGGCTCCTTCGCGAGGAGCGTGATCCCGCCGAGATCGCGCAGTTGGCTTGCGAAGATGATGACGGCGATGCCGGCCGTGAAGCCGACCGTCACCGGGTACGGAATGAACTTGATATAGGTGCCGATCCGCAGGAAGCCCGCAGCGATCAGGAACAGGCCCGCCATCAGCGTGGCCAGGATCACGCCGTCGACCCCGTGACGGTCGGCAGTCGCCGCAACCAGCACAATGAAGGCGCCGGCGGGACCGCCGATCTGGAACCGGCTGCCGCCGAGCAGTGACGCAATGAAACCGCCGACAACTGCGGTGTAGAGTCCGCGGTCCGGCGTCACACCGGAGGCGATCGCGATTGCCATCGACAGCGGCAGCGCGACGATCGCGACCGTGAGGCCCGCGAACACATCAGCGCGGAAATCCGATAGGCCATAGCCCTCGCGCCATACGGTGACGAGCTTTGGCAGATAGAGTTCGGTAAAGGTCGGCCGACGAAGCTGGTGCAGCTTACCTGCGTGTTCGCCTGTGATGCTCATTTCAGCAAAATGCTCCGCTGCCCACGACGCTCCGATGCATCGTGCGGCCGCGTGCTCCGGCGCGATGCGTTACTTCGAACTGCTCCCGAGCATGATCATTGCGGGATCATGCTCCCACCCGACGCGGCGGCCCCGGCTCCCTGAGCCGAACGCCACGTCCACCGCCTTCGCTGCGCGCCTGTTCGCCGATCAGCTCGACGCCGGCCCGATCGAAGGCTTCGACCACCTTCATCAAGGTCTCGACCACGCCGCGAACGTTGCCGGTGCTCGCCTCCATCCGCTGAATGGTCGGCAGCGATACGCCTGCAAGCTCCGCCAAGGCCCTCTGGTCAATGCCGAGCAGCGCGCGCGCGGCCCGCATCTGGAACGACGTGATCACCTTGGCCTCACGTGTGAACGATTATAAATGATTTCTGAAGCATGCACAATGATGTAAAATACATCATATACAGGCAAGCGCAAGGAGTTTGCCACCGTCATTGCGAGGAGCGAAGCGACGAAGCAATCCAGAATTCCTCCGCGGAAAGACTGGATTGCTTCCGCCTTCGCTAAAGCTTCGGCGGAGAAGTCGCTGCGCTCGCAATGGCGGTTGGGAGGAGCAGCGTGAGTCCAACCTTCACCACCCGAATGGCGACAGCCCCTCACCCCATCCCTCTCCCCGTAAGAACGGGGAGAGGGAGTGAGAGAGCGGTTGCGTCCCTTACTTCGACAGACCGATCACGCCGCGTGCTGATGCGCTGCGATGATCTGGTCGGCGGCGCGCCCCGTGACTTCGGCCATGTGGTCGAACTGGCGGGTGAAGCTGCCGGCGCCTGCCGTGGCCGAACGCAATTCGACGATCAACTCGCCGATCTCGGCTTCCGGCATCATGGCGCGGACGCAGTCCCATCCGCTCCAGCCGTCGCGGGTGTCGAAGCCGAGGATCTGGCCGCGCCGCGCCGACAGGATCGCATTGATCTTGGCGGTGGCGTCGGTCGGGCAGACGATCTCGACCACGTGGATCGGCTCCAGCAGCACCGACTGGCATTGCGGCAGGCCTTCGTTGAGCCCGACCCGCGCCGCCGTGCGAAAGGCGAGGTCGGAGGAATCGACGCTGTGATAGGAGCCGTCGGTCAGCGTCACCTGCAAATCAGTGACCGGGAAACCGAGCGGGCCACGCGCAAGCCCGTCGACGACGCCCTCTTCCACCGCGCCGATATAGTTGCGGGGCACCGCACCGCCGACCACCTTCTCGGCGAATTTGAAGCCCTCGCCGCGCGGCAGCGGCCTGATGTCGAGCACGACATCGCCGAACTGGCCATGGCCGCCGGACTGCTTCTTGTGGCGGCCGCGCTGGACGATCGGCTTGCGGATGGTTTCCTGATAGCCGATCGCGGGCGGATGCGAGGCAACCTTGACGCCGAAACGGTCGCGCAGCCGCTCGCTCGCGACGCGCAAATGCATCTCGCCCTGCCCCCACAGCACCGTGTCGTGGGTCTGCGCGTTCATCACGAAGACGAGCGATGGATCCTCCTCGTGCAGCCGCATCAGCGCCTGGCCGAGCTTGACGTCGTCCTTGCGGTCGGTGGCCGCAACCGAGATCGCGAGCACCGGCGGAGTGGGCTCGCTGGCGGCAAGCGCTGCCGGCTGGGTCTTGCCGTTCGAGACCGTGTCGCCGGTCTTGATCGGGTCGAGCTTGGCGAGCGCCACCGTGTCGCCGGCTTCCGCCGCGGCCCGCTTGGTGTCGTAGGCTCCGGTGACGGCGAGGATGCCGGAGATGCGGCTGGCCCCCCCGGAGGAGGATTGCAGCGTGGCACCGTCGTCGAGATGGCCGGCGAGCATCCGCGTCAGCGACAGCTTGCCACCGTGCTGCGAATGCAGCGTCTTGAAGACGAAGCCGAGGGCGTCCCTGGTCTCGGGAACGCCGAGACGTTTTGCGGTCTCCGCGATACCGGGCGCCTCGTGGCGCAACGCTTTCATCAAACGCAGCACGCCGTTTTCGCGGGCGGCGGCGCCGAGCAGCACCGGGCAGATCAGCCCGTCGCGCAATTCGCGGGCGAGATCGTCGAACACGGCATCGCGCGGCGGCTGGATGTCCTCGAGCAGCTGCTCCATCAGCGCATCGTCGTGATCGGCGAGCTTCTCCAGCATCGAGAAGCGGGCCTCCTTCTCGCGATCGAGATCGCCGCCTTGAAGTGCGACCACTTCGGAGGCCTTGTGCTCGCGGTAAATGAACGCACGCTCCAGCGCGAGATCGACGAAGCCCTCGATCAGCTCGTCCTTCCAGATCGGGATCTGGCGCAGCACCAGCGGCACGCGCGAGGCGGGCTGGAGCATCTCGAGCGTCTCGCGGATGCGCTTGTTGGCGCGGTCGATCTTGTTGAGGAACAGGAAACGCGGGATCTTCAGCTCCTCCAGCTCGCGCAGAATGATCTGAAGCTGCGGCAGCTTCTTCTCGTCGGCTTCGCAGACCACGATTGCGGCATCGACCGCGGGCAGCGCGGCGCGCATGTCGTGGGCAAATTCGACGGAACCGGGACAATCGAGGAAGGTGTAGCTGTCGCCCATGAAACTCGTGGTGACGGCAGTCAGCCCGACGGTCATCTTGTGATGACGGGCCTCTGGCGTGGCGTCGCCGACGGAGGTTCCGGCATCGACGCTGCCGGCGCGCGGGATTGCGCCGGTTCTTGCCATGATCGCTTCGAGAAGTGTGGTTTTACCGCTTTGGAAAGGGCCCACCAGCGCGATGCACCGTGGACCTCGGGGACTTCTGACGTCTTGTCCCATTCGCCGCCTCCTTGGTGTGGAGCTCGGCCCATGATTGGGTCGGCAAACGCCGATGCTCTGCCCGTCCCCGAGATTTGGCAAGCATCAAACGTCGCTGCGGTGCGTCGTCGCCGGAATCGCGCCGGAGCGACGCGATTCGCACACGGGAGTTGTTAACGGCCCGGGCGGAGTTCCAGGCTCTCGAGGCCGGCGGCGACGTTGAGGCCGACCTGGCCCTGCACGCTGAGCGGCTGGAGCGCGATCGAATTATTGGAGCCGCCGACCAGCACGTTGCCGCCAAGGCCGACACCGACCGAGGCGCTGCCCTGCGCACCGGCATAGGTGCCGGCGAGGTCGCCCGGACCGAGCCGGTTCACCGGCGCGAACACGCCCCAGGCGAGTGCCGTTTCCTGTGTGATGCCGAGGTCGAGGCCCACCTTGCGGATCGTCGCGACGTAACGGTCGTCCGGCAAACCATCGACTCGCAGCACGCAGCCGAGATTGGTCACCGATCCCACGATGAAGCCCACACTGGCGCCGCCGCGGCATTCGAGCACGCCCACCTGCACCATCCGCGACTGCGCGCTGGCGCCCGCAACGGAGGCAACGAAGCTCGCAACGGCAAGCCCGGCGAGGAGGAGTGAACGGCGCATGAATGTCTCCGGCGATGAATGTGATGCGAGCAGAGAGAGCGCCCTACCCGTGATGCGCGATGGTCTATGCCACAAGAGTTCTGTGCGTGCCAGAACGAACGCAGAGAATTGGTGCGCTGTCCTCCCTTCTCCCCTTGTGGGAGAAGGTGGCGCGAAGCGCCGGATGAGGGGTTATCTCCGCGAATGTTGTCGCGAGAGGATCACGTGCGGAGATAACCCCTCACCCGTCTCGCCGCTTCGCGGCGATCCACCCTCTCCCACAAGGGGAGAGGGGAACACCGCGTGTCGCGACAGCCTTAGCGCAGATTGCCGCAGAAGCGCTGGATGCGCTTGCAGGCGTCTTCTAGGTCCGAGGTCTTGGTCGCGTAGGAGATGCGGAACGCGGGGCCGAGGCCGAAGGCCGACCCCTGCACCACGGCGACGCCTTCGGTCTCGAGCAGTTCGGTCACGAACGTCTCGTCATTGTCGATCACCTTGCCCGACGGCGCGGTCTTGCCGATGGTGCCGGCGCAGGACGGATAGACGTAGAAGGCACCCTCGGGACGCGGGCACTCGATGCCTTTGGCCTGGTTGAGCATGGAGACGACGAGGTCGCGGCGCTCCTTGAAGACCTTGTTGTTGGCGGGGATGAAGTCCTGCGGACCGTTCAGCGCCTCGACCGCGGCCCATTGCGCGATCGACGACGGGTTCGAGGTCGACTGCGACTGGATCGTCGACATCGCCTTGATCAGCTGCGCCGGGCCGCCGGCATAGCCGATGCGCCAGCCGGTCATGCAATAGGCCTTCGACACGCCGTTCACGGTGAGCGTGCGGTCGTAGAGTTTCGGCTCGACCTGCGCGACCGTGGTGAACTGGAAGTCGTCATAGACGAGATGCTCGTACATGTCGTCGGTCATCACCCAGACGTGGGGATGCTTGACCAGGACGTCGGTGAGCGCCTTGAGCTCGGTCCTGGTGTAGGCAGCTCCCGTCGGATTCGACGGCGAGCACAGGATCACCCATTTGGTCTTCGGCGTGATCGCGCGCTCCAGCGCCTCGGCCTGGAGCTTGAAGCCGGTCGCGGCGGTGCAGACCACCGGCACCGGCTCGCCGCCGGCGAGCGCCACCATCTCGGGATAGCTGACCCAGTACGGCGCGGGGATGATCACCTCGTCGCCCGGATTGATGGTTGCCATCAGCGCGTTGTAGAGCACCTGCTTGCCGCCGGTGCCGACGATGATCTGGTTCGCCTTGTAGACGACGCCGTTCTCGCGCTGAAACTTGGCGATGATGGCTTCCTTCAACTCGGGAATGCCGTCGACCGCGGTGTACTTGGTCTTGCCGGCTTCGATGGCGTGGATCGCGGCCAGCTTGATGTTGGCGGGCGTGTCGAAGTCGGGCTCGCCGGCGCCAAGACCGATGACGTTGCGGCCCGCCGCTTTCAGCGCACGTGCTTTATCCGTGACCGCGATGGTCGCGGACGGCTTCACACGGTCGAGCGCAGCGGCAAGGAAGGACATCGTCATCTCCTGACAAGCGTCGTGAACCCTTTGGCTTCACGACTCCGATTGTGGGAATGCGCCACCCTAAAACGAGTGCCGTTGCACCGCAAGAAACTTCGGTCCGATCCCGCAAAAGTTTACGTGTCTGGCGCGCATCAAGTCGTGATTTTCCGCAATTTTCCGCAACTTTGCCAGGCAAATCCCACATATCCGACAAGGCGTGTCCTCGGAGCAATTTTGCGCCCTTCGAGGCCCATGAAACGAGAACGTCGTCATGCCCGGGCCTGTCCCGGGCATCCACGTTCTTCGTGCCGTGTGCAGCGCGTAGATGGCCGGGACAAGCCCGGCCATGACGGTGTGGAAGCTTCAGTGCCCAAAACGCGACCGCCGTGCCTTGCACACGATCGCGTCGAGCAACGCACTTCCGCGTTGACGCAAGCGTGAACTGAGTTGGATGGTCGCACGGAAATGATCTTCCGCCGCATTGCAATGCGGTAGGGTTTTCGAGTTTTTCTATCGGCCGGGTCTTGCGGCGGATTCGCATCGGCATCATTGTTTAGCCGCGTTGCGAGGCAACAAGCGCCGCGCCCTCCCGTCTTCCGGAATCACCCCCAGAATGTACAAGCTCTATTCGATGCAGCGCTCGGGCAACAGCTACAAGGTCCGCCTTGCGCTGGCGCTGCTGAACTTGCCTTACGAAGCGGTCGAGGTGGACATTCTGCGCGGCGAGAGCCGCACCCCGGATTTCCTGGCCAAGAACCCGTCAGGCCAGGTGCCGCTGCTCGAGGTCGGCGACGATCGCTATCTCGCCGAGTCCAACGCCATTCTCTGGTATGTCGCCGTCGGCACGCCGCTCGCGCCGGAGAACCGCATCGATCGCGCCGACGCGCTGCAATGGATGTTCTTCGAGCAGCACGCGCTGGAGCCGAACATCGGCGCGGCCTATTTCTGGCTATCGCTGGTGAGGGGCGGCCGCGACCTGCAGACTCATTCGCTGGAGGACTGGATGGAGCGCGGCTATGGCGCGCTCCAGGTGATGGAGAATCACCTCAAGACCAACGCCTATTTCGCGGCCCGCCAGCTCACGGTCGCCGACATCGCGCTGTACGGCTATACCCACCTCGCCGACCGCTGCGACTTCGACCTCTCGACCTTCCCGGCGATCCGGGACTGGCTGAAGCGCGTGGAAGCGGCCCCCGGCTTCGTCGCAATGGACTGGCGGCCGGCCGATATCGAGGACCCCGCCAGCATCGCCGCTGGCGCCTGAGGGGCGATCGCGCTCTGGCGAATAGCGGGCATAAGGGTCACCATTGCCGCAATCTCGCCATTTTCGCTTGACCGGCCGCCGCAATATTGCCGATCGCAACAGTGAAATTGTTCGATGTCGCGGGTGATTCGCTCGCGCGTTGAAGGATTTAGACCATGATTCGGGCGTCCGGCACGGCAGGCTTTCAGGGCCCACCTGCTACCGTTTCGTCTTCCCGGCTGACCAACGCGGTCGCGGCCTCGCTCGCCGTCGCCGCGCTCTCGCTGTGCCTGATCGTTACCCTGACGGTGCTGTCGACCAGGGCGACCATGGCGATGGGCCTGCCGGTCTGATTCCCGTTTCATCCTGGACCCGCCTTCAAGGCGCCGCGTGGCCCGCACCGACCGGCATCGCGACAGGATTTCGATGAAATCACCTGTGGTCATCGTTGCAATTACCCTGACCGCGGCCATCCTCGTCGCGGCATCGCTGTTGATCTTCGTCGGCACGCGCAAGGGCCAGGGGACGTCGACGCTGAATGCGCCCGCGCTGCAACAACGTCTCAAGCACGCGCATTTGGTCTAAAATCATCCGAAAGCTTTGCGCATGAACCAAAGCGCACCTTAAGCACACCGCGCGAAACCGCATCGCAATGGCGCAATGTTCGGTCAGTGTTGCCGCCTTACCTCGTCCAGGGAGGAGCGAGACAGGCCCATGCGGTTGGGATGGCGTGCGATCTCCGGTCCGGCGCTGACGGCAGCGACTTTGCTGCTGACGATGTTTTTCGATCGCTTCGTCCCCATTCCCTCGCCCGCGCCGCTGCTCGTCTGTATCGTGGCGCTCGCAGGCGCTCTCTCGGGTCCCGCTTCCGCCGTCGCCAGCGCAGCCATCGCCGTCATCGGCGCGGCACTGCTGCTCCTCAGCCAGCACGGCGTTTCAGGCCTGACCACGGCGGATATGTTCCGGCTCGGCCTCCTGGCTGCGACGGCCGCGGGCACCGCAGGCATCACCGGCCTGATGCGCCAGCGGCTGCTCGGCACGTTTGCCGCCGAGCGTCGGAGCCACGCCATCGCCGCGCGGCTGTCGGCCGCGCTCGACCAGGTCGATATCGGCATCGTGCTGCTCGATGCCGAGACGCGCGCCGAATTCATCAATCGCGCGTTCCGCGATTATTTTGCGGTGCCGGACGACATCGCCGACGGCAAGCCGCCGTTCATCGCGCTGATGTATCACGGCCGCGACACCGGCGCGTTCGAACTGCCCGAGGACGAGCTCGGCACCTTCATCGCACAGCGCATGGAGGTGGTGCGGATCGGCGATGCCACGCCGATCAACATCGCCTTGCGCAATGGCGAGGTGTTGCGCTTCGTCTGTGCCGCGCTGCCCGATGGCGGGCGCATGCTGAGCTACACGCCCGTGACCGACCTCGTGCGCCACACCGATGCGCCGTCCCGCGCCGACTACTACCGCTCACTGCGCGATCCCGCAGGCCGCAAGCTGATCCGTTATCTGCGCGTGGCGGAGTGATGCGCGATTGATCAGCACGTCCCTCATCACGTATGAAGGACACCTCATCGATCGCGGGAATCCACATGTCGCTCACCATTCGCTCCGTCACGAGGCAGGACTACGAACAATGGCTGCCGCTGTGGGACGGCTACAACGCCTTCTACGGCCGCTCCGGCCCGACCGCGCTCTCGCCCGACATCACGCGCGTGACATGGCAGCGCTTTTTCGATGCCTATGAGCCGGTACACGGATTGGTCGCCGAGAGCGACGGCCGCCTGCTCGGGATGACGAATTATCTCTTTCACCGCAGCACCACCGCGATCGAGCCGTCCTGCTATCTGCAGGACCTGTTCACGACCGAGGCTGCTCGCGGCAAAGGTGTCGGCTCGGCGCTAATCCACGGCGTCTACGAGCGCGCGAAACTCGCCGGCTCCCCGCGCGTGTACTGGCAGACGCATGAGACCAACGTCACGGCGCAGCGCCTGTACGACAAGGTCGCCGAGCGTTCCGGGTTCATCGTCTATCGCAAGGTCTTCTGATCCTCGCGATCGCGAACGCCTGTGGATAACCTTGCCTGTCACCCGCGCGTAACATAGCGGGACTAGGCTGCAGCTGCGTCTGGTCAGCCCCCCGTCACCGATCAAGCGCCCCAAAGCGGTCCCCGTCAGTCGCCGCGTCTGATAGGGGCCGCATTTTTTTGTCGGCAGCTCCTGTCGGCATGGCAGCAACGCGGCGCGCGGCTTGCTGCGGCGGCGCGCCGCAGTCACAATACGCCCCTGCCATCTCCGACAGGGATCTCCCATGGAAATTCGTAATCTCGGCGCCTCCGGCCTGCGCGTGTCTGCGGTCGGCCTCGGCTGCAACAATTTCGGCCAGCGCACGGATTTGGAGACCTCGCGCAAGGTCATCCATCGCGCGCTCGATCTCGGCATCACGCTGTTCGACACCGCCGACATCTATGCCGGCATGGGCGGTTCGGAAACGGTGCTCGGCACCGTGCTCGGCGACCGACGCAAGGACATCGTGCTCGCCACCAAATTTTCCACGCCGATGGCGACCGACGGAACCAAGCAGGGCGCTTCGCGCCGCTACATCATGAACGCAGTCGAGGCGAGCCTGACGCGGCTCAAGACCGACTACATCGATCTTTATCAGCAGCACGATTACGACCCGCTGACGCCGATGGAGGAGACGCTGCGCGCGCTCGACGATCTCATCCGTCAGGGCAAGGTGCGCTACATCGGCAATTCCAACTTTCCGGCCTGGCGCCTGGCGGAAGCCGAGTTCACCGCGCGCGCGATGAATGTCAGCCGCTTCGTCTCCTGCCAGGATGAATACAGCCTGCTGGTGCGCGACATCGAAAAGGACCTGCTGCCGGCCGCACAGGAGTACAAGCTGGGCCTCCTGCCGTTCTTCCCGCTCGCAAGCGGGCTCCTCACCGGCAAGTACCAGCGCGGCGCGGCCGCCCCGACCGATACGCGCTTCGGCAAGGTACCGGCGTTGCGCGACCGCTACGTCACGCCGCGCAACGAGGACATCGTCGAGAAGCTCACGGCATTCGCGAAAGCGCGCGGCCACAGCATGCTCGAGCTCGCCTTCTCCTGGCTCGCCACGCGCCCGCAAGTGTCGAGCGTGATTGCCGGCGCCACCCGCGTCGCGCAGGTCGAGGAGAACGTGAAGGCGATTGCGTGGAAGCTCAGTGCGGAGGAGATGGCGGAGATCGACAAGATCACGCTGGGCTGATCTTTGCGGCGTCGCGCGCTACTTGGCGCCGCGCCCCACCGTCTGCATCACCTCGAAGCCCTCGAACTGGGGATGGCCGAGATAGGTCGGCTTGGTGTCGCCGGCCCGCGCATGCGCGGCACGAAAAGCATCCGATTTGGTCCAGGCCTCGAACGCCGCATGGTTCGCCCACACTGTGTGCGAGGCGTACAGCGTATGGTCCTCGAGCTCGGGGCCGCGCAGCAGATGAAACTCGACGAAACCCGGCACCTTGTCCAAATGAGTATCGCGCGAAAGCCAGACCTGCTCGAAGGCGGCTTCGGAGCCCTTGGCGACGCGGAAGCGATTCATGGCGATGTACATGGGTGATGGTCTCCTGATGTTCGGCTGATCATGTCGTCATTCCGGAACGCGCCGCAAGGCGCGGACCCGGAATCGCAGTTAAGCAACCAGCCCCTTCATCGGACGCGCGCTTGCGCTATCCGGAAACACCGTCTCGGCCAGCACGCGATCCGACAGGCCGAACTGTCCCTGCAGCACGCCCTTGATCACGGAGCGCAGATCGGTGGTGGGCTTGAGATCGCGGGCCTCGAAGAGGTTGGCGGGCTTGAGGCCGGGCCAGTCGGCGATGACGCGGCCGCCCTTCACCGCGCCGCCGGCGAGCAGCGCGATCGTTCCCGTGCCGTGATCGGTGCCGTCGGTGCCGTTGATGCGCGCGGTGCGGCCGAATTCAGTCGCGACCACGACGACGGTGTCGCGCCAGCGTTCCCCTAAGCCAGTTTCGAATTCGGCGAGCGCACCGTCGAGCCCGCCGAGCAGGAAGGCGAGGCGACCGACAGGGCCGCCTTCATTGGCGTGCGTGTCCCAGCCGTCAAACGCGAGCGCCGCGATGCGCGGGCCGTCGTCGGACGCCATCAGTTTTGCGGCGCCGCGCGCGACCTGCCGCATCTGAGCGACCGCATTGCCCGGCTTCGGCTTCATGTCGTCGCCGCTCGCGGCCTTTTCCAGCTGAAGACCCTGCGACAGCACGGCCGCCAGCGCGGGATCGCGATGACGGTAGAGCTCGACCAGACGCATCGCGGTGTCGTCATCGGCTTGCGGCAGCGCCACCGGCGCCCAGCCGACGGTCGGCGCGTTGCCGCGCAGCACCAGCGGCGTGGTCGGGCCGACGGCAAGAGCACTCGACACCCGCTCGCCGCGCGGCAGCGCCTCCAGCGCGCGGTTGAGCCAGCCGGACTGCACGCGACCGGGCCCGGCATAGCCGCTTTCGAGCACGTCCTGGCCGTCGAAATGCGAGCGGTCGCGATAGGGCGTCGCCACCGCGTGGATTACCGCGGCGTGCCTATCGCGATACATGCGTGCGAACTCGGGCATTGCCGGATGCAGCGCGAAGAAAGTATCAAGCATGGTCGCGGGATGAGCGCCGTCCGCCGTCAGCGCGATCGCGCCGTGCAGGCCGGCATAATCGGGATCGCCGACCGGCGCGACGGTCGAAAGCCCATCAAGCGCGCCGCGCAGGATCACCACGATCAGCCGGGGATCGCGGCCGTCCGCCGCGCGGGCGAATTTCGGCAAATAGGCCCACGCCGCGAAGGAGGCGCCGCCGAGCAGGAGGGCGCGGCGCGAGGTGAGGAGCCGGTTCTCGACGCAGTCGATCATCATCATCTCCTCTGCATTTCCGGCGACATCAACAGCAGCGCCAGCGCCTGCTGCCGCGACTCCGCGCGCTCGATGGTGCGCCGCGTTTCGATCGAGGCCGCATCTGCGGCGGCAAATTCCAACAAATCGAGCGGGTCGATGTTGGGCCCAAGCCGCGCGCCCATTTGCGCGGCAATGTCGAGCCGGAGCTTGATGCCTTCCGGCGCAGCCCAGGCGGCATTGGTGTCGGCGAAACCATTCGGGCCGGCCGGCGACCACAGCGGCTGGCCCAGCAGATTGAGGTTGTTGAGATAGGCGCCGGGATCCTCCGGCACGCGCGCGAGCAGCCGGCCGCTCGCGACCAGGAAATCATAGGGGCTCCGCATCTTCGTCAGCGGCGCCTTCCACGCCTCGTCGGAATCGACCAGTGCGGTTGCAAGCGCCTTGAGATCGCCGTCGGTCTTGATGAAGACATCGCGCAATCGCGCCACCAGCGCCGGCGGCGGATCGTCGGCGACGAAATGGCGGACCAATTTGGTGGCGATGAAGTTCGCGGTCGAGGGATGGTGCGCGATGTCAGCGAGTGCCGCTTCGCCCTGCGCAAGGCCGCTCGGCTCGTAGCTCTTGCCGAGCAGCATTTGCGGCCCCGGCTGGTGCGCATTGACGTTGAACACGAACGAACCGGGCGCCCCCAGCTGTCCCTGCCGGCCGGCAAAGGTCCAGCCGGTGATGATGCGCGCGAGCGAGGTGACGTCGTCCTGCGTGTAGCCGCCGCCGACGCCGAGCGTATGCAGCTCCATGATCTCGCGCGCGAGATTTTCGTTCAGCCCGCGCTTGCGGTTCTGGCCGGCGCGCGAGTCCGGTCCGAGCGATTGCTGGTTGTCGAGGAAGAACAGCATCGCCGGATGCTGCTCCACCGCTTTCAGCATGTCGGCGAAACGCCCGAGCACATGCGGCCTGATCGCCTCGCGCTCGAACGCGCCGGCCCATATCCGCGCCAACTCGCCCTTGCTGGCGGAGATGCAGAAATGGTTGGACCAGAACACGACCAGACGTTCGGTGAAGCCGCATTCGACCAGGGTCGCGCGCTGCAACCGCGCCAGCGCTTCGGCGCGAAAGGTCTTTTGGATGACGTTGAGCGGCTGCGGGGCGGGTTTTGCGGCAGCCGGCGCGGCCGCGTTGGGCTGCATGCTGTCCGGCTTGGCCATATTGTCCGCCGGCTTATTGTCAGCAGGCTTGTTGTCAGCCTGCTTGGCCTCGGCCATCTGGCCGGCGATCTCGGTTGCCACGGCGTTCAGCGAGAGAGTGCGGCGCGGTCCGGGCTTCTGATCGGCCGGCACTTGCGACGGCGTCTCGGTCGGCGCGCCGGCTTTGGCGGCGGCCTCGCGCGCCTGCTTGACCTGATCCTGATAGGCGAACACGGCCTGCCCGAGCTGCGGGGTGGATTGCAGGCCCGGCGCCTCCAGCAGCACAGCGTTGGGACGAGCGAGTTCCGCCTTCACAAAACCGCGAGGATCGGAGGCCGCGTTGATGAGATCGCCGGATGCGCCGCCACGGGCGCCGAAGCCGAAACGGTTGAGCGCGACGAGCGCGGCTTGCGAATCGCGGGCCATCGATGTGTCCTTGCGCGTTGCCAACCGCTTTCCGAGTCTGTGCGCGAGGCGTAATATACCGCAGCGGGAGATGAACCCGGCATGAAAATGACAGCACAGCTTTTGCGCAAATCATGACAAATCCGCAAGAACTTCCGGTGCAGGAACCGCGCCGCCTCGCCTGCTCCCGCTGCGGCGCCGAGTTCGGCTGCGACCTCTCAGGCGCGTGCTGGTGCGCGGAAGAAACGGCGCGGCTGCCGATGCCGGTCAAGGGCGAGGATTGTTTGTGCCGGGCGTGCCTGCGCGAGGCGGCGGAGGCGCGTAGCCCGGATGGAGCGCAAGCGTAATCCGGGTTCATGCCACACATCGCGACCTTCCCGGATTGCGCTGCGCTCCATCCGGGCTACCAAGCTTACACTGGATGCCCCGGCGATTTCCGCGCCATTCCATCGAACGCATCCAGCAGCTTTTCGCGCCAGGTGTAGACCGGGTCGTCCGCCTCGAGCAGCTTGAACGGGCTCGTCACGCGCGCCCACTGAAAACCGCCGAACACGATGTAATCGGCATAGTTCGGTGCAGCGCCGCCCATGAAGGGCTGCTTCTTCAGGGTCTGCCGCATCACCTCGATCGATTTGCGGAAGGCGACCACGCCGGCATCGCGGCCCGACATCACCTCTTCCAGACTCTTGCCGAAACGCGCCTCGCGCGACTGGCGGAAATAGGCGGCGTCGACCTCGGCCAGATTCTTCGGGATGTCCGCGATGATCAGCGGAAAGATGCCGCCGACGATGGCGATGTCACCCCAGGCATTGAGCATGCGCGCCATGGCGCGGCCGCCCTCGCCGCCGAACAGCGACGGACGGTCCGGAAACTTGTCTTCGAGATAGGTCGCGATCGTCCAGGAATCGACCACCGGCTGGTCGTGATGCAGCAGCACCGGAACCTTCTCCGAGCCGTGCGGCGCGATCGCGCTCTTCTCCGTGAAGCGCCAGGGCAGCGTCTCCGCCGAAAGGCCCTTGTGCGCCAGCGCCATCCGCGTGCGCCAGCAGAACGGGCTGAACGGTCGCGAGGGATCGGTGCCGACGAGTTCGAACAGTTTGAGCGACATGAAAGGGGTCTCCCGGTATTCCGTCATTGCAAGCGAAGCGACGCAATCCAGGACTGCCGCCGCGGAAACATTCTGGATTGCTTCGCTTGCGCTCGCAATGACGATGTGGCGAGAGCTGTCCGCGCCAAACTCCATTGTCATGCCCCGCGAAGGCGGGGCAGCCAGTACGCCGCGGCAGTCGTGTGACAAACCACCGCTGGTGATTACTGGATCATCCGCCTTCGCGGATGATGACAGCGAGAGCACGGGGGTGCGGCGAAGCGCGTCAGCGCCCGTTGGTGCGCAGCAATCTCTCGCCGTCCTCTGTCACCGCGATGATCAGCCCCATTCCAGGGAGCGTCTCACGCGCGACATAGCCGCGGTCGGCGGCGTCTTCCCAGATGGTGAGGCGCGGGCACGAGGTCTTCCAGGTCGCGATCACCTCGGCATAGGCGCGCGGCTCGCGCGCAACCCATTCGACGAAGTCCAGCACCAGCGGGTCGGCAGTCTCGCTCATTGCAAACCTCCCTTGTCGAAGGCCGCCAGCACGGGCGTGCGGACCAGCAGCCAGCTGCCATAGGCAATGTAGTAGCAGGCGATGGTGGTGATCAGCTTCATCGACCAGGCCACGAATTGCTGGTCGGTCATGGCTTCCAGGATGCGCCGCGCCAGCGTGGTGCCGAGCATCGACGCTGCGATCGCGACGGCCGCGAGCACGGGATCGAGCGTCGCCGCCTGGTCGATCACGCCGCCGAAATAGATCAGCTTGATGAAATGGCTGACGAGCTGGCACATCGCCTTGGTCGCCACCTTCTCGCGCCGGCCGAAATCGCCGCCGAGGAAAAAGGTGTCGAGCAGCGGTCCCGATACGCCGGTCATCAGCATGAGGCCCATGCAGATCGTGCCGTAGACGGTGCCCTGCCAGAGACGGTCCGGATCCGGCTTGATGTTGGCGGGCAGCAGCCGCGCCATGAACGGCGTGATGCCGAGCAGCAGCAGCGCGACCGGCTTGTCCGGCACGTAGCGCGTGAGCGACCACGCCGCGAGCGCGACGGCCGCGCCGACCATATAGTTCGCAACCGGCCGCCAGCGGATATGCGCGCGCCAGAGAAACGCGCGCCAGCCGTTCGAGGCCATCTGCGTGATCGCATGCAACACCATCGCGGTCGGCAGCGGCATCAGGGCCAACAGCACGCCGATCAGGATCAGCCCGCCCGCCATCCCGAACAGCCCCGACAGGAACGCGGTGCCAACCATCAGCAATCCAAGGGCAGCGATCATGATGGGCGTCACGTAAAAATCTCCGGTTGGCCTTCTCCCAGCTCGCGGCGAGCTAAGAGGAACGTGCCCCGCTTGCTCCCGGCGCGCAAACTGAGTTATCTTGGCCTGGCATCAGCTTTCCTGAGGGTCGGTCATTTGCGGCGCTTGCTGTTTCTCAACGGCATCAAGGCATTCGAAGCCGCGGCGCGGGCCGGCAGCTTTGCCGCGGCCGGCCTCGAGCTGAGCGTGTCGGCAGCCGCGGTCAGCCGCATGGTGCACATCTTGGAAGAACGCCTCGGCGTCGCGCTGTTCGAGCGCAAGGCCAACAAGCTGCTGCTTACGCAGGCGGGCCGCGCCTATCAGAGCGGGCTGACCCCGATCTTCGATGCGCTCGCAAGCCTCACCGCCCAGGTGACGGCGCCTTCGAGCGTCCGCGTGCTCACCATCGGCATCGGCCACACCTTCGCGATGCGCTGGCTGATCCCGCGCCTGTCGGAGTTTCGCAACGAGGAGCCCGACATAGAGGTGCGCTTCACCACCGGCGGCGCGTCGGTGCCGTTCGGCGAAGACTGGAGCTGCGGCATCCAGCTCGGTACCGGCGACTGGCCCGGGCTGGTGGCCGAGCCGCTGTTCGCCGGCGACCTCACGCCGGTCTGCGTGCCTCGCCTGGCGTCCTCGCTGAAGCGCCCGGCCGATCTTAGGGGACCGAGCCTGATCCGCGTCGCGCATTCGCCCGAGGACTGGCCGATCTGGCTCAAGGCCGCGAACCTCGCGCGCACCAACGCGCGGGGCCCGGAGTTCCAGTTCTACGGCCAGGCGCTTCAGGCTGCCGCCGACGGGCTCGGCATCGCCATGGGCATCCGGCCCTATATCGACGACGATCTCGCCGCCGGTCGGCTGGTGGCGCCATTCGACCTCTCCGTGCCCAAGGGCATGCGCTGGTACCTGCTCTATCGCAGCTTCCAGACCGAGCAGCGCGACTTTGCCGCATTCCGCCGCTGGATCATGCGCGCGGCGTCGGAGCCCGCCGCCCGTCCCGTCCGGCGGACCGGCCGCACCAGCGCGCGGAACTGACGCTGCGACCGGCCCTTTGGGCAAAAAAGCCCGCCGCTTGTGAACGGCTTCACATCTCAGAATCCGCAAACGTGGTCTTCTGACCCTCCAACAAGGCGCTCGAACAAAACATTTTGGGGACTGCAATGACGACCCTCTACGACGGCTTTGACATCGAATCCTTCGAAGCTGGCCAGGGGCTTTGGCACGCCCGTATCAGGCGTGCCGATTTCAGCCCGGTTGCCATCGACGGCGTGCTGTTTCCAGCCATGGAAGTCGGCTTCGCCTGGCCCGATCCCGATGCCGCGATTACCCATGCCAAGCATCACATCGATCGATTCCGTCGGCGGGCCGACGACAGCGACGACGAATAAGCGAGCGGGACTGCAGGCGACCAAGGAACTGCGCAGGGTCAAAGGGGGAGACCGGTCATGTCAGTCATCGAATTCGAAGACACGTCGCGACCGAGGATTTACACCCGCAATGTGCTGTCCAGCTGCCCGGAATGCGACGGCGATCTCGCCGTGCTCCGCGTGATCGGCGGCCGTGCCGGATGCGAGTATTGGGCCATGCGCTGCACCGATTGCGGCGGCATCCATCTCGACATCCTCGAGCCGCATCGGGCAGCCGGGGACGACGAGGGACCGTCGCCGGCGGCGTGATCGCGGGTTCGTAAGCCTAGCGGCCGCAGTTCCTGACGCGGACGAATGCTGACGGAGTGAAGTGGCTCGATCTCCCGAGACGACGCTCGCTTGGATATCTCGGAGCTCCACACCCCCGCCCTTGTGCACTACCTTTGATTGCATCCGGCCATACGATGTGGCAGAATGTTGACGGGAGCGCGGGGCTGATGACAGCAATTGGCAAGTTTCTGGCCTTTGGCCTGATCGCCTGGTTCGGCGCGATGCTGTTGCTCGTACTCATTCGTGTGCTGCGTGACGAAGTGGCGTCAAGCGGCCTGCTCGTCAGCGACATCTCCAAAGACGATAGCGTCAATCCCGAACGGGTGGTCGCAGCCGCCATCGTTCCCGCGGTGCTGGCCATCTATACGATTCACGCACTCAACACCGGAATCGTCACGATGCCAACCGGAGCATTGTCGATGCCGGATTTGTCGGAGGAGCTCGTGACGCTGCTGACCGGCGGGAACGGCCTCTATCTGGCCGGAAAAATCGCACGAAGGAGTGAACGAAGCTAGTTTTTCAGGAGGTAATTTCATGACCGCGCAATGGATTTCATGGTGGGGCTTTGTCGTTATTTCGATCATTCTGCTCGGGTTCGCCGCGCTTGTACTCTGGAAGTTGTTCAGCGACTCCGGAGCTCTCGCGGGATTGCTGTCCGAGCCGCAAACGCCCAATGACACCTCGCCGCCGAAGGCGAGCCTCTCCCGCTTCCAGTTCCTAATCTTCACATTCGTTATCGCTGGACTCTATCTGCTGCTGTCCATCGAGGCCGGAACGCTGATCGAAATTCCCGGCAATGTGCTGGCGCTGCTCGGCATCAGCGGCGGCACCTATGTCATATCGAAGACCGTGAGCTCGTCGGAGCGCAAGCAGGAGCAAACCGCGGAGGCCGCCGCAAGCAAACCGGCACGGGGCCGCAAGCCCACGACCACGCCGCCCGGCGCGAATGGTTGAGTCCGGAGGCGAGCCATGTCGAAATTCTCGCGTCTGTGCTGGCTCATCTGCCTCGGACTGACCCTGTGTCAGCCGGTCCGGGCCGATGTTTGTGAAACAGCTCTGGCAAAGCCGGTGAACGATCCCGACAGTTGTCGTGCGCTCTGGGAAAAGATCGGCCTGCCGACCGGTGGCGACGATCTCGACGCCACCACCGTCTGTCACACCCGATACGTGCTCCTGCACAACAACGAGGCCAAGACGCCGTTCTGGGTGATCGAGGCGCTGAACAAGAAGCAGGTCAGCGGCAAGTTCAAGCGTCCGGAGAGCAAGAAATTCAAGTCGGAGGAAGGCGTCTGCGATTCGGCGCAGGCCAAGGACGCAGACTATACCGGCAGCAAACTCGATCGCGGGCATCAAGCCGCCTCCGCCGACTTCAGCTTCAACGCCGACTGGATGGACGAGAGCTTCATTTTGTCGAATGCCGTTCCACAGCAGGGCCTCGGATTCAATCGGGGCATCTGGAAGGAGTTTGAACAGCTGGTACGCACCCTCACGAAGGATCGCGGCGAGCTCTACGTCATTACCGGGCCGGTCTATGCGGACGACGAGGACAGTCTTCCGGAGGTGACGAAGAGGAACAATGCCTGCAAGGTTGAGATCAAGTTCGAGGCGCCCAAAAAAACGGCCATCTGCGGCTCGAAGAAGAAGTGCGACGTCGGAGTCGCGGTTCCCATTGCGCTGTTCAAGATCCTCTATGATCCCGGCAGCAAGCGCGCGAACGCCTACGTTCTGCCAAATATCGATCATCGGAAGCTCGAGGATAAGGACGCGCTCGAATACCTCAAGAGCTTTCGAACCACGGTGAAGGTGGTCGAGCGCCTCACCGGATTCCAGTTTCTGCCGGATATTCCGGGGCGGCGGGCGCAGGTCGAGGAGTGCGTCGCGACAATGCTTCATTGAGGACCCACCGCTTCCGCCTTGCTGACATCTGTTGCCAAGCGGAGAGACCTCTTTCCTGAGCGACGGACTCGCCCCATATTCGGAGCATGGCGAAGAAACCTGCATCCCCCGAAAAATCCGGCAAATCCCCCAAGACCAAGGCTCCGAACGCGAAGGCGCCAAACTCCAAGGCGTCACGCCCGGACGTGCAGCCGATCGGGCCGGCGCTGGCCGAGTTGCTCAATCCCGCGATCAATCGCGGCGACGCCGGGCTCGGATCGGGCACCGGCTTGCAGCCGCCCCCGGACAATTCGCGCGACCGGCGCTCCGGGGGCGAGGCCGCCGCGCATCGCGCGCGGGCCTCGACGCCGAAGGAGTTTCCGCAGGACAATACGAGGCCGATGCCGCTGCGGCCCAATCCGCAGCCGCCCAGCGCCCGCGACGCGGGCTTTGGCGAGGCGCCGCAGGCCAATTACGGAACCGCGGCCACGATCCCGACGCTCGATCCGGAGCTGGCGCGTCAGCTCGGACTTCCCACGGAAGAGGACGACGCCGAAGCGCTGGCGCGTCCGCCCCGCAGCAAGATGGAGGCGCTCGGCGTCAAGGCGACCGCCGACGCGCTGGAATCGCTGATCCGCGAGGGACGGCCGGAGTTCCGCAAGGACGACGGCTCCACCAGGGTGTGGACCCCGCATCGGCCGCCGCGCCCGGAAAAGTCCGAAGGCGGCGTGCGCTTCGAGATCAAATCGCATTACGAGCCGCGCGGCGACCAGCCGACCGCGATCGCCGAGCTGGTCGAGGGCATCAACCGCAACGACCGCTCGCAGGTGCTGCTCGGCGTCACCGGCTCCGGCAAGACCTACACCATGGCCAAGGTGATCGAGGCCACGCAGCGGCCCGCCATCATCCTGGCGCCGAACAAGACGCTCGCCGCCCAGCTCTATGGCGAGTTCAAGAGCTTCTTCCCCGACAACGCGGTCGAGTATTTCGTCAGCTATTACGACTACTACCAGCCGGAAGCGTATGTCCCTCGCACCGACACCTACATAGAAAAGGACTCCTCGATCAACGAGCAGATCGACCGCATGCGCCACTCGGCGACGCGCGCGCTGCTCGAACGCGACGACGTCATCATCGTCGCCTCGGTGTCCTGCATCTACGGTATCGGCTCGGTCGAAACCTACACCGCGATGACCTTTGCGCTGAAGAAGGGCGAGCGCATCGACCAGCGCCAGCTCATCGCCGACCTCGTCGCCCTGCAATACAAGCGCACCCAGGCCGATTTTACCCGCGGCACATTTCGCGTGCGCGGCGACGTCATCGACATCTTTCCGGCGCACTATGAAGACCGTGCCTGGCGCGTGAACCTGTTCGGCGACACCGTCGAGACCATCGAGGAGTTCGACCCGCTCACCGGCCACAAGCAGGACGAGCTCGAATTCATCAAGATCTACGCCAACTCGCACTATGTGACGCCGCGCCCGACGCTGGTGCAGGCGATCAAGTCGATCAAAGCCGAACTGAAGATGCGGCTCGACCAGCTCCACGATCAGGGCCGCCTGCTGGAAGCACAGCGGCTGGAGCAGCGCACCACCTTCGACCTCGAGATGATGGAGGCGACCGGAAGCTGCGCCGGCATCGAGAACTATTCGCGCTATCTCACCGGACGCCTGCCCGGCGAGCCGCCGCCGACGCTGTTCGAATACGTGCCCGACAACGCGCTGGTGTTCGCCGACGAGAGCCACGTCACCGTGCCCCAGATCGGCGGCATGTTCCGCGGCGACTTCCGCCGCAAGGCGACGCTGGCCGAATATGGTTTCCGCCTGCCCTCCTGCATGGACAACCGCCCGCTGCGCTTCGAGGAATGGGACATGATGCGGCCGCAGACGGTCGCGGTCTCGGCCACGCCCAGCGCCTGGGAGATCAACGAGAGCGGCGGCGTGTTCGTCGAGCAGGTGATCCGTCCGACCGGCCTGATTGATCCTCCGGTCAACATCCGCCCGGCCCGCACCCAGGTCGACGATCTCGTCGGCGAGGTCCGCGCCACCGCCCAGGCCGGCTATCGCTCGCTGATCACGGTGCTGACCAAGCGCATGGCGGAGGACCTCACCGAATATCTGCACGAGCAGGGCATTCGCGTCCGCTACATGCACAGCGATATCGACACCATCGAACGTATCGAGATCATCCGCGATCTGCGCCTCGGCGCCTTCGATGCGCTGGTCGGCATCAATTTGCTGCGCGAAGGCCTCGACATTCCCGAATGCGCGCTGGTCGCGATCCTCGATGCCGACAAGGAAGGCTTCTTGCGCAGCGAGACCTCCCTGATCCAGACCATCGGCCGCGCCGCGCGCAACGTCGACGGCAAGGTGATCCTCTATGCCGACCAGATGACGGGCTCGATGGAGCGCGCCATCGCCGAGACCGACCGTCGCCGCGAGAAGCAGGTCGAGTACAACACGGCGCACGGTATCACGCCGGAGAGCATCAAGAAGTCGATCGGCGACATCATGAACAGCGTCTACGAGCGCGATCATGTGCTGGTCGAGATCGGCGGCCACGACATGACCGACGACGTCATCTCGATCGGCCACAATTTCGAAGCGGTGCTCGGCGATCTTGAAACGAGAATGCGCGAGGCCGCCGCCGATCTGAATTTCGAGGAAGCCGCCCGACTGCGCGACGAGGTCAAGCGCCTGCGCGCCACCGAGCTCGCGGTGGTCGACGATCCCACCGTCAAGCAGCGCACGGTGCAGGGCAAGGCCGGCGCCTATGCGGGCGCGAAGAGATACGGCGATGCCGCCAATTTGCCGGTCAGCGCCATGAAGAAAAAGACCGTGAGCTCCACGCTGAAGGCGAGCGGCGGCAGCAGCGGCTCGAAGGTGCACAAGCCGCATCTCGACGAGATGCACGGCCCGGAGTCGTTGCCGTATCGGGGCGACCGCGCGCTGCCCTCAAAGCCGTTCGGCGGCGAAAGCCGCATCATCCAGCCGACGGATTCCAGGCAGTCGGGCCCGGAGTTCGGCCCATCGCCGCGGTCGAGCGGAGGCGCGCCGGGGCATAGAGGTGGGTGGAAGAAGAGGTAGGGGGCGCAGAGCGCCGGCGCCGCCCATGGTTGTTCATGGCGGCGAGAATGATGAGAACGCGAGCTCACCCCACACCCGCCGCCAGCAGCGACAGCAGCAGCACTGAGGCCGTGAGTTGCATCGACGTCGCCGGCTTGGCGCGCCAGCGGGCGATCTTGTCGGAGAAGGACAGGCTGGCGTCGAAGAACAGCGGTTCGTAGGCGTTCTTTGCAAATTTCGGGAATGTCGATCCCGCCCAGATGGCGAGACAGCTGTAGAAGATCGAGGCCATCGCGATGGTGAGTGCGTGACTGCCACCGCGGTCATGTCCCAGCAGCTTCACCATCAGCGACGCCGCAGCGAAGATCGGGAAACCCTGCAGGATCGTGGTGAGCGCAAAGCCTTCGAGCCAGTTGAGCGGGCCGGATTTCGACGCGGTGATGAAGGGCATGATGCGATCACCCCACGCTCGCCGTCACCACGGCCATCACCGACATCAGTAGCACGATGGTCATCAGTTGCAGCGAGGCGACCGGTTGGGTGCGCCATGCGGTGATCTTCTCAGTGAGCGACAGATGGGCCTCGAAGAATTTTGGTTCGTAAACGGTCTTGAAGAATGTCGGGAAGCTCGGCCCGAAGCTCACCGCGAGCAGCGCATGGGTGAGCGAGGCGATGGCGACGAAGATGGCGACGCCGGGATCGCCGACCAGGTCGTGATTGCCGACCAGCTTGAGCAGGAAGGCGGCGGCGGCGAAGGTCGGAAAGCTCTGCAGCGTCGCGGTCAGCGCGAGGCCTTCGAGCGCGTTGTGCAGGCTGGACTTTCTGACTCTGGCGATGGCGGCCATGGCACGTCTCCCTGATGACATGGGCAGGACGATAGCCACAGGGGAAGGCGCGCGATGTGAGCTGGCTCACGCCCGGCCGAGAGCCCGGGACGTGAGGCAGCCGGGACCGGCTCAAAGCTGGCGAAAGAAAACGAGATAGATGGCGAGGCCGATCGTCGAGAATGAGAGCAAGACGCCGACCCAATTGTACTTGACGCCCGCGGAACGGGAAGCCTTCCCCACGAAAGCGACGACGAAATACAGGAACAGGATTGCGAGGACTAAACCCCACAAGAACTTCCCGACATCCATCGTTCCCTCGCCTGGTTCAACCCCAGCGTTCGCGAATGGAATTTACCATCGAAGCATGCCGGATAGAAGACGGCGGGAGCACAGTTTTCCGTGACTTTACAGCTTGCCCTGCCCGTTCACTTGGCTCTGCTGTTGCCGCTGTCTCTCCTGCTCTTGCTGCTCCTTGGCATGGTGGCGGCCGTAGAGGCAGCCGGCGGCAGCGCCGAGGACGCCATGATGGCCAGCATAGTGGCCGGCGACACCGCCGACGACGGCGCCCTTGATGCAGCCCTTGGCGTTGGCGGCGGAGGTCGCGCCACAGATGAGAAGTACGGCGGCGATGGCGGCGAGGGATTTCATGGATCGATGTCTCCGGATGCGGTGTCGCGACCTCAACGGGCACGGGCCCGTCCCGGTTCCGCGTCCGCTGCCGCGCTCGCGCGCTCGCTTTCCGAGTCGATGCCGCCGAACGCCACGCGAATTCGTGCAGGCGACGGGTCGCTCAACCCTCAATTGCAGCCATGAACCTGGCATTGCGCTTGCGCGTCATATGATCTGCAATATCCCCTGTGGTTTTGCGGATTGCCGGTATCCGAGGCCGCGCGTTAGCTTTGCGCAAGCTCCACACGGCCAATGAGGACGGGCGGAATGACGGTCGAGAAGCTCAATCGCCAGCGCGTGCTGCATCTGCTCGACGCGATCTCGCGCAGCGATCTCGAGGCGGCGCTGTCGTGCTGCACCGACGACGTCGACTTCCTCACCCACGCGCCGATCGACGTGCTGCCCCACATGGGCCCCTGCCACGGCAAGAAGGAGCTCGGCGAATTCTGGCGCACCGTGCAGGAGCGATACGCCGAGATCCGCTACGAGGTGCCGCAGATCGTCGCCGAGGGCGACACGGTCGCGGCCTATCTGCGCGTGTTCTTCCGGAAGCGCAGCAACGACCGCATCATTCAGGTCGACATGGCCATTTTCTACACTTTCCGCCAGGGCCAGGTGGCGCAGATCCGCGAGATCATCGATTCCTACGATTTGGTGCAGCAGGTGCTGGAGCGTGAGATCGGCCCGCTGATCGTGGGCGAGCGGGCGGACGGGGGCTAGCTCTCTCCAAATCGGCCCGGACCGGGAAAATACGGTGTTCTATTGTAAATCTCACACGCCGGGATCAATTGTGCATTGCGAAAACGTGAATTGCGTTTTGGCCGAATTGTCGTATTTTGTTCGTATACAAATGAGTTGAGCGACCCCGCGGCACCTTATCCTGTGCGCTTGGGGTTGTTTTTCGTTTTTTCGCAAGCCAGCTTCAGGACTGCCCAAGATGACAGAGCACAGCCTCTGGCGTTTCTCGCGCGCATTGCACCGTGCGATCAACGACCGGCATTTCGAGGACATCGAGACCCTGATCGACGAGGACGTCGAGTGGGCGCTCTACGGGCCGATCGACATGTTTCCGTTCCTCGGCGCGCGCCAGGGCAAGGACGCCGTGCTCGACGTCATCCGCCAACTCGCCGACAATTTCCAGGTCCGCCGCTTCGACCGCGAGAGCATCATGCTCGGCGTCGATTCCGCCGCCTCGATGCTGCGCTATTCGCTGACCGCGCTGGATTCCAACAAGCCGATCAGCTTGCGGGTAGCGCAGTTCGCCCAGTTCAGGGCGGGCAAGCTCACCAGCATGCGCGTGCTGATCGATACATTCGATCTGGTCGAGCAGGCACTCGGCCGCGCCATTCATCTGCCGAAGATGACCGGCGTCGGCTGAACGGAACACCAACGGGCCCCGCAGTTCGGGACCGATGGCTGATGCTCCCCGCGACGCGTCCTGGCCTCCAGCCCCGCCGGATGCAATCGTGGAGAAGCTCGTCATCGGGCGCGCGCCTTTCGCGCGGCCCGTTGGTTCGCGTTCGATGGAACCGCCACAATTTCGCAACGATGGTTCCGCATCCTCGGCGGGAACTGGGCTGACGGGCAGGACGATGGAATTCGCGACAGGGTTTGGCTGGACCAGGCTGCCGATGCTGGCGGCCGCTTTCATCTTGGGATCGGTGCTGACGGTGTCGGCGCAGATCATTCCGCCCTTCTCCCCCGGCCCGGCCGCAGCGCCCGACGACGAGGCCGAGACGGCGGAAGCCCCCGATGTCAACGACCCCGACGTGCTGAGCGGCATCGACGTCGACAAGCTCGACTGGGGCCAGCTCGCGATCGACGCCGGCACGCTCAACGACATCATCGCCGCCAAGAAGCGCGCGCAGGCCGCCGCCAAGGACGGGCTGAACTGGGCGACGAACTCCAACGCCAACGGCTCCTCGGCGGTGACTGTGAAGCAGTCGGTATCCTCGTTCTGGGACGCCCGCATCGGCGCCGACATGACGGTGACGAGCGAGCCGCGGACGATGTCGGAGCTGCTGGCGCAGAAAGCCACCAATGGCGGCAGCGTGCCTCAGTCGTCCGGCAGCGCCTGGGCGGCCGCGACCGCGCCGGGAGCAGGTGCGATCTGGGACAAGACCGCGGTCGAGGCCCGCGTCGATCCCGGCGCCGAGCAGAGCAAGCTCGGGGCGTCGCTGATCAAGTCGGTGCCGCTGTCGGGCGACACGTCGCTGACGCTGCAGAACGGCTACAGCGTCAACCAGCAGGGCACGACGGCGCTCCCCGGCGTCGGCGGTCACATCACGCGCAACTACGAGACCGACCAATCGGCCAAGGTCACCCTCACCGATACCGGCACCAGCATCACCGCGGGCCAGTCCCTGTCGACCACCGACGACAAATGGCTGCGCAAGGTCGGCGCCGAACAAAAGCTCTTCGACAACGTCACCGTCTCCGGCTCAGTCGGCGAAACCTCGCAAGGGGCGATCAACAAGAGCCTGACGGCGGGTTTCAAGAAGAGCTGGTAGGTCCACTCTCCCCCAAGCGAGGCGAGGGAGTCGAGCACCGACCGGGCCGCGCCTTCACTTTGGCGCGCCCGTTCAGACTCCCGTAACCATACGCCACGGCAAAGCCCCCGAATGGACCGCCCTTGCCGCACCTCGGCCAAGTTGCGGCCAAAATCCGACGCCCTAGTCCAAGGCTGACGTCGTCGTGCGGGGGACACTCGCGCTGCGCTCAACGCGAACAGGGGAATAACGATGAACGCCATGCGTCCGGAAAAGACCGAAGGCACCGAGACCGAGACCATCGACACCAACCTCGCCGCAGTGACGGAAGTCGAAGCCGGCATCCGTGACTTCGTCCGCAACGACATCGCCTATCTGCGCCGTCCGGCAGCGACCGCCACGGACGCGCCGCCGCTTGATCCGAGCGCGGAGGCCACCGTCACCAACGTCAACTCGTTGATCCAGCGCGTCGCCGGCACCTCCCTCGCCGAGATCGAGAATTTGATCTCCGAGCTCGAGAGCCTGCGCGACCTGCTCCACGCCGAAGGCCAGCGCGTCCAGCGCGAGATCTCCGGCTACGCCCAGCTCAGCCAGGCCGCGATGAAGTCGACCCGCATGATCGCCGACAACGTCTCGCAGTGGAAGCGCGCCGCCGACGGCCTGCGCAACAGCTGATCGCTGACATCACGCATCACCAGCCGCCGCGTTCCGAAAGGGGCGCGGCGGTTTTGATTCGCGGGATGTGTGACGGTGCGCACGCGCCCCATGAAAAGTGTCATCGCCCGCGAAAGCGGGTGATCCAGTATTCCAGAGGCAGCGA
Source organism: Bradyrhizobium sp. Kon37 (assembly GCF_055807535.1). NCBI lineage: Bacteria > Pseudomonadati > Pseudomonadota > Alphaproteobacteria > Hyphomicrobiales > Nitrobacteraceae > Bradyrhizobium > Bradyrhizobium sp. Kon37. The sequence continues at coordinate 207,360 of NZ_JBVVOY010000004.1, forward strand.
GGCTAGAACCGAGAATCCCGGCGTACTGGATGCCCCGCTTTCGCGGGGCATGACAGCGGAGGATTTTTGAACTTCCCGCATCCCTCCGGCGACTAACGCCAAGCGCTCTTGCCATCGCGGCCGGGCCTGGGGACATGTCATGGAAAGCATTCGGCCCGACACCACCGACCCGATACCGCTGCGGCCCGCGCCGAACCAGTTCGGCACGATCATGCTGCGTTTTGTCGGATTGCTGGCGGTTGCGATCGCGATATTGGCGTTCGTCTATAGCCGCTGAAGGCGGAGGCCGCGTTGCGGCCCCGCGGAGTTAACGAAGTCTTACCGGGCGGCTTCCACGGTCGAGGCTTCCAGGGTGTAGGCACCATCGGCATAGCCCTTCACCACCATGCCGGCGACCAGCATCACCGCCAGCGTCGCGGTAGCAAAGATGAATCCAACCAGCTTGAGTGCGCCGCGGTCTGCCATGGTCCTCGTCCCCTGTACTCTGCCCAGTTCGTTCAAATAGACAGCGACAGGTTCATAATTGGTTAGCAACTCGATGGTTCCGCGATCTGCTTCGCGGGAAAACCATGTTGCGCAGGCTTATGGCAGCCACCCGGAATCGCGTCCATAGCGCGGGGGCAACACTCGCGCGCTGTTTTTGCCGTTCATCCTGGAACGAATCTAACCGCCGTTCGCACGCATCGGCACGAAAGCACTGGCGGTGATGGCGTAGACGTCCTCGCCGCGCTGGTTGGTGCCGGTGGTGCGCGCGGTCAGGATGCCCCAGCCGGGTCGCGAGGCGGAGCTGCGCTTGTCGATGACGACGTTGACATAGGTGACGATGTCGCCGGCGAGCACCGGCCTGATCCAGCGCAGGTCGCGAAACCCCGGCGACGGACCCCACACCGCGACCTCCTCGCCGCGCGAAGCGGCCTCCCGCGCCAGACGCTGGCCGTCGGCGACAAGCAGGCTCATGCAGGCTGAGCCGACATGCCAGCCCGAGGCCGCGAGCCCGCCAAACAGCGAGTTCTTGCCCTCCTCCTCGTCGAGGTGAAAACGCTGCGGATCGAACTTTGCGGCGAATGTCTTGATCGACTCCGCCGTGAACGTATAGGCGCCGATCTCGCGGCGATGCCCAATCTCGATCTCCTCGAAAAACGGCATCAGACCGCCCCCTCGCGCCGCTTGATCAGGATCGGCGACGTCATCTCGCACAGCGCCTGCCCCGCCGCGTTACGCACGGTGCATTTGAACTTGACGATGCCGAGCTCCGGCCGGCTCTTCGAGGTGCGGGCCTCCACGACGTCGACGTCAAGCATGAGGTCGTCGCCGGGTCTGAGCGGCGACAGCCAGCGCACTTCATCGACGCCGGGAGATCCCAGCGACGCGGCGCGGGTAATGAAACCGTCGGCCATCATCCGCATCATCAGCGAACAGAGATGCCAGCCCGAGCCGGACAGGCCGCGCAGCATGCTTTTGCCGGCGGCCTCCTCGTCGAGGTGCATCGGCTGCGGATCGAACTCGGCGGCAAAGGCCACGATCTCGTCGCGCGTGACATGGCGCGGGCCGAATGTTCCGAACCGGCCGGGCGGGAAATCTTCGAAGGTCAGGGTCATCTTGGGAAAGGTTTGAGGGAATGACAGATTGTGGCCGCACTTTGCGGCAATCTCAACCCGCCGGCCCGCATGGCTCGTGCTACATTCGGCGCACCGGCATTGGTCTTGAGTCGGATCGATGAGGGGCCACGATCCATTTGCAAGGCCCGACAACATCTGAATTGCCCTGGGGAGAGCAATGTTTTCATTCAGCGACCTGTTTCAATGGGACCGCTTTATCACGCCGACGATCATCAAGACCTTCTACTGGCTGGTGATCGCGCTGATCTGCCTGTTCGGCCTCTCCGGCATCTTCTCCGGCCTCGCGATGATGGCGATCAGCCCGTTCGGCGGCTTCCTGATGCTGCTGTCGTCGATCGCGAGCGTCGTCGTCGGGATCGTGTTCTCGCGCATCATCGCGGAACTGATCCTGATCATCTTCCGCATCAACGAGCATCTCGGCGCGATCAGGGATCAGGGCGGCGGGGTACGGTGAGGCAAGCACCGGCGCCGTAGGGTAGGTTAGCCGAAGGCATAACCCACCAACTTCGTTCTGCAAACGAGGAAGCAGGGTGGGTTACGCTGCGCTAACCCACGCTACGAACCTATCCAGAGCTTACGTGTTGAACCTGAAATGCATCACGTCGCCGTCGGCGACGACGTATTCCTTGCCTTCGAGGCGAAGCTTGCCGGCATCGCGGGCGCCGGCTTCGCCGCCGAGCGCGACGTAGTCCTCATACGCGATGGTCTCGGCGCGGATAAAACCCTTTTCGAAATCGGTGTGGATCACACCGGCCGCGCCCGGCGCCTTAGTGCCGCGATAGATGGTCCAGGCGCGCGCTTCCTTCGGGCCCACCGTGAAATAGGTGATGAGGTCGAGCAACGTGTAGCCGGCGCGGATCAGGCGGTCGAGGCCGGCCTCTTCGAGACCCAGCGTCTCCAGGAAGTCGGCGCGTTCGTCACGCGAGATGGTGGCGATCTCGGATTCGATTTTTGCCGAGATGACGACGGCAATGGCGCCCTCCTTGGCAGCCTGGTCCTGCACCGCTTTCGAGAACGAATTGCCAGTCGCGGCCGAGCCTTCCTCGACGTTGCAGACGTAGAGCACGGGCTTGGACGACAGCAGGCCCAGCATCCCGAAGGCGCGCTCCTCCTCCGCCTTGCGCTCGACGAGGCGCGCGGGCTTGCCCTCGCGCAGCAGCACCAGGGTGCGGTTGACGAGGTCGAGCTGCTCCTTGGCGTCCTTGTCGTTGCCCTTGGCCTTCTTGGACAGATTGTCGACGCGCTTTTCGAGGCTGTCGAGATCGGCGAGCATCAGCTCGGTCTCGATGGTCTCGATGTCGGCGAGCGGGGCGATCTTGCCCTCGACATGGGTGATGTCGGAATCCTCGAAGCAGCGCACGACATGCGCGATGGCGTCGACCTCGCGGATGTTGGCGAGGAACTGGTTGCCGAGGCCTTCACCCTTGGACGCGCCACGCACGAGGCCGGCGATATCCACGAAGGTCAGCCGGGTCGGGATGATCTGGCCCGACTTGGCGATCGCTGCGAGCTTATCGAGCCGCGGATCCGGCACCGCGACCTCGCCGACATTCGGCTCGATTGTGCAGAACGGATAGTTCGCCGCCTGCGCCGCGGCCGTCTCGGTCAGCGCGTTGAACAAGGTCGATTTGCCGACATTGGGCAACCCGACGATCCCGCATTTAAATCCCACGAGCGTTATTCCTTGCCGTTGTCGTCCTTGGTCAAAAATCCCTTCGCCTGCATGGCGAGGTGCACCCTGTTGGCGAAGGTCGCGTCAGTGCCTTTGGCAACCAATGCCGCGTGCTCGGCCACCGCGTCGCAGAGCGTCGCCACCCAGTCGTTGTCGGCTTTGGCGAAGTCCGACAGCACATGGCCGTGCACCAATTCCTTGACGCCGGGATGACCGATGCCGAGCCGCACCCGGCGGTAGTCGTTGCCGATATGGGCGGAGATCGAGCGCAGGCCGTTGTGGCCGGCGATGCCGCCGCCGATCTTCACCCGCACCTTGCCCGGCGGCAGTTCGAGTTCGTCATGGAATACGGTGACGTCGCCCGGCGCGATCTTGAAGAAGCTTGCCGCTTCCTGAACGCTGCGGCCGGACTCGTTCATGTAGGTCATCGGCTTGAGCAGGATCACGCGCTCGGTGCCGAGCGTGCCTTCCGAGGTCTCGCCCTGAAACCTGCGGCGCCAAGGCGCGAAACCATGACGTCGCGCGATCTCGTCGACGGCCATGAAGCCGACATTGTGCCGGTTACGTGCGAATTTCGGGCCGGGATTGCCGAGCCCAACAAACAGTCGCATGACGCGGCGCGCCCCTCGCTCGGCGCGCGGTCAGGGACCGCGCGCCAGCTTTGAGAGATTACTTCTTCTTGTCGCCGCCGGCGGGAGCCTTGGCAGCCGGGGCCTTGGCAGCCGCTGCCGGAGCAGCACCCGCAGCAGGAGCGGCAGCACCAGCGGCCGGAGCAGCAGCACCCGCAGCCGGGGCAGCAGCCGCGGCCTTCTGCTCTTCGGCGTAGCCGGACGGCGGCACGATGGTGACGAGGGTCGCGTCCTCGGCGGTCAGCGCCTTCACGCCGGCCGGCAGCTTGATGTCGGAGAGATGCAGCGAGTGGCCGATTTCGAGCGAACCGACGTCGGCCTCGATGAACTGCGGGATGTTCTCCACGCCGCACTCGAGCTCGATCGCATGCGCAACGATGTTCACGGCGCCGCCGCGCTTCACGCCGGGCGAACCTTCAGCCTTCACCACGTGCAAGGGAACACTGATGCGGATGGTGGCGCCTTCGCCGAGCCGCATGAAGTCGACATGGATCGGGAAATCCTTGACCGGATCGAGGTGGTAGTCGCGCGGAATCACGCGGTGCTTGTTGCCTTCGAGGTCGATGTCGACCAGCGTGGTCAGGAACCGGCCGGCGAGGATGCGCGAGCGCAGTTCGCGATCGTCAACCGAGATGGTCAGCGGGGGCTGGTTGTTGCCGTAGATTACTCCGGGCACTCTCCCGGCGCGACGCTCAGCCCGGGCGGCCCCCTTGCCGCTCTTCGGACGTGCGGTCGCCTTCAATTCCTTGACGGTCGCCATAACGTTAAGTCCTTGTTTTTGCAAAAGTTAATGGGCCGCAACGCGGCCCATGGCATACGCCGCAGCAAGCCTCCAGGGGTGCGGGGGCTGCGGACGTGGCGGGCTTTTACCCGGAAGACGCGGAAATGACAAGGAGAATGGGCTACCGGGCGGAACCGGATCGCCCGGATGGACCCTGCGGAGTTAGCCGCCGAGCTTGGCCTCCAGCGCCGCGATGCGCGCCTTCAGAGCCTCGTTCTCCTCACGCGCCAGGCGCGCCATGTCCTTGACCGCCTCGAACTCCTCGCGCTTGACCAGGTCCATGTCGCGCAGGAATTTTTCGGCCTGGGTGCGCATCACCGTGTCGAACTCGCGCTTGACGCCCTGCGCGGCACCAGCGGCGTCGTTCATCAGGCGGCCGATCTCGTCGAAAAACCGGTTGTTGGTCTGGGTCATGTCGGTCTCCTGGCGGCTTTCGATGAACTCTGCGCGACGCGCGGGAAGACAATGGCAATCCGTTTGGGCCGGTTCAAGGGCCGATCGGCGGTATCCTTGTCATGCCCCGGTTTCCTTGCAATCGTATTCAACGTCCCTGCATAAGAAGAATCACAAAAGGCGCTCGAGATGATCGACCAGCAGATCGCGATCCCCACCAAGGACGGTCACACCGCAACCTTCATCAGCCACCCCGAACGCGGCGGGCCGTTTCCGGTCATCCTGTTCTACATGGACGCGCCGGCGATCCGCGAAGAGCTGCGCGACATGGCGCGCAGGCTCGCGACATCGGGCTATTACGTGATGCTGCCGAACCTCTATTACCGCTCCGGCGTGATGGAGCTCGGCGCGCTGCCGGCCGATCCGAACGCCCCGGAACGCAAGCGCATGTTCGCGCTGATGGGATCGCTCACGATCCCCATGATCATGGACGACACGCGGGCGTTGCTCACCTATGCCGAGGGCCAGGCGGCCGCGAACACCAAATTGATCGGCACCGTCGGCTACTGCATGAGCGGCCGCTACGCCGTCAACGCCGCCACGCATTTCCCCGATCGTGTCAAGGCCGCCGCCTCGGTCTACGGCACCCAGCTCGCAACCGACCAGGACGACAGCCCGCATCTCGCGGCAGCCAAGACCAAGGCCGAACTCTACTTCGCCTGCGCCGAGACCGACGTCTACGCACCCGCCGAGATCATCGAGAAGGTGAAGCAGGGCATGAGCGGCGCCAAAGCCGAAGTCGAGATCTATCCCGGCACCCATCACGGCTTCGCCTTCCCCAAGCGTCCGGTCTACGACCGCGCCGCCGCCGAGCGGCATTGGGAGCGTCTGCTGGCGCTCTATCGCCGCAATCTCGTCCAGTCATAGAAGGCGCGATGCCCTTTCTGCTCATCGACTTTCCCGCCTTCAAGCCGATCGCGATCGAGATCGGCCCGTTCGCGATCCGCTGGTATGCGCTGGCCTATATCTGCGGCATCGTGTTCGGCTGGCTCTATGCGCGCTCGCTCCTGAAAAAGGAGCGGCTGTGGGGCGGTCCGGCGCCGATGTCGCTGCTGCAGATCGACGACTTCATCCTGTGGGTCACGCTCGGCATCATCCTCGGCGGCCGCACCGGCTATGTGCTGTTCTACAATCTGCCCTTCTTCATCGACCATCCCGCCGCGATCTTCAGGCTGTGGGAAGGCGGCATGTCCTTCCACGGCGGCTTCCTCGGCTGCGTCGTCGCGGTGATGTGGTTCGCCTATCGCAACCGCATTTCGATCCTGTCGCTCGGCGACATCACCACCGCCGTTGCTCCGGTCGGGCTGCTGCTCGGTCGCATCGCCAATTTCATCAACGGCGAATTGTGGGGCCGCGCCACCGACCCGGAGCTGCCCTGGGCGATGATCTTCCCCAATGATCCCACCCAGCTGCCGCGCCATCCGAGCCAGCTCTACGAAGCCGGCATGGAGGGCATTTTGCTGTTCGCGGTGCTCGCGATCATGATCCGCTTCGGCGCCCTGAAACGGCCCGGCATGATCCTCGGCGCCTTCATCCTGATCTATGGTCTGAGCCGGATCGCCGGAGAGCAATTCCGCGAACCGGACGTCCAGCTCGGCTTCCTCTGGGGCGGATTAACCATGGGCATGCTGTTGTCGATCCCGATGCTTATTGTCGGCCTCATACTTATTGTATTGGCGGTGAGGCGCGGTGCGCCGAAGCCCGCAGGGGCTATTCGTTAATTCCTTTTGAGAAGATGGACCGTGACCGACCAGCCGTTACTCGACGAGATCAAGGCGCTGATCAAATCCTCAGGCCCCATGCCGGTCTGGCGGTACATGGAACTGTGCCTGATGCATCCGCGCTATGGCTATTACGTCTCGCGCGATCCGTTGGGACGAGAAGGCGACTTCACCACAGCGCCTGAGGTCAGCCAGATGTTCGGCGAGCTCTTGGGCCTGTGGACCGCCTCGGTGTGGAAGCAGATGGGGTCACCGCAATTCCTGCGGCTGATCGAGCTCGGCCCCGGCCGCGGCACCATGATGGCGGATGCGCTGCGCGCGCTCCGCGTGCTGCCGCCGCTCTACCAGGCGCTCCACATCCACATGGTCGAGGTCAATCCGGTCCTGCGCGAGCGGCAGAGTGCGACGCTGTCGGGCGTGCGCAACATCGCCTGGCACGACAGCATCGACGACGTGCCCGAGGGACCGAGCATCATCCTCGCCAACGAATATTTCGACGTGCTGCCGATCCACCAGATGGTCCGTCACGAGAACGGCTGGCACGAGCGCGTGATCGAGGTCGACGCCAACGGAAAACTTCAATTCGGCGCGGCGGCCGAGCCGACGCCGCGCTTCGAGGTGCTGCTGCCGCCTCTGGTGCGCGCCGCGCCAGTCGGTGCCGTGTTCGAATGGCGGCCCGATGCCGAGATCATGAAGCTCGCCAGCCGCGTGCGCGACCAGGACGGCGCGGCGCTGATCATCGATTACGGCCACCTGTGCAGCGATGCCGGCGACACCTTCCAGGCGATCGCGCGCCACACCTTCACCGATCCCCTGAAGGCGCCGGGCCAGGCCGACGTCACGGCCCATGTCGACTTCCAGGCGCTCGCGCGCGGGGCGGAGGACGTCGGCGCCCGGGTGCACGGGCCGGTGACGCAGGGCGATTTCCTCAAGCGCGTCGGCATCGAGACCCGGGCAGCCGCCTTGATGCAGAAGGCGGCCCCTGACGTCGCCACCGACATTTCGATCGCGCTCAAGCGCCTGACCGAAACCGGGCGCAGCGGCATGGGCTCGATGTTCAAGGTGCTTGGCATCTCCGAGCCACGGTTGACGGGCCTTGCGGGACTCAGCGATCTCGAACGCGCCGGAGACGATTCATGACGCTTGCCTCCTCGCTGCTGTCCGCGGTGCCGGGCCTGCGCCACGCCTTCTTCACCCGCGAAGGCGGCGTCTCGGGCGGCATCTATTCCGCGCTGAACGGCGGGCTCGGCTCCAATGACGATCAGGCCCTTGTCGCGGAGAACCGCCGCCGCATGGCCGAGCATGTCGGCGTCGCACCGGAACGCTTTCTCAGCCTGCACCAGATCCATTCGCCCGACGTGCTTGTGGCCGACGCTCCGTGGCCGAGCGGGCCGCGGCCCAAGGGCGATGCGCTGGTGACGAAGGTGCCCGGCATCGCGCTCGGCGTCTCCACCGCCGATTGCGGGCCGGTGCTGTTCGTCGATCCCGACGCGGGCGTGATCGGGGGCGCCCATGCCGGCTGGAAGGGCGCGCTCACCGGCGTGCTGGAGCAGACCATTTCGGCGATGGAAAAACTCGGCGCCTCGCGGAGCCGCATCATCGCCGCGATCGGCCCGCTGATCCGCCAGGACAGTTATGAAGTCGGCAACGAGTTCGTGGCGCGCTTCATCGAGGCGGACGCGGACAACGCCATGTTCTTCATCCCGTCGGTGCGCGAAAGCCACGCGATGTTCGACCTCGCCGGCTTCATCCGCAAGCGTCTGGAAGCCGCGGGCATCCTGATGATCGACGATCTCGGTCTGGACACCTATGCCGACGAACGCTTCTTCAGCTACCGCCGCTCGGTGCATCGCAAGGAGCCGGATTACGGCCGCCACGTTCACGCGATCGCGCTCGAAGCATGAACACAAGGGCAACCCCGTGTCATTCCGGGGCGATGCCTGCGCGCGATGACAGTGGGCTGTGGCGCACCCGCCCTAGACGTTAATGCGTTTTAACGATATCGCTGCCCTCCATAATGAGGGATGCGTCATTCATCTTGCGCCGCGCAGGTTCGCGCGTGCTGGCGGTCATGCTGCTCACGGCGGCGGCCGCGCTTGGCGGCTGTGCCGGTGGCGGCGGTGCCGCGAACTCCTATGCGATGGCGCCGAGCGCCGGCTCCGGGGCGACGGTCGCGTTCGAATCGATCGACGGGCCGCCGCCGCAAGTGTTCGACCGCATGGTCGGCGTGCTCGACACCGAATCCAAGCTGCGCAGCCTGTCCGTGGTCTCCCGCGAGGGGACGGCTGCCTACCGCGTGCGCAGCTACCTCTCCGCCCAGATCGTGCGCGGCAAGACCGTGATCGCCTGGGTATGGGACGTCTACGACGCCAACCAGCAGCGGGCGCTGCGCCTTTCCGGCGAGGAACCGACGGCGGCCAAGGGCGGCCGCGACCCTTGGGCCGCTGCCGACGACCTCGTGCTGCGGAAGATCGCCCAGGCCGGATTCAGCGGACTTTCCAACATGATCAACGGTACGCCGGATGCGCCGGGCTCGGCTCCAGGCTTGCGCGGGCCGGCCGTGGCGAGCGTGATCCGGGAGGCTCCATCGGCCGAGATGCCGGCCTCGGCGCTGGGCTATGCCGAGCGATAACCCCCGCGAAACCACGGCCCTAACTTCCGGCCAAACCGTTGGCCGGACTCAGGATTTCGCAGGGAAAACGTAGCGTCCCGGGTTGCCATTGCAGCCCCCGGCCTGATATTTCCTCGCCCGTCGTAACCGTGCTTCCAGTGGGTATTGTTTGATGTTGAACATCGTGTCCAGCAAAGCGCGGGAGGAAGCGTCCATGTCGGCCAAGAACGGCTCCATCAAGCTCGTCGCCGGCAACTCCAATCCGGCTCTCGCGCAGGCCATCGCGCAGGGTCTCGACCTGCCGCTGACCAAGGCGGTGGTACGGCGCTTCGCCGACATGGAGATCTTCGTCGAGATCCAGGAGAACGTGCGCGGCTCGGATGCCTTCGTCGTCCAGTCGACCTCGTTCCCGGCGAACGACCATCTGATGGAATTGCTGATCATCACCGACGCACTGCGCCGCTCCTCGGCGCGCCGCATCACCGCGGTGCTGCCCTATTTCGGCTACGCCCGGCAGGACCGCAAATCGGGTTCGCGCACGCCGATCTCGGCCAAACTGGTCGCCAATCTGATCACGCAGGCCGGCGTCGACCGCGTCATGACGCTCGACCTGCATGCCGGCCAGATCCAGGGCTTCTTCGATATCCCGACCGACAACCTCTACGCGGCGCCGCTGATGGTGCGCGACATCAAGGACAAGTTCGACCTCTCCAGGACGATGGTGATCTCGCCCGACGTCGGCGGCGTGGCGCGCGCACGCGGCCTCGCCAAGCGCATCAACACCCCGCTCGCGATCGTCGACAAGCGCCGCGAGAGGGCGGGTGAATCCGAGGTCATGAACGTGATCGGCGACGTCGCCGGCTACACCTGCATCCTGATCGACGACATCGTGGACTCCGGCGGCACGCTGGTGAACGCCGCCGACGCGCTGATCGCCAAGGGCGCCAAGGACGTCTACGCCTACATCACCCACGGCGTGCTCTCCGGCGGCGCGGCCGCCCGGATCACGAACTCCAGGCTGAAGGAGCTGGTGATCACCGACTCGATCCTGCCGACGGAGGCGGTGAGCAAGGCCCCGAACATCCGCACGCTGCCGATCGCCAGCCTGATCTCCGACGCGATCGCCCGCACCGCGGCGGAAGAGTCGGTGTCGAGCCTGTTCGACTGATTTTCTTCTTCGCCTCTCCCCGCTTGCGGGGAGAGGCCGGAATTCGAGCGAAGCTTGAATTCCGGGTGAGGGGGACTCTCCGCGAGTCCAACTCTCACCGCCCCCGTGGAGACTCCCCCTCACCCCACCCTCTCCCCGCAAGCGGGGCGAGGGAGTGCGAGCGTCTACGTCCCTTACGAGGCAGCCCCCGGGTTGTTGCCAACGACCGCCCATGACATCATCCGAATCCCGAGTCATCTCTGCCCTCTGGATGCCCGATGCCACGCCGGAAATTTGCCTGGGAGAAGCTGTCGGATGACGAGTTGCTCAAGCAACGCCTCTCCAGCCTGAGGGTTACGGTCGAAGGCACCTGGCTCGAGGATTGCGTCAGCACGCTCTATGAGGAGCTGGAAGAACGGGATATCCGGCTGCGGCCGCACACCTGGATGTCGAGCGAATGGTTCAGTCCGGGTGGCGTTCCCGGCATCGCCATTCCCTTCTATCTTGCTCATCCCCGCCTGATGAAGCTCGAAAAGAAGATGATGTTCGACGTCGAGGGCGGCACCTGGCGCGAATGCATGGCCATCCTCCGTCACGAAGCGGGCCACGCGATCCAGCACGGCTACCAGCTACAGCGCCGGCGGCGCTGGCAGCAGCTGTTCGGCCCGTCGTCGAAACACTATCCGCGCTACTACCGGCCCAATCCGGCCAGCCGGCGCTATGTCCAGCATCTGCGACTGTGGTATGCGCAGAGTCATCCGGACGAGGATTTCGCCGAAACCTTTGCGGTGTGGCTGCGGCCGCGCTCGAACTGGCGGACGCGATATGCTGGTTGGCCGGCGCTGAAGAAGCTCGAATATGTCGACGAGCTGATGGGCGAGATCGCGGGAAAGCGGCCGCCGATCGCGACGCGGGAACGTGTCGATCCGCTGGGTCGGCTCAGCCAGACGCTCGAAGAGCACTACAAGAAGAAGCAGGCGTTCTACGCCTTCACGCCCCCCAAGACCTACGACCGCGATCTCTCCCGGCTGTTTTCAGCCGATCCACGGCATCACCGCTCAAAGCCGGCTTCAGCCCTGATCAGGCGCCACCGCTCCCAGATCAGGCAATTGGTCTCGCGATGGACCGGCGAGAATCAGCTTACGCTCGATGCCGTGCTTGACGAGATGATCTCTCGTTGTCGCGAGCTCGATCTGCGTGCCGTCGGCCCTGAACAGAAGCTCGTTCTCGACTTCATCGTCCTCGTCACCGCCAAGACGATGCACACGATGTTTGGCCCGTCTCGACGAAAATGGATCGCGCTATGAGACGTCTGCGCATTCTGGTCCTCATGCATCCGGACTTCCTGCCTCCGGACTCCTCCGACGGATACTCCGCACAGGAGATCAATACGTGGAAGACCGAATATGACGTGGTGAGCACCTTGCGTGCAGCCGGCCACGAGGTTCGACCGCTCGGCGCGCAGGAGGAAATCAGGCCGGTGCGCGAGGCGATCGAGGAGTTCAAGCCGCACGTGGTTTTCACGTTGCTGGAGGAATTCCACAACAACGTCGCCTTCGACCAGCACATCGCGAGCTATCTCGAGCTGATGAAGGTTCCTTACACCGGGTGCAATCCGCGCGGCCTGACCCTGGCCCGCGGCAAGGATCTGTCCAAGACGCTGGTGCATCACCGCCGGATCGCCGCGCCGGCCTTTGCCGTCTTCCCGATGCGCCGCAAAGTGAAACGCCCGACGCGCCTTGCGCTGCCGCTGATCGTCAAGAGCCTGAACATGGATGGCTCGTTCGGCATCTCGCAAGCCTCGATCGTCGATACCGACGAGAAGCTGGCCGAGCGGGTTGCCTTCATCCACGAGCGGGTCGAATCCGCCGCCATCGCCGAGCAGTTCATCGAGGGACGAGAGCTCTACGTCGGCGTGCTCGGCAACAACCGCTTACGCGTTCTGCCGGTCTGGGAGTTGAAGTTCGGCAGCATGGGCGGCCGCAGCTCACGACACATCGCCACGGAGAAAGCCAAGCACGACACCGACTATCAGGAGAAGGTCGGCATCGTCGACGGGCCTGCGAAGGATCTGGCGCCGGAAGTGACCGCCAGGATCCAGCGGGCCGCGAAACGCATCTACCGGGTGCTTGGCCTCGACGGCTACGCGCGCATCGATTTTCGTCTCACCGCCGACGGCACGCCGTATTTCATCGAAGCCAATCCCAATCCCGAGATCGCCAAGAGCCAGGAGTTCGCCACGGCCGCTCTACATGCCGGGCTCAAATATCCGGCTCTCCTGCAGCGCATCCTGGCGCTCGGGATCAGCCGCGCCAAGGCGGGCGTGTCATTGGGGTGATGACGGCGGCGATCGCCCTCATCCTTCGAGACGCGCTTCGCGCCGCTCAGGATGAGGGATGGTCGTTGCGCTGCGTTACACGATTCCCGCGGCGACCTGGCCGCGCAGGCGTTCGAGCCCGAGCAATGTTTCCGCACAGGCGGCCGCGACCTCGACGCCCTTGATCGCAAAATGCCTGCGGAAGAAATCGTAGTGCACCTCGGTCTCGTGGAATTGCTGCGGGGTCAGCACCGCGGAGAACACGGGCACCTCGGTACGCAGCTGTACGTCCATCAACGCCTTGATCACGGTGTCGGCGACGAACTCATGACGATAGATGCCGCCGTCGACGACGAGGCCGGCCGCGACGATCGCGGTGTAGCGCCGTGTCTTGGCGAGGATCTGCGCATGCAGCGGGATCTCGAACGAGCCCGGCACCTCGAACACGTCGACATGATTGAGGTGGCGCGCTTCTGCCTCCTTCACGAAGGCAATACGGGCCTCCTCGACCACGTCGCGGTGCCAGCAGGCCTGCACGAAGGCCACCCGCTGCGGTTTCGCGAAGCGCGGATGGTCGGGTACCGGATCCTGCGGAACCGGCGGTGGCGTCTGGGTTGGTTGGGAGGTTTCGGCTTTGGAAGTTTGGAGTTGGGGATCTTGCAACATCTGATTCATGGCTTTCCTCAGTTAAGGACCAGAATCAGGGCACACGGAACGACAAACAGCCGCATCCTGCGATGCGTCTGCCACCGACCGTTCTCTTTCATCCGGACTTTAACCGTCGGCTTCGGAGTTGCACCGAATCTGCTGACCCTTCCCCTCAGCAAAGCTTTGAGGAAGGCGCTCGCGGGCTTAGGCCTACGGCCCTTACCGCCGGTGGGGACTTTCACCCCGCCCTGAGAACATCGGCCGTCCGGAATGAACGGCCTGACCGAAATATGACGCCGGTTGGGGGCCGCGGCAAGCGGGTTCCGCATGGGAAAACCGCATGGTCCCATGCCGCTATGGCGGTCCAGGGGGCGCGCGGCGGAATTAGGGATTGGCGGGCCATCGGCGAATCCGATTCCGGTTTGTTCTTCTCCGTCCGGTTCGGCCTCACCGGCGTTAATAATTGTGGCCGAGATGAGCTGTGGACGAACGAGTCCTGACTTGTGGACGGACTCGGCAGCCAGTTGCGCAGATTCCGCAAATCACATCAGTTGATCCGCGACAAGCCCGCGCTGATCCGAACGGATCGCCTTAGCAATATTAAGGGAGCGCGCGCCGGACCAACCGCGTGCGTATCAAAGACAACAAAAAGGCAAGAGGTCGAGACGGCATGTCCCTGCTCGAAGGCACTATCGATTCCAAAAACCATCCGCTCGCGGTGGTCGAGGATATCGCTGCCAGCAACAACTGGCCGTTCGAACGCTCCGGCGAAGACGAACTCACGATTGTCTCCAAGGGACAATGGACCGACTACCAGATCTCCTTCACCTGGATGGGCGAGATCGAGGCGCTGCATCTGGCCTGCGCGTTCGACATGAAGATTCCGGTTGCGCGACGACCGGAGGTCCAGCGGCTCGTCGCCGCCGTCAACGAGCAGCTATGGGTCGGGCACTTCGACCTGTGGACCACCACCGGCATGATCATGCACCGGCAGGCCCTGGTGCTGCCGGGCGGGCTCATCGCCTCCACAGGCCAGTGCGAAGCCATGCTCGCCGGTGCCATCCACGCCTGCGAACGCTATTTCCCGGCGTTCCAGTTCGTGGTGTGGGCCGGCAAGTCCACGACGGAAGCCATGGACGCAGCCATGTTCGACACGGTGGGCGAGGCTTAAAGCCTCTCAGCAAGTGAGGGAGCCGCGACTCCCTCCTCGCCGTCGTCCTGGCGAAAGCCAGGACCCATACCGCGAGGTCTCTCCGTGTCTCGCGATGCTTGTTGCCCTGCCATCCTTCCACTAGAACCAGCCGTGGTAATGGGTCCTGGCTTTCGCCAGGACGACCGCGATGGCGACAGCGATGGCGAACAGCACTCTCCAAAACATCACCGGCACCATCCTGCTTGCCGGCGCCGGCAAGATGGGCGGCGCGATGCTGACCGGATGGCTTTCGGGCGGGCTCGATCCGCGCCGCGTCGCGGTGATTGATCCTCACATCTCGGCCGAGATCACCGCACTTGCGGCCAAGGGCGTTGCGCTCAATCCGGACGTGACGACGGCAGGCCAGGTCGAGACGCTGATCGTCGCGGTGAAGCCGCAGATGTTCCGCGAGGCCGGCGCCAAGCTGAAGCCATTCGTCTCCGACAAGACCGCGGTGGTGTCGATCATGGCGGGAACCACGATCGCCTCGCTCGAGGAGGTCTGCGGCGGCGCGGTGGTGCGCGCGATGCCGAACACGCCGGCCGCGATCGGCCGCGGCATCACGGTGGCTGTCGCCGCGAACAATGTCAGCGCGCAGCAACGCGCGGTGGCAGATGCGCTGCTACGCGCCACCGGCTCGGTCGAATGGGTCGACGATGAGAGCCTGATGGACGCGGTGACCGCGGTGTCCGGCTCGGGCCCGGCCTATGTGTTTCTGCTGGCCGAAGAGCTCGCGCGCGCCGGTGTCGAGGCGGGATTGCCCGAGGCGCTCGCGACAAAACTCGCGCGCGAAACCGTCGCCGGCTCCGGTGAGCTGCTGCACCAGTCGGAGCTTGCCTCCGGCACGCTGCGCCAGAACGTCACCTCGCCCGGCGGCACCACCGCCGCGGCACTCGGCGTGCTGATGGGCGAACCCGGCCTGCGCGATCTGATGATCCGCGCGATCGCGGCGGCGACGCAGCGGTCGAAGGAACTGGCGAAGTAAGGAAGCTATCCCTCATGGTGAGGAGGCGCGAAGCGCCGTCTCGAACCATGCAGGCCCGGCTCTCGCCTGTGGCGATCCTTCGAGACGACCGCGGCGCGGTCTCCTCAGGATGAGGGCGGAGCAAGCGGCTCCTAGCTCGTCCCCAGCCGCTTGTTGAACATCGCGACATTGACGAGCCCGCGGGCGTGGCGGCCTTCGCCGAGTTTTCGCGAGCCCTCGAAGGCCTCGACCTCGAAGCGGATGACTCGGCGCTCGACTGCGAAAACCTTCGCGGTGGTCCGCACCGTCGCGCCGACGAGAGCTGCTGCAAGATGGCGGATATCGACCTCGGTGCCGACGGTGACCCAGCCCGGCTGAAGGACGCTGCGGATCGCATCGCCCGACGTCATCTCCATTTCCAGAATCATCATCGGCGTCGCATAGACCATCGGCATGCCGGGCACGAAATGCCCGACCGTGCGCTCCACCGGCACCACCAGCGTGCGCTCGGCGCTCATGCCGACCTTGATGAAGTCGCGTGCGTCCATGGGGCCTCACTAATGGTGTCGTCCCGGCCTAGTGCGCAATTGCGCACGGGGCCGGGACGACGGCGGTGTATGTTGCTCCAGCGCTGGCTACTTCTTCGCCGCCGCCGCGCGCTCCACGAACGTCTTGCCGCCCTTCATCTTGTGG
Organism: Bradyrhizobium sp. Kon37; assembly: GCF_055807535.1. Classification (NCBI taxonomy): domain Bacteria; kingdom Pseudomonadati; phylum Pseudomonadota; class Alphaproteobacteria; order Hyphomicrobiales; family Nitrobacteraceae; genus Bradyrhizobium; species Bradyrhizobium sp. Kon37. Next base: position 223,807 of record NZ_JBVVOY010000004.1, read on the forward strand.
CGGAGCGGGGCTTCATTGATCTGGATGACGACGGCATCGGCGTCGACGCCGAGATTTTTCACCAGTGCCTGGGTGATGTCGCGCATCATGCCGGCCTTTTGTTCGTCGGTGCGGCCTTCGGCCATGCTGACAGTGATCTCAGGCATTTTTCTCTCCCTTGGGGCCGGACACCGGCCCTTGACGGGCGCCATCAAACAGGAGGCGGATGCCCGGGACAAGCCCGGGCAGGGCGCATCAGCGAATAGCTAGCCCCAGCTCACGTCATGGCGCGCCAACACCTCGCGCACTTTGGCGACGAGGTCGGTCTCGCTGCACGAGAACTGCGCCGGGCGGCTCTCGCGCCATTCCTGGTTGGAAGCGATCGCGGCCGCCGCCTTCGCGCCCTCGATCAGATCCTTGATCTGCACCTCGGCACGCGCTTTTTCATCCGAGCCCTGGATGATGACGCAAGGCGCATTGCGGCGGTCGGCATATTTGAGCTGGTTGCCCATGTTCTTGGGATTGCCGAGATAGAGCTCGGCACGGATGCCGGCGGTTCGCAACGATGCGACCATCTTCTGATAGTCGGCGACGCGGTCGCGGTCGAACACGGTGACAACGACGGGACCGAACCCGGGCTTCGTGTCGAGCTTGCCGAGCAGCGTCAGCGCGGCCTGAAGCCTGGACACGCCGATCGAGAATCCGGTAGCCGGCACCGGCTCGCCGCGGAAGCGCGAGACGAGGCCGTCATAGCGGCCGCCACCGCCGACCGAGCCGAAACGGACCGGACGGCCTTTTTCGTCCTTGGTGTCGAGCAGCAATTCGACCTCGTAGACGGGGCCGGTGTAATATTCGAGGCCGCGCACGACGGAAGGGTCGATCACTATGCGCCCCTCGTACCCCGATTCGCGGACTAACTCCGCGATCGATCGAAGTTCTGCTATCGCGTCCTTGACGGTGTCATTCGCACCAAACTTGGATTCGAGTGAATCCAATACGCTGGCGTTCGAAGGCAGCAGACCCGCGTCGTACTGACGATCGGAAGGCTGAAATGTATCCTGTATCGTTGTGGTAACTGCGGTAGGGGTTATCTCATGATGGTAGGCGATGACCTTCCAATTGACGTAGTCCATTAGTGATTCAATCTGATCAGAATCCAGATTGGCACCTTGGGTAATGTCTCCGCTTTCGTCCTTGCGTCCTGCGCCAAGAAGTTCGCGCACTCCCTGTGGGCCCAGACGATCTAGCTTGTCGATTGCGCGTAAGACAGTGAGGCGCTTGCCTGCATTCGCGTCACCACCCAGTCGTACCGCTTCAAGCACCCCATCAAGTACCTTGCGACTATTCACCTTGACGACGTAGTTGCCCTTCAACCCGAGCGCTTCCATCGTGTCGGCCGCCATCATGCAGATCTCGGCATCGGCCGCCGGTGTTGCGGAGCCCACCGTGTCCGCATCGAACTGCATGAACTGGCGGAAGCGGCCGGGGCCGGGCTTCTCGTTGCGGAACACGTAGCCGACGCGGTAGCTGCGGTAGGGCAACACGAGAGCGTCGGTGCCGTAGCGCTCGCCGACGTAGCGTGCGAGCGGCGCGGTCAGATCGTAGCGCAGCGAGATCCACTGCTCGTCGTCGTCCTGGAACGAGAACACGCCCTCGTTCGGGCGATCCTGGTCGGGCAGGAACTTGCCGAGCGCGTCGGTGTATTCCATCGCCGGCGTTTCCACGGGCTCGAACCCGTAGAGCTCGTAGACGGCGCGGATCTTCTCCACCATCTCGCGCGTCGCCCGGATCGCGGCGGGATCGCGATCCTCGAGCCCGCGCGGCAGGCGCGCCTTCAGTTTCTGGGGTTTTTTGGGTTTTTCGGCCATGCGCGGCATTTACCAGCCGACGCGCGAAGCGGCAACCGGAGTGTGCCCTTCACCTCGCCCCGCTTGCGGGGAGAGGTCGGTCGCGAAGCGACCGGGTGAGGGGGACTCTCCGCGGACCTATGTCTCTCGAGTTCGCGGTGACAGCCCCTCACCCCACCCTCTCCCCGCAAGAGCGGGGCGAGGGAGTGAGAGAGCGTACCGCGACGCCCTACGGCTGCTCCATCCGGGCCCGAAGCGCATCCGCATCCGCTTTCGGCAGCGACTTCAGCGTCGGCTTGATGGTTTCGCCGCCGACGATCTTGCCGTTGCGCATGAACATCCAGTCCGAGATGTCGGCTTCGCTGAACTTGACCTCGTCGCCTGCCCGCTTGCCGGGGAGATCGCGTGGCTCATTGGCGAAGAGGCCGGAATAGGCCCCATTCGGCAGCTTCTTCACCTCGGCGATCCAGATGTGCTCACCGCCCTTGCGGGTCGAAAAGTGTACCTTCAGGGCGTGCCCTGTCTCTGACGGTTTCGGCGCCTCGTAGGAGGCCCAGAAGGTCGGCAGCGTGCCGCGGGCACGCGCGATCGCGGTGTTCATCTCCGGATCGGTGGTGCGCACGTCGACGACGGGCGAACGGCCCTCAGCGGAGACATCCGGCTTGGGGCCGATGGTCAGAATGCCGAAGACGGTGGCGCCGGTGATTGCGGCGAGAACGACCCATTTCAGGGACTGGGGAAGAGTGGATGTCATGTTCGTAATGTCCGGAAGACTCGATGTCCAGGTATTAGAGGTCTCGGACTTTGTCGCACGATCATCGTGTCGCGTTCATTGCGCCTCTCTCTCCCCGCGAGCGGAGAGAGAGGGCAAAAATCAAGACAGATTGCGGATCCAGTTGTGCGGATCGTTGGTGCGGCCGTACTGGATGTCGACGAGCTGCTTGCGCAGGCCCATTGCGACCGGGCCGGCGGCGCCGCCCGAGATCTCGAAATCGCCGCTCACCGAGCGCACGGTGCCGATCGGCGAGATCACGGCGGCCGTGCCGCAGGCAAACGCTTCCTTCAGCTTGCCGCTTGCCGCATCCTTGCGCCACTGGTCGAGCGAATACGGCTCCTCGCGCACCGTCTTGCCGGCATCTTTGGCCAGCGCGATGATGGAATCGCGGGTGATGCCGGGCAGAATGGTGCCGAGCGGCGGCGTCGAGAGCGACCCGTCGTCGAACACGAAGAACACGTTCATGCCGCCGAGCTCTTCGATATAGCGGCGCTCGATCGCATCGAGAAAGACGACCTGGTCGCAGCCGTGCTGGATCGCTTCGGCCTGCGCGCGCAGGCTTGCGGCATAGTTGCCGCCGCATTTGACGGCGCCGGTGCCGCCGACGGCAGCGCGCGTGTAGTTCTCGGACACCCAGATCGACACCGGCGCGGGGCCGCCCTTGAAGTAGGAGCCGACCGGCGAGGCGATCACTGCGAAAATGTATTCGGACGAGGGCTTGACGCCGAGGAAGGTCTCGCTCGCGATCATGAAGGGGCGCAGGTAAAGACTGCCCTCGCCGCCCGGCATCCAGGCGCGGTCGATGCGCACGATTTGCTCGACCGCCTCGATGAAGACGTCTTCAGGGAGCTGCGCCATCGCCATGCGGTCGGCCGAGTCCTTGAAGCGCCGCGCATTGGCATCGGGGCGGAACAGGTTCACGCCGCCGTCGTCGCGCTTGTAGGCCTTGAGGCCTTCAAAAATTTCCTGGGCGTAGTGCAGGACGGCGCCGGCCGGATCGAGCTGGAAATTAGCGCGGGCCTCGACACGCGCCTCGTACCAGCCACCCTTGGCCTGGTTGTAGCGGACCACCGCCATGTGGTCGGTGAAGACCCGCCCGAAGCCGGGGTCCACCAGCTTGGCGACCCGATCCTTCTCGGAGGTCGGATTGGATGCGGGCTGGATGTCGAATTTCATGCTCATGTCCTTAGCCTCCCGCTGCCGGTGGCGGCGCCGTTGTGGCACCCGCCTGCTCTGATTCGGGCCCGGCTGGCTCGATTGGTTTCTGGCCGGACCGCCGCCAGCCTTGTTACGGCCGGTTTCCGTGGCCAGCATGTCACCGAGGACATGCTTTTGCGGAAGACGGAAGTCCAGTATGTTTTGCCGAAATGCCGTTCGACAATCGCACGGTAGATCTGCTCCGGCCGTCGCCGCCTGTCCGGCCCTCTGCGGCCGCCTTGCTTCGATGCCCACCCGACGCGAAACGATCTAAAATTTCGTGCGGGCCGATCGTTTTGTAACATTGAGACCAAGATACGTCAATATGCCTGACATAAATTTCGCGACTCCTTCTCAAGACGCTGCCGGGCCGCGGCCGGCCGCAGACGACGGAGGCAATTTGCGCTGGGATATCATCGAACTGCTGTTCTTCGCCTATCGCGATTTCGTCGGCGATCCCGACCAGGAGCTGGAGGCGTTCGGCTTCGGCCGGGCCCATCACCGCGTCATGCACTTTGTCTATCGTTATCCCGGGCTCAAGGTCGCCGACCTTCTCGACGTCCTGCGCATCACCAAGCAATCGCTCGGCCGGGTGCTCAAGCAGCTCCTGGACGAGGGCTATATCGTGCAGAAGACCGGCGACAATGATCGCCGCCAACGCCTGCTGTATGCGACACCGAAAGGCGAGGCGCTGGTGCAAAAGCTCGCCGGCCTCCAGACCACGCGCATCACCAAGGCGCTCGCCGAGATGGCGCCGCAGGATGCCGAGACCGTCAAGCGCTTCCTGCGCGCCATGATCGACCGCGACGATCCGGACAAGGTGCTCGAGACGATCTTTGCCACCGTCAATCAGGACAAGGAGTGACCGTGCCGCTCGCTGCCACGCTCGCACGCCCGCCGGCACGCCCCGCCGACGATGCCCCGCATCTCCTCCTGGTCGACGACGACCGCCGCATCCGCGATCTGCTCTCGCGCTTCCTTGCCGGCGAAGGCTATCGCGTCTCGACCGCGGCCAGCGCCAGCGACGCCCGTTCCAAGCTTTTGGGCCTGCACTTCGACCTCTTGATCCTGGACGTCATGATGCCCGGCGAGACCGGCTTCGATCTCGCGCGTTTCATCCGGACCTCATCCTCGGTGCCGATCGTGATGCTGACGGCGCGGCACGAAGCCGAAGCGCGCATCGAGGGCCTGCAGATCGGCGCCGACGATTACGTCGCAAAGCCGTTCGAGCCGCGCGAGCTTGCGCTGCGCATCAACAACATCCTCAAGCGCGCCGCGCCGCCGCCACAGGCCGCAGCGGTGGAGAAGATCGCGTTTGGCCCGTACATCTATCACCTCGAGCGCGGCGAACTGCGCCAGGGCGAAGACGTCATTCACCTGACCGACCGCGAGCGCGAGATGCTGCGGATCCTGTCGGAGACACCGGGCGAGACCGTGCCGCGCAGCGCGCTGACCGGCAATGGCAGCGTCAACGAGCGCGCCGTCGACGTGCAGATCAACCGCCTGCGGCGCAAGATCGAGACCGATCCCGCCAATCCGCTATTCCTCCAGGCCGTGCGCGGCATCGGCTACCGGCTGGTAGCCTCGCCATAAAGAGTGAAGCGCCACCGATGAGCACGATCGATACCGGCCTGACGCTTTTGAAGAGCGCCGCCGGCCGCGTCTCCGCCGCCAATGGCTGGATGGGCAACGCGTTCAAGGGCTGGATGCCGACCGGCCTCTACGCGCGTGCGCTGCTGATCATGATCGTGCCGATGGTGATCCTGCAATCGGTGGTCGCCTTCGTGTTCATGGAGCGGCACTGGAACACGGTGACACGCCGCCTGTCGGCCGCCGTGGTGCAGGACATCGCCGCGCTGATCGACGTCTACAAGGGCTATCCGCAAGACAAGGATCGCGACCAGATCCGCCGCATCGCGCAGCAGCGCCTGGGCCTCGTCGTCGATTTCCTCCCGGCCGGCGACATGCCGCCGCCGGGACCAAAGCCGTTCTTCTCGCTGCTCGACCAGACGCTGTCGGTGCAGCTCGGCCGCCAGATCGGGCGCTCCTTCTGGATCGACACGGTCGGGCGCTCCAACCTGGTCGAGATCCGGATCCAGCTCGACGACGCCGTGATGCGCGTGTTCGCGCAGCGCAGCGCCGCCTATGCCTCGAATTCGGAGATCTTCCTGTTCTGGATGGTCGGCACGTCCTCGATCCTGCTGATCGTCGCGGTGCTATTCCTTCGCAACCAGATCAAGCCGATCCTGCGGCTTGCCGACGCCGCCGAAAGTTTCGGCAAGGGCCGCGAGGCGCCGAACTTCAGGCCGCGCGGCGCGCGCGAGGTGCGGCGCGCGTCGGTCGCCTTCCTCGAGATGAAGTCGCGCATCGAGCGGACGATGGAGCAGCGCACCGCGATGCTCGCCGGCGTCAGCCACGATCTGCGCACGATCCTGACGCGGTTCAAGCTCGAGCTGGCGCTGATCGGCGACAGCCCCGAAATGGAGGGCATGCGCAAGGACGTCGACGAGATGTCGATGATGCTCGAGGACTACCTCGCGTTTGCTCGCGGCGATTCCGGCGAGCAGTCGCAGCCGACCGACATGGCCCAGGCGCTCGAGGAGCTGCGCAGCGACGCCGAACGCCACGGCCACACCGCGACCGTTGCGTTCAACGGGCTGCCCGTGGTCACGGTGAAGCCGGCCTCGTTCAAGCGCTGCCTCGCCAACCTCGTCACCAACGCCGCCCGCTACGGCAAGAGCATCGCCATCACCGGCCAGCGCGATCACCGTTATTTGACCGTGACGGTCGATGACGACGGGCCGGGCATTCCCGCGCATCTGCGCGAAGAGGTGTTCAAGCCGTTCCTGCGGCTGGACAACGCCCGCAACCAGGACGAAGGCGGCACGGGTCTTGGCCTCGCGATCGCCCGCGACATCGCCCGTTCGCATGGCGGCGACATCACGCTCGGCGACAGCCCGATGGGCGGATTGAGAGCGAGCGTGCGGATACCGGTGTAACCGGCTCTTCCCTTCTCCCCTTGTGGGAGAAGGTGGCGCGAAGCGCCGGATGAGGGGTCTGTCTCCGCAAATTCAAGCCGAAAAGAGTCGCGCGCGGAAACAGACCCCTCACCCGTCTCGCCGCTGCGCGGCGAGCCACCCTCTCCCACAAGGGGAGAGGGTAAGAGCCCTACTTCGGCAGCAGAGCCTTCAGCTTGTCCATGTCGCGCACGTTCATCTTGAAGCCGCCGGGCATCACGATGTCGCCGGGCTTCTGGTCCGGCTTGCAGGCCCCCAGCCATTTCGCTTCGAGCTGCATGGTGGTGTCGCGGCCTGCCGCGCCGGCAGCGCCGCCTTGCGCGTGCGACGACGTCTTCACCGTATAGGCCGAATTGAAATCGCCAGTGATCTCAGCATGCGAGGTCGTGCTGATGCCGGCGACATTGCACTCGGAATCGCTGACATAGCCGGTCGCGGTCTTCTTGATATCCTGCTTGGCGCAGATCTGCTTGGCCATCGGGGAGATGTTGTTGTTCATCTCCTTGTCGACGGTCTCGTCGGTGCAGTGCTGCATGGTCATCTCGGGCACCGGCGTGCCGGTCCTGACCATCTTCAATTCCCACAGCCCCGCCTTGCGCACCGGCAGGTCGTCAGCGCGGGCGCTGGCTGCCGACAAGACGAGGCAAAGGGCGGAGCCGAGCAAAGCGAGTTTGCGCGTCATGTCGGAAGCTCCCAGCTGAGAGGTAGCGGCGTTGCGAAAGCGCCTCAGTAGAGCGTGCGGATCGGCTGGTCGGCGGCGCCATAGGGCACCCAGCGGCAGGAGAACGAGATGTAGCCGCCCTCATAGGCCTGCATCGCCAGGAATTTGGCGACCTTGCCGTAGCGCGCGCAGTGATCGACCGCGACCTGCCGCGCATCGACTTGGGTTGCCATTGAATAGGCGATGATACCGCCGGTGTCGTTGCCCTTGAACGGAGGCACCGGAAGCAGATCGGCGCGCGCCGACTGGCTCGCCATCATACCCAAGGCAAGTAGGCCCGCGGCCGCAATGATTCGCATTCCCGTCACTCCGATTGGTTGGCGGCAGTTTACGGTGCCGGCGCGGCGGTGGAAAGAACCGAAAACCGCTCTAGTGCAGCATTGCGGTCAACTCGTCGGCAAGTGTTGCCGCGCTGCACTTGACCTCCCCCGGCCTTCGCGGCACCGTCCGACCCTCGCAGATCATGCTGTCTGGATTGCCCATGCGCGCCTCGACCTTCCTGAAATCGCTCCGCTTTGCCGCCGTGCTCGGCCTTCTCTTCGGAGCGCTGTCGCTCGGTGAGGCCAGGGCCGCCAATCCGCTGGAGCTGAATTTCTGGCTGAGCGGGCCGCGTTATGACGGCAACGTCTCCGAATGCGACAGGGCGCTGCCGACGATCGCCAGCCAGTTCTGGGAGAAAGAAAGCTCGTTCTGGAATTCCTCGTTGAAGATCACCGGCTTCGCCGCGGTTCACGAGACCGCGTTCCGGCCCTGGGCATCCGACAACATCCCGCGCCGCTATTGCACCGGCGAGGCCATGCTCACGGACGGCAAGATGCGCAAGGTGCACTTCTCGATCGTCGAGGACGGCGGCTTCGCCGGCTACGGCCAGGGCGTCGAATGGTGCGTGGTCGGGCTCGACCGCAACTGGGCCTACAACCCGGCCTGCCGCGCCGCCAAGCAATAATTGCTCTGATCCCGACCGATCAGGCGGCCTAACGATGGTCGCCCGAAATTTGTTCTTGAAATGTTCCTATCGCCTGCTAGGCTCGCCTGCACAGTCTAGTTGAGGGGCGTCGCCATGTTTCATTCCAGATTGCATTCGTTCTCCCGCCTGATGATCTCGCTGACGCTTGCGGCCGGGCTGGCTGTGCTGGCCGGTGGCGCAAAGGCCCAGGACAAGCGGCAGAACACGCCCGGCGAGTTCGATTTTTATGTGCTGTCGCTGTCGTGGTCGCCCTCCTTCTGCGAAGAGGCGGCGGAGCGCGGCGGCCGCTCGCAGATCCAATGCAGCGGACGGCCCTACGCTTTCGTGGTGCATGGTCTGTGGCCGCAATATGAGAACGGTTTTCCGGAATATTGTCAGCGGCCGTCGCCGCGGCTGAACCGCAGCATCGTCTCCTCCATGCTCGATCTGATGCCGGCGCCGGGGCTGATCTTCAACGAATGGGACAAGCACGGCACCTGCTCGGGGCTCGCCGACCGCAGCTATTTCGAGACGATCCGGAAGGCCCGCGCCGCGATCAAGATTCCGGCTGAATATCTCGATCTGTCGCAGGCCAAGACCGTGGCGCCGGCGGAGGTGGAGGAAGCGTTCATCAAGGCAAATCCGGGCCTCAGCAATGCCGCCGTCTCGATCACCTGCAACCGGACGCGGCTATCGGAAGTCCGCATCTGCCTCAGCAAGGACCTGCAATTCCGCGCCTGTGAGGAGATCGACCGCCGCGCCTGCCGCCGCGAGCAGGTGGCGATGCCGCCGATCCGGGGCGGGTAGCCCAGGCATCGTGCCTCTTTGCTCAAGCCGCCACGTGGCGTAGTGCTCTTGCATGAATTACCGCCACGCCTTCCATGCCGGCAGCTTCGCCGATGTCATCAAGCACATCGTGCTGGCGCGCATCATCACCTATCTCCAGGACAAGCCGGGTGCGTTCCGCGTCATCGACACCCATGCCGGCGCTGGCCTCTACGATCTCGAAAGCGACGAGGCGCGCCGCGGCGGCGAGTGGCTGACGGGCATTGCGCGGCTGATGCAGGCGCGGCTGTCGAACGACGCCATGGCGCTGACCAAGCCCTATCTCGACATCGTCCGCGCCTTCAATCCGAAGGGCGAGCTCAAGGCCTATCCGGGCTCGCCGCTTATCGCACGCGGCCTGCTGAGGCCGCAGGACCGCCTCTTGCTCTGCGAGATCGAGCCGAAGGCGCGCAAGGCGCTGATCGGCGTGCTGCGCCACGACGAACAGGCCCGCGTGGTCGATCTCGACGGCTGGATGGCGCTGCCGGCTTTCGTGCCGCCGAAGGAACGGCGTGGGCTCGTGCTGATCGACCCGCCGTTTGAGGCAAAGGACGAGTTCGAGAAGCTCGAAGAGGCCTTCTCGGCGGCTTTCGCGAAATGGCCGACCGGTATCTATGTAATCTGGTATCCCGCCAAGAGCCGGCGCGCCACCGATGCGCTGGTGCAATCAGTGGCGCGGCTCGCAGCCGCAGCAAAACCGCCGGGAAAATGCCTGCGCCTCGAATTCAGCGTGGCGCCGCAAGCTGACGGCGCAACTCTCACCTCCACCGGGCTCTTGATCGTCAATCCTCCTTACACGCTGCAGGGCGAGCTCAAGACGATCCTGCCTGAGCTGGAAATGCCGCTCGGCCAGGGTGGTGCTGCCAGATTCCGATTAGAGGTGCCGAGACCGTAACACTCCGGCATCTTGGGAAAAATATGCAGGAGCGGTGGTCAATCTGCAGAGAACCGTATTATGCTGTTGCGGTGACTGGCTTTACGTTCCGCTTCCGCGAATGGTTGCGGCGGAGTGAAGGCCTAAGAAAGATCCAGTCGGACCGAATGGTCTGCCCAAGGATGGCCAGCTCCCGGGCTTCGTAAGGCCCGGTCATGTCGTGACGTGCGTCTGCGTCACGACGGAGGAGCAATGAGGGGGAGTTTCCCGATGGCCATGACGGGAACGGTCAAGTTTTTCAACGGTGAGCGCGGCTACGGATTCATCAAGCCGGACGACGGGGGCCGCGACGTCTTCGTACATATTACTGCTGTGGAGCGGGCCGGACTGAAGGACCTTGCCGAAGGACAGCGTATTACTTTCGAAGTCGAACCGGACAAGAAGGGCAAGGGGCCGAAGGCGGTCGATTTGGTCATCCTTCCCTAGCGAGTCCGACGCGAAACACCGGCGCAAAAAAAATCCCGGCCGCAAGCGGCCGGGAGGTTGTAGTCCGGTATTTTCTTCTTTGGGTATCAGAAGTGATAGTTCACGCCTGCGCGCACAACGCTGGCGCTATAGCCGTTTGACACGCCTGTAATCGCGAACTGACTCGTCGACAGATCGATGTAGAGATATTCGAGCTTGGCGCTCCAGTTCGGCGCGAACCCAACTTCCGCGCCGGCACCGATGGTCCAGCCGGCGCTGGTGTGCGACTCCGTCCAGCCGAACGTCTGCGCGCGCAGCTCGCCGAAGGCGAGGCCCGCCGTGCCGTAGAACAGCACGTTGCTGAGGGCATAGCCCGCGCGGCCGCGCAGGGTGCCGAACCACGGATTGGAGAACTTCCACGGCGCGAAGGTGTCGTCGGCACCGGCGGCCTGGATGTCACCTTCGACACCGAACACCCACGGGCCGGTCTGGAAATTGTAGCCGGCCTGAACGCCGCCGACGAAGCCTGACGGTTTTGCGGGATTGTTGTTCACCGAGCCCCATTCGTAGCCGAGATTGGCACCGAGATACGGACCGGCCCAGCTATAGGCGTTGAGCGGCTGATTGACCGTGTACGGCGCACGCTGCCCGTAATTGAGATCGGCGGCCTCTGCCGAAGCCGTCCAGCCGACTGCAGCCAACGCGGCTGCGCCCACAACGAGCCCCTTCATCACACACTCCAACGCAACTGCCGCCACCGGTGCGATGCCCGCGCCGCCGCGCGAGGCAAAACCGCATGGTTACGGAACCACCACTTTTTCGCGTAAGATTTATCGAGAGTTTTAAGTTAAAGGCCTGTTAAGCCGGGTTACCGCGCTGTTAACAGGCTTAAGCAAGCGTTACCGGGAACTGCGCCGCCATCCTGTGCGTGCCGCACGGCCGGAACTTCAAATCGGCACCCGCAGCGCCTAAATTCGCACCATGGTTCACGATTCCCCCGACAATCCGGACGACGCACGCGCGCGCAAACCCGTGCGCGGCAACGCACCCGACATCCCGCCCCGGGAAACGGAAGCGGCGCCGCCGGACCTCGATCCCGCGACCGCGAACGGCGACGACGAGGACGATGCGCGGCTGCCGGACATCCTGGAAGAGAGCGGCACGGTCGGCGAAGAGCCGCTGGCGACCGGCCACGAGGCGATCGAGCGCGCGGTCCGCCTCGCCCCGACCTCGCCCGGCGTCTACCGCATGCTCAATGCGAATGCCGACGTGCTCTATGTCGGCAAGGCCAAGAACGTAAAAAAGCGCCTGTCGAACTATGCGCGCCAGAGTGCGCCGCAGCCGGCGCGCATCCTGCGCATGATCGCCGCCACGGTGACCGTGGAAATCATCTCGACCCACACCGAGACCGAAGCGCTGCTGCTGGAGGCCAACCTCATCAAGCAGCTTCGGCCGCGCTTCAACGTGCAGCTGCGCGACGACAAGTCGTTTCCCTATATCCTGATCACGGGCGACCATTGGGCGCCGCAGATCTTGAAGCATCGCGGCGCGCAGACGCGGCCCGGTCGCTATTTCGGTCCGTTCGCCTCGGCCGGCGCCGTCAACCGCACCATCACCGCGCTTCAGCGCGCGTTCCTGATCCGCTCCTGCACGGATTCCTTCTTCGAGAGCCGCTCGCGGCCCTGCCTGCTTTATCAGATCCGCCGTTGCGCCGGCCCCTGCACCCGCGAGATCGACTTCCCCGGCTACACGACCCTGGTGCGCGAGGCGAGCGACTTCCTGTCCGGCAGGAGCCATGCGGTGAAACAGGAGCTTGCCGCCGAGATGGAGAAGGCCTCCGGCGAACTCGAATTCGAGAGCGCCGCGCTCTACCGCGACCGCCTCGCTGCGTTGTCCGCGATCCAGTCGCAGCAGGGCATCAATCCGCGCACGGTGGAAGAAGCCGACGTGTTCGCCATCCACCAGGAGGGCGGCTTCTCATGTGTCGAGGTGTTCTTCTTCCGCACCGGGCAGAACTGGGGCAACCGCGCCTATTTCCCGCGCGCGGAGAAGACGTATACGCCGGAAGAGGTGCTCGGCTCCTTCCTGGCCCAGTTCTATGACGACAAGCCGCCGCCGAGGAACATCCTGCTCTCGCACGAGATCGAAGAGAGCGAGCTGCTCGGCAACGCGCTGTCGATCAAGGCCGGCCGCAAGGTCGAGGTGTCCACGCCGAAGCGCGGCGAGAAGAAGGAGCTCGTCACCCACGCGCTCACCAACGCGCGCGAGGCCCTGGGCCGTAAGCTCGCGGACACCGCGACGCAGAGCCGTCTGCTGGACGCCATGGCCACGACCCTGAACCTGACGCATGCGCCGAAGCGGATCGAAGTCTACGACAACAGCCACATCCAGGGCACCAACGCAGTCGGCGCCATGATCGTCGCCGGCCCCGATGGCTTCGTCAAAAACCAGTACCGCAAGTTCAACATCAAGTCGGAAGGGATCACGCCGGGCGACGACTTCGCCATGATGCGCGAAGTGCTGGAGCGCCGCTTCAAGCGCCTGATCAACCCGCCCGAAGAGGGCGCGGCCAAAACCAAGGACGACGACTTCCCGCAATGGCCCGATCTCGTGATCATCGACGGCGGCCGCGGCCAGCTCAACGCGGTCCGGGAAATCTTTGCAAATCTCGGCCTGACCCAGGTGGCGCTGATGTCGGTGGCGAAGGGGCCGGACCGGGATGCCGGCCGCGAGACCCTGTTCATGCCGGAGCGCGAGGCGATCAAGCTGGAGCCCCGCGACCCCGTGCTCTATTTCATCCAGCGGTTACGGGACGAGGCGCACCGCTTCGTCATCGGTTCGCACCGCAAGCTGCGCAAGAAGGACATCCGCGAGGCCGGCTTGCAGGAGATTCCGGGCATCGGTCCGTCACGCAAACGTGCCTTGCTGCACCATTTCGGAACCCTGAAGGAGATCGAACGGGCCTCGATCACCGATCTCGGCAAGGTTCCGGGGGTGAGCGCCGAGAGCGCGCGCAGGATTTTCGAGTATTTCCATCCCCAGCCGGGGTGAAATAAAAGGGGGCCGCGGTCATATGGTCGTCGCATCCCGCACCCCATTTGGAGAGCGGAACGGTTGACCTTCAGGCTGCAGCGGTATTGGTAGGACGGATGAACATCGCCACGACACGAGGGACCACCAGCCGCGCGATGTCCCTCCCGAACATCCTGACCTATGGCCGGATCGCCGCGATCCCGGTCGTGGTCGGGTGCATCTACGCACAGTCGATCATGGACGGCCCGCTGTGGCTGCGCTGGGTTGCGGTCGCCATCTTTATCGCGGCTGCGGTCACTGATTACCTCGACGGCTATTACGCGCGGATCTGGAATCAACAATCGGCATTCGGCCGCATGCTCGATCCGATCGCCGACAAGCTTCTGGTCGCCTCGTGCCTGCTGATGCTGGCCGCCGACGGCATCATTCACGGCTGGTCGCTGTGGGCCGCCATCGTGATCCTGTGCCGCGAGATCCTGGTCTCGGGCCTGCGCGAATATCTTGCCGCGCTGCGCGTCAGCGTGCCCGTGACCAAGCTTGCGAAGTGGAAGACGACGGTTCAGCTGATCGCCATCGGCTTCCTGCTGGCTGGTCCCGCCGGCGATGAGGTGGTGCCCATGGTCTCGATGACCGGGCTGGCGCTGCTCTGGGCCTCGGCGATCCTCACCATGTACACCGGCTACGACTATTTCGGCGCCGGCATCCATCACCTCATCAAGGAGGATGAAGGATGAAGGTGAAGTACTTCGCCTGGGTGCGCGAGCGCGTCGGCAAGGCCGAGGAGACCATCGAGCCCCCCGCGACCGTGCGCACCGTGGAAGAGCTGATCGCCTGGCTGTCCGGCCAAGGCGAAGCCTACGCCTACGCGTTCGAGAAGCCGAAGGTGATCCGCGCCGCGATCGACCATGCCCACGTCAAGTCCGACGCCGCGATCGCGGGCGCGCGCGAGATCGCGTTCTTCCCGCCGATGACCGGCGGCTAGGCCATGCCCGTCACCACCTGCCCCGTCACCATCCGTATCCAGCAAGACGATTTCGACCTCGCCCGCGAGATCGCGGTGCTGACCGGGAACCGCACCGACATCGGTGCGGTCGTGAGCTTTTCCGGCATCTGCCGCGGCGACGAGGACAGCGCGAAGATCGCCGCGCTCTCGCTCGAGCATTATCCTGGGATGGCCGAGGAAGAGATCAGGCGCCATGCCGACGAGGCCATTTCGCGCTGGCCGCTCAACGGCGTCACGGTGATCCATCGCGTCGGCCGTTTCATGCCCGGCCAGAACATCGTGCTGGTGCTGACCGCCTCGCAGCACCGCCAGGCAGCGTTCCAGGCAGCCGAGTTCCTGATGGATTATCTCAAGACCAACGCGCCGTTCTGGAAGAAGGAAGAGAGCGCCACCGGCACCGGGTGGGTCGAGGCCCAGGCCCGCGACGATGAAGCCGCCGCACGCTGGACCCGATCCTGATGCCAACGACATCCAAAAAGACCGTGCGCGGCCGCGCCGCGCCAAAGCTCGCGAAAGTGGGGCGCGGCGAGCTTCTCACGCTGGTCGATTTCGTCCGCTATGCGGTGAGCCGCTTCAATGAGGCCAAGCTCGCCTTTGCCCATGGCACGCCCGATCCGGTCGCGGAAGCGGCCTTCCTGGTCTGTGAAGCCCTGCATCTGCATCCCGAGCAGTTCGAGATTTTTGCAAACGCGCGCGTCACGGCCGCCGAGGGCAGGACCATCATCGATCTCATCCACCAGCGCGTCACCACGCGCAAACCGGCCGCTTATCTCGTCAACAAGATCTATATGCGCGGCCTGCCGTTCTATGTCGACGAGCGCGTCATCGTTCCCCGCTCATTCATCGGCGAGCTCCTGGAGTCGCATTTCGGCGGCGACGGCGAAGCCGGCTCGCTGATCGACGACCCCAGCGCGGTCGAACGCGTGCTCGATCTCTGCACGGGGTCGGGATGCCTCGCGATCCTCGCCGCACATCATTTTCCGAACGCCACGATCAACGCCGTCGATATCTCCAAGGGCGCGATCGACGTCGCCAGACGGAATGTCGGCGAATACGGGCTCGATGACCGGATCAGCCTGCATCGCGGCGACCTGTTCGCCCCGCTCGGCGACACCAAATACGACCTGATCATCACCAACCCGCCTTATGTCGACGCCGAAGGCATGGCGGCGCTGCCGCCGGAGTGCCGGGCCGAGCCGAAGCTCGCCTTTGACGGCGGCGCCGACGGTCTCGACGTGGTGCGCCGGATCCTGCGCGACGCGCCCGGCCATTTGACGCCGGATGGCGGGCTGATCTGCGAGATCGGCCGCGGCCGCGAACTCGTCGACGAGGCCTTTCCTGAACTACCGCTGCTCTGGCTCGACACCGAGGACTCCGAGGGCGAAGTGTTCTGGATCGCGGCAGCCGATCTCGGCTGATCGATCACGGCGGGCAGACCTCGTCGGAACAAGTCAAATACCGCCACGTTCATCCCCCGACGAATTTTCTCGCACTCGGAGGATCACCGCATGCTTGCGCCATCGGGCGAATTGCTGCGCGCCGGCGTCGCGCTCAAGCTCAACCATCTCAAGCGCGCCGCCCAGTCCTATGCCCGTGACCGGAGCAATCAAGCCACGGGGCGCATGACGTCTTACGCGACTGCGGCCGGACTGCTCGCCGTTGCGGGCTTGTTCGTCGTCGCAGCCTTCTTTGTCGGCCTGATCGCCCTGTACCGCTGGGTTGCAATCCATTACGGGCAATTCTGGGGGTTCGGCGCCGCCGGCGGTGTCCTCCTGGTCCTGGCCGCCGCCTGCGCCGGCGTGGCCATGGCTCAGATGAAGCGCAAGACCAAGCCGATCTTGCCGCTCGCCAGCCGCCTACGGGTGGCGATCGCCACCCCGCGCATCCCGCGTGGAACGGTGAAGCAGGCGGTGAAAGAGGTCGCGACGACAATTCCCCTGGCGCCGCTCGCGCCGGGCGAACGAGGACATGACCGGGGACATGAACCAGGACATGGCGGCAGCACGTGGCCGGCTCGGTCCAACCGGCCCGTGCAACTCGGGCTGATGCTCGCAGCCGTTGGGCTGGTCGGGCTGACGGCCGCGCGCCGGCGGCGTCACGGCCACGGAGCGGAGACCTGAAAATGCCTCTGCGGCGCGCCGAGCAATTCGACAGCTGGCTGTTGGTGGCAGCCACGACCGTGTTCGTGCTCACCGCGGAACGGTATTTCCAGGAGTCTGGCCTGATCCGGCCGGGACCTTCGCAAGACCGCCGCAACGGCGAGGCGAATTCGCCGGAAACGAGCCCGACGGGCGCCGCCTCGCAGCCCGGCCGCGGCCGCCGCGCGAAAAGCCCGTTCGCGATCCCGTGGGCAGGCTGGAAGGACATCCTCTGGCGCACCTATCAGCGCATCGACGAGGATCGCCTGCTCGCGACCGCCGGTGGCGTCGTCTTTTTCGGACTGCTCGCGATCTTTCCCGCCATCACGGCTCTGGTTTCATTCTATGGCCTGTTCGCCGATCCCTCGACGATCAGTTCCAACCTGCAATCGCTCGCGATGATGCTGCCCGAGGGCGCGTTCCAGATCGTCGAGGACCAGGTGGCGCGCGTCGTGTCGAACGGCGGCGCGACCCTTGGTTTCACTTTCCTGTTTGGACTCGTGCTCGCGATCTGGAGCGCCAATGCCGGCGTCAAAGCCATCTTCGACGCCCTCAACGTCGCCTATGAGGAGCGTGAAAAGCGCAGCTTCATCCGGCTGAACACGGTTTCGCTGGCCTTCACGGTCGGTGGCATCGTTGCCCTTCTGCTGATGGTGGGCGCCGTCGTCGCCTTCCCGCTCGCGCTCAACCACCTCGGCATGGCGCCCGAGAGCAAGCTGATCGTGGCGCTGGCGCGATGGCCGGTGCTGTTCGTCATTCTCCTTGCGGCGCTCGCCATCCTTTACCGCTTCGCGCCCAGCCGCGACGCCCCGCGCTGGCAATGGCTAAGCCCCGGCGCGGTAACGGCCGCGATCCTCTGGATCGCCGGCTCGGCGCTGCTGTCCTGGTATCTCTCGGAATTCGCCAATTACAACGCGACCTACGGTTCGCTCGGCGCTGCGATCGGCTTGATGATGTGGATGTGGATGTCCGCCATCGTCATCATGTTCGGGGCCGAGCTGAATTCGGAGATCGAACGGCAGACCTTGCGCGACACGACCACCGGGGCGCCCAGGCCGCTTGGCACCCGGGACGCCGTCTCGGCCGACACGGTCGGCGCTGCGGCGCCATCCTGACTCCGAGATTGGGCCGCTATCCCCTCGAATCAACAATGATGTTAAGCTCGTGCCGCTTGGGGGAGCATGCGGCGTGACGGGTTCGATACGCCACCCGTGTTTTCCCGGTTAGGCAGTCAGCTCTTGAGGCGTAACGCGCGGCATGATTCGTATTTCGACGATCTTCATCGCCATCTGCATGGTTCTGGTCGCCGCCTCGCTCGGGCTCGTGCTCTACGCGGTCGCCGGCATCAGCGGAACTGAATCTGCGATCGTGGCGCTGACGGCGCTGACCTTCCTGATCCTCTACAATGCAGTGTCGATGCGGTTGCGCGACCGCAGCGACGTCGGCGGCCAGATCGCCGATCTTTCGCGCGGCACCGCCGACCTCGCCCGCCAGGTCGCCGAGTTCGGCCGCCGGCTTGCCACGATCGAAGCACGCATCGCCTCCTCCAATTCGGCCAACTCCGACCGTATCCAGTCGGTGGTCGGCGAGATCAACGAGCTCGGCGGATTGGTCAGGCAACTCGCCACCACCGTGTCGGCCCATGAGGATCTGATGGCTGGCAACGCGCCGGTGCCGGCCCCCGCGCCGGTCGCAAGGCAGGAGCCGGAGGCGCCCCTCGACCTGATGGCCACGTTCGAGGAGGAGCGGCCGGCTGCTCCTCCCCCGGTTCCCGCGCCGCCGCCAGTGCGGCCGGCACCACCGGCGATCCAGACCCAGACCGCCAATCCGGTTCAGACCGCCAACGGCCGCAACCAGACCCAATTGCTGGCGACGCTCCGCAACGCGATCGACGAGAACCGCATCGACATCTTTCTCCAGCCGATGGTGTCGCTACCGCAGCGCAAGGTTCGCTTCTACGAGGCCGTGACGCGCCTGCGCGACGAGCGTGACCAGCTGGTCGCGGCCGAGGAGTTCATCAGCATCGCGGAGGCCTCCGGCCTGATCGGGCGCATCGACAACATGGTGATGCTGCGCTGCGTGCAGGTGCTGCGACGCCTGATGGTACGCAACAAGGAGGTCGGCGTGTTCTGCAACGTCGCGGCTTCCACGCTCGGCAATTCCACGACCTTTGCGCAATACCTCGATTTCCTCGAAGCCAACCGGGCGCTGGCGCCCTCGCTGGTGCTGGAATTCAAGCAATCAACCTTCCGCAATCTCGGCCCGGCCGAGACCGAGAATCTCGCCGCGCTCGCCCAGCGCGGCTTCCGTTTCTCGATCGACCATGTCACCGATTTGCGGATCGAACCGCGCGAGCTCGCCGATCGCGGCGTGCGCTTCATCAAGGTGCCGGCCTCGCTCCTGCTCGACCCCAGGCAGGCTTCGGCCTCGGACATCCACCCTTCCGACCTTTCCGACCTGCTCGGCCGCTTCGGCATCGACCTGATCGCCGAGCGGATCGAGGGCGAGCGCGCCGTGATCGACCTGCTCGACTATGACGTGCGGTTCGGCCAGGGATTCCTGTTCGCGCCGCCCCGGCCATTGCGGCCGGAGGGGTCATCTGCTACCGCCGCGCCGAACCAGGCACAGGACATTCAGGTATCCAATGGCTCCGGCACACCCAGCTCAGGCGCGACGTCGGCTGCGTCTGCGCCACAGCGCGTCACCGGCAACGCCGCGCTCGCGCGCCGCATCTGATCGGCCCCACGCATCATGACCACGCTGCATTTCGCCGAAAGCCTGCGTGAACTCGTGGCGGGCGTGGACGTCGTGCTCAGCGACATCTGGGGCGTGGTCCATAACGGCCTCGAATCCTTCCCCGAAGCCTGCGAGGCGCTGCACACCTACCGCAGCCGCGGCGGTACGGTCATCCTGATCACCAACGCGCCGCGCCCGGCCGACTCCGTGCAGCGGCAATTGCGCAAGCTCGGCGTCGCCGACGAGACCTATGATGCGATCGTGTCTTCAGGCGACCTGACGCGGCTCTATGTCGCCGACCATCCCGGCCGCAAGATGTTCTGGCTCGGGCCCGAGCGCGACAACTCGATCTACCGCGGCCTCGATGCGGTGACCGCGCCGCTGGAGGAGGCGGATTACATCGTCTGCACCGGCCTCTATGACGACGAGACCGAGACGGCGGAAGACTATCGCGGCATG
The DNA here is from genome assembly GCF_055807535.1 of Bradyrhizobium sp. Kon37. Classification (NCBI taxonomy): domain Bacteria; kingdom Pseudomonadati; phylum Pseudomonadota; class Alphaproteobacteria; order Hyphomicrobiales; family Nitrobacteraceae; genus Bradyrhizobium; species Bradyrhizobium sp. Kon37. The sequence continues at coordinate 243,822 of NZ_JBVVOY010000004.1, forward strand.
ATGCTGAAGGCGCGCGAGCGCAAGCTGACGCTGGTTTGTGCCAACCCCGACATCGTGGTGGAACGCGGCGACCGGCTGATTTATTGCGCCGGCGCGATCGCGGAGCTCTATCGCGAGCTCGGCGGCGAGGTGATCTTCTACGGCAAGCCGCACCGGCCGATTTACGAGCGCGCGATGGCGCTCGCCGGCGAACGCCAGAGCCACCAGATCGACCGCAAAAAGGTGCTCGCGATCGGCGATTCCGTCCGGACCGACCTCACCGGCGCGCGCGAGTTCGGCATCGACTGCCTGTTCGTGACCCGCGGCATCCATGCCGAGGAGTTCGAGGGGCTCGACCAGCTCGACCCGGCTTCAGTGCTGGAATTGTTCGGCCATCCGCCGAAGGCGCTGATGCGCGAACTGAAGTGGTAGCGTGGGTGATGGTGCTTCCCGGTTGATGTGAAGCATCTAATCCGGAACAACGAACCCGACGCAGAAAGCCCGGGACAATCGCCCGGGCCTTCCGAATTCAATCGATAGCTTCGATCGCGCCTTACGCGCTTGCCATGTCCGGGAAGACCGCCTCGATCTTGGTCTTCAGCGTCGCCGCGTTGAACGGCTTGACGATGTAGTTGTTCACGCCGGCCTTCTTGGCCGCGATCACGTTCTCGGTCTTTGATTCGGCCGTGATCATGATGAAGGGCGTGGTGGCGAGGTTCGGATCCGCGCGCACTTCGCGCAGCAGGTCGTATCCCGTCATCGGCTCCATGTTCCAGTCGGAAATCACGAGCCCGTACTTCTTGCCGCGCATCTTGTTCAGCGCTGCCGAACCGTCGCTTGCATCATCGATATTCTCGAAGCCAAGCTGCTTCAGGAGGTTCCTGATGATACGGATCATGGTGCTGTAGTCGTCAACCACCAGAACCGACATCGACAAATCAACCGCCATCTCGACTCCCCCAACGCAAACCCAGGAAATATTACGATCGGACCTGCCGGGCCGGAGCCCCGCGGTTCCACGCTCCAAGGACTAGCACCAAGGCGTTAAACAGCGCGTTAACTGGGAGCGCCCCCGGTGGACTGAAATCGCCTTCGATGCGGCCGCCCCCTCCCGCTTGACTTCATCCGGCCCGTCGCGCCACGGTCCCGGCCGGTCCCGCCGGTTTGAGAATTCCCCTGATGGCTCCGCATTTTACCGTTATCCGCGACACCACGCCGGACTCCGCCATTGCAAGGGGTGCCGTGGTCGCCATGGGCAATTTCGACGGCGTTCATCTCGGCCATCGCGCCGTGATCGCCGCAGCCCTGGAAATGGGCAGGATCCATGGCCGCCCGGCGCTGGCATTGACCTTCGAGCCGCATCCGCGCCGGTTTTTCAGCCCCAACACCCCGCAATTCCGCCTGACGGACGAGCGTGCCAAGCTGCGGCTTCTGGCCGGCACCGGACTTGACGGCGCCGTGGTCATGACCTTCGACAAGTCCCGCGCCGGGACCAGCGCGCAAGACTTCATTCACCATGACCTGATCGGGCGCCTGGGCATCGGCGGAATCGCCGTCGGCTACGACTTCCACTTCGGCAAGGGTCGGGTCGGCTCGCCGAGCCTCCTCGTCAACGAGGCGCCCCGGCTCGGCATCGAGGTCGACGTGCAGCCGCATGTCGATATCGACGAGCGGCCGGTCTCGTCCAGCGCGATCCGGATCGCGCTCGCCGAAGGCCAACTCGACGAGGCCACGGCCATGCTCGGCGCGCCCTGGTTCATCACCGGCGAGGTCATTCACGGCGAGAAGCGCGGCCGCGACCTCGGTTATCCCACCGCCAACATCCGCTTGGATGCCAATTGCGGCCTCAAGCACGGCATCTACGCGGTGCGGGTCGGCCGCGGCGCGGAGCGGCTGGACGGGGTGGCAAGCTTCGGCCGCCGCCCGACGTTTGATAATGGTGCGCCGCTGCTGGAAATCTTCCTGTTCGACTTCAAGGGCGATCTTTACGGACAGACGCTCGACTGCGCCTTTATCGGCTTCATCCGCGAAGAGCTGAAATTCGACGGCCTGGAGGCCCTGATCCGCCAGATGGACGATGATTCCGCCCGCGCCCGCGCCATGCTCGCCGCCGCCCCGGACGCGTTTCCGAGGCTTGGCGTCATCGATTGAGGCCGGAAACCGGCGCGCCGAACCTTTTGCGCTTCCCCCGCCCCCCTGCTATGGAGAGCCCATGTTTGCGCGGCGCATCATAGGGATTAGCGGCCCGGCTTCCGCCTGAGCTTTCGGCTCGGCGCAAGACCGGGATGTTGTCGTTTCGCCCGCGATTCCGCATCGCCATCCGTTCCCGCGCCTTTCCGAGCCAGTCAGCCTCATGTCCGACAAGCCACAAAAGTCCCAAAAATCCGAAGCCAAAGACTATTCCAAAACCCTGTTCCTGCCGCAGACCGAATTCCCGATGCGCGCCGGCCTGCCGCAGCGCGAGCCGGAGCTGCTGAAATACTGGAACGACATCGGCCTCTACGACAGACTGCGCCAGGAAGCCCAGGGCCGCGCCAAATTCGTCCTGCATGACGGCCCGCCCTACGCCAATGGCAACATCCATATCGGGCACGCGCTGAACAAGATCCTCAAGGACGTCGTGACCAAGAGCCAGCAGATGCTTGGCTTCGACTCCAACTATGTGCCCGGCTGGGACTGCCACGGCCTGCCGATCGAATGGAAGATCGAGGAGGAGAACTACCGCTCCAAGGGCAAGCAGAAGCCCGACTTCCGCGACTCCGCTGCGATGGTGGCGTTCCGGAAAGAGTGCCGCGCCTATGCGACCCACTGGATCAACGTGCAGCGCGAAGAGTTCAAGCGGCTCGGCATCATCGGCGACTGGGATCATCCCTACCAGACGATGAGCTATCCCGCCGAAGCGCAGATCGCCCGCGAGCTGATGAAGTTCGCCGCCAACGGCACGCTGTATCGCGGCTCCAAGCCGGTGATGTGGAGCGTGGTCGAGAAGACCGCGCTCGCCGAGGCCGAGGTCGAGTACGAGGACTACACCTCCGACATGGTGTGGGTGAAGTTTCCCGTCACGTCCCCGGCGCATGGTGCGCTCGCCAATGCTTCGGTCGTGATCTGGACCACCACACCCTGGACACTGCCCGGCAACCGCGCGATCTCGTTCTCACCGAAGATCGCCTACGGCCTCTACAAGGTCACGGATGCGGCCGCGGACAATTGGGCGAAGACCGGCGATCTCCTGATCCTGGCCGATGCGCTTGCCGCAGAGGTGTTCAAGCAGGCGCGCGTCACCGCCTATGAGAAGCTGCGCGACATTCCCGGCGACACGCTGGACGCCGTGGAGTGCGCCCATCCCTTGCGCGGCCTCGATGGCGGTTACGAGTTCATCGTGCCGCTGCTCGCCGGCGAGCATGTCACCGACGATACCGGCACCGGCTTCGTGCACACCGCGCCGAGCCACGGCCGCGAGGATTTCGACGTCTGGATGGCCAACACCCGCGAGCTCAATGAGCGTGGCATCTCGACCGCGATCCCCTACACTGTCGACGAGAACGGCGCCTATACTGCGCAGGCCCCCGGTTTCACCGGCAAGCGCGTGCTCAACGACAAGGGCGAGAAGGGCGATGCCAATGAGGCCGTGATCAAGGCGTTGGTCGAGGCCGGCAAGCTGCTCGCGCGGGGCCGCCTCAAGCACCAATATCCGCATTCCTGGCGCTCGAAGAAACCGGTGATCTTCCGCAACACGCCGCAATGGTTCATCGCGATGGACAAGGACGTCAGCGAGAATGGCCATGCAAAGAAGGGTGATACGCTGCGGGCCCGCGCGCTGCATGCGATCTCGGTCACGCAATGGGTGCCGCCGTCGGGTGAGAACCGCATCAACGGCATGATTGCCAATCGCCCCGACTGGGTGATCTCGCGCCAGCGCGCCTGGGGCGTTCCGATCGCCGTGTTCGTGCGCGAGAAGAGCGACGGCTCGGCCGAGATCCTGCAGGACGAGATCGTCAATCAGCGCATCGCCGAGGCCTTCATGGAGGAAGGCGCCGACGCCTGGTACATGGAGGGCGCCCGCGAGCGCTTCCTCGGATCGCGCGCGAAGGAAGACTGGAAGAAGATCGACGACATCTGCGACGTCTGGTTCGATTCCGGCTCTACGCACGCCTTCGTGCTCGAGGATCGCCAGAACTTCCCGCAGCTCGGCAACATCGTCCGCAAGGTCGACGGCGGCGACGACACCGTGATGTACCTGGAAGGCAGCGACCAGCATCGCGGCTGGTTTCATTCCTCGCTGCTGGAAAGCGCGGGCACGCGGGGCCGCGCGCCCTACGACGTCGTGCTCACCCACGGCTTCACACTCGACGAGAACGGCCGCAAGATGTCGAAGTCGATCGGCAACACCGTCGAGCCTCAGAAGGTGATCAAGGATTCGGGCGCGGATATCCTGCGCCTGTGGGTCTGCGCCACCGACTATGCCGACGACCAGCGCATCGGCCCGGAGATCCTGAAGAACACCATCGAGACCTATCGCAAGCTGCGCAACACAGTACGCTGGATGCTGGGAACGCTGGATCATTACAAGCCGGCCGACGCAGTCGCGCCCGCCGAGATGCCTGAGCTCGAACGGCTGATGCTGCACGAGCTCGCGGTGCGTGCTGCCGTCGTCCGCAAGGCCTATCAGGAGTTCGACTACAAGACCGTGGTCGCAACCTTGTCCGCCTTCCTGAACAGTGAACTCTCCGCGTTCTATTTCGACATCCGCAAGGACACGCTGTATTGCGATCCGCCGTCCTCGCCGACGCGCAAGGCGGCGCTGACCACGATCGACCTGTTGTGCAGCTCGATCCTGAAATGGCTGGCGCCGATCCTCAGCTTCACCGCGGAGGAAGCCTGGCGCATGTACAGGCCCGACGCCGAGCCCTCGGTGCACCTGACGCAGTTTCCCGACGACCTCGAAAGCCTGCGCGATGACAAGCTCGCCGCGAAGTGGGAAGCGATCCGCAACGTCCGCCGCGTCGTCACCGGTGCGCTGGAGCTCGAACGCGCCGCTAAGAACATCGGCTCGTCGCTGGAGGCCTCGCCGGTCATCCATGTCGCCGACCGCGACATGCTTGCAACCCTGTTCGACACCGACCTCGCCGAGATCTGCATCACCTCGAACTACGAGGTGCGCGAGGGCGAGGCGCCGGCTTCCGCATTCCGTCTCGATGCCGTGCCAGGCGTCGCAGTCGTGGTGGAGAAGGCGGTCGGCACCAAATGCGCCCGTTCCTGGAAGATTTCGCCGGCGGTGGGTGAAGACTCCGAATATCCCGACGTCACCCCGCGCGACGCCAAGGCGCTGCGCGAATGGAAAGCGCTGGGGGTCAGCGTTTAACTCTGCGTCGTCCCGGCGAAGGCCGGGACCCATAACCACGACCGCCGATTGCAGCGAAGGCTGATGACCACGAGTCCCTCAAACAACTTCCGCCTCGGAGTATGGGTCCCGGCCTTCGCCGGGACGACGGCGGTGTTTGTAGTGGAGATAGAGATCTCCCCTGCATGACCCCGCTCCGCGCCGGCATCCTCGCGGCCCTGGTCACGCTCGTGGCCGACCAGGCCTCAAAGCTCTGGCTGCTGAACGTGTTCGACCTCGCCCGTCGCGGCGCGGTCGAGGTGACCCCGTTCTTCGACCTGGTGCTGGCCTGGAACATCGGCATCAGCTTCGGCTGGCTCCAGAACGACGGTCAGGCTGCGCAAATGGCGCTGATGGCCGTGAAGGTCCTTGCGGTGGTTGCGCTGGCGATCTGGATGGCGCGCTCGCACACCCTGCTGGCAACCATCGCGCTCGGCCTGATCATTGGCGGCGCCATCGGCAACGGCATCGACCGCCTGGCCTATGGCGCGGTGGTCGATTTCGCCCTGTTTCACGTCGAGATCGGCGGAAATACCTATAATTGGTACGTCTTCAACCTCGCGGACGTGGCCATCGTTGCTGGCGTGGCGGCGCTATTGTATGATTCCTTCCTGGGGGTACCCGCCGCAAAAGCGCCCTGATCCCGGCCGATACGGACCGGCAGGCGGAACCTTGCTTTTGCGAGGAATTATGCCGCGCGAGAGCGGCAAACTGCCACATTTTGGAACAGGTACAGTGATGCGCAGCTCGAAGACCAGCGGTTCGATGGTTGAAGACCCCCGGCAGGGGTTCTGGCGGGCGTTGAAATTGTCCGCTGTCGCGCTCGGCATCGGTCTCGTCATGTCGGCTGGCGCCGCCCGCGCCGGCGACGACGGCGAGGACGATGACGACATGACCTTCGAAGAAAAGCTCATCGACAATCTGATGTCCGGCATCGGCGCCAAGAGCATGGAGAAGAAGGGTATCGAATACCGCGAGCGATCGCCGCTGGTGGTGCCGCCCAAGCTTGACCTGCCGCCACCCGCCGGCGTTGAAGCCAAGAACGCACCGAACTGGCCGAAGGACCCTGACGAGAGACGCCGCAAGGAGGCCATCGCGCAGCGGAAGAAGGCCGTCAAGGCCACGGAGAGCTGGCAGGCAGGCCGGGCGTTGTCGCCAGCCGAGATGGAGGTCGGCAGGACAGCCGCACCCGAGCGCACGAGCAATGATCCTATTCAGCCGGGCACCAACGGCAATCCGTCGCTCAGCCCGGCCCAGCTCGGTTTCACCGGCGGCCTGTGGGGCATGATGTCGAACAACAAAGGCGAGGCGGCCAAGCAATTCACGACCGAGCCGCCGCGGCAGTCGCTGGTCGAGCCGCCGCCGGGCTACCAGACGCCGTCGCCGAGCTACGCCTATGGCGCCGGAGAGGACAAGACACGGCGGACCTATTTCGACATCATGTCCGGCAAGGACAAGGAACAATAGCCTCCTGTCCGTTTGCGATATCCCGACAGAGGCGGTCCCGCGCCGGCGGCTCGTGCGCGCCGGACGCGGTCTTTGATGCTTATCAGTAACTTGCGCCCGAGTTGAGTTCTCTGCTTCGTGACACGAAGCGTTTGCGGCACGGTGTAGCATGCCGTGCCTCCGAGCCGGACATCCGGGCTCGGCCTTTCATAAGGATCATGATGTCCTCTTACCGATCGGCTGCCCGCCTCCTTGCCGCGCTGCTTTCGACGAGTGTCCTGACGGCCGGCGCATCCCTTGCGCAGACCACGGTGACATCGGCCCCGCCCGCCAGCTTCACGCTCGGAAACGGCATGCAGGTCGTGGTGATTCCCGACCACCGCACGCCCGTCGTCACGGAAATGATCTGGTACAAGGTCGGCTCGGCGGACGAGACGCCGGGCAAGTCCGGGCTGGCGCACTTCCTCGAGCACCTGATGTTCAAGGGCACATCGAAGCATCCGGTCGGCGAATTCTCCCAGACCGTGCTCCGCGTCGGCGGCAACGAGAACGCCTCGACCTCGGTCGACTACACCAACTACTACCAGCGCGTGCCGCGCGAGCAGTTGCCGACCATGATGGAGTTCGAGGCCGACCGCATGACCGGCCTGATCCTCAAGGACGAGAACGTGCTGCCCGAGCGCGACGTCGTGCTCGAAGAATACAACATGCGCGTCGCCAACAATCCGGACGCGCGGCTGAACGAGCAGATCATGGCCGCGCTCTATCTCAACCATCCCTATGGCCGGCCGGTGATCGGCTGGCACCAGGAGATCGAGAAGCTCGACCGCGAGGATGCGCTCGCCTTCTACCGCCGCTTCTATGCGCCGAACAACGCGATCCTGGTGATCGCCGGCGACGTCGAGCCCGCCGACATCCGCCCGCTGGTCGAGCGCAATTTCGGCTCCATCCCGGCTCAACCCGCCATCCCGGCGCGCCGCGTCCGCCCGCAGGAGCCGGAGCCCGCGGCGCCGCGCACCGTGACCCTGGCCGATCCGCGCGTCGAGCAACCCGGCTTGCGACGCTATTACCTGGTGCCCTCGGCGACCACGGCTGCGGCCGGCGAAAGCGCGGCCCTCGACGTGCTGGCGCAGCTGATGGGCAGCGGCAGCAATTCCTATCTCTACCGTGCGCTCGTGGTCGACAAGCCGCTCGCGGTCTCCGCCAGCGCCAGCTATTCGAGCATCTCGCTCGACCCGACCCAGTTCGCGATCTCGGCTTCGCCCAAATCCGGGGTCAGCTTCGCCGAGGTCGAGCAGGTGGTCGACGGCGTCATTGCCGACGTCGCGCAGAATCCGATCCGCGCCGAGGATCTCGAGCGGGTCAAGACCCAGCTCATCGCCGAGGCGATCTACGCCCAGGACAACCAGGCGGTGCTGGCGCGCTGGTATGGCGGCGCATTGACCACGGGCCTGTCGATCGAGGATATCCGGAGCTGGCCAGATCGCATCCGCGCGGTCACCGCCGAGCAGGTCCGCACCGTCGCGCAGAAATGGCTCGAGAAGAAGCGCTCGGTAACGGGCTATCTGATCAAGGACACCGGCGCCGCCAAGCGCGAGGAGAAGCGTTCGTGACCTATCCCTTTCTTCGACGCGTTGCGTTCTCCTTTGCCACCGGCGCGGCACTCGCGCTTGCTACCGTCTCGCCGTCGCAGGCGGCGGCAAAGATCCAGCATTTAACTTCGCCGGGCGGCATCGAGGCCTGGTTCGTGCAGGATGCGACCGTGCCGCTGATCGCCATGGAATATTCCTTTGCCGGCGGCTCGGCCCAGGATCCCAAGGACAAGTCGGGCGTCGCCAATCTGGTCGGCGATCTCCTCGACGAAGGCTCCGGCGATCTCGATTCCAAGACCTTCCATGAGCGGCTCGACCGCCGCGCCATCGAGCTCTCCTTCTCCGCCACCCGCGACACGTTCCGCGGCAGCCTGCGCATGCTGCGCGACAACAAGGACGAGGCCTTCGACCTGCTGCGGAGCGCGCTGACCTCGCCGCATTTCGAAACGGCCGATGTCGAGCGCATCCGCTCGCAGGTGATCTCGGGCCTGCGCCGCGAGACCACCAACCCGACCTCGCTGGCGAGCCGCAAATTCCTGGAGGTTGCCTTCGGCGATCATCCCTACGGCCGGCAGTCCAACGGCAACCTCGAGAGCGTTCCGACCATCACGGTTGCCGACATGAAGGACTATGTTGGCCGCGTGCTCGCCAAGGACACGCTCAAGATCGCGGTGGTTGGCGATGTGGATCCCGATACACTCGGCAAGCTGCTCGACCACACGTTTGGCAGCCTGCCCGCCAAGGCCAATCTCGTGCCGGTCCCCGACGTCGAGGCCGCCAAGCCGCCGCAACGCGCTTTCGTGACGCTCGACGTGCCCCAGACCGTGATCACCTTCGGCGGTCCCGGAGTGAAGCGCAGCGATCCGAACTTCATGGCGGCCTATGTCGTCAACCACATCCTCGGCGGCGGCGGGCTGTCCTCGCGGCTTTATCGCGAGGTGCGTGAGAAGCGCGGGCTGGCCTATTCGGTGTTCGAATCGCTGCTCTGGATGGAGCATTCGGCGGTCTTCATCGGCAATACCGGCACCCGCGCCGACCGTGCCGGCGACACCATCGACGCCATCGACAAGGAAGTGCGCCGGATCGCCGAGGAAGGCCCGACGCAGAAGGAGCTCGATGAAGCCAAGTCCTACCTCAAGGGCTCGCAGATGCTGGCGCTCGACACCTCCTCGAAGCTCGCGCAGGCGCTGCTGCAATATCAGCAGGACAAGCTGCCGATCGACTATATCGAGAAGCGCAACGCCGTCGTCGATGCGGTCACCATGGACGACGCCAAGGCGGCCGCAAAGCGCCTCTGGGGCCAGGGCCTCCTGACCGTCGTCGTCGGCCGCGCTCCGCAGGCCGCGGCGCAACCCGCAGCCGCACCGGCGACGAAATCGAACTGACGTCTTTCGTAGGCTTCGTGAATGGCCGGGCTCGCCCGGCCATTTGCATTTCGGGGCGCCATTGCCGAACTTGGGCGTCCGGGATATGTCCGGGCATCACGAATGGTGCCACCATGCTGCGGATATCCCGCGATCTCGTCATCGACGAGGACGACATCGAGATCGGCTTTGTCCGCGCCTCCGGCCCGGGCGGGCAGAACGTCAACAAGGTCGCGACCTCGGCGCAATTGCGCTTCGACACCCGGAAGCTGACGCTTCCGGAGGATGCCGCGCTGCGCCTCGCCCGGCTCGCAGGGCAGCGCATGACCAAGGACGGCGTCATCGTGATCCAGGCCCAACGCTTCCGCACCCAGGAGCGCAACCGCCAGGACGCCATCGACCGCCTCACGGAGATGCTCGGCGAAGCCATGATCCGGCCGAAGCCGCGGCGCGCGACAAAGCCGACCTTTGGCTCCAAGCAGCGCCGGCTCGAGGGCAAGAAGCACCGCAGCGACATCAAGTCGAAGCGCGGACGCGGTTTCGACGACTAGCAAAGACAGCAAAAGAACTCCGGCCGCAGGGCGGCCGGAGTTCTGCCATTTCACTCCATTGGCTAGTAGCGCTTGGGCTAGTAGCGCTTGCCCGTGGCTGCACCGCCTGTCGCGGACTCGTCGGCGGTCCCTTTGTGTGCAGCACTGCCCGTGGTGCCAACCGTGCCCCTGGTGCCCTTCGTCGGCTTCATGCCCGCCGTCTCGCCCGCCGCGCCCGGCTGGGCGCTCATCTCCTCGTCGCCGCTGCCCATTGTGCTGCCTTGCATGGGTTTGCTTTGCACGGTGCCGCTAGGCCTCGCGCCAGACGACGTACCTTGCGCGAGAACCGGTGTCACAAGGAGAGCCGAGACGGCGCATGCGATTGCGGAGGTCTTCACCAACTTCATCCATTTCTCCTGGATTTTCGCGATGATCGGTTCGGCGGCTTGATGCGCCGTCCGCCTGAGCCGAACCAGTCCATCGCGTTACGAGCTCGAACGGCGCGACCGCGATGCAATCCGTCTCGTGTGGTGATCGTTTAGGGATTTGACGGCGGTTTCGCGGAATTGTCCTCCGCATATGCGGCAGCGCGGAACAACGCACTCGCGCGCATCTCCGCACGCAGCGAAACAGCCCGCTACTACCACCGCATGTTTTGCCGCGCCTAGAATTTGCGCACGCTGAATTGACGTGGATGGGCGGACTTTTGACGATGCGCGCGATCGTGCTGGGATTGTGCACCGCGATGGTGCTGGTGGTGCGGATGGCCGAGGCGCAGATGCCCTTGCCGGCTGCAAAGCCGCCGGATGGCGCAACACTGTTCAAGCAGCAATGCGCGGTGTGCCACACCACGAACCTGTCGGAACCGGTGCGGCAGGGTCCGCCGCTGGTCGGGATCGTCGGGCGGCCCGCCGGCAAGGTCGAAGGCTTTCACTATTCAGAGCCCCTCGCACAAGCAGCCTTCGCCTGGGACGAGACGAAGCTCGACGCCTGGCTGACCAATCCGCAAGCCGTGATTCCCGGCGTGGTCATGGTCTACCGGCAGGCGAAGCCGGAGACGCGCGCCGCCATCATCGCCTTTCTTAAGGAGCAGAACTGAATGGCGAAGCCGGTCCATTCCATGATCCGCGCACTCGACGAGGCGCGCTCGCTCGACTTCTACAAGCGGGCCTTTGGCCTGGAAGTCGCCGACCGTCTGAAGTTCGCAGACTTTGCCCTGATCTATCTGCGTCATCCCTCCTCGCCCTTCGAGTTGGAGCTGACGGTCAATTTCGATCGCAAGGAGCCGTATGCGCTCGGCGACGGCTACGGACATCTCGCCGTGGTGGTCGAGGATCTCGATGCCGAGCATGCCCGCTTCGAGCGCCAGAAGCTCGCACCGGGCCCGCTGCGCGACTTCAAGCACGACGGCAAAACGCTGGCGCGCTTCTTCTTCGTCAGCGACCCCGACGGCTACAAGATCGAGGTGATCCAACGGGGCGGACGCTTCAACTGATCGAACTACAAAATCAAAATCATAAAAATCGAAGGAGGAATGTCATGAGAGAAGTCGATCGTCGAAGCAGGCACAGCCGCCGCATCTTTCTCAAGGGCGCCGCGGCCGCCGTGCCGGTCGCGGCAGTCGCGACCAGCGTCGCTGTCAGCATCGAGGGCGCCTGGGCCGACGAGGCAAGCGCGCTTTCGCCCGCGACGATGAAGACGCTGCTGAAAGTCGCGCGCGATATCTATCCGCACGATTTCCTTGGCGACAGCTACTACGTCACCGCGATCAAGCCGTGGGACGGAAAGGCCGCCAAGGACCCCGCCGTCAAGGCGCTGATCAGCGACGGCATCACCAGGCTCGATCAGAACGCGCGTGATCGCCACAAGGCGCCCTATGCCGAAGTGCCCTGGGAAGCCGACCGCGTGGTGCTCTTGAAGGAGATCGAGCAGAGCGACTTCTTCCAGAAGGTGCGCGGCGACCTCGTCGTCTCTCTCTACAACCAGAAAGAGGTCTGGCCGCGGTTCGGCTACGAGGGCTCCTCCGCCGAACACGGCGGCTACATCAACCGCGGCTTCGCCGACATCGACTGGCTGCCGAAGGCTTAAGGCTCACCCAACGGTTCAGGAGAACGCATATGGCAAAATTCGATCTGAACGACTCCAGCGTTGTGGTGATCGTCGGCTCCGGTGCCGGCGGCGGCACGCTGGGCAACGAGCTCGCACAGAAGGGCATCAAGGTCGTGATTCTCGAAGCAGGTCCCCGCATCGAGAATCAGGACTTCGTCAATGACGAGTGGGAGAGTTTCTCGCAGCTCGCCTGGACCGATGCGCGCACCACATCAGGATCATGGCGCGTCGCAAAAGACTTCTCGGGTCTTCCCGCCTGGATCGTCAAGGCGGTCGGCGGCTCGACCACACACTGGGCCGGCGCGTCGCTGCGGTTCGACGAGCACGAGTTCAAGGTGAAGAGCACCTACGGCAACATTCCCGGCGCCAACCTGCTGGACTGGCCGGTCACGCTCGCGGAGATGGAGCCGTGGTACGCCAAGGCCGAGAACAAGATGGGCGTGACCCGCACCAACGGCATTCCCGGACTTCCCGGCAACAATAACTTCAGAGTGATGGAGGCCGGCGCAAAGAAGCTCGGCTACAAGACGGTGCACACCGGCAACATGGCGATCAACAGCCAGCCGCGCGACGGACGCGGCGCCTGTCAGCAGATCGGCTTCTGCTTCCAGGGCTGCAAGTCCGGCGCGAAATGGTCGACACTCTACACCGAGATCCCCAAGGGCGAGGCGACCGGCAATCTCGAGGTTCGCCCCGCCAGCATGGCGGTCAAGATCGAGCACGATGCCGGCGGCAAAGTCACCGGCGTGGTTTACGCCGACGAGAGCGGTGCAATGCAGCGCCAGAAGGCGCGCATCGTTGCTGTCGCCGGCAATTCGATTGAAAGCCCACGGCTGCTGTTGAACAGCGCATCCACGATGTTCCCCGACGGCCTCGGCAACTCAAGCGGTCAGGTCGGCCGCAATTACATGCGCCACATGACCGGCAGCGTCTATGCCGTGTTCGAGAAGTCGGTGCACATGTATCGCGGCACCACCATGGCCGGCATCATCCGCGACGAGGCCGCCAACAATCCGAAGCGCGGCTTCGTCGGCGGCTACGAGATGGAGACGCTGTCGCTCGGACTGCCCTTCATGGCGGCGTTCCTCAACCCCGGCGCCTGGGGACGTCCGTTCACCGCAGCGCTCGACGGTTATCCCAGGATGGCCGGCATGTGGCTGGTCGGCGAGGACATGGCGCAGGAGACCAACCGCATCACGCTCGATCCGACCGTGAAGGACAAGTTCGGCCAGCCGGTCGCAAGCGTGCACTTCGACGATCATCCCAACGATCTCGCGATGCGCGCGCACGCCTACAAGCAGGGTGCGGCGGTCTACGACGCCGTCGGCGCCACCGTGAGCTATCCGACACCGCCCTATCCGAGCACCCACAATCTCGGCACTAACAGGATGAGCGAGAAGCCGCGAGACGGCGTGGTCAACAAGTTCGGCCAGAGCCACGACGTCAAGAACCTGTTCGTCTCCGACGGCAGCCAGTTCACCAGCGGCGCAGCCTGCAATCCGACGCTGACCATCGTTTCGCTGGCGATCCGTCAGGCGGACTACATTGCAGGCGCGATGCAGAAGAAGGAGATCTGACGCCCGACGTCCATCGGCTCGGAATGGAGCACAGCGTTCCCTCCCCGTCATTGCGAGCGACGCGAAGCAATCCAGAATCCCACCGCGGTGACGGTCTGGATTGCTTCGTCGCAAGAGCTCCTCGCAATGACGGTGGGGCTATTCAGCCGCATCAAGAATGGGTGCGACGGCGACCTTGAAATCCCGTACCGGCGCCAAGCTCCGGGAGCGATAGATCAGGCAGGAGCAGCGCAGCAACGAGGCAAAATTATTGACCTCGCCGTGATGGTCGAGCACCTCGTTGTAGAGCGTTGTCAGGAACTTGCCGACGCTCATGTTCTCCTTGGCCGCGATCTCCTCCAGCGTGTCCCAGAACGCCATTTCCAGACGGATCGAGGTGCAATGCCCACCGATCCGTAAGGAGCGGGTCTGGGATTCGTAGTCGCGTTGGGGCTGATGCGCGAAGAGATGGCACATGGCGTCCTCCCGTCCTGTTGCCGTTTTTCGCGATGCTACACCGCAGCCCGGTACCCCACAATCGGGACGGCAGCCGGAGATCGATCCATCCCAGTTGCGCGATTCTCTCGAACGTCCAATCCCATCAATGCGATAGACAGCCCTTTTCCCCAGCCCGCCACGTTCCTGTTGCCCAACACATGCTTTTGACGCAACACGGCCTAGAATAGCGTTCTCCGCGAATCCCGATCGAAGCCCAAGATCGAAGCCGAAAATCGAACTCATGCCCGTCCGCCAATTACCCGAACAGGTCGTCAACCGCATCGCCGCCGGCGAGGTGGTCGAGCGTCCCGCGAGCGTGGTCAAGGAACTGGTCGAGAACGCCATCGATGCCGGCGCGAGCCGCATCGACGTCTTTACCGATGGCGGCGGGCGCCGGCGGATCGGCATCACCGACGACGGCGGCGGCATGACCGCCAGGGACCTGTCACTGGCGGTCGAGCGTCACGCCACCTCCAAGCTCGACGACGAGGACTTGCTGCAGATCCGCACGCTCGGATTCCGCGGCGAAGCGCTGCCCTCGATCGGCTCTGTGGCGCGGCTCGCCATCACCACGCGGCATGCCGGCGAGCCGCACGCCTGGGCGCTCAATGTCGAGGGCGGCGAGAAATCCGAGATCATGCCGGCGGCGCTGGCCCACGGCACGCGGGTCGAGGTCAATGACCTCTTCTACGCGACGCCGGCGCGGCTGAAGTTCTTGAAGACCGACCGGACGGAGGCGGAAGCGATTCGTGAGGTGGTGCGGCGCCTCGCGATGGCGCGGCCGGAAATCGCCTTCACGCTCGCGGGCGAAGAGCGCGCTCCGGTGACCTGGGCTGCGGCGCTGCCCGGCGTCGCCGGTCGCCTGACGCGTCTCGGCGACATCCTGGGGGCGGAGTTCCGCAGCCATGCCATCGAGGTCCATGCCGAGCGCGAGGGCGTGGTGGTCGCCGGCTATGCCGCAGCGCCGGCGCTGACCAAAGCCAACGCGCTCGGGCAATATCTCTTCGTCAACGGCCGCCCGGTGCGCGACAAGCTGATCCTAGGGGCAGTGCGCGGGGCCTATGCCGATTATCTGCCGCGCGACCGCCATCCGGTGCTGGCGCTGTTCGTCACGCTCGATCCGCGCGAGGTCGACGCCAACGTGCATCCGGCCAAGACCGAGGTGCGGTTTCGCAACGCCGGCCTCGTCCGTGCGCTGATCGTGCACGGATTGAAGGAAGGGCTTGCACGCGAGGGCCGGCGTACGGCGGCCAACAGCGGCGAAAGCGCGCTGTCGTCGTTCCGCCCCGCATTCACGCCGCGCCCGGCAAGCTGGGACTGGCGGGCGTCGCCATCCGCCCCGGTCGCGCCGATGCCGTCATTCGAAGGCTCCGCCGCGCCCGCCTTCGCCGAACGCGCGCAGGCTGCGTTCGATGTCGGCGCACCCAGCGCGGACGTGCGGATCGAATCCCAGCCGGTCAGTGACCTGGTCGACCGCCCGCTCGGCGCTGCGCGCACCCAGATCCACGAGACCTACATCGTCTCGCAGACCCGCGACGGCCTGATCATCGTCGACCAGCACGCCGCACATGAACGCATCGTCTACGAGCGGCTGAAAGCCTCTCTGGCGGAGAACGGCGTGCAGCGGCAGATCCTGCTGATCCCCGAGATCGTCGAGATGGACGAGGCCACGGTGGAGCGCCTGCTCGAGCGCAGCGAGGAGCTGGTGTCATTCGGCCTTGCGATCGAATCCTTCGGCCCCGGCGCGGTTGCGGTGCGCGAGACGCCGTCGCTGCTCGGCAAGGCCGACGCGGGCGGGCTCTTGCGCGATCTTTCCGAGCACATGGCCGAGTGGGACGAGGCGCTGCCGCTGGAGCGCCGCCTGATGCACGTCGCCGCCACCATGGCCTGCCACGGCTCAGTGCGCGCCGGCCGCAGGCTGCGGCCGGAAGAGATGAACGCCCTGCTCCGCGAGATGGAGGACACGCCGAACTCCGGCCAGTGCAATCACGGCCGCCCGACCTATGTCGAGCTGAAGCTGTCGGATGTCGAGAAGCTGTTCGGGCGAAGATAATTTTCGAAATTACGGCCGCCTCAAAAACACGAACTCCGTGTCGTCATAAGTGCGCCGCTCCAATTCCTCGAAGCCTTCCGGCGTGACGAATTGCGCAGCCTTTGCCTCTTCCACGACGAGCAGCGCGCCCGGCGTGAGCCAGCTGCCGTCGCGCAAGCTCGCAAGCGCCTTCTCCGCAAACCCCTTGCCATAGGGCGGATCGAGAAACACCAGCGAGAACGGCTCGACCGGATGCGCAGGGCCGAGATCGGTCGCATCGCGGCGATAGACTTTTGTCACGCCACCCAAGCCCAGCGTCTCGACATTGTTCCGCAGCAGGGCGCGCGCTTCCGCGCCGTTGTCGACGAACAGCACGAATTTAGCGCCGCGTGACGACGCCTCGATGCCCAGCGCGCCGGTGCCGGCAAAGAGATCGAGCACGCGCGCGTCCGCAATCGGATCGTCATAGGCGTGCACGAGGATGTTGAACACGGACTCGCGCAGGCGGTCCGCCGTGGGGCGGATGTCGCGCGAGGACGGTGAGGCCAGATTGCGCCCCTTCAAGCGACCGCCGACGACGCGCAACCTCAGTCCTCCTTCGGCGCCAGATCGCGCTTGCCGTGATAGCCGCGCTTGGGACGGCGCGGCGGGCCGTAGCCGCTCGCCTCAGCCTCGTTGCGCTCGCGCGCTTCCTCGCTGCCGGTGCGTTGCACCAGCACGCGGCGGCCCTTGCGGTCGTTGATCACGCCGCGCTTGGTCGCCGGCTTCTTTTCGCGCGGCGCGTCGTCTCCCTCATGCGAGGCAGATTTCTGCGGCACGTCGAACTGCGCGCCCGATTTGTCGATGATCTTTTCGCCGAGCTGGTCGCGCAGCACGCGGGACTTGATCTCCTCGACTTGGCCTTCGGGGACCTCGCCGAGCTGGAACGGGCCGTAGGAGACCCGGATCAGCCGGTTCACCTCAAGTCCGAGATGGGCACAGACGTTGCGCACTTCGCGGTTCTTGCCCTCGCGGATCGCGAACACCAGCCAGACATTGGCGCCCTGGTCGCGCTCCAGCGTGGCGTCGATCGGACCGTATTTGATGCCCTCGATCTCGACGCCGTTCTTCAGCTCGTCGAGCTGCGCCTGCGTGACGTCGCCATGGGCGCGGACACGGTAGCGGCGCAGCCAGCCGGTGTCCGGCAGCTCGAGCGTGCGCGCGAGCCCGCCATCATTGGTGAGCAGCAGCAGGCCCTCGGTGTTGAAGTCGAGCCGGCCGATCGAGATCAGCCGCGGCAGACCTTCGGGCAAATTGTCGAACACGGTCGGACGTCCCTCGGGATCGTCATGCGTCGTCATCAGGCCGCGCGGCTTGTGATAGAGGAACAGCCGCGTGCGCTCGCGCTCCGGCAACGGCTTGCCGTCGATGGTGACGAAATCGTTCGAGGTGATGTCGAGCGCAGGCGAATTGATCACCCGGCCGTTGACGCTGACGCGGCCCTGCGTGACCATCTCCTCGGCGTCGCGGCGCGAGGCGAGGCCCGCACGCGACAGCACCTTGGCGATACGCTCGCCGGCTTTCTTCGGCTTGACCTCTTCCTCGCGGCGCGGCCGCCGCTCGGAATCACGATCGCGCTCGCGATAGGCGCCGCGGCCGCCGAAGGCCGGACGCTTCTCGAAGATCCTGCTCTCGTCCTCGTTTTCGCGGCGTGGACGATCGCCGGAACGCGCTTCGCTGCGGGGATGCTCGTGCCAGTCGGAACGGCCCTCGGAGCGCTCGCGCGGACGATCGAATTTGGGGCGATCGCCGCCGCGATCGAACTTTGGGCGATCATCGCGCGGACGATCGAACTTGGGACGATCGAATTTGGGCCGCTCGCGGAACGGACGGTCACCCGATGGACGATCGTCGCGCGAACGCGAAAAGCGCGGACGGTCGTCGCCGCCGCCTTGCCGATCGTCGCGCTTCTGCCAGGGCTTGTCCTGACCGCGGTCGCTGCCGCCGAAATCCTTGCGCGGACCCTTGCTGAAATCCTTGCGCGGCGGCCGGTCACCGCGCGGAGCCGCATCGCGCTTCTGCCAGGGTTTTGAATCGCTGCGATTGCGGTCCGGTGCGCCGCGCGAAAACTTCCGCTCGCCATCGAACTTGCGTTCCGGACGGTCGCCACGCGGCGCGTAAGGTCGCTTGTCGCCAAACTTCGCGTCACCGGTTCGGCCGGCTGGACGGGACTCGTCGCGATCCCTGCGCGGCGGACGGTCATCACGCCCATAGGACGGGCGATCACCGCGCGGCTTGAACGGCCGCTTCTCGCCATCGCGCGAGGGGCGATCAGAAAATGGGCGGTCGCCACGGGGCTTGAACGGGCGCTTCTCGCCGTCGCGCGACGGACGATCCGAAAACGGACGGTCCTCACGCGGCTTGAAGGGCCGATCGCCACGCGGCTTGAAGCTGCGCTCGCCACGATCCTCGCCGCGCGGCCGGTCTTCGCGCGGCCGGTCTTCACGCGGCCGGTCTTGGCGATTGAACTTCGGACGGTCGCTGAAGTCGCGGCGCGGGGCATCGCCCTCCTCGCGGCGACGGAAGGGACGGCTGTCGCGGTCGCCGCGGGGCGGGCGGGCGTCGCCCTTGTCCCCGGGAGGGCCGCGCTTGGCGAACTTCTTGTCGGGTCCGCGTGGCTTGCCGGAGCGGCCCTTGGCCGGACCTCCCTTGGCCGGGCCGCGATCACGACGGCCGCGGGAATCGTTGTCTTTGTCGCTGTCGCGAGGCATGAATAATCTCACTCAGGGGGTGGCCAGAAAGCATTGTGCGCGCTCGTCTCGAGCCGCATGCTCAGGCAAAATCGGTAAGCACTTCTGCTGAAGTCGCAGCTACTAGCAGGTTTCTCGCGATGATACGAGGCTTGAAAGCCCCCTCTTTCATGGATTTGGCGCTCAAAACGGCCGAAAACGCCGGAAAGGCGGGCGAAGTTCCGATCGGATGCGTCGTGGTCCGCAATTACGAGGTCATCGCCACCGCGGCGAACCGGACGCTGACGGACTACGACCCCACGGCGCATGCCGAGATCGTTGCGCTGCGCGAGGCGGCCAAAAAGATCGGCAGCGAGCGCCTGGTCGACTGCGACCTCTACGTGACGCTGGAGCCGTGCACCATGTGTGCGGGCGCGATCTCGTTTGCAAGGGTGAGGCGCCTGTATTACGGCGCCGCCGATCCCAAGGGCGGCGCGGTTGAATCAGGCGTGCGGTTCTTCACCTCGCCGACCTGCCATCACGTCCCGGATGTCTATTCCGGGGTCGGCGAAAGCGAAGCGGCGCGGCTGCTCAAGGACTTCTTTCGGGAGCGGCGCTAAGGCGCGGCAAAGAACTCGCGCAGCGCCTTGGCGGTGACGTCGGGATTTTCCTCGGTGAGGAAGTGGCCGGAATCCACCGGCATGCCCACGACGTTGGTCGCCCATTGCTTCCAGATGTCGAGCGGGGTGGCGGCGGCTTGCGCCACGCCGGCATTGCCCCACAGCGCCAGCATGGGAATCGTGATCTTCTTGCCGGCCTCGAAATCGGCCTTGTCGAGATCGTAGTCGAAATAGGCGCCGGCGCGGTAATCCTCGCACATCGCGTGCACGCGGGCGGGATCGCGGAACGGGGCGATGTAGTGTTCGAGCGCGCGCGCGTCGATGGCGTCCAGCGTCTTCGATTTAGTCTGCCTCGCCATCTTGAAGCGCAGGAAGAACTCGCCATTGCTCGCGACCAGCGTCTCCGGCAGCGGATAGGGCTGCGCCAGAAACGTCCAGTGATAGATCTTCAGCGCATAGGCGCGGTTCATCCGCTCCCAGTAATTATAGGTCGGCAGGATATCGAGCACCGCGAGCTTCGACAGCCGGCCGGGATGATCGAGCGCCAACCGGTACGAGACGCGGCCGCCGCGATCGTGGCCGGCGAGCGCGAAGTGCACGTGGCCGAGACGCTCCATCGCCTCGACCATCGCTTTCGCCATCGCGCGCTTGCTGTAGGGGATGTGCAGCGCGTCGCTCTCGGGCATGTCGGACCAGCCATAGCCGGGCAGATCGGCGATGATCAGCGTGAACCCGTCGCTCAGCTGCGGCGCGACGCGGTGCCACATCACGTTGGTCTCGGAGAAGCCGTGCAGCAGCAGCAGCGGCGGTCCCTTGCCGCCGACGCGGGCGAAGATGCGGCCGAAGGAGGTGTTGATCCATTCGGAGGCGAAGCCGGGATAGAGGTCGGCGAGATCGGACATCTTCTGCATCCTTATCTGTCAGCGTGGGATCTGTTCGGTCTTGAGAATGCCCCAAAACAAAAAGTCGAAAAACAACCCCATGCACAGTAGCTAAGTCCAACGCCCGCCTAAATAATTTCGGAGTGGCGACGGCGCGGCCGCTCATTGCGCGCGTGCGCGAAAAAAGCCTGTCAGCTCTTGGCCTTCTCGGCGTCCACCGCCTGCCAGCCGATGTCGCGGCGGCAAAAACCTTCCGGCCAGTTGATGCGGTCGACGGCCTGATAGGCGCGCGCCTGCGCCTCCGTCACGGTCTTGCCGAGCGCGCAGACATTGAGCACGCGGCCGCCATTGGCGAGGATGGCGCCGTCCTTCTCGACCGTGCCGGCGTGGAAGATCTCGGCGGTCTCGACCTTGGCCGCGTCATCGAGCCCCTCGATCCGCGTGCCCTTCTGATAGTCGCCGGGATAGCCCTTCGCCGCCATCACCACCGTGAGCGCGGCCTCCGGATGCCAGCGCAGGTCAAAGTTCTTCAGCTGGCCGTCGCAGGCGGCGAGGAAGGCCGGCACGATGTCCGACATCATCCTGAGCATCAGCACCTGGCACTCGGGATCGCCGAAGCGCACGTTGAACTCGAACAGTTTTGGCCCTTGCGTCGTCAGCATGATGCCGGCGTAGAGGATGCCGCGAAACGGCGTGCCGCGCTGCTTCATGCCTGATACCGTCGGCAGGATGATCTTGGCCATGATCGCGTCGTGGATCGCCGGCGTCACCAGCGGCGTCGGCGAATAGGCGCCCATGCCGCCGGTGTTCGGACCGACGTCGTGGTCGAACACGCGCTTGTGGTCCTGCGCGGACGCCAGCGGAATGGCGGTCTCGCCGTCGCACAGCGCGAAGAAGCTGATCTCGCGGCCCGGCAGAAACTCCTCGATCACGACCTCGGCGCCGGCCTCGCCAAAGCCGCCCTCGAACATCATGGCGATGGCGTCCTCCGCCTCGCGCACCGACTTGGCGACGACGACGCCCTTGCCGGCGGCAAGACCGTCGGCCTTGACCACGATCGGCGCGCCCTGGCTCTGGACGTAGGCACGCGCATCGGCGGCGTTGGTGAATCGCTTGTAGGCGCCGGTCGGGATGCCGAATTCGGTGCACAGCGCCTTGGTAAAGCCCTTCGAGCTTTCGAGCTGGGCGGGGATCTTGTCCGGCCCGAACGCCTTGATGCCGGCGGCGGTGAGGTCATCGACGATCCCGGCCGCCAGCGGCGTCTCCGGACCGACCACCACGAGCTCGACCGCATTCGCATTGCAGAACTCGATCACGGCGGCATGGTCGGCGACATCGAGCGCCACGCACTCCGCCTCGCGCGCGATCCCGGCATTGCCCGGCGCGCACCAGAATTTGGTCACCAGGGGAGAGGCCGCGATCTTCCACGCCAGAGCATGTTCGCGGCCGCCGGAACCAAGCAGGAGAATGTGCATCGAGGGCTCAGAATGAGGGGTTTGCTGGGGCGGAGGTCGCACGAATCGGGGCGGGGCTCAAGGGGGGACGGGCCTCCGAATTTCCCGTCATTCGATTCCCCTGTCATCCGGGCGCGCGCATTGCGAGCCCGGAACGATGGTAGGAAGTGATACCGTCAATGAGAAATCCGAGAATCGCTCAGGTGTTGGCGATGGCACGTTCCAAAACGACGGCCAGCCCTTCTAGCCTGCTGTAATACCGCTTAGGGCTCGCCGGGCGGCTGTCCTTCGCATTTAGAAACTCTTCGGGAAGAGGAGCGTACCGGATGCTGTAGACCTGTTGCAGATGTTTGCGATAGGCGGCTCTTGCCGCGTCGCTGCCGTGGACCACACAGTTTCGTATGGCCGCTAAGGCATCAATGTAAGGAATATCCGCTTGGGGTACCTTACGGAAGGGATTGTTGGCTTTGCCCAGCCATCGATCCGCCTTCCCGAATAGATCAGCCATTGACCTAAAATCGAAGAATTTGCTGCCTCCTCGAACAACGAAGGAGGCCAGCCCGAAGGAAACCTGCGAAACACCGGCGATACCTTCCTCGGCGATGAAGTGGCTCGCGTCATGGTTCAGTGCCGCGACGGCACGTCCTTCGGCATACCGCTCCCAGATGCCATGCAGCTCAACAGCAGTCATGGCGGCCATCCACCGCAACATCATGTAGTCCGCCTTCAGCGCTTTGGCCGTCTCTATGCGCTCCAGCGCCCACTTGATGTCATGCTGCGCCGAAGCCTTGAGCTTTTTGAGGTCGATTTTTCGCGCCATCTTTGGACCTGCGGTTAATAAAAATCGTATTGGTTATGAATCTGCGGATTCTGCGAGCCCCAATTGAAGTACGGTGACTTAATTACAGTGACAGTGCACAAAATTACAAAGCCAAAGCACGACCTTACATCGTTCACTGCCCTTTCACTGCAATTCACCGCAGCCCGTAGGATGGTTGAGCCACTGCGAAACCCATCGCACGTGTCGATCGAGGCGTCCGCAAAGCTAGCCGACCGGGCGCCACTCGCAATCGGATGGTAGCCGCGAAGACGGAAAGCGGGGAATGAGAAAGCGATGGGTTTCGCAACACTCAACTCTTCCTACACGCTGCTCTCATTGGGCGGCTTTTGCGTAGTGCGTATTTAGTATCCCCGACTGATAGGCTTGGAAGACCTTCATGCAGTGATCGGCGAATATCGCCACCATATAGATGTCGTCCCGATCGCTACGGAATTCCTCCAACCTTTTGTGTCCCCAGCCAAAGGGGTCTGCTGAGAGTTCTTTGACGTCATTGAAGGAGTACTCGGCAAGTGAATCGGCGTCTGCAAGGTAGCCGCGGGCTTCGACTTTCTTGACGAGTAGGTGGCTATAAGCCGAGAGGACGGGGCGCAGGTTCGTATCCGGACCGGCGACACTTGCAAGCGCCGCAAAGCAAAGCGTCTCGCGCAAGAATAGTGATTTTTCATTGAAGCGAGGGTGCGCGGCAACTGGGATGCGCAGCCTCTCGGCTGTCATATCGCCGATATGGTTCGAAAGCGGAAGTGCATCGTATATGCGCTCAGCGTAGGTCTCGTTCCAGGCGGGGGCCCCACCTAGTGCGGCGGGAGCAGTGGGCTTCTTGCCGGACAGAATGTACCGGATCGCTGCGCCAATCGCCCAGATGATGAGAGCTACTACGAGAATGAAGCCGGTGACCATTGGGCCGTCTTTGCGGCCGTAGCCCTCGCTGAAGTAAATCAGAAGGGCTATGCCACCAGTTAGGGCGGCCAGAATGCACGCGATCCAGTAGAGGACGTTGGCGACACGGACGATCATAGAGAATTCCAAGTCGCGTCATCGCTTCGTGCCTTGCGCACTAGCTCCTCGACTACGACGAGCACGACCACCATGAGTACGCCCAGTATGAATGCCACCAAGCTCAAGGGTATGTCTAAGAGCCAATCGATGATCTTCTGGGCGCCGAGCCAGCTCACGTGGGGGAGCGGTATATCGTTGTAAGTGAATAGCTTCGAGATGGGCAGCGGTGTCCAGTGACCTTCTCTGAGCCATTGGAAAGTCTGCCAGCAGATGATCGCCGGTCCAGGCAATAGAAATATGCCGTAAAACTCCCCCATATCGTCCCCCTCGATCCCTGGCGGGCATCTTGCCCGACGCACAACCCTCAAGACAAGGGGCGTTTAAGCCGCTAGGATCAACGGCTTAAGTGCGCCGGTCGGGGGATCGGGGGGATCATGGACGCGCTAAATGCCATTTTCGACATGGCCGCCCATGCACGCGGAGGCGGCCACTACACCAGCTCCTGTCATTACAATTGCGGCTGGGACATGCTCACAGCCCTGTCGCTATTTGTGCTCGTGCCCGCTCTTTGGATACTGGCAAAAACGTCCGTTACCAGCGTGAAGTCGCTCAAGGATGCCGGCATTGCCGCTGGCGTCTTGGCCTTTTGCGCGCTCGTTATCGTGGCATCGCTCGTCCTTGGCCCGCTCATTGTGCTCGTAGCCATCGTGGTTGTAGTGGTCATCGTAATAAATACGTTGAGTTCTTGGGAGGAGGAGAAGAAGAGGAAACAGGAGAAGGGGCATGGATAGTGGGCTGATCTTCGCGCTAACTACTGCTCTGCTCCCTGGTTACGTGTTCGCTACGCTCATCTATGCAGGCCTTGTAAAGAACCTTGAGCGTAGCCTTACGTTCTAGCAGGCATGGATCATTTGCGGTGTAGCCACGGCTGCTTCATTCGCGATCTACGTCGTTTACGTGCTTGGCCTGAAGGCGCCTTATCACCTCAACAAGGATGTGGACGGTGTAGCGACGTTGGTCGCATGGTCCGCGCTGGGCATCATCATCACGAGGCTCGCCGCAAACTACGGGATCAAGAAGAACGGATGGCTGGGCGTCGGCGGCAGAGCTAACCTTTATTTGCTCATGATGCTGTGGGCGCTGATAGCGGTGATCTTCGGAGTGCAATGGCTGCTGACGCGGTAGTTGTGGATAGCCCGTAGGATGGGTTGAGCCGTTGCGAAAACCATCACACGTGTCTCTCGAAGCGTCCATAAAGCTAGCCGACCGAGCGCCATCCGCGATTCATCGTCACTTGCAGTCGGATGATAGCCGCGAAGACGAAGAGCGGGAATGGGAAAGCGATGGGTCGCAATGGCTCAACCCATACTACGAGTTGAACGGCAGATTGCGAAGGGCTCCCAAATGTGTCTTCCTGTTTGATAGGAGGAACGGCCATGGGAAAATTCAATTCGGCGAAGAGTTCTAAGCTGTTTTTGGAGACGATGGAGGAGGAGAAGAATCCGAGGCGTACGCGGTTCAATAAGTTGTCGAGCCGTTTGACGCGTCATTTGAAGAAGGATGAGCCTCTTACTGGTGATACGTTGGAGTTTGCGTTGAATGCTGTGCGTGATGACAAGATTGCGGAGAAGCTTAAGTGTGGTGAGCCGCTGAGTGATTATGAGAAGCATATGATCGACGGTTTGCTCCGTATGACGCTTGCGAAGCTATGACCGTCGGGAGAGACGAATGGAACACCTAACGCAAATCGCGGCTGCCGGAGCGCTTCTGGCCGTCTACTACATGTACGAATACTGGTACGCGACCTTGTCTGTCTTGGCGCTGGGTTTGGTTGGCATGATATTCAGTTTCGTAGCGGGCGATCGGAAATAGCAACTGCCCTAGTCGCCCCTGAAGCTTAAACCTGCCTCCCCGCAATGATCTCCTGCAACGTCGCCACATGCCGCGCGAAGGCGCCGCGACCCGCCGCCGTTGCGGTGACCGTGGTCTGCGGCTTCTTGCCGACGAACGCCTTCTCCACGGACACATAGCCCGCCTTGGCCAGCGTCTCGATATGCGCGCCGAGATTGCCGTCGGTCGCGCCGGTGAGCTTTTTCAGCCGGGAGAACTCCAAACCAGCGGTGGCCGGCAGCGCGTTCAGTGCCGCCATGATCTTCAGCCGCAACGGCTGGTGGATGATGTCGTCGAGCTCGGCCATCAGATCCGCCGCATCCAGAGGCCGCCGAGGATCAGGCCTCCGCCATTGACGAAGGCCATCCATAGCGGAAACGCCTCGCCGATGTAGAAGTAACCGATCAGCGTCAGCGCGGAGATGCCGAGACCGATCGCCATGAAGGCATAGCCGAACCAGAGACCCGCCAGCGAATAGAACAGCATGAAGTAGAGCGGCCAGAACGTGCCGAGCTGGCGCGGACCGAAATGACCGAGCACATTGGTGCAGAGATAACCGAAGGCGAAGAACAGCACGAACACCAGAAGCAGTCTGAGGTTGAAGCCGGCGCCATGGGAGTGATGCGGCGGATTGAAAATGCGCAGCGCCACCAGACCGCCGGCGCCCAAGGCGTCCGCGGCAACCCAGGCGTAGACCGCATAGACCGGCCAAAGCCAGGTCACGAGATTGGCCGCAAACACCAGGACGCCCCACCAGACGGCAGCAAAGCTCGCCAGCTCATAGAGCTGCGATTGCTTCACCCGCTGGACGATGTCGTCGATATCGGCCAGCGCCGCGGAGGCTTCCTTGCTGTCGATCATGTCGTCCCTTTCTGTCCCTGGGTTACCTCGTAGGACGTTCGGTGACAGCTGGGCAAGCGCCTCGTCCTTCGAGACGCCCGCTGCGCGGTCTCCTCAGGATGAGGCTCAGCTGCACCACGGACCCGATGAAGCGGCTGACGCAAACTCCGTCCTCATCCTGAGGGCCCGCCGCAGGCGGGCGTCTCGAAGGATGGCCACGGGTTCGGTGACAGCTGGGCAAGCGCCTCGTCCTTCGAGACGCCCGCTGCGCGGTCTCCTCAGGATGAGGCTCAGCTGCGATTGCCTTGTCATCAACGGGGCGCATCATGACTGCCCTGCCCCGCGCGTTGCAACATCGTCGGCGATGACCGAGATCGCCTTCGGGTTGGTGACGATGCCCATATGGTTGATGCCGTCGATGACCTTGACGTCGACCGACGGTTTGATGGCCTGCACGACCTCCGCATATTTATCCGAGATCATCATCTCGTCCTCGGCGCCGCCGAAGATCGTGACCGGACGTGTCGTCGCCGGAAGATCGATGCGATAGCCGCGCGTCGCGAAATTGCGCGTCAGGCGATCGGAATAGGTGGCGACGAGATACTTCGCCGAAGTCGCGGGCACGGCGAGAGCGAGCACCGGAAGCTGCGAACAGCAGTCGATGCCGAGCTTGCGCAGCGTGGCGAGCGCGAAGAAGCGCGGCAGGTCGACATTGGCCCAGCCGCCGGCACGCGGCTTGTTGGTCGGCGCGTCATAGCCGAGATAAGGCGCGAGCAGCACGGTGCGCACGAACATGTCCTGCATGATCGGCGTCGCGGCGACGCGCAGCGAGAAGCCGGCGCCGGCGGAATGGCCGATCAAGGTGAGCGGCAGCTCCGGCGCGGTCTTGCGCACCTCGGCGACGAAATCGACGAGGTCGTCTTCGAGCTGGCCGACATAGCCGATGTCGCCGCGCGTGCCGGAGCCGCCATGGCCGCGGATGTCGAGCGCCCAGGTCTCCACCCCGCGCGAG
The DNA here is from genome assembly GCF_055807535.1 of Bradyrhizobium sp. Kon37. Classification (NCBI taxonomy): domain Bacteria; kingdom Pseudomonadati; phylum Pseudomonadota; class Alphaproteobacteria; order Hyphomicrobiales; family Nitrobacteraceae; genus Bradyrhizobium; species Bradyrhizobium sp. Kon37. The sequence continues at coordinate 271,550 of NZ_JBVVOY010000004.1, forward strand.
GCGATCGCATGGGTCAGGGCATGATTGACGGTGCCGCTGGAGCCGGACGAGCCGTGGATGAAGATCGCGCCGCGGCCCGTCGCAGCGCCGCTGGCAGCGTAGTGGCGAAAGCCGATCCAGGTACCGTCACGGGCCTGGAAGCGCTCGAGCGGAGGCAGCGTGGTCCAGTCGATGCCCTTGGCGGAGTCGGAGACCGACTTCATCTCGGGCGGCCGCTCCAGCGGCGTTGCGATCATCACGGCCAGGATCAGCGCCACGCCGCCGACCGCACACAAGGTCCATTTCAGCCCGCTCAAAACACCGCGCAGCAGTCGAATTGCCATGATCCACTCTCCTCAAACTCATCAACTATAGAGAACTCTATAAGACAGAGTACTCTCTTGATCAATCCCTGGATTGGCGCCGCGCTGCAAAAATCCTTAACGTCGGGTCTGATCCCAACATGCCGAATCGTTTGCCGATGCCGTCAGCGGAACCCCTGCTCAACACTCCCGAATTCACCGTTTCCGAGCTCTCGCAGTCCCTGAAACGGACGGTCGAGGACACCTATGGCCATGTCCGGGTCCGCGGCGAGATCTCCGGCTTTCGCGGGGCGCATTCCTCCGGCCATTGCTATTTCGCGCTCAAGGACGAGAGCGCCAAGATCGAGGCGGTGATCTGGAAGGGCGTGCACGGCCGCATGCGCTTCAAGCCCCAGGAGGGGCTCGAGGTCATCGCCACCGGCAAGCTCACGACCTACCCGGGCTCCTCGAAATACCAGATCGTGATCGAGGCGCTGGAGCCGGCCGGCATCGGCGCGCTGATGGCGCTGATGGAGGAGCGCAAGCGGAAGCTCGCCGCCGAAGGCCTGTTCGACGAAGCGCGCAAGCAGCTGCTGCCGTGGCTGCCGGAGGTGATCGGCGTGGTGACCTCGCCGACCGGCGCCGTGATCCGCGACATCCTGCATCGGCTGGAGGACCGCTTTCCCCGCCACGTGCTGGTGTGGCCGGTGAAAGTGCAGGGCGAAGGCTCGGCCGAGCAGGTCGCGGCCGCAATCCGTGGCTTCAACGCGCTGCCGGAGGGCGGCAAGATTCCGCGGCCCGACGTGCTGATCGTCGCGCGCGGCGGCGGCTCGCTGGAGGATCTGTGGTCGTTCAACGAGGAGATCGTGGTCCGTGCCGCGGCCGAGAGCATGATCCCGCTGATCTCGGCGGTGGGGCATGAGACCGACATCACGCTGATCGACTTCGTCGCCGACAAGCGCGCACCGACGCCGACGGCGGCGGCCGAGATGGCCGTGCCGGTGCGCAGCGATCTGTTTGTCGAGGTCGGCGATCTCGGGCGACGCACCCGGTCCTGCTGGCAACGCGGCCAGGAGAGCCGCCGCAGCGAGCTGCGTGCGGCCGCGCGCGCGCTGCCGGCAGCCGGCGATTTGCTGGCGATCCCGCGGCAGCGGCTGGATTCGGCGGGAGCATCCCTGCCCCGCTGCCTCAAGGCCAACACCCATGCGCATTTCCGCAGGTTCACCGCGGCGGGCGCCAAGCTGACGCTGCGGGTGCTGCATGGCCAGATCTCGCAGGCCGATCATCGCCTCACTGTGTGCGGCGAACGGCTCGGCCTGTCCACCCGTTCGCTGCTGCGGCGGCGGCGCGACCGCTTTGCCGGGCTGGAGGTGCGCTTGCGCGCCTCAAAGCTTTCCAATGCGCAGGCGCAGCGCAACGCGATTCACCGCCAGCGCGAGCGCACGCATCGCCTGGCCGAGCGCGCGGGCCGCGCGCTGGTGACGCTGATGCAGCGGCTCGATGCCCGCGTCGAGAACAGCGGCAAGCTGCTCTCCGCCTTGTCCTATCGCGGCGTGCTCGCGCGCGGCTTTGCGCTGGTGCGCGACGAAGCCGGCCATCCCCTGCATGCGGCGGACGCGATCGGGCCTGGTGCAAGGGTCGAGATCGAGTTTGCGGATGGCCGCGTGGGTGCGACCGCGGATGCGGATCGTGCAGCACCGACGGCAAAGCGCGCGCCGGCGCAAGCGAAGGCGCCGCAGGAGGCAAAGCCAGCTCCGAAGCGCGTGGGCAAGCCGGTGGATCAGGGGAATTTGTTTTAGGCGGGAGGGGGTCGCGCCACCCTCGGTGTCGTCCCGGCGAAGGCCGGGACCCATACCGCGAGGTCTATCGGGTACGCGTGGTGTCAGTCCCGAACGACCAGTCTTCGCCAAACTACTCCCTGGGGTAATGGGTCCTGGCTTTCGCCAGGACGACGCTGGAAGAGGCTTGCGTGCAGCCTCACTCGTCATTGCGAGCTATCGTAGCCCGCATGAGCGTAGCGACATGCGGGACCAGCGGCCCCGGATATCGCTACGCTCATCCGGGCTACAAGACGGCGCGTTTCAGCGGCAGGACAAGCCCGCGTCGATCGTGGTCCAGAAGCCGCAATGTTCCGGCGCGAGTTGCGGCGCGCCGGCATGGGCTTCGAACAGATGGGCTTCGAACAGGAAGACCGCGACGGTGAAGACGATCAGGGCGGAGGAGAACAGGACGAAACGGTTGCGCATGGGATTGCGTTTAATCGACATCGTGGTCGAATGATGGCGTCGTCACGGGCTGAAACCATCGCGGCGCGCGATCCGTAGAGTCACGGTCGGCCATTTTCCGTGCAGGGCGGTGGTCGATGCGGGGCTGTCCGCTGTTGTTCCCTTGGGCGGCCCCGCCTTCGCTTCTCACGAGCTACGGCGCGGCGAGCCCGCTCGGCACATGTAGCCCGCATGAGCGCAGCGACATGCGGGACGGACCTTCCCGGATATCGCTACGCTCATCCGGGCTACGGCACTGCCGTCAACGCGCCAGCCACTCGACGACCTCTTTCTGCGATTCCGCGCGCGCTATCGCATCCGTCCCGAGATGGCCGTGCTCGGGCGCGGCGGCATCAAGGCTGCCGGCGGCTGGATGCAGCGGCGTGTTGGCGCGGTCGAAATCGTGATAGGCGCCGGGATAGACCACGATGCGCGCGAGCGCGCTGCGGCCATGCGCACCATCGACCATTTGGCGGCAGGCCGGCGGCGACGAGACGTCGTCATTGCCACCGATCAGCACCAGCGTCGGCACCCGTGTGCTCCAGCCCAGGCCTGCGGAAATCCTGCAGTCCGGATAGAACGCGACCGCGGCGCGGAAATCCGGGCCGACCTCGCGCGCAAGGTTTTGCGGACGCACGGCCCAGAGCAGCGCGCTGGCGCCGTTCGCCCAGCCCATCAGGCTGACGCGGTCGCGCGCAACCCAACTCTGTTTCATCAACCAGGCGCGCGACGCCGCGATGTCGGTGACGCGTTCGCGCCGCGCCTTGACGTGGATGTCCTTGACGCGGCATTGCGGCCCGAGCTCTCGCGAGCCGTAGCTGTCAGGTAGCAGGACGGCGTTGCCGGACTTGAGCAGCCGCTCGGCCCAGTCGCGATAGCGCGGCAGCACGGAATCAGCATGGCCACCGAGGCCGCCGCAGCCGTGGAGCGCGATCACGGTCGGAAACGGCCCGGTGCCCTCGGGCTTGTAGAGCTGCGCATGCAGCACGCCGGACGCCAGCGGAATCTCGACCGGCTGCGGCGCCGGCGACGCTTGCGCGGCCGAGATCAGGAAGGTCAGGAACAGGGCGGTGAACGGAAGGCGCATCGAACTTTGCCGTTGGATCCTTCGCTCAAGCACTATCATGCCGAAACGGCGCCAAAACATCACAAACCGGTGGGTTTACCGGGCGGACAAGCCACCCTATCTATGCTACATCCCATCCAACACATCGTGCCCTCCCATGTGATCCCGGAGCGGCCTTCCACGGAGACTTTCGACCGTGCTGAACAAGTTCGGCCCCTCGGGCCATGGCGAAGCGCAGGTGCAGTATCTCGACGGCGATTTCCGCGTGATCTCGCCGGGGACCTTCGTGCGTTGCGCGATCACCGATACGCGCATCCCGCTCGACGAGTTGAAATACTGGAGCGTGGATTTGCAGGAAGCCTACGCCACACCCGCCGCCGTGCTCGAACGGCATTACCCGGGCGCGCCCAAGCCGCAAGCGTGAGGCGGCGGGCGGTTGTTTCATTGAAGTCTCCTGATCGTGTGAGATCGATAGGAGCTTTGCGATGAATGGTGCGTGAATGGTGGTGCTGTAGGGTGGGCAAAGCGCAGCGTGCCCACCATCTCGACCGTCGAACCGGAAGCATTATTGGTGGGCACGCTTCGCTTTGCCCACCCTACGAGATCATCGCCTTGAAAATCGCCGCGCGCGCGCCTTGTAGAGATGATCGCTGATCAATTGCCGGAGCGCAGCCGGGTCGTCGAATTCGAGCTGCACCGCGAACGGCACGATGCCTTCCGGCACACCCTCGCGGCCGTGCAGACGTGCGAGATCCTTTTCCGTCGTCACCAGTGTTTGCTGCTCGCGCCGCGCCTCCGCGGCGAGGGCTGCGATCTCGTCGTTCGAAAACATGTGATGATCGGCGAAGGCGCGCGTGCGCGCGAGCTCGATACCGCCAGCGCGCAACGTACGGAAGAACCGTTCGGGATCGCCGATGCCGGCGAACGCGAACACCGGCTTGCCCAACAGTCTTGCGATCGACCCGGCGTCGGGCTTCAGCCGCGCGCGCAGCTCCGGCTTGTTGCGCCTGGCAAGCTCGACGGCGACATCGTCGGCGGCACGGCCGCCGCCGATCACGACCAGCGCGTCGGTGCGCGCAAGCTGCGCTTTCAGCGGCGCACGCAGCGGACCGGCCGGAAACACCTTGCCGTTGCCGAGGCCGCGCTCGCTGTCGATCACGATCAGCGAGGTGTCCTTGAGAAGACGCGGGTTCTGGAAGCCGTCGTCCATCAGGATCACGGTGGCGCCTTGCGATTTGGCCAGCACGACGCCGTCGAGGCGGTCGCGCGCGACCGTGACAGGAACGTCGCGCGCCATCATCAGCGGCTCGTCGCCGATTTCGGACGCGGTGTGACGCATCCGGTCGACCATCACCGGGCCCTTGAGGCTGCCGCCATAGCCGCGGCTGAGCACCACCGGCGTCTCGCCGAGCTCGCGCAGGAGCTTCGTCAACGCCAGCACGGTCGGCGTCTTGCCGGCGCCGCCGACATGGTAGTTGCCGACACAGATCACGGGGATGCCGGCGTCGACGCCCTCGCGCAGTATCCGCCGTTCTGTGATCGCGCCGTAGAGCGCACCCAGCGGCCCCAATGCGTAGGATTCGAGCGAACGTGGCCGGTACCAGAAGGCCGGCTCACGCATTGGCGGCCCCCATCTCGATCCGCAACTGCAGAAGATAAGGCTCGAGCGCGGTCATGGTGCGGTTGAGCGCGCCGCCGAGATCCTCGACCACGCCGGCGCCCGACTGCTGGATCTTCCGGCGCAGGGCGGGATCGGCGAGCAGCTGGCCGAGTTGCTTGATCAGCAGCTCCTGGGTGTCGGCCTGGCGCGCGCCGCCGCTGTGATCGAGCGCCTCGTAGACGTCGGCGAAATTGAAGACGTGCGGACCATGGACGATGGCCGCGCCGAGCTTGATCGCTTCGATCGGATTCTGGCCGCCATGGTGGATCAGCGATCCGCCCATGAACACGATGTCCGAGAGGCGATAGAACAGGCCGAGCTCGCCCATGGTGTCGGCGATGTAAACGTCGGTGGTCGCCGTCGGCAGCTCGTCGCGCGAGCGCAGGGCCGGCTTCAGGCCGGACGCCGTGATCAGGCCTGTGATCGAGGAGCCGCGATCCGGATGGCGCGGCACGATCACGGTCAGGAGCTGCGGGAAGAAACCGCTGAGGCTGCGATGCGCCGCCACCAGCATCTCCTCCTCGCCCGGATGGGTCGAGGCCGCCACGATGATCGGACGCCCGCGCGTCATCGCCATCAGCCGTTCGAGCTTGGCGGGATCGGCCGGCGGGGCCGGCACGTCGAGCTTGAGATTGCCCGTGGTGACGACGTCGCGGCCGCCGAGCGCCGAGAAGCGCTCGGCATCGGTCTTCGACTGCGCCAGACAAATGTCGAACCGCGACAGCAGCGCCGAGATGGTGCCCTGCATGCGGCGCCAGCGCGGGAACGAGCGCGGCGACATCCGCCCGTTGATCAGCACCATCGGCACGCGGCGCGCAGCGCCTGCCAGGATCAGGTTCGGCCACAGATCGGATTCGATGAACAGCGCCAGCGACGGCTTCCAATGGTCGAGGAAGCGCGCGACATAACGCGGGGAATCATACGGCACGTATTGATGGATGACGTCGGGCGGAAAGCGCTTTGCGACAATGGCAGCCGACGTGACGGTGCCCGAGGTGAGCAGAATGCGCAGGTTGAGATCGCGCAAGCGCTCGATCAGCGCCGCCGCGGCGAGGACCTCGCCGACGCTGGCTCCGTGAATCCAGACCAGCGGACCGTGCGGCCGCACGTCCCGGGACAGGCCCCGCCGTTCGCCGACGCGCGCGGGATCTTCCTTGCCCTGCTTCAGGCGCCGCTTGATCAGCACAGGCGCGAGCGGCACCAGGCCGCGCGCCAGGCGCCGGTACATCCGCAGCGTCAACGGCAGCGAGCCGGGCAGCGATTTAGGCATCTGCAGGTCCCGGCCGGCCGAGTTGCGCATAGGCGCGGCGGGTCGCCTCGTTCAAGGTCTCCTCCAGCTCGAGCCGCAGCGCTTCCATGGTGGCGGCGTTCGCATCCGGCGGAACGTGGATTTCCTTGATGCCGACCAACGCGCCCCGCCCGAACGGCAGGTTGATGGTGGTGCGGTCCCAGTTCTTGAGCCGGACGAAGCGGCTGGTCGCCATCGCAAAAGGCATGATCGGCCGCCCCGATTCCCGTGCCAGCATGATGATGCCGAGCCCGGCCACGCGCGAGCGCTTGGGGACGTCGGCGGTCAGCGCGACATTACAACCGTCCTGGAGCGTCCGCACCATTTCCTTGAAGGCACCGACCCCGCCTTTGCGGTGAAACGCGCTGCCATGGTCGCCGGACCCGCGGATGGTGCCGATGCCGAGCCGCTCGGCGGCAATCGCGTTGAACTCGCCGTCGCGGTGACGGGAGATCAGGACCCTGGCCTTGTACCAGTCCTTGTTCTTGATGAAGGGGGTGAGGAAATGCTGGCCGTGCCAGAAGGCGAAGATCGCCGGGATCTGCGGCTCGACGCGGTCATAGACGTCAGGCGGATCGAACGTGAATTTGTTCGTCCGCCAGACCAGACGCAGATATTCGGCCGCCAGGATTCCGACGGCACGCTGGACGAAGCTGCTCCTCAGCGTATTGCGAAGCAGCTTTTTCAACGCGCCGGTTCTTGATTCGGGTCGAGCAGCCGGTGGAGATGGACGATGAAATAGCGCATCTGCGCGTTGTCGACCGTGCTCTGCGCCTTGGCGCGCCAGGCGGCGTGCGCGGTCGCATAGTTCGGATAGAGGCCGACGATCTCGACGTCGTCGAGGTTCTTGAAGGTGTTGTGCTCGAGATCGACGAGTTCGCCGCCGACGACGAGGTGGAGCAATTGCTGCGGGGCACTATCTGGCATCGGTTCTGTTCCTAACGGGCTGCCCGGCAAAGCAGTGTTCGACAAGCACGAGAAAGCGCGTCACGGCAAGGGGCGGTTTCGAAAATGCGAGACAATGTTCGCATGACGATCGCGCCCCGCTGCCACCAGCACCCCATGCGTGACTTGCCGGCGGTTATAGAGGATGGGATCTCCGGAGAGATCGCTCATCCTACCATCGGCTTCCTGCACGATCAAATCCGCCGCCGCAAGGTCCCAATCATGACTGTTGCCGCCGGCAAAAGCCGCATCCAGCGCGCCATGGGAGACCCGGCACAGCCGGAGCGCGAGCGAACCGATTCGCGGATGCAGCTTGATCTCGCCCAGTGACGGCTTCAGGCGCTCGACCAGGGGCTTCGGACCGGCGACCCGCGAGAAGTCGAGCTCGGACCCAGCCGTCGCCCGCACCGGCACGTCGTTGAGGGTCGTGCCCCCGCCGCGGGCGGCGAAGAAGAACTCATCGCTGGTCGGCGCGAACACCGCGGCCAGCACCGGCGAGGCATCCTCGACCAGCGCGACGCTGACGCACCATTCGTCATGGCCATTGAGGTAGTTGCGGGTGCCGTCGATGGGATCGACGATCCAGGTCAGCCGGCGCGACAGCCGCACCTCGTCGTCGGCGCTCTCCTCCGACAGCCAGCCATAGTCGGGCGTCGCCGCGCGCAGGCGCGATTCCAGGAGATCGTTGACGGCAATGTCGGCTTCCGAGACCGGCGAGGACGCACCCTTGGTCCACTTCTTCAGCTCGGTGCGGAACATCGACTGCGCGAGTGCGCCCGCCTCCCGCACCGTGTCTTGCAGCAGCGCCGCGTCGCGCGTCAGGATGGCTTCGCCTGTTGCGTTCGCGTCAACGTCCGCCAAGCGTCAAGCCCTCGATGCGCACCGTCGGCGCATTGACGCCGTAGCGGAACTCGAGATTGTTCGCCGGCTGCATCGACTTGAAGATCTCGAACAGATGGCCGGCGATCGTCACCTCGCTCACGGGATAAGTGAGTTCGCCGTTCTCGATCCAGAAGCCGGAGGCGCCGCGACTGTAATCGCCGGTGACGCCGTTGACCCCCGAGCCGATCAAATCGGTGACGTAGAACCCCTGCTTGATATCGGAGATCAGCTCGGCCGGCGTGGGCGTGCCGGGTTCGAGATGCAGATTATACGGCCCGGGCGACGGCGAGGAGGAGACGCCGCGATGGGCGTGGCCGGTGGTGGTGAGACCGAGCTCACGCGCAGTGGCGCAATCGAGCAGCCAGGTCGTCAGCACGCCTTCGTCGATCAGCGCGATCTTCTTCACGGCGACGCCTTCGGCGTCGAACGTCTGCGAGCGCAGGCCGCGTTTGCGCAGGGGATCGTCGATGATGCGGATGTTTTTGGCGAACAGCTGCTGGCCGAGCTTGTCCTTCAGGAAGCTGGTCTTGCGCGCGATCGAAGCGCCATTGATGGCGCCGACGACGTGGCCGACCAGCGAGCCCGCGACGCGCGGATCGAACACCACGGGCACCTTGCAGGTCTCGACCTTGCGCGGATTGGCGCGGGCCACGGTGCGCTCGCCCGCGGAACGACCGACGATTTCCGGCGACAGCAGATCGGCACCATGCGGCGCTGAGGTGAAGTCGTAGTCGCGCTCCATGCCGGTGCCGTCGCCGACAATGGCGGTGGCGGAGATGCCTTGGCTGGACCGTAGATAAGAGCCGTGGAAGCCGGTGCTGGTGACGAGCACCATGCCGCCCATGCCGGCGGAGGCCGAGGCGCCGCCGGATTTGGTCACGCCCTTGACACCGAGCGCCGCAGCCTCGGCTTCGAGTGCGCGGCGCTCGAGTTCCGAGGTCGCGGGCACGTCGGGGTCGAGCAGATCGAGATCGGGGAAGTCGCGCGCGAGCAGTGCGGGATCGGCAAGGCCGACATATTTGTCGTCGGGCGCTACACGCGCCATCGCAACCGCTCGCTCGGCAAGCTTGGTCACGGCATCGCCGCTGGCGTCGTTGGTCGAGACCACCGCCTGGCGCCGGCCGACCAGCACGCGCAAGCCGACATCGTCGCCCTCGGAACGTTCGGATTCCTCGACCCGGCCGTCGCGCACCTCGACACCTTGCGAGACGCCACGTACGGCGACCGCATCGGCCGCATCCGCGCCGGCGCGCCTGGCAGCCTCCACCAGCCGCTGCGCGAGATCGGAGAGCGCAGACTGGTCGAACAGGTCGCGACCGGCTGTGGACGAATCCTTGGGCGAAAGCGTCGAGCTTGGTGAAGGGTTCACAAACGAAATCCTGTTGAGGCGGGCTGCGGGACCGGAACCCACAGATGTGCCCTGATCGCGCGGACTTCAAGCATTTTCAGCCCACCAAAAGCTCAGATTCGCAGCTTGCGCGCAACGTCTCGTCAATCATGCGTGCCAAGGTCTTGTCAATCATGAGCGGCGGTGAGGTTGGATTAACCAGCCTTTTTAAGCGGTTTCGGAAAGGCTCGCGCTAAGGTCCTCACATCGACCGGGAACATAATCCTGGCGGGGAGAACTAAAGCCGTGAGGCGTCAAACAGCAATAAGCGGGATCAATCCCGCCGGGTCGAGCCGCTCCCTGCGGCTCGACCCCCTTTCCCTTCCGGTCCGCTTCGATGCGCATGATCCGCGCGCCGACGGATATGTCCGGCAGATCGAGCTTCATCGCGAACGTGTCGTGCTGCACCGTGCCGTCCGCGGCATGCGGATGGCGATCAATGTCCGCGTCAGCGACTTCATCGGCGTCGCGCTGCGCGGCAACGATGAGGCCCAGACCCTCGTCCTGGTGCATCGCGATCCCTCGCTCTCCATTCCGCTGCTGGTCAGCGCCGATGGCGACGAACTCGTTGAGGCCTGGGCGATCTGGAGCGAGCTGTTCGCGCTTCCGCAGCTCGACGAAGGCGCACGCAAACCCGCGCCGCGCCGCCGCCGCGCCAACGCGATCCGCCACCGCCGTCCGAAATTTCTGATGCGCCGCCGCACCGGTGTCGCACGCGAGTTGTCGGTGCATCGCGATGAGCGCGAGATCATCGCACGGAGTTAAGCCGCCCGCATCACCGCGTCGGCCAGCAAACCCGCAAAGAGCAACAGCCCCGCATCGCGATTCGAGTAGAACAGGCGCTTGCAGAGATCGCCGTCGCTGATATTCAGCCGTGCGATCTGCGCGACCAGATGCACGGCGAAGGCCCCAAGTCCGAGCCAGGCCGGCCAGCGCGCATCCCCTGACGCCAGCGCTACGCCGATCAGCAGCACCGCGAGGCCGTAGAACAGGATCAGTGCCTGGTGCGTATGCGCGCCGAACAGGCGCGCGGTGGACTTGATGCCGATCAGCGCATCGTCCTCGGCGTCCTGATGCGCGTAGATCGTATCGTAGCCGATTACCCAGGAAATCGCGCCGGCATAGAGCACGAGCGCGGTGACGTCGATGCGCCCGAACGTGACGGCAAATCCCATCAGGGCGCCCCAGGAAAACGCGAGCCCGAGCACAATCTGCGGCCACCAGGTGATGCGCTTCATGAACGGGTAGATCGCGACGATCAGCAGCGAGGCAATGCCGGTCAGGATCGCGAAGCGGTTGAACTGCAGCAACACCACGAGCCCGATCAGCGCCTGCGCGACCATGAAGGCCAGCGCCTGCTTCGCACTCACCTGGCCCGACGGCAGCGGCCGCGAGCGGGTGCGCTCGACCTTGTCGTCGAGGTCACGGTCGGTGATGTCGTTCCAGGTACAACCCGCCCCTCGCATGACGAAGGCGCCGATGAAGAACAGGAGGATGGTGAGCGGCAGGCCGCGGACGTCATGCGCCATGCCGGCGGCGAGCGCCGCCGACCACCAGCACGGCATCAACAGGAGCCAGGAGCCGATCGGACGATCAAAGCGGGACAAGCGCAGATAAGGCCGCGCCCATTGCGGCGCACGCGTATCGACCCAGTTGCCGGTGGAATCGGCAACTCGGGCGGATGTGTCGCTCATCGCGTCAGGACGTTGCCGTTGAGTGTATCGAAGGTGCTGCCGCCCTTCTTGCCGGCATTGGCCTCGGGCGCCGAGCCCGAACCCAGCACTTCGCTCAGCGACGGACCGGCCGGACCGCGCGGCTGGTTCTGCATCTGCTGCGCGACGTTGCAGACCTTCGCCGTCATGGCCTCGGTGTTCTTGTGGCCGTCCTTCATCTGCGCGCCGACCTGCGCCGGAATCCCGCACTTCGAGGCATTGGCCTCGATGTACTTGATCATCTTGGTCTCAGCCTGGCTGAAATTGCGGATCAGCTTGCAGGCCTCGTCAGGCGGGGCGTGACGGTCGCTCGCGGCCTTGATCAGCTTGCCGCGCTTTTCGGCATCCTCGCGCAGAGGCATGAAGGCCTTCATGCAGTCCTCGCCGGGACCGGCTTGCGTCGGCGGGGCCGCGCTGAAGGCGCCGGCGCCACCGACGGGCGCGGCGCCGTTCACGGGGAAGGAGGATTGCGGCGCGCCGCCGACGGAGGCGACTGGCGCCGAGCCGTTCACGGGCGGAAACGCGGAACTCGTTGGGGCCTGGCCCGGCAGCGGCGCGGGGAAACCCTGCGCATAGGCACAAACGGCGCCCATCGTGACCATGGCGGCAGTGATCGGAACCATCAAATGACGGATCATCAAGGCAGTCTCTCCGGCAGGAGCTTGCGGGGTTCGGCGTCTTCCCAATTGAAGCGCAACCAGCGTGCTCGCGATTTTACGATTCCCGCCGGCGCTTAACAACCCGTTGAATAGGGCAGGAGCGCGGCGCGCAGACGCACCATTTTGGCAAAATTTACCCCCGAAACTACTGCTTTCGGCTAAGAACGGCGCCAAATCGGACCTTTGAACGATGCCCTCTCACGATTTCCGCGGCCCCCGCCTGTTCGTCGATGCCCCCCTGGCCCAGGACGGCAGGGTCGAGCTCGACCGCGACCAGAGCAATTATCTCGGCAATGTCCTGCGGCTTGCCGCCGGGGCCGAGGTTTTGGCGTTCAACGGCCGCGACGGCGAGTGGCAGGCGGCCATTGAAGGCCGCAAGCGGCCGGACGGCCTCGTCATCCTCCAGCAGACCCGGCCGCAGGACCGGCTGCCCGACCTCGCCTACGTCTTCGCCCCGCTCAAGCATGCGCGGCTCGACTACATGGTGCAGAAGGCCATCGAGATGGGCGCGGCCTCGCTTCAGCCGGTTCTGACCCGGTTCACCCAGGCCTCCCGCGTCAATACCGATCGGATGCGCGCCAATGTCGTCGAGGCAGCCGAGCAATGCGGCATTCTCAGCATCGCCACCGTTGCCGAGCCGATGCCGCTGGAGCGCTTCCTCAGCCAGCGCGCCGCCGGCAGGCTGCTGATCTTCTGCGACGAGGCGGCGGAACTCGAAAACCCCATTCAGAGCCTGCAAGGTGCACAGGGGGCGGACGGAATCGACGTGCTGATCGGCCCCGAAGGCGGCTTTGCCGATGAAGAGCGGGCGCTGCTGCTGCGGCAGCCGAAAATCCTGCGACTGGCGCTGGGACCCCGGATCATGCGGGCCGACACGGCCGCAGTGGCCGCGCTGGCGCTGGTGCAGGCGGTGCTGGGCGACTGGGATGGCGAACGCGGCTAAGCCAATGATTAGTTGGCCTTCCGGCTGGCGGCCTATCGTCTGGACAGACCCAGGCCATCGAACCAGTTAGACGTGACCGCACGTTGCTATTCGCCTCGTAGCGATCGGTTCAGGGTCTCCGAAGGCAACTCTCCGAAAGCCTCTCTGTAGCTCGCTGCGAACTCGCTTAGATGCCAGAAACCGTGCGCAAGCGCACAGGACTTCACACTCCGGCCCGCTCGGCCGGTGCGCAGTTGCTTGCGCACCGACCAGAGGCGCAAGACCCGGCTATAGCGATGTGGGCTCATGCCGCAGATGGCCCGTGTCGCACTCTGGAGAGTCCGGACCGACACACCCGCCTGTTCCGCCAATTCGGTCGTCTTGTGCCAGATCATCAGATCGCGCCGGATCAGTTTCTCCATATCAGCCACGATCCGCCGATAATGCTCGGTGGTGGATGACACAGGTCCGCTTGCGACACTGGACCAGATCGCCGCATCCATCGTGCTGAGCAGCGACTGTTCGACAATCGTTTGCGAAGCCGGCTCGTTCAGGAAGTCTGGGTCATTTGCTGCGGTTTCAAGCGAGATCGAGATCAGACGGCGTAGCGAGGCAAGCACGTCCGGCGCCGGATTCAGCAAATGGCATCCATCGCCTAATTCAGGCAATGGCTCCCGCCCGGATGGACTGAAGTAGACCACTGCCAGCAGACGCCCCTCCGGCTCATGCACCAGGCAATCTGAATCACCTTTCAATACGAGGACAGAACCGCCCATCGATTGCCCGTTGATGCGGGCAGAGGTCACGTGATCCATCGGTACCGCCACTGCGGCAGCATTGGTGAACTGATAGCCTCGAATGATCCGGGGGAAGGTTTTCAACAGCGACAGAGTCAGCGTCGGCAAGGTGAGCCGGGCACGCATGATCGCTGTCACCCCGGCCGATAACGGCATGCTCGATGCGCCGGCGTATTTCTCGGTCTCGCCGAAATGATCGATGTCATAGGAATTGAGCTCGAGCGCCGAGGACGGCTTGAGATCCTGGAACGACATCAAGCGATCCGCCGCTCTCTTTTGAATTCCCTCGCGAGCAGGGACTAGACGGCTTTGATCCATGTTCTGCTGCTTACCTGGCCTTCATTCTTGGAAACGGCGATTTTAGCGCCCCGCAAATCATCCGGCCCGCTGACGCCGGCGCGCCGCAGGTCGCGGAGCATTGAGATGGCATGAACGATCAGAAGGTTGAGCGGATCGAATTCGTCTTAGTGCCGGAAATGTCGCAGATCGAAAACAGCATATAGGCCAGCGTGTGTCGCGCGACCGGATACCATCGGTTGCGTTGCACATGAATCGGAAACCAACTCGCATTGTAAACGAAGGCTCTGCGAACGGATCGTCCCCCTACCCAAATTGAGTATGCGACCGGTGGAGCATTCTCAAACCGGCCGAGCAGCTCGCGGGTGAAGTTGCGGCCGAGCTTTCCGCCTCAGGCGACCCATTCATCTTGGTAGCGCCCTGAGACGTCCCTGCCCCGAAATGAATGAAGGTCCCTATTCATCTGGGTCCACGCAGCGGGATGTACAGGTATTATATTACCCGAACTGGGAGAGACGTAATTCAAGCTTCGCCTCCTGTGCTGACTGCGCGTCGCTCCGACGCTGTTAAGCGATTGATCCTTTGGAGGTCGAAACCGCTTTCGGGCCATGCTAAGGCCTGCGGCAATTCGCTTCCCCTGCTTGCCCTGCCCGGTTCCACCGGGACGATGGACCCTGAGATGACCGCGACTGCCACCTCAAATGCTGCCGGCTCCGCCGCCTGGGCGGACACGCTGCTGCTGTCGTTCGCGCAGGCCGGCTATGTCAGGGCCGAGCCCGCCATCCTGCAGCCGGCCGAACCGTTCCTGGATCTCTCCGGAGAGGACATCCGCAAGAGCCTGTACCTGACCACGGACCTCTCCGGCGAGGAGCTGTGCCTGCGCCCCGACCTGACCATTCCGGTGGCCCGCGATTACCTCAGCTCCGGCCGTGCCGGCCAGCCGGCCGGGTTCAGTTATCTCGGCCCGGTGTTCCGCTACCGCAACGGCCAGAGCAGCGAATTCCTGCAGGCCGGCATCGAATCGTTCGGCCGCCAGGACCGCGCTGCGGCCGATGCCGAGATGCTGGCGCTGGCGCTGGAGGCGACCGCCGCTTTCGGCGTCCGCGATGTCGAGATCCGCACCGGCGACGTGGCGCTGTTCAACGCGCTGCTCGACGCGCTCGACCTCTATCCGGTCTGGCGCCGCCGCCTGGTCAAGGATTTCAACCGCAAGATCAGCCTGGAGCAGGATCTGGAGCGGCTGGCAGCCGCAACCACCGCGACCCGCAGCGAATATGAGGGCGTGCTCGCGGCGCTCGCCGGCTCCGACCGCAAGGCGGCACTCGCTTTCGTCACCGATCTGATGTCGATCGCCGGCACCACCAATGTCGGCGGCCGCACCACCGCCGAGATTGCCGACCGCTTCCTCGAGCAGTCGACGCTGAAGGGCGGCGCGCTGCCGCGCGAGGCCATCGCCGTGCTCAAGCGTTTCCTGTCGATATCGGGTAACCCCGATGACGCCGTCGCTCAGCTGCGCGCGCTGACCAATGATGCAAGGCTCGACCTCAGTGCTGCGATCGACCAGTTCGAAAGCCGGGTCGGCTTCATGGCGGCGCGCGGCATCGATGTGAAGGCGACGCGCTTTTCGACCTCGTTCGGACGCGGGCTCGACTACTACACCGGCTTCGAATTCGAGCTGCATCACCGCGGCAACGGCGCCGAGCCGCTGGTTGCCGGCGGCCGCTATGACGGGCTGATGACCCAGCTTGGATCGGCCGAGCCGATCCCCGCGGTCGGTTTCTCGGTCTGGGTGGATGCGCTGACCCGGATCGGCCGCAAGGTGGGAGCTTAAGTCATGAGCGCGCCATTCGTTCTGGCCGTTCCCTCCAAGGGCCGCCTGCAGGAAAACACCGAGGCCTTCTTCGCCCGCGCCGGGCTGAAGCTGTCGAAGGCGGGCGGCGCCCGCGACTATCGCGGCACGCTCACGGGCCTCGACAATGTCGAGGTCGCCTATCTCTCGGCGAGCGAGATCGCCTCGCAACTGTCCCGCGGCTCGGCGCATCTCGGCGTCACCGGCGAGGATCTGGTGCGCGAGACCATCGCGGACGCCGACAAGCGCGTCTCCCTGATCGAAGGCCTCGGCTTCGGCTATGCCGACGTCGTCGTCGCGGTGCCGCAGGCGTGGATCGACGTCCGCACCATGGCCGACCTCGACGACGTCACCACCGGCTTCCGCGAGCAGCATCACATGCGGATGCGGGTCGCGACCAAGTTCATCAACCTCACCCGCGCCTTCTTCCAGAGCCAGGGCATCACCGATTACCGCATCGTCGAAAGCACGGGCGCGACCGAAGGCGCGCCGGCCGCCGGCAGCGCCGAGTTGATCGTCGACATCACCACGACCGGCGCGACCCTCGCCGCCAACGGATTGCGGGTGCTCGACGACGGCGTGATCCTGCGCAGCCAGGCCAATCTGGTCGCCTCGAGAGACGCTGATTGGTCGCCGCAGGCGCGGGAGACCGCGCGCATCATCCTCGATCACATCGCGGCGCGGGCGCGGGCCAACAAATACCGCGAAGTCCGCACCCGCTTCCGCCAGTGCGACGCGGCCATGCTCACCGAGGCCCACGAGCGCTTCGGCGTCGAAGCCCCGTTCGGCGGACCGACCTCGTCGGGCATGCTCACGCTGCACTGCCCGCCGGGCCAGCTCTACGCACTCGCGAGCTTCCTGCGCACCCATGGCGCCGAGACCGTCTCGGTGGTTTCGCTGGATTACGTGTTCGACCGGGACAACCCGCTGTTCGCCAGGCTCGAGGCGTTCCTGCGGCAGTGAGCCCAAAGTTTGTTGAGCAATTCCGTTCAGCGTAGCGACAGCAAACGGCAGCTACCATATGCTGTCGAGATGACCTTGCAAGAAAACCTGATCGCCTCTGGAACCTTGATCGATGACGCTGGGCTCTGACGTTTCCGGCATGACGACCATCGCGGCAAGCACCGCCGCGAAGGGACTGTCGATTGTCGTCCCCCTCTACAACGAAGCGGCGGGCCTTGCCGCCCTGCACCAGCGCATCTGCGATCTCGCAAAGACCTTGCGGCAGCGCTATCGCCTGGCTTGCGAGGTCGTCTATGTCGACGACGGCAGCGCGGACGCGACGCTGTCGATCGCCCGCTCGCTGCCGGCCGACGCGGTCGACGTCCAGGTGGTGTCGCTGTCGCGCAATTTTGGCAAGGAGGCCGCGCTGATGGCCGGCCTCGACCATGCCCGGCTCGGCGCGGTGCTGTTCATGGACGGCGACGGCCAGCATCCGCCGTCGCTGGTCGAGCGACTGGTGCGGCACTGGATCGAGGACGGCTACGACGTCGTCTATACAGCCAAGGCGCATCGCGACAACGAGCCGTTCCTGCGGCGGCTCGCCGGACGGGGCTTCTATGCGCTGATCAACTGGGGCGCGCGCCAGAAGATTCCCGAAGACGCCGGCGACTTCCGCCTGCTGTCGCCGCGCGCGGTCGCAGCATTGAGGCAGTTGCCGGAGCGCAACCGCTTCTTCAAGGGCCTTGCGAGCTGGATCGGCTTCCGCCAGATCCGCGTCGATTACGAGCCCGCGCCGCGCACCCATGGCGTGACGACCTTCAGCGCCGCGCGTCTGCTTGGTCTTTCGATCGAAGGCGTCACCTCGTTCTCGGTGGCGCCGCTGCGCTTCGCCAGCCTGCTCGGCGTGATCCTCGCCGGCGGAGCGTTCCTGTTCGGTCTGTCGATCCTGTGGGAGGTCTTGACCACCGGCAAGCAGGTGCCCGGCTATCCCTCACTCGTGATCGGCCTGATGACGATCGGCGGCGTGCAGCTCATCATGATCGGCATCGTCGGCGAATATATCGGCAAGATCCTGTCCGAGCTGAAGGCGCGCCCGATCTACTTTGTCGCCGAGCACAGTGAAAAGCATTTCGAGACCGACAAGGCTGACGACGCCTCGAAGAGGACGGCGGCCGAATGAGCGCGGCCGCGCCGCCGCGGCGGATCTGGCTCTGCGCCGACGATTACGGCATCAGCCCGGGCGTCAATCGCGCCATCCGCGACCTGATCGAACGCGGCCGTCTCAACGCCACCTCAGTGATGATGGTGGGACCTGCGGTCGAGCGCAGCGAGATCGAGGCGCTCCAGACGGCAGCGCAAGCGAGCCCGCGCTGCGCGATCGGATTGCACGTGACATTGTCGGCACCGTTCCGGCCACTCACCATGCATTTCCGCCCGCTCGACGGCGACATGTTTCTCCCGTTTCCGAAGCTGCTGCGCGCGGGTCTTGCGCGAAGGCTCGACCGCGAATTCTTTCGCAACGAGGTCAAGGCGCAGCTGGCAGCCTTCGCAAAAGCGTTCGGACGCGCGCCTGACTTCGTCGACGGCCATCAGCATGTGCAGCTCTACCCGCAGGTGCGCGACGGCTTTGTCGACGCAGTCGCCGAAGCCGCGCCAAAAGCCTGGGTGCGCCAGGGTGGCCGCGACCTGCCGCTGATGCAGCGTCTGGCTTCACCGAAAGCCATGGTGCTCGATATCCTGAGCGCGCAATTCCGCCGCCGCGCCGCCAGCGCGGGCCTCAGCTTCAATCCCGGCTTCGCCGGCGCCTATGATTTCACGCAGGCGGCCGATTTCGGTACGCTGATGCGGCAATTCCTCGAAGGCCTGCCGGATGGCGGCCTCATCATGTGCCATCCCGGCTTCGTTGACGACATCCTCACCGGGCTCGACCCGATGACGGATGTCCGCGAACGCGAGCACGCCTATCTCGCCGGCGATGCCTTCGCGCGAGTGCTGACGGACAGCGGCGTCACGCTGGGGTGAACCGGTGAAAGTTTGCGAGAAAGCCGCCCGCGAGACAGCTTGTCGCATACCGAAATTTAATCCTGCCGGCACTGTTGGGGCCACAATGGAACCCTACATCTGCCTCGCGCTTGTTTTGCGCGAGGGAGACTGACCATGACGCCGCAGGAACGCCAACTCGTCGACGAGCTTTTCGACCGGCTTTCGAAACTGGAAAATGCACCGCGCGATCCCGACGCGATCGCCGCGATCTCCGACGGCCTGCGCAAGGCGCCCGGCGCGATCTATGCGCTGGTGCAGACCACGCTGTTGCAGGACGAGGCGCTGAAGCGCGCCCACAACCGCATCCAGGAGCTGGAGGCGGGGCAGGCGCCCGAGCAGGCGCAATCCGGCGGTTTCCTGGACACCATGCGCGACACGCTGTTCGGCGGGGGTCCGTCGCGCGGCTCGGTTCCGAACGTGCCGCCGCGTGACTCGCGGCCGGTGTGGAACAGCGGCCAGGCGATGCAGCAGACCCAGCCCGGTTATGGCCAGCCGCCCTACGGGCAGGCTTACGGTCAAGGTCCAGGTCAGGGCCCCGGCCAGGGCTATGGCGCGCCGCCGGTCGGCGGTGGCGGCGGCTCGTTCCTCGGCACGGCGGCGGCAGCCGCGGCCGGCGTCGTCGGCGGCTCGCTGCTGCTCTCCAGCATCCGCGGCATGATGGGCGGATCGCATCAGCAGGCTTTCGGCGACACCAATGCCCTGGGCGACCGCAGCGCCGGTGGAAGTCCCTGGAGCGGCAGCGATCAGTCCGGCGGCTCGCTCGCGCGCGATGCCGGCCTCGACGACATCGGCTCGAACCGCAGTGATGCCTCCCGGCAGGGCTTCGCCGACCACGCTTCGAACGACGACCAAAATTACAACGATCAGAACGACAATGACGGCGGCAATGTCGACCTCGCCGACGACAGCGATTTCGGCGGCGGCGATGATGGCGGCAGCGATTACGCCTGACGCTTTTTATCCTTGCTCCAAACGAGAACGGCCGCCGATGAGGCGGCCGTTTTGGTTCCGAGCGCTATGCGCCTACATCACGACGACCTTGGTGCCGACATTGACGCGACCGTAGAGATCGATGACATCTTCGTTGCGCATGCGGATGCAGCCCGAGGAGACGTTGGTGCCGATGGTCCAGGGCTCGTTGGAACCGTGGATACGGTAAAGCGTCGAGCCGAGATACATCGCGCGCGCGCCGAGCGGATTTTCCGGGCCGCCTTCCATGTGCCGGGGCAGGTCGGGACGGCGCGCGATCATTTCCGCCGGCGGAGTCCAGGCCGGCCATTCGCGCTTCGCCGTGATCGACTTCACGCCGGACCAGGTGAAGCCGGGGCGCCCGACGCCGATACCGTAGCGCATCGCCCGGCCGTTGCCTTCGACGAGATAGAGGAACTTGTTCGGCGTATCGACCACGATCGTGCCGGCACTTTCATTGCCGCTATAGTCAACGAGTTGTTTCTCGAATCTCGGGTCGAACTGACGCTGCCGCGGATCGACTGCCTCCTGCTGGAGACCTGCGCCCTGCATCTGCGGCTCGCCCATCGGCGGCAGGCGGCGCTGGTCATAATAACCTGGCTGCTGCTGATACATCGGCTGCTGCGGAGCGTAGGCCGGACCGCGACCGGGCCCGTCGCCGAACATGAACTCGATGAAGCCGCCGCCCATGTTCGAATTGGAGGCGACACGCACCGGCGCAGGCGGCACTTGCGGCTGATAGAGCACCGCGGGCGGATCGTTCGGCACGCTATTGTCGAAGGCGCTGGCGCTGTTGACGCCGGCAATGAAGGTGCAAGCGCTGCCAAGCAGCGCAACAGACATTTTCTTGAACATCGACGTACTCTGTACTGTTTCGTCTAGATCACATGCGTCGTGGCGAGGTGGTGGCTGATCCGCACCCGCGACGTGGTCAATAAAGAGCAAAAGCCGTTTTGTTTGGTAAACGGAAACGCCATTTCGATTCACCACGTCGTCGGCAGCGGTGCAATTTGGCGATCAGCGTTTATTTTCGATGAACGCCGCGCACGCATGGTTAATCGCCCGTTTGCAAGCCGTCGCGCACAACCGAGACGACAGTTCCGGCTGTGAACTTCGTGTTAAATCGCTTCTGCCTACAAAGACGCGTGAGTGAGGTGGGGGGAGTTCTTGATGGCTATTCACCGCAAACGTTTTCGTGTCGAGGAGGCTATTGTCGGCGAGATGCCAAGCCCCGAAATGATTGAGGAGGCTGCGCCGATGCATAGCGAGATCATGGCCGAGTTGCGTGCGATCCGTGCACAGATGGCGAAGGGCACCGTGCCCTTGTCCGGCAGCGCCGCCATGGCGGCGATCGACGCCTCCACCGCCCACGAGCTCTCCGAAGCCCGCACCATGCTCGATACTTACCGGGCGCAGATCGAGCAGTGCGAGAAGCTGAAGGTCGAGCTCGACCTTATCCACGACGCCATCGACCGCACCAAGCGCGAGATCGCGACACTGCACGGCAAGAGCTTCGACGGCGGCGAAATGGCCAAGGTCAATGGCGAGCTCGGCGCGGTGGTCGGCGGCACCGAACAGGCGACCCAGCAGATCCTCGAAGCCGCCGAGTCGATCGACCAGGCGGCCAGCGCGATGGCCAAGGTGCAATCGGCCGATCAGCAGAAGCGGCTCGCCGACGATATCCAGGAACGCGTCATCTCGATTTTCGAAGCCTGCAACTTCCAGGACCTGACCGGCCAGCGCATCAGCAAGGTCATGAGCACGATGAAGTTCATCGAGCAGCACATCAATTCCATGATGGAGATCTGGGGCGGCGTCGACGCGATCAAGTCCCACGTCGTGCCGCAGGTCGACACCCGCAGCGATGACGACAAGCTTCTCAACGG
The DNA here is from genome assembly GCF_055807535.1 of Bradyrhizobium sp. Kon37. Classification (NCBI taxonomy): domain Bacteria; kingdom Pseudomonadati; phylum Pseudomonadota; class Alphaproteobacteria; order Hyphomicrobiales; family Nitrobacteraceae; genus Bradyrhizobium; species Bradyrhizobium sp. Kon37. The sequence continues at coordinate 293,399 of NZ_JBVVOY010000004.1, forward strand.
CCCGAAGCTCGCCGGCGACGTCGGCCACGCCTCGCAAGACGACATCGACGCGCTGTTCGACTGAGCGGACGCGACACTACGGAAAAACAAAACGCCGGCGCAAGCCGGCGTTTTTTTTGTTTTGGACGTCATTGCGAGCGAAGCGAAGCAATCCAGACTGTGTCCGCGGAGGCAGCCTGGATTGCTTCGTCGCTTCGCTCCTCGCAACGACGAGTGGCTAGGCCGGCGCCGCGATCACGCCCTCGGCGCGCAGCGGACGTAGACCATGTTGCCGTAGCGGGTGGCGGCGTCCTTGTCGATGAAGCGGGTGATGAGGACGCGGCCGTCGAAGGAGACGATCTCGCGGTCCTGCTCGCCGGGCGTCGGACCCGCCGGCCCGATATAGTTCTTGCCGCTGGGCGAACCCTTCAGCCGCAGCTCCTGCGGTGTTGCCTGGTCCGCCAGATGCATGATCACGCCGCCGGAGGAGCCGGCGGTGATCACGTAAGGATTTTTGCATTGGGCCCGGGCGGCAGCCTCGGTGCGGGCGCGGTCGGCCGGGTTCTGGAACGAGGCGAGACCCCAGCGCCCGACGATCTCGTCGGCGCGGATCGAGGCGGGCATTTCCGGACCGGTGCCGGGTTCGGCCTCGGGAGGCGGTGAGGACGAAGAAAAGGACGGCAGGCTCATGCCGCCGCCGCAGGCGCCAAGCAGCAGCGCCAGGCAAGAAGCCGCCGCCAGATTGGCGACCGTGCGCGCGTGAGCTGAACTGATCATGGCATTCCCCCGGACAAAACCATGGCCGCACCCCTTCCGCAGCCAAGCGCAAAACCGCTGCCGGAGCAATGACGTCCTTTAATACGCCGGCGCCCCGAACAAGTTTCCAATGTCACCATCCTATATCCGTCTCACCAATCGCTTAACCACCTTTGCTTGACAGGATCGCGGCCAAGCCATATTCCCGGACGCACCATTAGCACTCTGAAAGATGGATTGCTAACGCGCGCCGATCGATCCTCGGGAAGGGTGGACGGAAGCGCCGCCCGCCCACTTTCACTCCTTCCGAAACGAGCCTCCAAAGGGAAACGTCATGACTAAATCCAAATTTCGTCCGCTGCATGACCGTGTCGTGGTCAAACGTATCGACGCCGAGTCAAAGACCAAGGGCGGCATCATCATTCCGGACACGGCCAAGGAAAAGCCGTCCCAGGGCGAAGTCGTCGCCGTCGGCCCCGGTGGCCGCGACGAGGCCGGCAAGCTGATCCCGATCGACCTCAAGGTCGGCGACCGTGTGCTGTTTGGCAAGTGGTCGGGCACCGAGGTCAAGATCGACAACGATGAGCTCCTGATCATGAAGGAGTCGGACATCATGGGCGTGATGGCCTAAGGCCAAACGCCTGAACGGCCGCTGAATGCATGCCCGGGTCACTCGATCCGGGCATGCATCATTCCGCCGGGTTCGATCGCGGACCCCGGAATGAGGCGGCCCAATAAGCAAGACACATCACGAAACAAGAGGAATTGCAGACCATGGCTGCCAAAGACGTCAAGTTTTCCGGAGACGCGCGCGATCGCATGCTGCGCGGCGTCGATATTCTCGCCAACGCCGTCAAGGTGACGCTCGGCCCGAAGGGCCGCAACGTGCTCATCGAGAAGTCGTTCGGCGCGCCCCGCATCACCAAGGACGGCGTCACCGTCGCCAAGGAGATCGAGCTCGAGGACAAGTTCGAGAACATGGGCGCCCAGATGGTGCGTGAGGTCGCCTCCAAGACCAACGACCTCGCCGGCGACGGCACCACCACCGCGACCGTGCTGGCGCAGTCTATCGTACGCGAAGGCGCCAAGTCGGTTGCCGCCGGCATGAACCCGATGGACCTCAAGCGCGGCATCGACATCGCGGTCGCGGCCGTCGTCAAGGACATCGAGAAGCGCGCCAAGCCGGTCGCCGCCTCCTCCGAGGTCGCCCAGGTCGGCACCATCTCGGCCAACGGCGACGCCGCCATCGGCAAGATGATCGCGCAGGCGATGCAGAAGGTCGGCAACGAGGGCGTCATCACCGTCGAGGAGAACAAGTCGCTCGACACCGAGGTGGACATCGTCGAGGGCATGAAGTTCGACCGCGGCTATCTGTCACCCTACTTCGTCACCAACCCCGAGAAGATGACCGCCGAGCTCGAGGACGCCTACATCCTCCTGCACGAGAAGAAGCTGTCCGGCCTGCAGGCCATGCTGCCGGTGCTGGAAGCCGTGGTGCAGTCGGGCAAGCCGCTCGTCATCATCGCCGAGGACGTCGAGGGCGAGGCGCTGGCCACCCTGGTCGTCAACCGCCTCCGTGGCGGCCTGAAGGTCGCCGCCGTCAAGGCGCCGGGCTTCGGCGACCGCCGCAAGGCCATGCTCGAGGACCTCGCGATCCTCACCGGCGGCCAGCTGATCTCCGAAGATCTCGGCATGAAGCTCGAGAACGTCACGGTGAAGATGCTTGGGCGCGCGGGCAAGGTGGTGATCGACAAGGAGAACACCACGATCGTCAAGGGCGCCGGCAAGAAGCCGGAGATCGAGGCCCGCGTCGGCCAGATCAAGGCCCAGATCGAGGAGACCACCTCGGATTACGACCGTGAGAAGCTCCAGGAGCGCCTCGCCAAGCTCGCAGGCGGCGTCGCGGTGATCCGCGTCGGCGGCGCCACCGAGATCGAGGTCAAGGAGAAGAAGGACCGCGTCGAAGACGCGCTCAACGCCACCCGCGCCGCGGTGCAGGAGGGTATCGTTCCCGGCGGCGGCGTCGCGCTGCTCCGCGCCAAGAAGGCGGTCGGCCGTCTCACCAACGCCAATGCCGACGTCCAGGCCGGCATCAACATCGTGCTGAAGGCGCTGGAAGCCCCGATCCGCCAGATCTCCGAGAACGCGGGCGTGGAAGGCTCGATCGTCGTCGGCAAGATCCTGGAGAACAAGTCCGAGACCTTCGGCTTCGACGCCCAGACCGAGGAGTATGTCGACATGGTCGAGAAGGGCATCATCGACCCTGCCAAGGTGGTGCGCACCGCGCTCCAGGACGCCGCCTCGATCGCCGGCCTGCTGGTGACCACCGAGGCCATGGTTGCCGAGTCGCCGAAGAAGGACGCCGCGCCCGGCATGCCGGCCGGTGGCGGCATGGGCGGCTTCTAAGGCCGATCCTCAGCCCACAGTGTTGCGAAGGCCGCCTCCGGGCGGCCTTCTTTTTTGGCAATCATGCCCCGTGCTTTCCAATTCAACCGGCGGCCAAAACCCACTACGGTGACGCCCGATTCGAATTGTTTGGGCATGATCTCAACGGAAGACCGCTTCACATTTTTCCGGATCATGCCCCATTGCCTGGGGATTTCGTCGATGCGCGCGCTTCTGGTTTGCCCGACGGTTTTGTTGGCGGCTCTGCTTGCAGTTTCGCCTGAGGTCGCATCCGCCCAGATGAAGCTGGCGCCGAAGGCCACGGCGCCGGGCGGCGTCGAGACGCGCTATTTCACCTCGATCGACGGGCTGATGGACGGCAATGCCGACGTGATCCTGAAGGAGACACGCCAGGGCAAGACCGTCACCGCAGCCGTGCTCGACGTCTGCTATCCCGTCGCGAAGAATTCCGACCGCAAGGACCGCTTCGTCGTCAATCTCCAGGTCGCGGGCCAGAACCTGACGGGTACGACGCTGAGCTTGGGTGCGAAGGCGCCGGTCACCGTCAAGCTGCTGCGCAAACAGGCGGGAGACACGTTCGAATTCCGCGGCCAGATCAGCATTGGCCAAGCCGTGACCGAGGTCACCTCGCCCGACAATTCCGATCTCAGCGAGAAGGAATTCCTCGACAACCAGACCTCCGACGACGGAATCACGCCGCAGCCGAAGGATTTCACCGACGTCTCGCCGGAAGCGATCGCGGTCAAGGTCAAGCTGGATGCCGCGACCGAGTTCCTGAAGAGCCTGAAGGGCCAGGACGTCGAGGTGACGCTGGCGAGCCTCACCGTCGGCTGCGACGCGCTGCGCGCGGGCGAGCAGACCATCAACATGTCGGTCGATCCGGAGCGCGCCGGCGCGCTGCTGGCAAAATTCAAGGCGACGCCCGGCGTCACCGCCGCGGGCTGGACCGCGGGCATGACCGAGATGGACCGCACCATCCGCATTGCCGCCGCCGACTGGCGCGAGGGCGACAAGATCAACCGCGACAAGCTCGCGGCCGCGGTGGCTGGCGTGCTGAGCAGGACGCTCGCGGCAAAGCCGGTCTCGCAAAGCTTCAACCCGGCGACCGGCAAGCTCAAGCTGGTGTTCAAGCGCCCGAACCAGGATTTTCCCGCGCTCGAGCTCACCGACACGATCGAGGTCGCGGGCCTTGTCTCGCCCGACAAGCCCGGCACGACCGACAAGCTCATGCTCTGGGTCGGGAGTCCCGCGACCACGACCACCGACGAGAGCAGCGGCGCCAAGCTCAATCTCTCGGACGAAGCCACCGCCGACGAGGAAGGCGATCAGCCCGATGACAACGGTTCGGTCGAGGCGCTCGCCAAGGAGCTGAAGGGCCAGCGCTGGGACGCCGACAAGTCGGTGTGGAAGTGATGTAGCCCGCACATCAACTCTCGGTCATCGCCCGGCTTGACCGGGCGATCCAGTACTCCGAGACGGTTTTGATGACTCGAGAAGCCGCGGCGTACTGGATTCCCCGCCTGCCGCCTACGCTAAAGCTTCGGCGCCCCTGGACCTCAACCGCGGCGAAGCCTTGCGTAGCCGGGTCGCGGGGAATGACAGCGTTGGCTAATTGCCGTTGACGCGGAAGCGCAGCGGCTTGGGGCCGACGAGCGTCAGCACGTCGCCCTGGCGCTTCCAGGTCTCGACGCTGCCCAAGGCTGCAACGAGATCGTCGTCGGCCTGGGCCCGCGCCGGCGGGCAGGAGCGGTCCTGGATCTGGCCGGGAACGAAGATCACGGTGTTGCCGGCGACCGAGAACTGGCCCTTGCCGCCCTTGCACCAGAGCTCCAGCACGACCTCACCATTATCGCCGATCTCGATGTTCGGAATCCGTTTCGAGCCCGGTTGCGGCAGTGCCTCCAGCGTCATCTCGGTGCCGAACGGAAAACCGTCCTCCGCACGCGCGAGCGTGGACATCGCGAGCATTGCAACCGCCGCACACACCGTCTGCCTGAACGAAACCATGAGACCTCTCGACCGACCTGATTTGCGGCACCTTCTATAAGACGGCGGCGCCGTTGAGAAGGTTCGCCCATGCGCCACGCAAAAATCCCCGCGAGGAGCAACCAAGCGGGGATTTGGCTTGAAGCCGCGCGTGGCCTGCTACTTCAGCACCATCGCCGTGAACGGATAGACATAGGCCTGCAGCGTCACGAGCACACCGACGAGACAGGCCAGCACGATCGAGTGCCAGAACACGAAGCGCAGGATGGTGCCCTCATGGCCGTACCAGTTGGTCGCGGTGGACGCGACCACGATCGATTGCGCATCGATCATCTTGCCCATCACGCCGCCGGACGAGTTCGCCGCGCCCATCAGGATCGGCGACAGGCCGAGTTGCTCGGAGGTGATCTTCTGCAGGTTACCGAACAGCACGTTGGAGGCGGTGTCCGATCCCGTCAGCGCTACGCCCAACCAGCCGAGCAGCGTGCCGAAGAAGGGATAGAGCACGCCGGTTGCAGCGAAGGCGAGGCCGAGCGTCGCGTCGACGCCGGAGAGCCGCGTCAGCGTGCCGATCGCGAGCATCGCCGAGATCGTGATCAGCGAGATTGCGCACAGCCGGATGGTGCGGCCGTACTGGATCAAGAGCTTGCCGGGCCCGACGCCCATCAGGAAGCCGGAGATGATCGCGGCAATCAGCATGCCGGTCCCGGTGAACGAGAGATAGGTGAAGCCGAACACCGCGCTCTCTTTCGTCGGCCCTGGCGCGACCGGCGGCATCTTGTTGATCATCTGATGCAGCTCGGGAACGGGATAGCTCCAGGTGAAGATCGAGTTTGCCCAGGTCTTGAATCCACCATTGCCCCAGATCAGCATCACGATACAGACGATGATCCACGGCAGCAGCGCGCTGAACAGCTCGCTCTGCGTCAGCGGCGTCTTGTCCATCGGTTTTGCCGCGGCCATGGTGGCGGCCGATTCATCGCGGCCGCGCAGCGCCGGCGACAGCCAGAGCTGCCTGGGCTGCCAGACCTTCAGGAACAGGATCAGCGCCCCCATCGAGATCAGCGACGCCCCGATGTCGACGATCCAGGGATTGACGTAGTTCGAGATCACGAATTGCGGGACCGCGAACGACACGCCGGTGACCAGGATCGCCGGCCAGACGTCCTTCATGCCTTTCCAGCCCGCGAACGCCCACACCACCCAGAACGGCACGATCAGCGAGAAGAACGGCAATTGCCGGCCGACCATCGCGCCGAGGATGTAGGGGTCGAGGCCGGTGACCGAGGCAAGGCCCTGGATCGGCGTGCCCAGCGCGCCATAGGCGACCGGCGCGGTGTTGGCGATCAGCGACAGGCCGCTTGCTGCAAGCGGCGAGAAGCCGAGGCCGATCAGGACGGCGCCCGTGATCGCGACCGGCGTGCCGAAGCCCGAAGCGCCTTCGAAGAAGGCGCCGAACGAGAACGCGATCAGCAGCAATTGCAGCCGCCGATCCTCGGTGACGCCGCCGACCGCGCGCTTGAGCAATTCGAAGCGTCCGGTGGTGACCGTTACCTGGTAGAGGAAGATGACGTTGAGAACGATCCAGCCGATCGGGAAGAAGCCGGTGACGATGCCCAGCACCGAGGCGCGGATCGACATGTTCGCCGGCATGGTGAAGACGAAGATCGTGATCAAATTGGCCACGATCACGGCGATGACCGCCGCGATATGAGCCTGGACGCGGCCGCTCGCGATCAGGACCAGCAATGTGACGACAGGGACTGCCGCCGCGATCGTCGACAGCACGGGGCTGTGCAACGGGTCATAAACTTGATTCCACATGATCTTCCTCCCCCACGCATGTGTGCTGCAGGCGGCCCGCGTGGACAGCCGATCCTGCTTGACGCTGAAGCGATAACCCCCGAGCTGGACGCGAATTCCTCGCGAATGCAGCGGTTCCCGTCCGCTCACAAGCTCGCGAAATCCCGGAGGCCCCCACCCCGCGCCGATGAGCCCATGCTAGGGTTGCAAGCTGCGACAAGCCAACGCAAATTGCAGGACTTGCGACTTTAGTCTAAGCGCGCCGATTTCCGCCATCGTCTCAGGTCTTTGGCCCGGGCAGTTGTGCACATCCCCTCAGGAGACAGAGCTCTGTGAAGAACATCAGCGCCACGCTCGCGATTGTCTGGCGAATCGCCGCCCCGTATTTCCGGTCGGAGGACAAATGGGCTGGCCGCGGCCTGCTCGCCGCCGTCATCGCGATGGAGCTGGCGCTGGTCGCGATCGACGTCCTGGTCAATCAATGGCAGAACCGGTTCTACAGCTCACTGCAGGCAAGCGACTGGGATAGTTTCGTCAGGGAGATCTGGATCTTCATCGGCCTCGCCTCCGCCTTCATCGCGCTGGCGGTCTACAAGCTATACCTGAACCAGTGGCTTCAGATCCGCTGGCGGCAATGGCTGACCCGGCACTATCTGGGCGAATGGCTGCAAGGCGCTACCCACTACCGCATGCAGCTCAAGGGCGATGCGGCCGACAACCCGGACCAACGCATCACCGAGGACGTCAAGAACTTCGTCGAGCAGACCCTGACCATCGGGCTCGGCCTGCTCTCGTCGATCGTGACGCTGTTCTCCTTCGTGATCATCCTCTGGGGGCTTTCCAACGCCGCGCCGTTGCACCTGTTCGGCACCGATCTCATGATCCCCGGCTATCTGTGCTGGGGCGCGCTGGTCTACGCGATCTTCGGCACGGCGCTGACGCACTGGATCGGCGCCCCGCTGGTCAATCTCAATTTCGAGCAGCAGCGCTATGAAGCCGACTTCCGCTTCAATCTCGTCCGTGTCCGCGAAAATTCCGAGCAGATCGCGCTGCTCAAGGGCGAAGGCGCCGAGCGCGGCCGGCTGCTGGAGCGCTTCGGCTTCGTGATCGGCAATTGGTACGCCATCATGAGCCGCACCAAGCGCCTCACCGCGTTCACCGCGAGCTATCAGCAGGCCGCCGTGATCTTTCCCTACGTGCTGGTGGCGCCGGCCTTCTTCGCCAAGAAGATCCAGCTTGGCGACATGATGCAGACCGCCTCCGCCTTCTCGAGCGTACAGGGCGCGTTGTCGTTCTTCGTCACGGCGTACCGATCGCTGGCGGAATGGCGCTCGATCGTCGCCCGCCTCGACGGCTTCGAGATGTCGGTCGATGCGGCCGCGCACCTGCCGCCGCACGAGCCTGCGATTGCCCTCAAGGCCGCCGGCGGCAATCGCAATATCGCCCTCGAACAGCTCTGCGTGAACCTGCCGAGCGGCACGCCGCTGGTCGCCGCCGACGCCTTCTCCGTCCAGACGCCCGAGCGGGTGCTGGTGACCGGACCGTCGGGCTCCGGCAAGTCGACGCTGTTCCGGGCCATCGCCGGCATCTGGCCGTTCGGCACCGGCAGCATCTTCGTGCCGGAAAAAGCGAAGCTGATGATGCTGCCCCAGCGCCCCTATTTCCCGGTCGGCGTGCTGCGCGATGCGGTGGTCTACCCGGCCGCGCCGGGCGCGTTCGAAACCTCACGCGTCAGGGACGCGCTGATCGCGGTCGGGCTGCCCGACCTCGCCGAGCGGCTTGAGGAGGACGGTCATTGGAACCGGATGCTGTCGCTGGGCGAGCAGCAGCGCCTCGGGCTCGCCCGCGCGCTGCTGCATGCGCCGGACTATCTGTTCCTGGACGAGGCCACGGCCTCGCTGGACGAGCCGTCCGAGGCCCGCCTGTACCGGTTGCTGGCGGAGAAGCTGCCACAGGCCACCGTCGTCTCGATCGGCCACCGCTCGACGCTGGAAGCCTTCCATACCCGCAAGGTGACGATGGTGAAGCACGGCGCGATCCACGTCCTCGGTGACGGTGGTGTGCCGGTCGAGAAGGAGCCGAGCGCGGCACGCTGAGGCGGCTCGACCATTCCCTGAGGCTTGGGCCTTCGTTGCGGCCATCCTTTGAGACGCCCGCCTTTGGCGGGCCCTCAGGATGAGGTCTGTCCGCGCGCTGAAATCCGTGCCCCCTCATGGTGAGGAGCCGCCGGAGGCGTCTCGAACGATGCAGCCCCCCGGCCTGCGCCCCACGCGCCCAAAGCAAAAGGGCGGCAGGTTGCCCTGCCGCCCTCAATCAAGTCGCTTCGGGAAGAAGCTTACTTCAGGTTGCTCATCGCCGTCAGGTCGAACGACAGCTTGGCAATGCCGGCCGCGCCGCACCAGTTGGAGCCAGCGCCGCCGGGATTGATCGCGGTGACGTTGGTGGTGCCGGTGGCGTTGAAGGCGCTGGTGAAGGCGTTGCAATCACCCTTGTTCAGGTCGGTGTCGGAGTAACGCAGGTCCAGCGTGAACACCTTGTAGGTGAAGCCGATGCCGATGTTCCAGGTGTTGTAGTCCTTGTAGGGGATGCCGTTGGCGAAAACGGTGCCGACGCCGGTGCCGTAGAAGGCGTCCGAAGTACCGAACCACTGCCGGCCGAACTCACCCGACACGTACATGCCCATGCCGGAGGGACCGAAGGCCGTGCTGGGCGCCGTGTACTTGGCGGTCAACGAAGCGTAGTTGCCCCAGGCACCCGAGTTCAGGAAGTTCGGCGAGTAGTACTCGGTCGCGCCGACCGTGAAGCTGTCGTTGATGGTGTAGTTCACCTTGCCGTAGACTTCGACGAAGCTGACGTCCTTCTTCATGACGTTGCCGTCGGCGAGGAAGATCGTGGTGGTGCTGACGCCGCAGACGTTGCCGCCGGGAATGCCGCCGGTGAGCACGTTGTCGGCGCAGCTGCCGCCCGGATACAGGTAGCCCCAGACACCGATGTCGAAGGCGAAGGCGCCGAAGGTTGGGCGGATACCGCCGTAGATATCGACTTCAGCAGCGGCGCGATTGGCGAAGGAGATGCTCTCCGCGGAGACGCCGACGTAGAGCTGGAGGTCCTTGTTGACGTTGTAGCGCGGCTCGAAATAGGCCGCGACCGACGGCTTGTGGTTCGACTGCGTGACGCCGCGGAAGATGTAGTCGCTCATGATGGCGCCGCCGAAGGCGATATCCCAGGGATCGAATGCAACCACCGGCGGGGCCTTCAGTGCCTTCACATGCATGTCTGCCGCGAAAGCCGAGCCCGTCACCATTGCCAGCGCCGTTGCCAACAAAGCCACTTTTTTCATTTCGATCCCCATCACCAGTTCTAAGACCCCAGCCGGATCCCGGAAGCCCCCGGAACGCACGACCTGATTGCAAAATTTCGTAACCGCGACAATCTGGATGGAGTGGCGTAAACCGAGAAGCAAAAAACGCGGGCATCTGCCGACTTTTTGGGCGTTCGAACGATTCCACGAAAGGTTGTCAGCCTGTGTGTCTTCTCGACCACATTATTTGCACTCCAAAGTGCACCGGACGGTCCGGGTTAGTACGGGTCCGGCGGTACCGTGCTGCCCGCGCCACGAATCAGGCCGCTTCCCGACGAGACCATCCCTCGCGGCCGTCGCCCCGACGCAAAAAGGCCGCAGCATCGCCGCTGCGGCCTTCCTGTCGTCGATCATGGTCGTCGGATTGGATCCAGCCTTTGGCCTAATCTTGGGCCTAACCTTGGACCTAACCTTGTCCTTCGGCTGGGGTCGTGTCCGCAGAAGACGAAGGCATCGCCCAGCTTGTCTCGGCGGCGGGCTCGGGAGCCGGAGCTGCCGGCGTTGACGGCTTCGGCGCGGGAGCTGCCTTCGCCTTCTTCGGCGCCGCTTTCTTCACAGCCTTCTTGGCGGCCTTCTTAGGGGCAGCCTTCTTAGCGGCTTTCTTGGCCGACTTCTTGGCGGCCTTCTTCGGCGCGGCCTTCTTGGCAGATTTCTTTGTGGCTTTCTTGGCAGACTTCTTCGCGGACTTCTTGGCTGCCTTCTTTGAGGTCTTCTTCGCCGCTACCGCTTGCTTGGCCTTTTTGGCCTTCTTGCTTTTTTTCTTCTTCGCTTTCGCCATCGTGGTCCTCCTGTTGCCGCCGAACAATGGTCGATCCGAGCGTCTTCAGCCGTCACCTCTGGACGAAAGCTCAGCCCTCGAAAGCTCAGTCTTCGAAAGCTCAGTCTTGCGCGTTCAATGCCGGCCGCGACCCGCCCGTAGCCCAATCGAGAAGCTCAATCGTGTGTACGACCGGAACTGACGTGCCACTGGCAATCTGCACCATGCAGCCGATATTGCCTGCGGCAATCATGTCCGGCTTGACGCTCGCGATGTTGGCGACCTTGCGATCGCGCAACCGGCCCGCAAGCTCGGGCTGGAGAATGTTGTAAGTCCCCGCCGAACCGCAACACAAATGGCTCTCCGGCACATCTTTCACCACGAATCCATTATTGGAAAGCAATTCTTTCGGAAGGCCCGTGATTTTCTGCCCGTGCTGCAACGAACACGCAGAGTGATAGGCGACGACGATGTTGTCCTGTCGCGTGGTGGCCACGAGTCCAAGGCCGGCGACGTATTCAGTGATGTCCTTGGCGAGCGCGGAGACCTTCGCCGCATCGGCGGCAAACGCAGCGTCCTCGCGCAGAAGATAGCCGTAGTCCTTGATCACGGTGCCGCAGCCGGACGCGGTCACCAGGATGGCGTCGAGCCCCTCGCCGGCCGCTTCCGCGCGCCACGCCGCGACATTGGCGCGAGCCCGCCCTAATGCGTCCTGGTCGTTGCCGAGGTGATGGGTCAGCGCGCCGCAGCACTGCTCGTCCCTGACGAGGACGACCTCGATGCCGTGGCGCGTGAGGAGACTGATGGCGGCCTGGTTGATGCGCGGCGCCAGCACCTGCTGGGCGCAGCCCTGGAGCAGCGCGACCCGGCCGCGCTTCTTGCCGAGTGCCGCGAACACACTGCCGGCGGCGGGCCCCGGTGGCGGCAGCCGGTCCGGCGCCAGCGCCAGCATCGCCTTGAGGCGCAGGATCAGGCCTGGTGTCGCCGACGGCCGGGGCGTCGGCAGCAACGCGGCCAGCGGGCGGGCCAGCCGCGCCAGCCACATGCTGGCGCGGAAACGCTGCGGGTCCGGCAGGACGAAGGCCAGCACCCGGCGCAGCAGCCGCTCGGCCAGCGGCCGCTCGTAACGCTGCTCGATCCTGACCCGGGCCTGATCGACCAGATGCATGTAATTCACCCCCGAGGGGCAGGTCGTCATGCAGGCCAGGCACGACAGGCAGCGGTCGACATGTTTGACCACTTCGGCCGTCGGCGTCTGGTCCTTCTCCAGCATCTCCTTGATCAGATAGATGCGGCCGCGCGGGCTATCGAGCTCGTCGCCAAGCAGCACATAGGTCGGACAGGTTGCGGTGCAGAAGCCGCAATGGACGCAGGCGCGCAGGATCTTGTCGGCTTCCGCGATGTCGGGATCGGCGAGCTGCGCGAGTGAGAATTCGGTCTTCATTCAGCAAGCGTCCCGCGTCAGCCGGCCCCGGTTGAGGATGGTCTTCGGATCGAAACTGGCGCGGACCCGCTCGCTCAACGCGGCAAGGCCAGCGGCTTGCGGGTGGAATACATCGATCGTGCGCCTGATGTCCTCGGCCGCCCGGATCAGCGTGGCGTGCCCGCCGGCCGCATTCGCACGTTCGCGCACGGCCGAGGCATGCGCGTCCGGCTTCGGTGGCAACGCCGCCCAGATCAGTCCACCACCCCAATCGTAGATCAATTCGCCGTCGGTCTCGCGCGCCAGTAGCGTCCCGAGCGCCGCGCCCGACGCCGGCGGACAGACGATCCGCCAGACCGGCCAGGCCCCCAGCGCGCCGTCAGCCGCGAACGGCAGGACGTCGCGGATCGTGGTCCATAGCGCCGCTGACACCGTGTCCTCGACCAGCGTTGCGGTTCCGAACGGCGCCAGCAATTCGCGCAGCGAGCCGGCACGGTGGGCGGCCGAGGCGGTAATGCCTTCGAGCCGCAGCACGGTCAGCGCCTCGCTTTGGCCCGCGATATCGCCGAGACCTTCGGTCTTGGTCCGGAACGCCGATGTCGGCAGATGCGCGGCACCGGAGACGTCGAAGGGCGAGCCGAGCGCCGCGGTCATCGCCCTGTTGGCGGCGGCATCGTCGAGGCCGCGCAGCAACAGCGTCCGCTCGGCCTCCGGCTTCGGCATCACCTTCAGCGTGACTTCCGTCATGACCGACAGCGTGCCCCAGGAACCCGCGAGAAGCTTGCAGAGGTCGTAGCCGGTGACGTTCTTCACCACCTTGCCGCCGGTCTTGAAGCTATCGCCGAAACCCGAGACGGCATGCGCCCCGAGCAGATGGTCGCGCGCCCCGCCCGCCTTGATCCGGCGCGGACCGGCCAGGCCAGCCGCGATCATGCCGCCGATGGTGCCTGATACCGGCGTGCCGAGCAGTGGCGCGGTGTTCATCGGCTCGAAGGCGAATTGCTGGTTTTTGGCATCGATCAGCGACAGCACGTCGGCCAGCGGCGCCCCGGCCTGGAGCGTGACAATGAGTTCGTTGGGCTCGTAGGCGGTGATGGCATTCAGCGCGGAGACGTCGAGCACGGCGTTGGTCGCCATCGCATGACCGATACTACGCTTGGAGCCATGGCCGATGATCTCGAGCGGTTGCTCATTGGCAATCGCCGCGCGCACCACCTCTTCGACGTCTTTGGCGTCTCTGACCTTGAGCGTATCCACGCCTGTAGCGGGTAACGAAGTTTGCAGCGAAAATCAAATTTGGCGCGCTGCAGCGAGGCGACGCTAGAAACGCGGGATGTCGGGAAACGCCAGCTTGCCGGCGTGGACGTGCATGCGGCCGAGCTCGGCGCAGCGGTGCAGGGTCGGAAACACCTTTCCGGGATTGAGCAGGCCTTGCGCATCGAAGGCGCATTTCAGGCGCTGCTGCTGGTTGAGGTCGATCTCACTGAACATCTCCGGCATCAGATCGCGCTTCTCGATGCCGACGCCGTGCTCGCCGGTGAGCACGCCGCCGAACTCGACGCAGGCGCGCAAGATGTCGGCGCCGAAGGCTTCGGCGCGCTCGATCTCGCCGGGCTTGTTGGCGTCATAGAGGATCAGCGGATGCAGATTGCCGTCGCCGGCATGGAACACGTTGGCGCAACCAAGCTGGTATTTTTCCGATAGCTCGCGGATGCGCGCCAGCGCCTTCGGCAGCGCACCGCGTGGGATGGTGCCGTCCATGCAGAGATAGTCCGGCGAGATGCGGCCGACCGCGGGGAACGCGGCTTTCCGGCCGGCCCAGAACAGATTGCGCTCGGCCTCCGAGGTCGAGATCTGGCAGGTGGTCGAGCCGCAAGCGTTCGCAATCGTCTCGACCCGCGTGATCAGCTCGTCCACCTCGATCTTGGGACCGTCGAGCTCGATGATGAGGAGGGCCTCGACGTCGAGCGGATAGCCGGCATGGACGAAGGCTTCCGCGGCGTGGATTGCCGGCTTGTCCATCATCTCCATGCCGCCGGGAATGATGCCGGCGCCGATGATGCGCGCCACGCATTCGCCGGCCGCCTCGACTTGCGCGAATCCGACCATCAGCGCGCGCGCCGTCTCCGGCTTTTGCAGGATCCGCACCGTGATCTCGGTGATGACGCCAAGCAAGCCTTCCGAGCCGGTGATGACGCCCATCAGGTCGTAGCCGGAGTTCTCCGCCGATTTGCCGCCAATGCGCAGGATCTCGCCGCTCATCAGCACGATCTCGCAGCCGAGCACGTTGTTGGTGGTCATGCCGTATTTCAGGCAGTGCACACCGCCGGAATTCTCCGCGACATTGCCGCCGATCGAGCAGGCGATCTGCGAGGACGGATCCGGCGCGTAGTAGAACCCGGCATGGGCGACGGCTTGGCTGATGGCGAGGTTTGTGACGCCGGGCTCGGTGACGACGGCGCGGTTGTCGAAATCGATCTCGCGGATGCGCTTGAACTTGCCGAGGCCCAGGAGCACGCCGTCTTCCAGCGGCAGCGCGCCGCCGGACAGCGAGGTGCCGGAGCCGCGCGGCACCACCTTGATGCCCTGCCCTGCACAATATTTCAGGACGAGCGAAACCTGCTCGGTCGTGTCGGGCAGCACCACGACCATCGGCGGCTGCCGATAGGCCGTCAATCCGTCGGATTCATAGGCCCGCATCTCGGCAGGCGTATCGATCACGCCTTCGCCCGGTACGATTGCGCGCAATGCAGCCACGATTTCGGCGCGGCGCGCGAGCACGGCCTGGTCACTCGCGGGCATCATGATGGCCATAACATTTCCTTCATGGCATGTCGTTCCGGCCGAGGCCGCACGATCGATTTGTCGCGGTAAATCAACCACGTCCGCGGTGGTTTGGGTAGGCCATCCGAAAGTCGGATCGACGATCTTGCGCGAGTTCGCTCTGGGACAAGTAGGAAATCGTGAAACCTGCCATGGTTTGGCGGCTTGTCCAATCCGAGCAGGCCTGCCAAAACCGGCGGGTCCGACCATTGCCGATCAGGCATGCAACTAACCAGCCCCCAGGGAAGAGACGAAGAGCACCCGATGACAAAACTGATTTTTGGCGCATTGACCATCCTCACCGCGATTGCCACCGCACCCGCCGCGATGGCGCAGGATGCCGCGGCCGGCAAGTCGTCGTTCAACAAATGCCTGGCCTGTCACGCGATCGGCGAAGGCGCCAAGAACAAGGTCGGCCCCGAGCTCAACGGCCTCGACGGCCGCAAGTCCGGCACCGCGCCGGACTACAATTATTCCGACGCCAACAAGAATTCCGGCATCACCTGGAACGAGGCCGTGTTCAAGGAATACATCAAGGACCCCAAGGCCAAGATCCCCGGCACCAAGATGGCGTTCGCCGGCATCAAGAACGAGACCGAGATCAACAATCTCTGGGCCTATGTGTCGCAGTTCGACAAGGACGGGAAGATCAAGCAGTAAGCGTGCGAACGGCGGCCGCTAATCGGCGGCCGCCTGCGCCGGGACGATTTTCCCGATCATCGCCTCGATCTCGGTCTTCACCAGATCGGGCACCGCGTTCTGCACCATGTGGCCGAGATCGGGCAGCACGATCAGCTTGGCATTCTGCACGGTGGCGGCGAACGGGCGCGCGTGAATGGCGGTCTTCACTGTCTTGTCGGGCTCGCCGGCGATGATCGTGACCGGCGCCGATATCTCGCCGTAGCGCGGAGCTTGCGCGGCCACCGCCTGCTTCAGCGTCACCAGATCATAGGCATTGGCGATGAACTCGCGCGGGCGCAGCAGCAGCGGCGTCGCGGAGTCCTGCACGAAACCATCCGGCATCATTTGCGGCAGGAAGACGTTGCGCGCGCCGGGCTCGCTCAGGAAGTAGCCCAGCGGCAGGGTTATGGTGTAGGCGAGCAGCGGGCCGATCACGGGCGTTGCGATGATCTCGTTGTAGCGGCCGACGCCGCCGCGCCAGGGATGGGTGACCGGCGCGAGCATCACAAGGCCCGCGACGCGGCCGGGATGATCGAGCGCCAACCGTGCGCCGAGCGCGCCGCTCCAGGAATGCACCACGAACACCGCGCGATCGATCCCGAGCTTGCCGAGCGCCTCATCGATCATCCGCGCCTGGACCTCCGGCGTCGAATCCTGCCGCCGCGCCCGCGTGCTCCAGCCGTGGCCGGGACGGTCGATCAGGATGACGCGATGGTTCCTGGCGAGGAGATCGCCGAGCGGCCGCCGCATCGCCTCGAGGTTGGAGCTCGCGCCGTGCAGCATCACGACCGGCAAGTCCGAATCGCGCGGGCCGATATCGACAAGGTGAAGCACGGCACCATCGACCTCGATCATCCGGCCTTGCAGTGGAAAGGCGCGTTGCACAGCGAGGACGCCGGCCTGCGTGACCAGCGCCAGCACAAGCAGCGCGGTCACGACTGACATCACGATCATGGATGGAATCCGGGCGATCCAGGGCACAGGGCAGTTACGTGGCTTGCGGGCGGCAGTTTCGCCCGGGGAGCCCCCGCGCTCCACTTGAAATACCGGGGCTGTGGATATGTGCATAATTCAAGCGGAAAAAACGCAACGAAATCAATACCGCTCCCCGCAGCACGCAGGCTTCGAAACAGCTTCATGCCGTCGTCATCGCGGCTTCCTTATAATCGCCACGGTCGGTTCCGCCATTTAGACGCGGGTGGGCGCCGATCGTGCTCGCAACCCTCGGGGATGCGGGAAAGACCGGCAGGATTTATCCTGATTTGAACCGGAGAATTTCGATGAGCCTGAGATCCAAGGACACTGCGATCGACGAGATCGTGGCAAGCTGCCACGGCGACCTGCGCGGTGCCGTGCGCGCGCTGCTGCTGATCAACGAGCACCTCGAGACGGAGCTTGCAAAGGCTTACGCCGCCGCAGTCGATCGCGGCCTCGCCGAGCGCGAAGGCAGCGTTTTGCACTAGGTTGCTGTCGACCTAGTTCGTGCTGTCCTCGTCCTTTTCCTCGTCAGGCGTGGGTGCGGGACAGGCGCGGATGGTCGAACGGGCAAGCTTGGCGTCGGCCTTCGATTTGTAGGGACCGTCCCCGAACCAGACGTCGCCGATGATCACGGGATTGCTGGTCACGATGTTGCATTTTCCGGTGGCGCGGTTGCCGACCACCCAGAACAGTCCGTCGGCGAGGCTCGCCGTGCCCGACGCCAACAGCAATGTACCTGCAAAGATCAAACGCTTCATGGCTGTGCTCCCGCCATCAAGGTAGGCCTGCGGCGGTGCCACCCATACCCCTTGTGACGCGGCGCGTGTCGTCGTGGTTAATCGGCTTGCGCCGCATTCGCTCGAGCAATGATCGACTTGTCCGCTAAATATCGCGGCCTTCGACCTTCTCGGTCAGCGCCTTGACTTGGTCGGGGATCTTCTCGAGGTGCGGGTTGACGGCGAGCGCTTTGCGGTAGGCCTCGAGTGCGCGTTTTTCGTCACCGACCTCCTGCATGATCATGCCGAGGCCTGCGAGCGCGCCGAAATGGCGGGGCTCGCGGATCAACACCTCGCGAATGTCGGCGAGCGAACGGCCATAATCGTTCTGCATGTAGTAGAGCGTCGCGCGACGATTCCAGGCCTCGATGTAGTCGGGCCTCAGCTTGACGACGGAATCCAGCAGCTTGATCGCGACCTCGATCTTCTTTGCGTCGACCGCGGTCTTGGCCCGCGCCATCAAAAGCGCCGCGGTGTCGCTCGGGGTCTGGATCCAGATCGCCCAGATCCGCGCCTCGACATGCTTGGCGCTGGCTTCGTCGGGCGCAGCTTTCAGCGCGCCGAACAGGAAATCGAGATTCTTGGTGCGATCGACCTTGGGCAGCTTGGCCGGCGCTTCCGGAAGTTTCTTCTGCTTGCCGGGCGGGGTCGGTGGATCAATCTGCTGTGCCAGCGCCGGAGCGATGCCGGCGGCTCCCAGCACAAGAGCCAGACACAGGGTGCGCGCGACGAAGAATCTCACTGCCATGGTCGAAGTCTAAACGCGCAAAGCCGCCCTTGCAAAGCAGGGACGGCGTCAAACTCGTGTGAGACCGTGGTCTTGCGGGGCGCGCGCGGGCGTCCGGCAGGGCGAAATCAGCCCTGACGCGCCTTGAAGCGGCGCTGCACCTTGTTGATCACATAGACCCGGCCCTTGCGGCGGACCAGGCGGTTGGCGCGATGGCGACCGCGCAGCGATTTCAGCGAGTTACGGACCTTCATGGCAGAATCCTGAACGTTCGAAAGGCCGTGTTCGGCACTACCGTTTCGGCACGCGCGAATGAGGCAAAATGAGATTTTCCCGCTGGCGGACGGACCGCCCGGGACGGGGCGGTTCTTAAGGCATGGGAGGACCGGATGTCAATGTTAACTGCCCCGATCCCACCCAGCAAATTCTGGAAAACAACCCCATGCAAAGTAGAAGGGGCCGGATCGGCCCAATCTGGCGCGGACGACGCCTGTCCTGCAACGCCTTGTCCCACAATGCCTTGCCAAATTCGTTATATCATATAATCAATTCGACAACCCGTCGGGAGGAAACCCATGCCGAAGCTGAAGCTGCCCAACATCGACGACGTCGTCGCCATCGACATCCACACCCACGCCGAGGAGCCCTGCGGCACCCATCCCGACGACGGCTATGACGACTTCCAGGCGCAGATGGCGGACTATTTCAAGTCGCCGCACAAGCATCCGCCGACCGTGCCGGAGACCGCCGCCTACTATCGATCCAAGAACATCGCCGCGGTGATCTTCCCGGTCGACGCCGAGCGCGAGACCGGCTTCCGCCGCTACAAGAATGAGGAGATGCTGGAGATCGCCTCCGACCATCTCGACGTCCTCATTCCCTTCGTCTCGATCGACCCGCACAAGGGCAAGCTCGGGGTGCGCGAGGCGCGCAAGCTGATCGAGGAATACGGGGTGCGCGGCTTCAAATTCCACCCGACCATGCAGGGCTTCTACGCCAACGACCGCATGGCCTATCCGCTCTATGAAGAGATCAACAATGGTGGCGCGATCGCGCTGTTCCACACCGGCCAGACCGGCGTTGGCTCCGGCATGCCCGGTGGCATGGGGATGCGGCTGAAATATTCCAACCCGATGTACATGGACGACGTCGCGGCTGATTTCCCCGACCTCAAGATCATCCTCGCCCATCCCTCCTTCCCCTGGCAGGAAGAAGCGCTGTCGGTCGCGACCCACAAGCCCAATGTCTACATCGACCTCTCGGGCTGGTCGCCGAAATATTTCCCGCCGATCCTGGTGCGCTACATCAACTCGATCCTGCAGGACAAGATGCTGTTCGGCTCGGACTGGCCGGTGATCACGCCGGACCGCTGGCTGTCGGATTTCGCCAAGATCGAGATCCGCGACGAGATCCGGCCGAAGGTGCTGAAGGCCAACGCAAGAAAGCTGTTGGGGATTTAGGCGCGATCCCATGAACTGACGGAGCCGCTTGCTCGCTTGCAGCGGCTCCGCAGCGGTAAAGGGCTGGGCCTTAAGCGCGCATGCCTATCGCCGGCCGAAACGGCGGATCGCTCTCGGGTGATTCAATCGCAGCGTAATGATCGAAGCGCATCGCGGAACTCGCCCGCCCGCGGCTCATCAAGCCTAGACTTGCCGAATAGCCGAACATGGTCATGAGCGGAACGATTGCGTCGATCGCGACAACCTCGTTCTCGATGTCCCTGAAGCGAATGTGCGCACGCCGTAATTTCAAATCGTCGGCGATAGATGCTGCGAATGCTCCCGGCGTCACCACCTCGACCTTCATGATTGGTTGGAGCAAGACCGCCTTCGCCATTTTCAGGGCTTCGCGGAAGGCCGCCCGCGTCGCGACCTCGAAGGCAAGCACTGATGAGTCGACATCGTGATATTTGGCGTCAATCAGTTCGACGCCGACATCGACCACCGGAAAGCCCGCAACGACGCCGCAAGCAAGGACGTCTCTCAGACCTTTCTCGACGCCAGACAGATACTCTCTCGGCAGCACATCCTCGTCGACCTTTGACTCGAAGTGAAAGCCCTTTCCGGCATCGATAGGCGCGACGCCGAGCTTCACGGCGGCGAACTCGCCTTTGGGGCCGTAGATCTTCCTATGGGTGTATTCCCCCTCAGCGCGCGTGGTTGGGCGCTCGATCAATGCGACCTGCCACGCGCCGACATTGACGACGATCCCATGGGCACGGCGAAGAATATCGATTTTGCCTTCGAGATGCCCTTGGCTCACCCCTTTCAGCACAGCCTGCCCCGACTCGGGATCGAGCGACACAATGAACAAGTGATCCTCGGCGGCAAGCTTGGCGAGCGCCGTCACAAGTTTATCATGCTCCGCCCGAGACGCCGCCTCGATGGCGAGCTCGACCAGCAACGGTTGCCTGACGACATTATCTTGCATTGGTCGATCTCAAGCCTGCGTTCTCGGATCGCTTTCTACTCTATCATCGGTTGATTCACTATTCCCGCAGAACAAGATGCTGTTCGGCTCAGACTGGCCGGTGATCACGCCGAGCCTCGCTGCAACCTCTCCCGCTTGCGGGGGAGGTCGACGCGCGAAGCGTGGCGGGTGGGGGCTTTCTCCACACGATGATTTTCCCGATGCGGAGACACCCCCACCCCAGCCCTCCCCCGCAAGCGGGAGAGGGGGCGCACCGTCCTCGTGGCATCGGCGGAAGTCGTCCGACCGAAGGCCTCAGACCTGTGCCAAGCCTCCATCGACGAAAACCTCGCCGCCGGTCATGAAGCTGCTGTCCGAGGACGCCAGGAACGCGGCCACCGCCCCCGTCTCGCTCGGGTCGCCCACGCGCCCGATCGGCGTCATGCTCCCGAGCGCGTCAAAGGCTTCCTCGCCGACGATCTCCAGCGCCAGCTCCGTCTTGGTCGGCCCCGGTGACAGCACATTGACGCGGATGCCGGTGCCGCGCAGGTCCTGCGCCCAGCTGCGCGCCAGATTGCGGATCGCAGCCTTGGTCGCGCTGTAGATACTGAACTGCGGCGTCCCCATCACCCCCGTGCTCGATCCGGTCAGGATGATCGACGACCCCTTCGTCATCAGCGGCAGGGCTTTCTGCACCGTGAACACCAGCCCCTTCACATTGACGTCGAAGATCTGATCGTAATGCTCGGGCGTGATCTCGCCGAGCGGCGCGAACAATCCGGTGCCGGCATTGGCGAACAGGATGTCGAGCCCGCCGCGTTCGGCCTTCACCGCCGCGTACAGCCGATCGAGGTCGGACATATCAGTCACCGAGCCCCTGATGGCGCGCGCCGAGGAACCCAGCTGCGCCACCGCGGCGTCGAGCGGCTCCTGCCGCCGCCCGAAGAGATAGACGAACGCGCCTTCGTCGATGAACCGTTTGGCCGCTCCAAATCCGATGCCGGTTCCGCCGCCCGTTACCACCGCCGTCTTGCCTTGTAGTCTGCTCATGATGTGCTCCTTCACTAGGGTTGCACTGAGCTGGCGGCCTACCCACCTATCGACAAGTATGCACCTTTTGGTAAGTGCCCAAAAATGTCAGACACGATCTCTCCACCTGCGCAGGCTTCGCCACCTGTCCAAAGCTGCACCCCGACTTTGCCCGGCTTCACTTGCGGCCTCGACGCGACCCTGCGGGTCATCGCCGGCAAGTGGAAGCCGCTGATCTTGTACTTCCTCGCCCAGGGCGGGCCGACCCGCTATGGCGAGCTGCGGCGAGCCGTGCGCGACGTCAGCGACAAGATGCTGATCCAGCAGCTCAAGGAATTGGAGGCCGATGGTCTCGTGAAGCGGACCGACTACAAGGAAGTGCCTCCGCGGGTAGACTACAGCCTCACCGCTTTGGGCCACAGCCTGTCTCAGGCCCTCGTGCCGCTGTGCACGTGGGGCACGGAGCACATGGCGGAGGTCAGCCGCGTCTTCGCCGAGCGGGAGGCCTGGAACTCCAAGAGCCGGTGAATCTGATGGCTACGTTATGCGATCAGTTCACGCTTGCCAGATAGCCCGCCAAAATTGTCCGGCTTTGGCTGAGCGTCTCGATACGTTCGTCGATCAGGCCGACCTGCTGCGTGAGTATTTTTCGCAGCTCGTTGCACGGCGTGAAAGCCGGATCGTTGTTCCTTACGCATGGGAGTAACCGCTTGATGGTTTCGAGCGTCATCCCCGCGCCGCCGAGCACCTTGATCCGCCGCACCGTTTCCTCTTCGGCCTGGCCGTAATCGCGATAGCCGGAGTTCGTCCGCAGCGGCGCAAGCAGTCCTTCGCCTTCATAGTAGCGCAGCATTCGGACGCTGACCCCCGTCCGCCGGGAGAGTTCGCCGATCTTCATCTGAAGCCTCTTGACCCTGACAGTACTGTCAGACCCTACAGACTTTGCTCGTCCAAGTGAATGCCACTTGTGAAGGGAGCAACGATGAAAGCCTACCATTTGAATGGCCATGCTGGTGCTGGCCGCCTTGCGCGCGTCGAAATCAGCAAACCCGAACCCGCCAATGGCGAGGTCCGCATTCGGGTCGATGCGGCAAGTCTGAATTACCGCGACCTCCTGATCCTCGACCGTGCAGGCCAAGGCGAGCTCAAGGGCCGCGTGCCACTCTCCGACGGTGCGGGTGTCGTTGACGCCATCGGCGCCGACGTCTCGCAATGGCGACTCGGGGACCGCGTCGCTGCATCGTTCTTCCGCGATTGGATCTCGGGGCCATTCAAGTCCAGCTATATTCCCTCATCCCTCGGTGGCAACACGATGGACGGAATGCTGGCTGAGTATGTCGTGCTGCCGGCGACTGCGCTGGTCTCAGTGCCGGCGCATTTGTCCGCGGTTGAGGCCGCGACCCTGCCCTGTGCCGGCGTCACGGCTTTTCATGGCCTCATCGCACGGGGCGGGATGCGCAGAGGCGACACGCTGCTGGTCCAGGGAACAGGCGGCGTCGCGCTGTTCGGGCTTCAATTCGCAGCGGCGCTGGGGGCGCGTGCGATCGTGATATCCTCCTCGGATGAAAAACTCGCCCGCGCCAAGGCGCTGGGCGGCTCGATCCTCATCAACTATCGCGAGACGCCTGACTGGGATGTCGCCCTGATGAAGGCGACGAATGGCGCCGGGGCCAGTCACATCCTCGAACTCGGCGGTCCCGGCACCTATGATCGATCGCTGCGATCGGTCGCTTCGGGTGGCAAGATCGTCCAGATCGGGGTTTTGACAGGGTTCGGCCCCAAGCCCGACCTCGCGCGCCTTCAGTGGGAGAATGCCGACATCATCGGTGTCACCGTCGGATCGGTCGAACACTTTGCCGCGATGAATCGCTTCCTGACCGAACATGCGATCCACCCGATCGTCGATCGGATCTATGGTTTCGACGAGGTCGCCGAAGCCTATGCGCACCTGCGGACCGGCTCACATTTCGGCAAGATCGCGGTCAGGCTTTAGAAACCAGGGGTCCAAGTCGCGTTTCCGTCTTGGATCGATACCGCAGCGCCTTGTATAGTCCGTGGACCGCAACGATCCCGGAGGACAGCTCAATTGAGCCTCAAAGCCGTTGTCTTCGACGCCTACGGAACGCTCTACGACATCCAGTCGGTCGCCGAGACCACCGAGGATGCGTTTCCGGGCTACGGTGAGATCATCACGCAGATCTGGCGGATCAAGCAGCTCGAATACACCTGGTTGCGCTCGCTGATGCGGCGCTACCAGGACTTCGCAGCCATCACGCGCGACTCGCTTGCCTATACGCTGCGCGTGCTCGGGCTCGCTTACGAGAACGAGGCATTCGAGCGCGTGATCGAGAAATATCTGCATCTCGATCTCTATCCGGATGCGACGGCAGCGCTCACGGCTCTGAAGCCGCGAAAACTCGCCATCCTCTCCAACGGCAGTCCGGACATGCTGAATGCGCTCGTGCGCAACTCCGGCCTCGACGCCCTGCTCGACGCCACGATCAGCGTCGACGCGAAGAAGATCTTCAAGCCGAGCCCGGAAGCTTACATGCTGATCGGAGAGGTGCTCGGCACCGCGCCGGACGAGGTGCTGTTCGTCTCCTCCAATCCCTGGGATGTCGCGGGCGCGAAAGCGTTCGGATTGAACGTTGCCTGGATCGAACGGGTGACGCCCGAGGCGATGGCGCTGGCTTGCGTCGAGAACGAACTCGTGGCACCGCTGACGATGTTCAAGGCGATCCGCACTCAGATGGACGAGCTCGGCTTTGCACCCGATTATCGCGTCCGGGCGCTCTCGGAGCTGCCAAGGATTGCTTAGGCATCGCCGCCCGCCCATAAGTCTGGAATGAGCCGACCTGAATGAGCCTTCAATCCGTTCGCGATTTCTTCGCCGAAAAAGCCCCCGACATCACCGTTATCGAATCCCCGATCAGCTCCGCCACAGTGGCGTTGGCCGCCGAAGCCTATGGCGTCGAGCCCGGGATGATCGCCAAGACGCTGTCGTTGCGGATCGGCGAGCGCGTGATCCTGATCGTCGCCGCCGGCACTTCGCGCATGGACAACAAGAAGGTGAAGGCGGCGTTCGGCGGCAAGCCGAAGATGCTGGGACTGGAAGAGGTCGCCGAGATCACCGGCCACGAGGTCGGCGGTGTCTGCCCGTTCGGACTGAAGGCGCCGCTACCGGTCTATTGCGACGTCTCGCTGAAGGCGTTCGACGGGGTGGTGCCGGCCGCCGGCTCGACCCATAGCGCGGTGCGCATCACGCCGGAGCGAATGGCCGAGCTGACCGCGGCTGAATGGGTCGATGTCTGCGAGGTCAGATCCGAAGCGCGCTAATCATCCTCGTCGTAAGGTCGGGGCTGGTTCGCCGGAGGCGGTGGCGCATTGTTATAACGTGGCGCCGGCGCGGCGCGATTGCCCGGAACCTGCTGCTGCGGCGGCATCTGATTGTTGGACTGGAACACCGCGCGACAACCGCTGGAGAGCTGCGGCGTGTTCTGCCGCAAGCAGGCCGTAATGCGGCTCACATCAGGGATCTGGTCGCTGCACAGCCGCCACACATCCGGCGTGCAGGCCATCTGCTGCTCCATGGTTCCGCGATACTCTTCAGCGGATGCAGCGCCCTGCGCGACGATGCCGCCGATCGCAAGCGCCACACCCAGCGCAATCCGCTCTGTTCGCATGTCCGATTCCTTCGCGAGTCTCTCGAATTCTCTTCAATCAATGAGACGCGGAGAGGTTCTGGACCAACAAAAAATTGTGAAAACGGGCCAGGAACCTATTCGACCTTGCCGATCTTCTTGACCGCCATAATCAGCCGCGCGCTGTCGATAGCCACGAACTCGGCAAACGCCGGCGCGTCCTGATAGGCGACGAGACTGCCCGACGTTTCGAAGGCCTTGAGCACGTCGGGGCTCGTCATCACCTGCGCCATCGCCTCGCGCAGGCGGGTCGCGATCGGCGCCGGCAGCGCGCTCTGCGCAAACAGCCCGGCCCAGATGTACATCTCGACGTCCTTGTAGCCGAGCTCCTGGAAGGTCGGCACATCGGGGAAGCTTGCGATGCGCTTGGCGCCGCAATTGCCGAGCACGCGCAGCTTGCCGTCCTCCACTTGCGGCTTCAGCGTCCCCGGTGCGGCGGCGATCGCCTGCACGGTGCCGCTGAGCAGCGCGGTGAGCG
Source organism: Bradyrhizobium sp. Kon37 (assembly GCF_055807535.1). NCBI lineage: Bacteria > Pseudomonadati > Pseudomonadota > Alphaproteobacteria > Hyphomicrobiales > Nitrobacteraceae > Bradyrhizobium > Bradyrhizobium sp. Kon37. The sequence goes on from NZ_JBVVOY010000004.1 coordinate 319,472, forward strand.
CCGGTCCGGCGCCGCGAAACGGCACATGCAGCAGCTTGATGTCGGCGCTGTTTGCGAACATCTCCATCGCCACGTGCAGCGTGCCGTAAGGCCCCGACGAGCCATAGGTGATCTGGCCGGGACGCTTCCTGGCATCCTCGACGAAATCCTGCGCCGTCTTCCACGGCGCCGAGGCCGGCACGGCGAGCAGCGTGGGATCGGCCAGCACCCGCGCGATCGGCATGAACTGCGAGAGCTCGTAGGCGACCGGACGGTCGAACAGCCGGTCGGCTTCGGGCAGCACCGCGAGCGAGGACAGTGTCATCAGCAGCGTGTAGCCGTCGGGCTCGGCGCGCGCCGCCGCGGCGTTGCCGACGGATCCACCGCCACCGCCGGCGCGGTTGTCGACGATGACCGCCTTGCCGAGGATTCGCTCCAGCGCCTGTGCGACGGGGCGCGCCGCGAGGTCCGCCTGGCCCCCGGCCGGAAACGGCACGATCATGGTGACGTTGCGAGCGGGATAGGCTTGCGCGAAAGCCACGCTCGACAACACAGGCAACAACGGCAATGCGGCAGCAGCGCGCAGGACATCGCGTCGATCCATGGCAGATTCCCCCTGTTTTCTTATTTCGCCGCCAGCCTAGCGTGACCGTCCGCAAGAACAAGACGCGCGGCGGGATTAACGAAGCATTATCCATGTGTTCCGCCCGGTCAGGAACGTCCCTCGGGCCCTACCGTTGCCTCCCAGGGAGTGGAGCGATGAATAGACTTCAGACCATTGACGTGGCGCTGGACGAGATGCTGGTGAATCTCGCCGCCATCGTCTTGCGGCTTTCAAAGCCCGACGTGACGCGAACGCCGGAAGCGCGACGCGCCTTGGCGCAATCCGTGCATCAATACGCAGTCTGCGCGAAGCGCTCGCGCGATCCGCGTGTCCATGATTTGAAGTCCCAGCTGGAAGAGACGTTGAAGCCGAATTTGCGCGTGGTCGCGCGAAATGATGTGACGGTGTCGTAATCGTACTACTGGGCGATATGCCGTAGGGTGGGCAAAGGCGCAAAGCGCAGTGCCCACCAATCATTCGCCGAAGTGCCCTGCGATATCACGCACATCCCCTCCCCAGTCCACGGGAAGGGTGCCTTGATCAACATTACGATGGAAGCTGCTGAAAGACCAATCCCGCACACGCGTGACGAGGCCATGCTTCACAGGATTGAAGTGTATGTAATCAACGTGCCGCTCCAAGTCAGCATCGTCGCGAATTGCGTGCTCCCAGAACCGGCGTTGCCAGATGCCCTTCTCTCGCTTCCTCGATTTACTGAGTGAACGCTCGCCGATCTCCAAGCCTCGCGAAAAGCTGCCCTTGATCAGATTCCATCGCGACGAAAAGTCGGCGTCATCCTCAGGCAACGCCCAGATCGCATGGAGGTGATCAGGTAAGATACAGATCGCGACGGTCTCGAACGGCCGGCGTTGCCCGACCGTTCGGTAGATCTGGCGTAGCCGATCAACCTGGTCGACCAGTAGCGTACTTGACCTATCGGCTAGCACGACGGTGAAGAAGAACATGTTGCCTTGCGCTCGGCGATACTGAGGCACTTGCGATCCCTCGCATCAAATTGGTGGGCACGCTTCGCTTTGCCCACCCTACCGCACCTACGCTGTTCGCTCGCTCTTCTTTGCCTGCCGCTTGCACGTACCCGGCAGCTTCGCCGCGAGAAAATCGCCGAGCGCCTCGACGCGTGCGGGGCGCGGGCCGCCAGGTGGCGTCACCAGATGCACGGCGCCTTCGACCTGCTTCCAGTCCTTCAGGACCACTTCGACCTCGCCGGAGGAGATGGCCTCGCCGACGATGAATTCCGGAAGATCGGCGATGCCGAGGCCGGCGATCAGCGCCGGCATTACCGCTTCGCCGTTGTTGACGCGGAGCTGACCGCCCGGACGCACGCTGGCCTGCTCGCCGGCCGCATTGGTGTAGTGCCAGACGTTCGGCGTCGAGAGATAGGCGTAGCTGAAGCATTTGTGCTCGGCCAGATGCATCGGATGCGTCGGCCGTCCGTATTGCCTAAGATAGGACGGCGCGGCCACCGTAAAGCGCGGCATCGTGAAGAGCCGCCGCGCAATCAGCGAGGAATCCGGCAGCCGCGCGATCCGCACCGCCATGTCAAAGCCCTCGCCGATCAAATCGATGGTCGCATCGCTCAAGTGCAGATCGACCGAGACCTCCGGATAAGCCTTGAAGAATTCCGGGAGCAACGGCGCCACCGCCTTGATCCCGAACGACATGGGCACGGCGAGCCGCACCAGGCCCCGTGGCGCGACCGACTGCGCCAGCGCCTCGTTCTCCGCCGCCTCGCCGTCGGACAGGAGGCGGGTCGCACGCTCGGCGAGCTTATGCCCGGCATCGGTCAGCGCGAGCCGGCGTGAGGTGCGGTTGAACAGCCGGGCGCCGAGCCGCTCTTCGAGGCGCGTGACCGCCTTGGACACCGTCGCCTTGGACATCGCGAGCTCGCCCGCTGCACCCGCAAACGACCGTAATTCCACGACTTTTGCAAAAATCGCGAGTGCCTCGAAATCGGGGAGTTTGGCCATGAAAGCGGATCCCATTGGGCGGTTTAAGGAAACAATACGTTTCAACAGTTTCTATTTCTATACCACAGGCGGAGGCTTATCCAAGGGTCATCAGAAATTCAGCAATGGAGAAATCCAATGACCAAGAAGCTCGCAGGCAAGGTTGCCCTCGTCACCGGCGGCTCGCGCGGCATCGGCGCGGCCTCTGCCCGCGCACTCGCCGATCAAGGTGCTGATGTCGCCATCAGCTACGTCGCCTCTCCCGAAAAGGCGGAAGCGGTCGTCACCGAGTTGAAGGCCAAGGGCGTCAAGGCGCGCGCCTTCAGGGCGGACCAAGCCTCGGCCAAGGACGTGACGCAGCTCGTCAACGATGTCGCAAAGGAGTTCGGCCATCTCGACATCCTCGTCAACAATGCCGGCGTCGCGAGCGGCGGCGCGATCGACGATGCCAATGCCGACACCGAAGCGCTCGCCCGCCAGGATGCCGTCAACGTGCATGGCGTGATCGCGGCGATCCGCGCCGCTTCGCAATTGATGGGGGAAGGCGGCCGCATCGTCACGGTTGGTTCGATGCTTGCCGACCGCGCCTCGTTCCCGGGACTTGCGGACTACGTCGCCACCAAGGCCGCCGTGGTCGGTTACACCAGGGGCGCAGCCCGCGACCTCGGCCCGCGCGGCATCACCGTGAACGTGGTGCAGCCCGGCTCGATCGACACCGACATGAACCCAAAGGACGGCGGCGAGTTCGCCGAGACCCAGCGCAAGCAGCACGCGCTGCAGCGCTTCGGCCGCCCCGAGGAAGTCGCGGCTGGCGTCGTGTTCCTCGCAAGTCCGGAAGCCTCCTTCGTCACGGGCACGGTGCTCAACGTCGACGGCGGTTTCGGCGCCTGATCAAGGCGCCGCCCGCTCAAACAAGGAATTACGCAGATGATCGAACTCAGACCCTTCGCAAAGCTCGGCGGCGCCGATCACGGCTGGCTCAACGCTAAGCATCATTTCTCCTTCGCAAGCCATTATGACCCCGACAACATGGGTCACGGCGCCTTGCGGGTGTGGAACGACGACGAGATCGCGCCGAACACCGGCTTTCCCGCCCATCCCCACGCCAACATGGAAATCATCACCTATGTGCGCGAGGGCGCGATCACCCATCAAGACAGCCTCGGCAACGAAGGCCGCACCGAAGCGGGCGACGTGCAGGTGATGAGCGCCGGCAGCGGCATCCGCCACTCCGAGTACAATCTCGAACCGACCAGGACACGCATCTTCCAGATCTGGATCGAGCCGACCGCGCGCGGGGGACAGCCGACCTGGGGCTCGAAGCCGTTTCCGAAAGGAGACCGCTCGGGCAAGCTCGTCACCATCGCGAGCGGCTTCGAGAAGGACACAGACGCGCTGCCGATCCGCGCCGATGCGCGGGTGCTCGCCACCACGCTGAAGGCGGGCGAGAGCGCGGAGTACGAGCCCGAGAGGTCGCGGCATCTCTATCTCGTGCCCGCTGCGGGGTCAGTCGAGATCAACGGCGTGCGCGTCAACGCCCGCGATGGTGCGGCGATCCGCGACGAGGACAGGCTGAAGATCACGGCACTGGAAGATTCCGAGATCGTGCTCGTCGACGCGGCCTAGCAACGCATCCGTCATGGCGGGGCCTGTCCCGGCATGACGCCCGCGGCACCAACCCATCAGATCTGCATCCAACGGAGACCATCATGACCAAAGTTCTCGTCCTTTATTATTCCGCCTATGGCCACATCGAAGCGATGGCCAATGCCGTGGCCGAAGGCGCGCGCGAAGCCGGTGCCACCGTCGACATCAAGCGCGTGCCCGAGCTGGTGCCGGCCGAGGTCGCCAAGGCGTCCTATTACAAGCTCGACCAGGCCGCCCCCGTCGCGACGATCGAGGACCTCGCAAACTACGACGCAATCATCGTCGGCACCGGCACCCGCTTCGGCCGCATGGCCTCGCAGATGGCGAACTTCCTCGACCAGGCCGGTGGGCTCTGGGCCAAGGGCGCGCTGCACGGCAAGGTCGGCGGCGCCTTCACGGCGACCGCGACCCAGCATGGCGGCCAGGAGACGACGCTGTTCTCGATCATCACCAACCTCTTGCATTTCGGCATGGTCGTGGTCGGCCTGAACTACGGCTTTGCCGGCCAGATGAAGCTCGAGGAGGTCACCGGCGGCGCACCTTACGGCGCCACCACGATCACCGGCGGCGACGGTAGCCGGCAGCCCAGCGCCAACGAACTTGCAGGTGCACGCTATCAGGGCCGCCAGATCGCGGAGACAGCCAGGAAGCTGCACGGTTAAGCTACATGGCTGAGCTGCACGTCTGATGCGAGGGGAGCGCCCGTCAGCGCGTCCCCTTGCCAATCGCCTTCGCCGCAAAGGCGGCCAGTCTGGGATGACGGCGCAGGCCCTGGGCGGCGTGGTCACGCCACGCGAAGGGCATGCCGCGCCAGGACAGCGCGACGCTCACATCGGTCAGCGGCACCGGCTCGGCACCGAAGCGGCGCTTGTAGTCCTGGTTGCCGATGCTGAGGTCGAAACGGCGCACGCCCTGCGCATGCAACGCCGCCATGGTGCGCTCGGTCACGAGCAGACCCGGCGAGCAGCTCGACCATGAATCGCCGGCGTGGCTGATGCGCAGCAGAAAATAGGTCGCACCGAATCTGACGCCGAGCGTGGTGGCAACGACGGCCTCGTCGCAGACCAGCGCCGAGATGACGGCATAACCGTCCGCGACACCCTGATGGGCGACTTCGCGGTAGAACTGCGCATGGGTTTCGTCGTTGAGGACGAAGCGCGAACCCAGCTTTCGCATGCGTGCCTGCTGCTGGGCATCCATCACGTCCAGCAGCTCGCGCGCACGCGCGACATCGGTAGCGATCTCGAATCGCGCGCCGTCGTGACGGCTGAAGACGCGCCAGCAGCGCGGCATCTGCATGCGCTTGATCGAGGCCTGGTAAGCTTCATAGTCGTCGCCGGTCAGCACGACGTTGCCGTTGAGCGAGCAGGATCCTATCCGGCCGAGCGCCACCAGCGGGTTCGGCCTGCCGCCGATCTGGGCCGGCATCTTCTTCAGGCGCAGCAAATCGAAGCGGTCCGGCAATGCGCGCAATGCGTCGATCAGCGCCGTGCCGATCGCCTCCGTCGCCGCGGCGTCCAACGCGGCATCTAGCCCAAGGATCGGCGCGTTGTTGTCGGAGACGCCGAAATCGGCGAACTCGACGATGCGGATGCCGCGCCTGAGATGGCTGATCATCGGCACGATTGCGATGTCCCTGCCGGTCGTGGCATCGGAGATCAATGCAATCAGCGGCGAGAGATCGTGGAACGCCTCGTACCAGGCGCCGAGCCAGTATCCATGCTGGAATGCAGTGCGATGGCCTGCGTTCAGGCGCGATGCGGCCCGCTGCCAGTCACGCACGAAATCGACCGCGATTCCCGACGTACTGGACACAAGACCATCTGGTTGCTCGACGCTGAGGATCGTCATCCGCGGGACATGCGATTACTGGGTGTTTCCAGATAGATTATGTTTTGTCGCGGCCACAAGTGACCTCATTGCTTATCGTTAAGCCGATGCCACTGCGGCGGCACCGGCTGCGACAAGTCGTCCGGTTCCGTTTCCGCAACGCATTGGAACCTGGCCAGGAAGTGCAGGCCGGCCACGGCAACAGCGAACATGAACCAGATCGGATTCTGCCGTTCGAGCAGGAAGGTCTCGGTGGCCCCGTAGTACAGGCCGAACAGCCACACGGTCAGGAACAGCTTAGCCAACGCACCGCTGCGGTTGTGAGTTCGGGCGGTCTGGAAATTGCCTAGCGGCGCGAGCACGAAGACGAGGATCACCAGCAACAGCCCCGGCAGGCCGATGGTGACCGCGAGGTCGAGATAGCTGTTGTGGCTGTGCGCCGCGCTCGTCGCCCATTCGGCGCCCTGGGCGGTCTGCCGCGCGGTCACATCGTCCCAGAACGCGGCGTAGCCGTGACCGATGATCGGCTTCTCGGCGACGGCTGCGAGCGCGAACTCCCAGATGGCGGAACGGCCGGTGAAGGTGGGATCGAGCGGAAGCAGCCGCGTCATCGCCCCAAGCGCCGGGCTGAGGACGCTGCCGACCGTCAGCAGGTTCATCACGATCAGCGGCACGAAGCAGATGATCCGCCTCAGCCACAGGCTCGGCGTGACGCAGACCAGCGAGGCCAGCGCGTAGATCGCAAGACACAGCACCGACGACGTCTTGCCGCCGGTGAAGATCAGGAAGAGTCCGGCCAGCGCGGCGATGGCCGGGCCCATCACGAACGAACCAATGGCAGACAAGTAAATGCCGACATAGACCAGGATAGTCATCACGGGCGAGGCGATGTTCTTGTGGCCGAAGCTGCCGCGCCAGTCGCCGGCCAACTGCGGCTCGGTGATGTCGAGTGCGGTGTGCATCGAGTATTGCGGCGCCACGAAGACGCCGAGATAGCAGAGCGCGAGTAATACGAGCGCGGCGCCACCGAGGCACAGGTTGAAGCTGCGCTGCGTCGGCGGCAACAACGGCAACAGCACCGCGAGTGACATCACGCTGGCTGCGAGCACAAAGCGCTGCATCGAGACTCCGCGATTCTCGGAGAAGACGATGTTGATCAACAGCCAGCCGACCAGGCAGAGATGCAGCGGCGTCACCAGGGTTTTCAGCGCGGGCGCATCCGTTGCGGCGACCAACAGGACTGCGACCGCGGCCAGCAGGCCCCAGGAGACATAGGTGAGCGCCAATCGTCCGCCGACCACGGTGGCGACATCCTCGCTGCGCAGGTCCGGAAACGGATCGAGTGTCACCAGCACGAGGAGCAGCGCCGCGACTGCGACGAGGCAGCGCGCCGCCCGCACGGCGTTGACCCCCGCAAGCCCACCGCGCAGGACGTCGCCGAACGATCGGGCCTCGACGTCGGTCATGTCAGTGGCGCTGCGATCCATGGCTCGAGGCTGGTGGTGAAGCCGGGGGAAGCTCCAAGTCCTAACCGATCCCTGTTAAGCATCCGTCAACCAGTCCGCCGGAGCTCTGCGGCGCCTGCTGCCGCACGATGCTCCGCGCGATCTCGTAATATTGCAGGGCACGCTGTTCCAGCGTGAGATTGTCGAGCACGAAACCGCGCGGATCGAACGTATCGGCGGCGCACCCGGCCCAGAACTCGTCCCACCCCGCCTCGAACCCTGCGATGTCGACGAACTTGGCGCCGCAACGATCATCCCAGTACGGCACCGACGACACCGGCGCGAACTGGACGCGATGCGGATAATAATCGGGGTCCCGCCAAGCGCCGCCGGGATCCCAGGCGAGCACCGGCACGCCGCAAGACAATGCCTGCTGGTAGGCAATGCCCTGGCTCTCGTTCTGGCACAGAAAGATCATCGCACGAGATTGCGCGAGCGCGGCCCGATAGTCTTCTTCCTTGTAGCTGCCGTAACGCAGTTCCGTGAACGAGCGGCCTTCCCTCCTGAGCCGGGCGCGGACGGGTTCGATCAGCTCCGCCGCGTAGCGATCGCGGTCCCAGTGCACCTTATCGTAGATCAGGACGTCGACGCTCTTTTGCGACGTCGGCGACGGTGCCCAGAGATCCGTGTCGATGCCGATCGGCCAGGCCTCCGTGTCGGGCCAATGCGGCCGATACATGTCGGCGTACCACGGGCCGGGCACCACGACCTTCTTAACCGGCAGGCGCTTGAACAGGTCGGGATCGTCGAGTGGATGATTGTGGGCGGCGACGCCGAGCAGGATCGGATTTTTCCAGGCGAATTTGTCGAGCAGGAAGGTGCGGCCGATGATGCAGGCGAGTTCGTCCGGATGCCGCGCGATGTAGCCATAGTCATTGACGCGGTAGCGGATACCCAGCCGATCGAGCCCCGCACAGAGATTGAGGAACACGCGGAGCTGCCCGCTCATGCGCGGCTCGCCGAGCAACATGCGACGCGCCATGCGGCGCAGATGCCGGTCGCCGGGAAACCAGCGATCGTCCTTGTCCTCGTAGAACAGGTTGAGGACCATGTCGTCGGGATCGTAGTCGAATGTCTTTGCGGGCACTGGGTCCATCCGCGGGAGTTCGGTGCGCATTCTCGCATGGGACCGGCTGTCGCACTCTTCCAAATTTGCCACAGGCTTAATGCCGGCGGCTTAACGCTATTCTACGAAACCAGAGGTGCGCCGGCCTTCGCGGCAACGATTTGACCGTAATGCGAGTATCATTCGCCGCGACCAAGGTTGCGACCGATCGCATTTCCAATTTCGCAGACGCGCCCTGGTTAACAGATCCTTAAAGGCGAGCCGTAGTTTGATTACCGCCGAAGAAATTCTCGAATTACCGGCCACATCACGCGTCGCTCCGGCGGCGCGCTTGCCGCTGCAAGTCGGCTCAACCACATCAGTGTCCGTCGTCATTCCGGCCAAGAACGTTGCGGCCTATGTCGGCGAAACCCTCGCCAGCGCACTGGCTCAGGCCGAGGTCAGCGAAGTGATCGTTGTGGACGACGGCTCGACCGACGACACCACCGCGATCGTCCGCGCCATTCGTGACCCTCGACTGCGCCTGATGACCAACGGCGCCGCCGGCGTATCGGCAGCGCGCAATCTCGGCGCACAGCATGCGAGCAGCCAATGGCTGCTCTTCCTCGATGCCGACGATCGCCTGCGGCCCGGCGCGGTCGCGGCGCTGCTGGCGGCTGCGCGGGGTGCGCCGCGAGCGGTTCTCGTCTACGGCGACTACAACACGATCGACAGCGAGGGACGCCAGATCGGCCGACGGGATCTGCTGAAAGGACGCCGCAAACCGTCCGGCGACGTGCTGGCGCGGCTCGCGGCCGGCAATTTCATCGTCAATGGCGGCATTGCGCTGGCACGTGCAGAGGCTTTCCGCGCCATCGGCGGCTTCGACGTTTCGCTCAGATATTGCGAGGACTGGCACTGCTGGTGCCGTCTTGCCGCGATCGGCGAATTCGAATTTGCGCCGAACCTGCTGCTCGACTACCGCCTGCACACGGCCAACACCATGAACGCGGCGATGCGGACGCCACAGGATTTCTTTCCGGCGATCGCGCGGGTGTTCGACGACGGGCTGATCATGGCGCGATTGCCCGCGGGCATGGCAGCTGGGCTGCGCCAGGCTGCCGAGGTTCATCTCGTCACGTATTCGGCGATGCAAGCGGTCCGCTTCGGCAGATATCGCCAGGCCTTCGCCTATCTCGGGATGGTCGGGCGCCGTTCGCTCAAATCGCTGCCGCGCTCCGCCGTCAGGGTCGCCCTCGCCTGGTTTGGTATTTAGCCCGCCGCCTCGGCGTCAGGACACGATCTTCGAGGCCTCATAGGGCTTCGGCTCGATGCCGAACGCGGCGAGCACCGAGCCGAGCGCGACCATCACGGGGTGCATCGCGACGACGGCCTTCGACGATTTCAGCAAAGCGGCCGCGCGCACCAGCGACAACGGCAACCTCCCGAGCATCTGCGCACACACCCACACGCGTGCCGCCGCGCCCTGCGCGGCCTTGGACTGCACACGATAATTGATCGCGCCGATGCGCAGGCCTCGCTTCGCGATCCAGCCGAAATTGGTGCGGCTTTGCGGCACCGTCTCGGTGATGACAGCCTCCGCCGTCCAGTGGAACGTCATGCCGGCATCGCGGCATCGCACGAAGAAATCACAGTCGCCGCCCCCGAGGAAGTTGAAGCGCGGGTCGAAGGCGGGACGGGCGAACCTCTCGAACGCCGCACGCGTGATCAGGCAATTGCCGCAGCCGTAGATCAGGGGCACCGCGCCGCTGTAATCATAGGCGGGACAGAAAACGGGGTGGCGCGAAAGCCAGGGCATGCTGCGGTCCTCGAAGACCGGCAGCACCGGCCCGCCGACCAGATCGGCGCCGGTCGCCTCCGCGGTGCGGACCATTAGCTCGAGCCAATCGGGCGAGGCGATCTCGTCGTCGTCGATCATCAGGAACCGGGTCGCGGCGGGGAATAGCGCCAGCGCCGTCTCGAACGCGGCGTTGATCGCCTGGACGTTGCCTTGCCGTTTCTCGACCAAGCAGACACCCTGAAGCCTGCCATCGGCGAGATATTCCGCGGCCACCGGCGCGCTTTCGCGCCGGACCGCATCGTTCTCGACCATGACGACGGCGAAGGAGCGCGGGCTGCGCTGGCTCTCGAGCGAGTCCAGCGTCAACCGCAGATGCTGCGGGCGGCGGAAGCAGGGGATGCAGACGACGATACCAACCGACAGGTCGATAATCCGGGAACTGGCCGCGATCTCCCGGTTGGGATCGCGCACGGCATCCGCGATACGCGTGGCGGACAGGTCTGTCGGGATCAATGTCATGACGTTCTAAATGTCCGAGATAGATTGAAAAAGCCCTGCTTCGATCCCGGGGATCAGCGCCGTCCCACGACGGCACATCGCTGCGGGACGAATCCGTCCCAAAATGAATGACCGGTTGGAGCCTCGCGACGGCGCCACGCCGCCGATTTTCCGCCATCCATGCACTTAACTGCTTTCGGGTGTTTCTGCCGCGAAACCTTGCGCGCGTGATACTGCAATTCGCGGTCCACCGAGCCGATGGCGTCTGGCGCGGACGATACCGTAGTTAACGCACATGCTCATTAACCCGATCGTAAGTACCGCGACGGGTGAAGCGTCGCGGCATCGGATTTGCTCTACGGCTACGCGAGATTTTTCCTGTAAATTTAAGTCGAACAAGCGCGGTCAGAAAAAAATATGAACAAGCCAGCCACGATCGATTTCGCGACAGCCACGGCGGTCCAGATTCCCGCGGCCATCGCCCACACTCAGGCGCTGCACGATCTCGTCCCCGGTGAAGCCCGCGACAGTCTGCTCGCCGTTCACGACGTGCTGCGCCGCGAACTGCCGCAGGGCCAGCTCGCCACCTACGAAGCCGGAGGCGGCTCGTGCAGCGTACTGCCACCGGAATTGCTGAGCCGAAGCAAGGTCACCGTCGTCGACATCGACGAGGACCAGGTTCGCAACAACAGCTACGCGGACGAAGCGATACTCGGCGACATCCAGACTTACCGCTTCGGGCGCGAGACTTTCGATCTGGTGATCTGCTACAACGTGATCGAACATCTTCCCAACGTCGACGCCGCACTCCTGAATTTCCGCGACGCGCTCAAGCGCGGCGGGATGATCCTGATCGGCGCGCCAAATCCGCGCTCGTTGTCCGGAGTCGTCACCAAATACTCGCCGCACTGGTTCCACGTCTGGTTCTACCGGCACATTCGAGGGATCAAGGATGCCGGCTTGCCAGGCGAGCCGCCGTTCCCGACCTTCTTCCATCCCTTGGTGTCGTTGCCGAGGCTCCAAGCGTTCGCCGCCGCCAACGGCCTCGAGATGATCTACCGCCGTGAGGTCGAGAGCCCGCGCTATCCCGAGATGCGCCGGCGCAAGCCGCTGTTCGCAGCCCTGGTCGACGCCGGCGCCGCCGTGCTCAACGCCGTGCTCCCGCGCGGGACCGACGTCCGCCGCGGCGATTATCACGTCATCCTGCGGAAAAGCTGACGGCCATGGTGCGCGCGCGGCCGATCGCAAGACCAGCGAACCCTCGCGGCCACGACGCACGCGGTAACGAACCGTTAATCTCTGAAGGACCGCGCCATCGCACGCGTCACGACGACGCGTCGAAGAGTGGCATGCGCTTAAACGCTTTGTTTGCCATTTCGGTGAATAGTCCCTCAATGAGTATGGTTAATTTTCCCTGTTGCGTTGAGTGGGCACCTATATCTGAGGTGCGTGGCGTAGAGCGAAGAGTACCCCCTCAGCACGCGGCACTTGGAATGAAAGCTGGGGATCATGCTTGACTACAACCAGCCGATAGACCGGGCCAGACCGGAGGCTCCGCAGCAACGGCCTCACGCCGGCTTCAACGTGCTGGAGCTGGTCAATCTGCTCTGGCGGCGGAAGGTCGCCATTGCCGTTGCCGCGCTGCTCGGTGCGACGCTTGCCGTCACCGTGGGCAAGAGCCTGGCGCCCCGCTACACCGCCACCGCCCAGCTCTATGTCGACCCGCGCGAGCTTCAGCTCGTCGATCGCGAGCTAACGCCTCGCGCGCAGGACGTCTCCGGCATGTCGATGGTGGTCGAGAGCCAGGCGCGCCTGATCACCTCCAACAGCGTGCTGCTCCATGTGATCCAGCAGGCTGATCTGGACAAGGACCCCGAATTCGGCGGGGCAGATGCTAAAGGCGTGATGTCGTCGCTGCTCGGCCTGATTGGCCTTCAGACCCACGCGCCCTCCGCCACGGAGAAGAAGGAAGTGCAGCTCGCCGCCCTCGAGGCGCTGAACCGGCACATCACGATCCGCAAGACCGAAAAGAGCTTCATTGTCGACATCGAGGTCTGGTCGACCGATCCGGCGAAAGCGGCGATGCTCGCCAACACGCTGACCAGCGCCTACCTCGCGGAATCCCGCAACTCGCAGGCCTCGGCCGCACGGCGGGCCACCAACGATCTCTCCGGCCGCCTGAAGGAGCTGCGCGAGCGGCTGCGCAACGCCGAGACCGTGCTTGCGACCTACAAGGCTCAGAACAATTTCGTCGGCACCCAGGACGCGCTGATCAGCGACCAGCAGCTTTCCGCCAGCAACCAGCGGCTTTCCGCCGCCCGCGCCGCGACGATGGACGCGCAGGCGCGCCTCGACCAGATCGAGGCGAGCCGACGCACCACGGCAGATGCAGGCGCAAACTCCGAGGCGCTGCAATCGCCGACCATCGCGAACCTGCGCGCGCAATATGCCGATGCACGCAAGAAATATGCGGAGCAAGCCGGCGAGCTCGGCCCGCGTCATCCGGCGCTGCGCCAGACCGAGAAGCAGGTCGAGGATCTCAAGCGCACCATCAACGAAGAGATCGACCGCTTCGCCCAATCCGCCAAGAACGATCTGACGCGCGCCCGCGACTTCGAAGCCTCGCTCAGCCGGGCGCTGGAGGCGCAGAAGCGGCAGAGCGTCCAGCTCAGCCAGGCCGCCGTGCGCCTGCGCGAGCTCGAGCGCGAGGCCGATGCCAGCCGTGACGTCTATCAATCCTTCCTCAAGCGCTCGCGCGAGACCGAGGAGCAGGAGACGCTGAACACCTCGGCGGCCCGTATCATCGGCGAAGCGACGGTGCCGCAGCGGCGCTCGTTCCCGCCGGCGATGAGCCTGTTCGCCATGATCGGTTTCATCTTCGGCGCAATCGCTGCATCGAGCTGGTTTGTCGCGGCCGAACTGCTGTTCGCCGGTGCGTTCGTGCCGGCACCGGCGCCGGCCCGTCCCAATCGTACTCCGTTGCCGCAAGCTCCGCGAGCTCCAGAGCCTTCGCGGGCGCCGCAGACTGCCCGGCCCCAGCCGGTCTCGCGAGCCCCGGAAGTCGCGGAGGCACTGCCGGAACTCGCCGCCCCGCCGCTGCAACCTTCGATGGTCGAGAAGCCCCTGATCGAAAAGCCGCTGATCGCGCGCCTACAGGAGGCCGACGTCATCCACACGCTCGGTGCCATTCTCGCCACCGGCGGCGGCATCGACCTCACCCGGCTGGGCTGGCCGACGCTGCGCCCCGGCTTTCCACTGACGACGCTGCTCAACGCCTGGCGCGACATGCGCGCTACGGCGGCCCGGCGCGCCGGCGGAAAGACAATGCCTGTTATCGCGCTCGTCGGTGCCAGCGAGACCACCGGGCGCAGCGTGACGGCGCTGAATTTCGCGCTCGCGGCCGCGCGCGACGGCGCCCGGGTGCTGATGATCGATGCCGACCATCAGGCGCACTCGCTCTCGAACAAGGTCAACCGTCCCGGCAAGAGCGAGCCGAGCAAGGTCGGATGGCTTTCGATCGGCAGCAAGGCCGCACGCGAGATCAAGACACTCAACGGCATCTCGGTATTGCCGGCCGTCGAAGGCGACGCAACCAAGGCCACTGACGCCATCCGCAAGGCGATCGAGCAGGCGCGCTCCGCCGGCGGCTATGACCTCGTGATCCTCGACGGCCCCGCGGCGCCACTCACGGCCGGCAGCCGTAAGCTGCTCGATGATGCCGACGCGCTGGTGGCGGTGCTGCCGACCAGCCTCGACATCAACGACGGCCTGGAAGAGATATTGAGCACGCTCGGCCGCGCCGAGCGCAAGCTCGTCGGCGTCGTGCTCGACGAACTCACCCCTATGGCCCAAGCTCGCCAACGAGGCAGACAATATGCTTGAGCGCCGCATCAATCTCGATGGCCGGGCCGCAACCGCCGACGTGCCGCGGATCACCATCGGCGGCCTTCGCATGGCCGCGCTCGACCTGGAAGCGACCGCAGATTTCATGATCGAGGCGACCGATCCGCGCCATCGCATCGGCCGTCCGCTGCACCTGACCTCGGCCAATGGCGAGGTGCTGGCGCGGTGCTCGACCGAACCGGAGACCGAGCGCCTGTTCCGCGGCGCCGACCTCATCAACGCCGATGGCCAGCCGCTGGTGGCCGCGTCCAGGCTGCAATCCTGGTTTCCGCTGCCCGAGCGCGTCGCCACGACGGACCTGTTTCACGTCGTCGCGCGCAAGGCCGAAGCGGTCGGCCGCACCTTTTACATGTTCGGCGCGAGCGAGGACGAGAACGCCGCGGCGGTCGCGAACGTCCGGAAGATGTATCCAAACCTCAAGATCGTCGGCTACAGCCACGGGTATCTCCGTGGCGATGCACTGCGCGCGAAGGTCGACGAGATCAACGCGCTCGCGCCGGATTATCTCTGGGTTGCGCTGGGCGTGCCAAACGAGCAGGCGTTCGTCGAGGAATTCACCCCGCATCTCACCAATGTCGGCGTCATCAAGACCTCCGGCGGCCTGTTCAACTTCTTGTCGGGAAGGCGCGCCCGCGCGCCGCGATGGATGCAGAAGATCGGGCTGGAATGGGCCTGGCGCACCTTGCTCGAGCCCCGCCGCCTGTTCTGGCGCTATTTGACCACCAATCCTCGCGCGATCTATCTGCTGTTCAGCCGCAATCGACCCTTTAATCGCTGAGTTGACAACGACATGACCGCCGCCGGTTATCAGCCCCGCCTGCGCTATTTCAGCGCCGGCGGCGCCGGTATTGCGGCTTGCGGGTCGGGCTCATAAGCGGCTAAAGAGACTGTCACAGTCGGCGTCGGCAACTTTCCCGGCCGCCGCATGTTTTTGTATGGCCGCCGACACGAGCGGCACAATCGGCTCAGCCAATAGTGCGAGCCAGCTTTTCACAGCGAAGGCCACGATCGAGTCCGCGCATCGGCCTGCTTTCAGGCGCGACCCAAGGGAGCACGGAACGAATGCATCAGGCCGCAAGCCTGCAATTCGAGCGCATGATGGACGAGCTCGTCCTCTGGCATGCCGTGCCGGAGGACGAACGATCGCCGGCGCCTGCCTGGTGGTGGGGTCCGGCGATGGCCGTGCTCGACACGCACGAGCCGATGCGGCAGGCGTGGTGTCGTGAGCTCGGCCTCGACGACGGCTCGAGCTTTGCCGAAGGAGCGCATGTCATTATTGCGCTCTTCGCTGAACAAACCTCGCTTCCGTGGCCGGATGATTTTCCACGCAAGGCGGAGATCAGGGACGAGGACGTCCGCGAGCTCCACCCGCAGCCATCAGACGACAGCGCTTTTCAACCGTAGCGCCGCGGCCGCGGTGGCGGCATGGTCCGGCTCCGGCTGGAGCGGCGGCGCGCCGGGCAGCTCCATCGGCCGCAGCAGCTCGGCCATCTGCCGCGCCGGCACCGGCTTGGAGATCAGGAAGCCCTGCATCTCGTCGCAGCCATGGGCGCGCAGGAACGCCTCCTGTTCGGCGTTTTCGACGCCTTCCGCCACCACGGTCATGCCGAGCGCCTTGCCCATGCTGATGATCGCCTGCGCGATTGCCTGATCCTCCGCATCCTGCGGCAGGTCGCGCACGAAAGAGCGGTCGATCTTGATGGTGTCGATCGGAAAATGCTTCATCAGCGACATCGACGAATAGCCGGTGCCGAAGTCGTCGATGGCCAGGCGAATGCCGCGGCTCTGAATGGCGTCGAGCACCTTGAGCGCACGCCCGACGTTGCGCATCATCATGCTCTCGGTGACTTCGAGCTGAAGCAGCACCGGCGACATGCCGCTTGCGGCCAGCGCCTCGTCGACGTCCTGCAACAGATGCTCGTCGACGAACTGGCGCGGCGACAGGTTCACCGCCATCGATACCGGCAACAGGCCGCGTCGCTGCCAGGCCATGGCCTGCGCGCAGGCCTCCTTCACCACCCAGCGGCCGATCGGCACGATCAGTCCGGTTTCCTCCGCCAGCGGGATGAACTGCGCCGGCGAGATGCTGCCGAGATCCGGGTGCATCCAGCGCAGCAGGGCTTCCACGCCCGTGATCTGGCCGGTCTCCATGTCCACCTTGGGCTGGTAGTTCAAAGTGAACTGATCCCGCTCCAGCGCCCGGCGCAGCGCACTCTCCAACGACAGCCGCTCGATCGACTGCGTCTTCACTTCCTTGGAGAAGAAGCGATAGCCGTTCTTGCCGTCTTCCTTGGCGAGATACATCGCCATGTCGGCGTTCTTGGTTAGCGTCTGTACGTCGGAGCCGTTGGTCGGATACATCGCGATGCCGATCGAGGCCGTGGTGTGGCACTCGTGCCCCGCTAGCTGCATGGGTTCGGCAAGCGCCGTCAACAGCTCGTTCGCGATGCGCTGGACGTCGTCGATCTCGCCACATCGATCGAGGATCACCACGAACTCGTCGCCGCCGAGCCGCGCCACCACGTCGCTTGCGCGCAGCGCGCCACGCAGCCGGTTGGCCACTTCGAGCAGGAGCAGATCGCCGGCCTCGTGGCCCAGCGAATCATTGATGACCTTGAAACGATCGAGGTCGATGAACAGCACCGCAAAGCGATGATCGTGGCGCTGCGCTTCGTCGATCGCCTCATGCAGCAGCGCGTTGAAGGTCTCTCGGTTCGGCAGGTCGGTCAGGCTGTCGTGCGAAGCGAGGTATTCGATCCGCTCGTCGGCCTGGTTTTTCTCGTCGGCCCGGTCGAAATTCTCCATCGCGAAGGAGACGTTGTCGGCGAGGCGCTGCAACAGCTCGACGAACTCGGCCGTGAAGGTGCCGGGCTCGGTCGACATGTAGATCATGACGCCGACGGCTCGATCGTGTGCGACGAGGGGAAAAGCCGCGCCCGACCGCGCGCCGTCGTTGCGGACAATGGAATGAAAGGCGCGAACGCGATCGTCGTTGAGATAGTCGTTGCTGATGCAGGGCTGGCGGGTGCGGAACGCCGTGCCGCTCATTCCGCGCCCCTCGGGGCGCTCGGGGTCGATTGACAGGCGGACATTGCGCGTGGTGTCAGACGATGGTCCGGCGCTCGACACGATCTCCAGCTGATCGCTATCGACCCTCGCCAGCGCAATGGTGGTCGAGGTGAACTTGGCGCCGTTCGATGCGGCGAGACAGACGAGGTCGAACAGTTCGGCGCGCGACTTCGCCCGCATGATCGCCTCGTTGGTCGCGCTCAGCGCCGCGAACATGCGAGCCAAACGCTCCGTCCGCGCCTCGTTGCGGGACTTTTCCTCGGCGCGATCGAAATTATCGAGTGCAAATGACACGTTCTCGGCGAGGCGCCCGAGCAACTCGACCATATCGGGTGTGAACGTATTCTCTTCCGGCGCGAGGAAAAGCAGAATGCCGATCGGCTCCTGGCCGGCGCGCAGCAGCGGGAAGCTGGCAGCTGCTCGCGTTCCATCTTCGATCGCCTTAGAGTGCCAATGCGCCGCTCGGGGGTCGTGGAGATAGTCGTTGATCACGCTGGGCCCGCGGGTCCGCAGCGACATCCCTATGATTCCGCGACCCTCAGGATGGTCGGCGGAAACAAAACAGGTGCGTCCCACCATCCGCTCCTGGAGGCGCCCCTTCACGGCAACCACGCGAACGAGTTCACGCTGGTCGTCCATAATGCCGATTGTCGCCGAGGCGAATACGCCGCCGAGCACGGCTGCCTGGCACGCCCCTTCGAACAGCTCCTCGCGCGTCTTGGCGCGCATGATTGCCTCGTTCGTCGCGCTCAGCGCCTCGAACATGCCGCTCAACCTGTCACGCTGCCTGTCGGCCTTCGCCTTCTCGTCGGCACGGTCGAAGTTCTCCAACGCGAAGGCGACATTGGCCTGGAGCTTGCGCAACAGCTCGACGAATTCGTCCGTGAAAGTGCCGCACTCGGGCGAATTGAACAGGAATACGCCTTCGACGCTGTCGCCGTTGAACAGCGGCATCGCGGTTGAGGACCTAATGCCATTGCGATGCGCGCTGGCGTGCCAAGGCTTGAGGCGGGCGTCTGCCAGGACGTCGTTGCTGATACAGGGCCGCCGCGTCCGGAACGCGGTGCCGGTCAGCCCGCGTCCTTCCGGCTCCTTGTCGCTGACCGACAGTCTGAAGGATCGCACTTCCTCGGCATTCGGTCCGAAGGACGCGACAACACGAAGCAGTCCCGCATCGCGGTCAAGCAATGCAATGGAGGTCGAGGCGAACTTGGCGCCGTGCACCGTGGCTTCGCAAACCAGATCCAACAGTTCGCTGCGCGACCTTGCCCGCAGAATGGCTTCGTTGGTCGCGCTTAGCGCCGCGTACATGCGCGCCAGCCGATCCTCCTCCAAGGCGATCTGGGCCTTCTCCTTGTCGCGGTCGAAGTTCTCGAGCGCAAAGCACACGTTTTCGGTCATGCGCAGCAACAATGCGACGATGCCTTCGTCTTTCGCCCAGGCTTTGCTCACGAAGAAAAACAGCACGCCGATGCTGGTGCCACGCTTGATCAAGGGAGCAGCCACGCAGGCGACGGCGCCGGCATTGACGTTGGCCTGCTCCCAGGTGGTCCCCTTGGTACGATTGACGAGGTCGTCCTCGACGATCGCTTGCTGGGTCCGGAACACCTCGCCGGAGATGCCCTTGCCGTAGGGACTCTCCGGATCAATCGAGTAGCGCGACTGTCTGATCAGATCCAGATTATGTCCGGTCGCTGCCACCGGCGTCAGCCATTCGGAATCCGGCTCGTGCAGCAGAACGAAAGTGGCAAGCGATTTGCCGCTATAAACAGCGGCGTCGCAGACCCGCTGGTACAAGTCCAGCTCAGTGCTGGCTTGCAGAATTGCTTCGTTCGTCGCACTGAGCGCGCCGAACATGCGGTTGAGCCGCCGCACTGCCCGCTCGCCATCCAGGCGGGCTCCCTCGGTCGCGAAGCTCTCCAGCGCGTGAGAGATATTGGCCGACATCCGCTCGAACAACGAGACCATCGCCTCGTCGAGCGAGCCGGCGCCCGACCGCGTAACATACAACACCCCAATACTGCGTCCCATGCAGATCAGGGGTAGCGCCGCGGCCGCGCCGACACCCGCCGCCACCGCGCCGTTGCGCCATGCCAGCGAACGCGGATCGTTCAGGAAATCGTTGCTGATGCAGAGCTTCTGGCTGCGGAACGCCTCGCCGCCCACGCCCAGGCCTTCCGGCGTGCCAGCCTGCGTGGTGATCTCGATCGCGCTCAGCCGCGCCACGTCATCGCCGCGACCAGCGGCAAAGCGAAGCTTATGGCCATCCGGCTCCACAAGGAACACGGCCACGGCCATGAAGTCTCCACTCGCAAACCCGGCGTCGCAGACCTTCTGGTACAGCTCATCCGGCGATTTCGCGTAGAGGATCGCTTCGTTGATGGCGCTCAACGCCGCAAAGGTGCGCGCGAGTGTCGTCGGCACGATCTCAGCTCCCGGGCATTTCTGCCTTTTTTTCCCGGATGACGTTATGACCGGCGATCGCCTAAGTGGTCGTTATTGCGCGCTGCAAACCGTCGATCAAAGTGAACGAGCTGCGAACGACCTGCGCCAATCTGTCGAAAATGCCACCGCGCGGGACGAATCTTCGCCCGACGGCCCTGCTCGCTGCGAATTTGCAGCCCTGTATTGGTTTACGGGAGATTGATATCGCATCTGTGCTTTGAGACGATGGCCCTCAAGAACCAGAGCCCGAAGGGCGAGACCTGAGGAAACGCCATGCCGATCGTCCAGGCCGACCGCCTCACGCGCATCAGCGCCGCGCTGCTTCGTGCCGCCGGGGCTTCCGAGGAAGAGGCCGGCACGGTCGCAAGCGGCTGCGTCAACGCCAATCTCGCCGGCCACGATTCCCACGGCGTGATCGCCATTCCCACCTATGTCGACCGGATCAAGGCCGGCCACATCGTGCCCGGCGCCAGATGGACCATCGTACAGGAATCGCCGACGACGACCGTAATCGACGGCCAGTGGGGTTTTGGTTTCCACGTCAACGCCAAGGCGATGGCGCTGACGATCGAGAAAGCGAAGACGGCGAATGTCGCCGCCTGCACCGTCTTCCGGCAAAGCCATGTCGGCCGCCTCGCCGCCTATCCGCTGATGGCGATGCGCGAAGGCATGATCGCGATCGCAACGGCGGATTCCGGCCGTTCGCCGAAGCATGTGGCGCCGTTCGGCGGCAAGGAGGCACGGCTTGGCACCAATCCGATCTCGATCGCGGTGCCGTCCGATCTCGATGCGCCGTTCTATCTGGACATGGCGACCTCTGCGGTCGCGGCCGGCAAGATCCAGCTCGCGGTCGCCCGCGGCGAGGAGATCCCGCCGGGGTGGATCATCGATGCCGAGGGACGGCACACAACCGATCCAACCCAGTATCGCAAGGGCGGCGCGCTGCTGCCGCTCGGCGGCACCGAGGGCTACAAGGGCAGCGGCCTCGCCGCCATGGTCGAGGTCCTGTGCGGCCTGCTCACCGGCCTCGGCTTCGGCGTTGAGCCCACGGGCCGGCACAATGACGGCTGCTTCATGGCCGTGTTCAACGTCGCCGCGTTTCGCCCGCTGCAGGATTTCAAGCGCGAGGTCGCCGAGTTCGCACACTATCTCAAATCGACCCCGCCCTCCGAGGGCAGCAAGGGCGTTTTCTATCCCGGTGAGATCGAGGGCGTGCGCGAGCAGCAGCGCCTGCGCGACGGCATCGAGATCGAGGATGCGACCTGGGAAAAGCTGCGCGCGCTGGCGCGCGAGTACAGGCTCGATACGGTCCTCGATCTGGCCTGACGGATTTCGGCCTGACGCAATTCGGAGAACAGCAGCATGACGCGGCAGATGGTACTGGTCGGCTTCCTTCAGGCCCAGAACTGCACGAATTTGCCGAGCTCGTGGCGACATCCGGACTCGCGCGACGATTCGATGTCGGCGGACTATTATCAGGAGATCGCCAAAATCCTCGAAGCCGGCAAGTTCC
This sequence comes from Bradyrhizobium sp. Kon37, assembly GCF_055807535.1. NCBI lineage: Bacteria > Pseudomonadati > Pseudomonadota > Alphaproteobacteria > Hyphomicrobiales > Nitrobacteraceae > Bradyrhizobium > Bradyrhizobium sp. Kon37. Next base: position 341,278 of record NZ_JBVVOY010000004.1, read on the forward strand.
ACATGGCCTTCTTCGACGACCGGCTGGCGATGCCGGACCGCTACGGCAACGATCACGCCCACACCGTCGAATACGGCATCCGCTGCGTGAAGATGGATCCCGTGATCGTGCTGACGACGATGGGCATGGTGACGGAGAAGCTCGGGTTGGGCGCGACCGGCTCGACGACTTATTTCGAGCCCTTCGACATCGCCCGGCGCTTCGCAACGCTCGACCTGATGTCCGGCGGACGCGCCGGGTGGAACGTCGTGACCTCGCTCAATGACGGCGAGGCCTTCAACATGGGCCGGGATTCTCATCCCGAGCACGACGCCCGCTATGACCGTGCCGACGAATTCATGGAGATCGTTCTCGGCCATTGGGACACCTGGGAAGACGGCGCGCTCATCATGGACAAGACGAGCGGCCGCTTCGCCGATCCAGCCAAGGTGAAGCGGCTCGATCACAAGGGCCCATTCTACAAGTCGCGCGGTCCCTTCACCGTGCCGCGCTCTGATCAGGGCCATCCCGTGATCATCCAGGCCGGCGCGTCCGGCCGCGGTCAGCGCTTTGCAGGACGGTGGGGCGAGGTGATCTTCACCGCTGCACGCAATCTCGCCGCCGCCAAGGAAGGCTATGCGTCGGTGCGTAACGAGGCCGCGAAAGCCGGCCGCGATCCGGAGGCGATGTTCCTCTGCAACCTGACGACACCGGTCTGCGCCGCGACCAAGGCCGAGGCCGAAGACAAGATGGCGCTGATCAACAAGCTGCCGCTGCAGATCGACGCGCTGTCGCTGCTGGCCGAAGCGCTCAACTACGATTTCGCCTCCAAGGATCTCGACGAGCCGCTGACGACTGAGGAGTTGAAGAGCATGCAGGGTATTCTGGGCATCCGCGACGGCGTGCTCAAGAACTCCGGCAAGAGCAATCCGACCGCGCGCGACTTCGTCACCTTCTCCGGCCGCGGTCAGGTCCAGGATGCCATGGTTGGCGGCCCCAAGGAGATCGCGGACAAGCTCGAAGAAATGTTCGTCGAGCGCGGCTGCGACGGGTTCGTCATCGCCGCGACCTATGTGCCCGGCTCCTATGCCGATTTCGTGCAGCATATCGTCCCAGAATTGCAGCGGCGCGGATTGTTCCAGAAGGAATATCGCGGCAAGACGCTGCGGGAAAATCTCGGGCTCAAGCGGCCGGCTGCCGGCGACTGGAAAGTACAGGCGCGCGATGCCGCGGAATAACAACGGAGACACGGCATGCGCTGGCTGAAATTCACCGCCGCGGACAAGACGTCCTGGGGAATCGTCGAGGGTGACCAGGTCATCGCGATCGAGGGCGATCCCTTCGGCGAATGGCAACGCACCTCGCGCACGCATCCGCTGTCGCAGGTTAAATTCGAGCTGCCGCTGATTCCGCGCACTTTCTACTGCGTCGGCTTGAACTATCTGAAGCATCTGAAAGAGGCCGCCGACAAGCGCGGCGAGGTGCCAGCGGTGCCGGACAGACCCGAGATCGGCTATCGCGCCCAGAATGCGCTGATCGCACATGACGAGGAGGTCATGATCCCGTCCTTCGCGACGGACAAGATTCACTACGAAGGCGAGCTCGTCGTCGTCATCGGCAAGAAGGTCAAGCACCTGACCAAACAGAATGCGATGGATTGCGTGTTCGGCTACACCATCGGCAACGACGTCAGCGAGCGCAGCTGGCAGAAGGCCGACCGCAGCCTGTGGCGCTCGAAGAACGCCGACACGTTCAAGCCGATGGGCCCGTGGATCGAGACCGAAGCCGACCTCGACAAGATGGAAACGATCGTCCGGGTCAACGGCAAGGAGACCAACCGCTTCCACACCAACGACATGATCTTTGGCGTGGTGCCGTTCCTGGTCGAGCTGACCAAATACTTTACCTTATGGCCCGGCGACGTGATCTGGATGGGCACGGACGGAGCCTCGCCTGATGTCAAGCACGGCGACGTCGTGGAGATCGACATCACCGGCATCGGCACGCTGCGGAACAGGTTCGTGCGGGAGGAGCAGTGATCCTCATCCTGAGGAGCTTGCGAAGCAAGCGTCTCGAAGGATGAAGGCCCGGTTGTGGCCTCGCCCTTCGAGACGGCCGCTACGCGGCCTCCTCAGGGTGAAGCGACAGATTGCATACGCCGCAAGCTCAAAACGGCAGCGCGACGCCGGTCTTGATCTCTTTCAGCACCACGTTGCTTCTCACATAGCGAATGCCGGGAATGCGGAACATGAAGTCGTCGAGGAATCGGTTGTAGGCGGCCATGTCCTGCACGACGACGCGCAAATGGTAATCGGCATCGCCCGTGGTCGCAAAGCACTCCAGCACCTCACGCCGCGTGGTTACCCGCGCGACGAACTCGTCGACGAATTTTGCGTCGTGCCGTTCCAGCGAGACGTGGAGGATCGCGGACATCGCAAAACCGGCCTGCTCGCGCGCAACCAGGGCCGCATAGCCCTGGATGGCACCGCTCTCCTCCAGCGCGCGCACCCGGCGCCAGCACGCCGACGTCGACATGCCAACGGCGTCGGCGAGCTGCTGGTTGGTGGCGCGGCCGTCCTTCTGAAGGAAGGCGAGAATCCGCGCGTCCTGGTCTTCAATCATGGATACCGCCAAATTGGATTAATCTACCTTCGTATAGATCATTTTGGATAACTCTACCACAATAGGCGTGATGTTCGGAAAGAAAGGTAAGACCTACCAGTCGCCCAGGCCTACCCTTCTCCCATCGGGCAAGGATGCCGCGGGAGGTCCGGATGGACGCCATTTCGTCACTCGACGCCTACGAGCTTTCCGACCGCTACGATCGCGAAGTGGGCCGCGTCTTCCTCACGGGCACGCAGGCCATCGTCCGCATTGCGCTCGACCAAGTGCGGCGCGATCGTGCCGCGGGGCTGAACACGGCGGGCTTCATCTCGGGCTATCGCGGCTCGCCGCTCGGCGGCATCGACCTCGAACTGTGGCGCATCCAGGAACGGCTGAAGCGGGACCGCATCGAATTCCTCCCCGCAGTGAACGAAGATCTTGCCGCGACTGCGGTGCTCGGCTCGCAACAGGTCGAGACGCAAGCCGACCGCGAGGTCGATGGCGTGTTCGGGCTCTGGTATGGCAAGGGTCCCGGCGTCGATCGCTCCGGCGATGCGCTGAAACACGGCAACGCCTACGGCTCCTCGCCGCATGGCGGCGTGCTGGTGGTTGCCGGCGACGACCATGGCTGCGTCTCGTCCTCGATGCCGCACCAGTCCGACGTCGCCTTCATGAGCTGGTTCATGCCGACGCTCCACCCCGCAAGCGTCAGCGAGTATCTCGAATTCGGCGAATATGGCTACGCGCTGAGCCGCTTCACCGGCATGTGGGTCGGTTTCAAGGCGATCTCGGAGATCGTGGAATCCGGCGCTTCCGTCGCGCTGCGCCCGTCGCGCGCCTTCCACACGCCGGACTTCACGCCGCCGCCCGGCGGCTTGCACTATCGCTGGCCCGACCTGCCCGGCCCGCAGATCGAGGAGCGGCTGGAGGCAAAGAAGCACGCGGTCTACGCCTTCGCAAAGGCCAATCCGATCGACCGTCACATCTACGACATCCCCGGCGCCACCTACGGCATCGTCACCACAGGCAAGGCGCATCTCGATTTGATGGAAGCCTTGCGGCTGATGGGCCTGGACGAAGCAGCCTGCCGCAGCATCGGCATCGACATCTACAAGGTCGGCATGGTCTGGCCGCTGGCGCTGCATGACGCGATGGCGTTCGTGAAGGGCAAGCGCGAGATCCTCGTCGTCGAGGAGAAGCGCGGCATCATCGAAAGCCAGTTCAAAGAATATTTTTACGATTATCCGGGCGAAAAACCCGAGCGCATGGTCGGAAAGCACGACGAGACCGGCGCTCGGCTGATCTCCTGGATCGGCGAATTGTCGCCGCGAGCGCTCGCTGGGGTGCTCGCACGCCGTCTCGATCCGATCTTCTCAGGCCTCAATCTCGCCGCGCGCGCAGCCGGCTTGATGCCTGAGGCCGCGCGCACGATCAACGTCAGCGGTGCGACGCGCACGCCCTATTTCTGCTCGGGATGCCCGCACAATACATCGACAAAGGTGCCCGAGGGATCGAAGGCGCTGGCCGGCATCGGCTGCCATTTCATGGCGAGCTGGATGGACCGCGAGACCTCGTCGCTGATCCAGATGGGCGGCGAAGGCGTGAACTGGGCCGCCTCGTCACGATTCACCGGAAGCAAGCACGTCTTCCAGAATCTCGGCGAAGGCACCTACTATCACTCCGGTTCGATGGCGATCCGGCAGGCGATCGCGGCCAAAGCCAACATCACCTACAAGATCCTGTTCAACGATGCCGTCGCGATGACCGGCGGCCAACCCGTCGACGGCCCGATCAGCGTCCACGCCATCGCGCACAGCGTCCGCGCCGAGGGCGTTGCGCGCATCGCGCTGGTGTCGGACGATCCCGCACAGTTTTCGCCGGCGGACCTGCCGATCGGCGTCAGTATCCATCCCCGCGAGGAGATGGACGCCGTGCAGCGCGAGCTGCGCGAAATCTCGGGCGTCTCGGTGCTGATCTATCAGCAGACCTGCGCCACCGAAAAGCGGCGCCGCCGCAAGCGCGGACAGATGGCCGATCCCAAACGCTTCGCCTATATCAACGATCTCGTCTGCGAGGGCTGCGGCGACTGCTCGGTCGAATCCAACTGCCTCAGCGTCGAGCCCAAGGAGACGCCCTTTGGCCGGAAGCGCCGGATCAACCTCTCATCCTGCAACAAGGACTTCTCCTGCCTCAACGGGTTCTGCCCGAGCTTCGTCACCGTCGAGGGCGCGACGCGCCGGAAGAAGGGCGCGAGCCGGATCGACGCGGTCGGCCACGCGGCCACGCTCCCTCTGCCCGCGCCCGCGACGCTCGACCGCCCCTATGATCTGCTCGTCACCGGCGTCGGCGGCACCGGCGTGATCACGGTCGGCGCGCTGATCGGCATGGCGGCGCATCTCGAGCGAAACGGCGTCTCGGTACTGGATTTTACCGGCTTTGCGCAAAAATTCGGGCCGGTGCTGAGCTACATCCGGTTGGCTGCATCCCCCGACGCGTTGCATCAGGTCCGGGTCGATCAGGGCGCGGCCGATGCGCTGATCGGCTGCGACCTCGTCGTCAGCTCCTCGCCAAAGGCGTCCGGCACCTATCGGAAAGGCACGCGCGCCGCGGTCAACATCGCAGAGATGCCGACCGGCGACGTCGTCCGCTTCCGCGACGCCGATCTCGCCTCACCCGCCCGCCTGCGGGCGATCGGCCAGGTGATCGGCGACGGCAATCTCGACACCATCGACGCCAACGCGCTGGCCGAGCGCCTGCTCGGCGATGCCGTCTATGCCAACATCGTCATGCTGGGCTTTGCCTGGCAGCACGGGCTGCTGCCGGTCTCGCTGTCGGCGCTGTTGCGCGCGATCGAGCTCAACGGCGTCGCGGTCGAAAGCAACAAGCAGGCCTTTGCCTGGGGCCGGATCGCGGCCGCCGATCCGGACTTCTTGCCGAAGGTGGACGAGGCGCCGAAAGCCGAGACGCTCGACCAGATCATCACCCGCCGCGCCGACTTCCTCACCGCCTATCAGAATGAGGCCCATGCGGCGCGCTATCGCTCGGCGATCGAGAAAGTCCGGCGCGCTGAGGCTCCGCTGAGCAGCGAGGCGCTGACCGAGGCGGTTGCGCGCGCCCTGTTCAAGCTGATGGCCTACAAGGACGAGTACGAGGTGGCGCGGCTGCACATGCAGAGCGGCTTCCTCGACGAGTTGAAAGGCGAATTCGACGGCGACTTCAGCATCCAATATCACTTCGCCCCGCCGTTCCTGCCGTCGAAGCGCGACGCCCGCGGACGTCCGCGCAAGCGCGCCTTCGGACAGTGGATCCAGATGCCGCTGGCCATGCTGGCGCGATTGAAAGGATTGCGTGGGACGCCGTTCGACCCGTTCGGCTACACGGCGGAACGGCGCGCGGAGCGGGAACTGATCACCTGGTACGAGGGCATCATCAAACGGCTGCTCGGCGGGCTCGACGCGGCGCATCTGCCAAGTCTGGTTGCCATTGCAAAAGCGCCGATGGATATCCGGGGCTACGGGCCGGTTAAGGACGCCGCGATCGGGAAGGTGAAGGCCGAGGTCGAGCGGCTGTTCGCCGAGCTCGACGCCCCATCACCTGCAAAGATGCGCGCCTACGGTTGACGGGGCGCCGACGAAGCTTCAGCCTCTGGAGCCGAGGCGCGCCCTGATGGCGCTCCTGCAACGGGGTGACGCCTCATGGATTTCGATCAGTTGACCCTGACCCAGGCTGTGGCCGACCTCCGCGCCGGAAAAATCACGAGCACCGCGCTCACGACGGAAGCTCTCGCCCGCGCCACGGCGAATGCCGATCTGAATGCCTTCGTCACCCTGGACGAGGCCGGCGCCCTGAAGGCTGCGGCCGCATTCGACGCGAACGACAATAAGGACAAGCCGCTCGGCGGCGTTCCCATCGTGATCAAGGACAATATCGAGGTCGCGGGGCTCCCGTGCAGCGCGGGAACGCCAGCGCTGAAACATTACGTTCCGAGGGCCGACGCGCCGGTGGTCGCAAAGCTGCGTGCGGCGGGCGCGGTCATCATCGGCAAGACCAGCATGCACGAGCTCGCCTTCGGCATCTCCGGCTACAACACCGCATTCAAGACCGGCGCGGAGTTCGGCGTGCGCAACGCCTATGACCGCGCCCTGATCGCGGGCGGCTCCTCCTCCGGAACGGGCGCCGCGATCGGCGCGCGGATAGTCGCGGGCGGGCTCGGCACCGACACTGGCGGATCGGTCAGGGTCCCCGCCGCACTGAATGGATGTGCCTCGCTGCGCCCGACGGTCGGCCGCTATCCGCAAGATGGCATCGCGCCGCTCTCGCACACCCGCGACACCGCGGGTCCCATGGCCGCGACCATGGCGGATGTCGCGCTGCTCGACCGCGTCATTACGGGCGGCGATGCCATCGCGCCGGCCGATCTGAGGCTGGTGCGGATCGGCATCGTAAAGACGATGCTGAGCAATCTCGACGCCGACACCGACGCCGCATTCCAGGCAGCCCTCACGAAAATGAAGACGCAGGGCATCACGATCGTTGAGATCGAGATGCCGCAACTGGCCGAACTCAATGGCCAGGTCAGCTTTCCAGTCGTACTGTACGAGGCCTATGACGACATGGTGGCCTATCTCGCGCATACCGGCACCGGCATCACCATCGAGGCGCTGGCAAAGGACGTCTCCAGCGCCGACGTCAAGGGCACCTATGATGGCCTGGTGATCCCGCGCAAACTTCCCGCCCCTGATGGCACGCTGGTTGACCCCAAGCCGGTCTATGATGCCGCGATCAATACCGCACGCCCCAAGCTTCAGGCGCTCTACAGCAGGACCTTCGCCGACAGCCGGCTCGATGCCATCGCCTTCCCGACCACGCCGCGTGTCGCCATTGCCTCCAATCCCGATTCCAGCAGCCTGGAGAATTTCGCCCTGTTCATCCAGAACACCGATCCCGGCAGCAATGCCGGCATTCCCGGCATCCAGATTCCGATCGCGCTCGGCGCCCGGAGCAAACTGCCGATCGGGCTTGAATTGGACGGGCCCGCGGGCAGCGATCGCGGCCTGCTTGCGATCGGCTTGGCGCTCGACGCCGTGTTCGGACGACTGCCGCCGCCGCGCCCCTCATGAATACGGATTGATTAGCTTCTGCTGCTCGGCGCTGTGATGCACGAGCATGTCGATGAAGGTCCTGACCTTGGCCGACAGATGATGCCGGTGCGGATAGACGGCGTTCATCGACATCTCGACCGGCCGGTACTCGGGCAGCAGGCGAACGAGCCGACCGGCTTCGAGATCGTCCCGAACGAGAAAGCCGGCCATCAGGCAGACGGCAGCGCCTTCCAGCGCCACCTTCCGCAGGGCCTCACCGCTGTTGGTGACGAAGCTGCCGGAAATCCGTACCGATGCCGGCGCGCCCTTGCGATCGAAAAAGCGCCAATCGTCGCCGAACGGATAGTTCAAATGGCGCCCGCAATTGTGCGTGGTGAGCTCATCGAGCTTCTGCACGCGACCGTGCCTTTCGAGATAATCATGCGAGCAGCACAGCACGTGGCGCCAGGTGGCGAGGCTGCGGACGATCAGGCTCGAATCCGGCGGCGCGGTCATGCGCAGGGCAATGTCGTAGCCTTCTTCGATGAGGTCGATGTCGGCTTCGCCCATGCGCAGATCGATCTTGAGCTCTGGATAGGCCGACAGGAGCTTCGCCACCACGGGCGCGACGAACGGCACCATGTGCGTGGCGACGTGGATCCGCAGCGTCCCGCGCGGCACCGACTGCAATTCGCTCGCGATATCGTCGGCCTGTTCGATATCGGCGAGGATCTGGATGCAGCGATCGTAGTAGGCCTTGCCGATGTCGGTGAGATTGACCTTACGCGTCGTGCGCTGAAGCAGCCTCACCCCGAGCCGGTCTTCCAGCGCCTGAACGTGATTGCTCACCATGGTGGTCGACATGTTGAGCTTGCGGGCTGCTGCAGAGAAGCCGCCGGTCTCGACCACCCGGCTAAAGACTTCGAGGCTCGTCAATCGGTCCATGCCGACTGATTATCCACTCTTGGTCGATAATCGCAAGGAATTCTGTCCGATTATCCGTCAGATCAGCTCGCGCGCGGATGGCGGATGGGTTAGCCGCAATCCCTCGACAGAGGCGGCAATCGCTCTGGGGCAGTCGCACCTCCGGCTCGGTAGACCTTACGCGAAGACGGGATTTCCGGACTATCCACTCTCAGCGGATAATCCTTCCGGTATTTCGCCGATTATCGATCGAGCGAATAAGACCGATAGTCTGAGCCACCCGACAGGAGACTGCCATGTCCGAGATGCCCCGCACCGAAAACTTCGAGCAAGCGACTGAGATACTGCAAGCTTCTCCTCCGGTGCCGGTGCGTGGTCCGACCCGGAATATGGTCCGGCGGGCGGCGTTGGCGCTCGCGTTCCTCGCGGGCACAGCAGCGATTGTCCATTACGGACACGACTACTGGGTCAACGGCCGTTATCTCGAGACAACCGACGACGCCTATGTGAAGGCCGACTCCACGATCGTCGCGCCAAAAGTCTCGGGCTACATCGCCAAGGTGCTGGTCAGCGACAACGAAAAGGTCAAAGCGGGCCAGCTGCTGGCGAAGATCGACGACCGCGACTTCAAGGCGGCGCTCGACCAGGCCCGCGCCGATGTCGCTGCGGCGGAAGCGTCGGTGCGCAACCTCGACGCCCAGCTCGAACTCCAGCAGCCGATCATCGAGCAGAGCACGGCCGATGTCGCTGCTGCGGACGCGAATCTGAAATTTGCGCAGGAGGAGCGCGCCCGCTACGACGACCTGATGAAATCGGGCTCAGGCACGATTCAGCGCGCACAACAGACTGACGCCGCGTTGCGCGCCAGCAACGCGCAACTGCAACATGCCAGGTCGGGCCTCGTGGCCGCGGAACGCAAGATCGACGTGCTCACCACCCAGCGCGCGCAGGCCACGGCCCAGCTCGAGCACGCGCGCGCGGTCGCGGAGCAGGCGACCCTGAATCTCTCCTACACCGAGATTACCGCGCCGGTCGACGGCACGGTCGGCGCCCGCTCACTGCGCGTGGGACAGTTCGTGCAAGCCGGCACGCAATTGATGGCGGTGGTGCCGCTCGATGCGGTCTATGTCGTGGCGAATTTCAAGGAGACGCAGCTCACCCATGTCCGTGCCGGCCAGCCGGTCGAGCTGCACGTCGATAGCTTCCGTAACCAGACCCTGCGCGGCCATGTCGACAGCCTGTCGCCGGCGAGCGGCCTTGAGTTCGCGCTGCTGCCGCCCGACAACGCCACGGGCAATTTCACCAAGATCGTGCAGCGGGTGCCGGTGAAGATCGTGCTCGACGACCACAGCCTGACCGGGCTGCTGCGCCCCGGCATGTCCGCGGCGCCGAGTATCGACACCAAACAGGCCGTCATGGCCGAGCGCGAGACGGCGAAGCATCTCGCCGACAACGCGGCCCGTCCGAACGGCGGTTGAAGCCGGAAAGGTCCGGAAGGACTATCAAGCCCAGCCGGATGATCCTTCCCAAACTTCGTCGATTATCGAAACGAACTGCCTGATCCATCCTGTCTCCGTAACCGAGACGAGGCTTCCATGAGCACGCTCCAACCGACCGTCAATACCGCCTCCCCCGCCAATATCCCCGCTCCAGTCGCGGCCCCCGCAACGCCCGCCGTCTCGGCCAAGACCTGGATCGCCGTGATCGGCGCGACGCTTGGCGCCTTCATGGCGGTGCTGAACATCCAGATCGTCAATGCGTCGCTCGCCGATATCCAGGGCGCGATCGGCGCCGGCATCGATGACGGCGGCTGGATCTCGACCTCCTATCTGATCGCCGAGATCGTGGTGATCCCCTTGTCCGGCTGGCTGGCGCAGGTGTTCTCGATCCGCATCTATCTGCTCACCAACGCGGTCCTGTTCCTGATCCTGTCGGCCGCCTGTGCGCTGGCGCAGGACCTACCGCAGATGATCGTGCTGCGGGCAGTGCAAGGTTTTACCGGCGGCGTGCTGATTCCGATGGCGTTCACGCTGATCATCACGCTCTTGCCGCGCGCCAAGCAACCCGTGGGCCTTGCGCTGTTCGCACTGTCAGCGACGTTCGCGCCCGCGATCGGCCCGACTATCGGCGGCTATCTCACCGAGAATTTTGGCTGGCAGTACATCTTCTACGTCAATGTCGTCCCCGGCGCGATCATGGTCGGCATGCTCTGGTACGCCCTCGATGCAAAGCCCATGAAGCTGTCGTTGCTGCGCGACGGCGACTGGGCCGGCATCATCACCATGGCGATCGGACTGTCGGCGCTGCAGACCGTGCTCGAGGAAGGCAACAAGGACGACTGGTTCGGCTCGCCCTTCATCGTCAAGCTGTCCGTCATCGCGGCCGTCGCGCTGACTGCCTTCCTGATCATCGAGCTGACCGTGAAGAAGCCGCTCCTCAACCTGCGTCTGCTGGTCCGCCGCAATTTCGGCTTCGGCATGCTCGCGAATTTCCTGCTGGGAATCGCGCTCTACGGCTCGGTGTTCATCCTGCCGCAATATCTGGCCCGCATCCAGGGCTACAATGCCGAGCAGATCGGCATGGTGCTGGCCTGGACCGGCCTGCCGCAGCTCCTGCTGATCCCGCTGGTGCCGCGGCTGATGCAGAAGCTCGATGCGCGGCTCATCATCGGCGTCGGCTTCGTCCTGTTCGCGGCCTCCAACTTCATGAACATCACCATGACCGGCAACTATGCCGCCGATCAATTGCTCTGGCCCAATGTGGTTCGTGCAATCGGCCAGGCGTTGGTGATGGCGCCGCTGTCTGCGGTGGCGACCTCGGGCATCGAACCGGAGAACGCCGGCTCAGCCTCCGGCCTGTTCAACATGATGCGCAATCTCGGCGGCGCCGTCGGCATCGCGCTGTTGCAGACCCTGTTGACCAAGCGCGAGCAGTATCATTCCAACGTGCTGATGCAGTCGGTCTCGCTGTTCGAGCAGGCGACGCGGACGCGGCTGGAACAGCTCACCCAATACTTCGTCAATCACGGCATTCTCGACCGTGCGGACGCATCGCATCGCGCCTATGTTGCGATCGGCCATATCGTGCAGAAGCAGGCCTATATCCTCGCCTTCAGCGACACTTTCTATCTGCTCGGCGTGGCACTGATCGTCGCGCTGATCGCCACCCTCTTCCTGAAGAAGGCCGGCCACGCCTCGGCCGGCGGCGCCCACTGAGATCAACCCAGCAAGCAAGGAGAACGACCATGAAACCCCGCATGAATTTCTACCAGGCCGCACCCGATACGATGAAGGCACTGATGGCACTGGAAGAGCAGATCCAGTCGACCGGCCTGGAGAAATCGCTGATCGAGCTCGTCAAGATCCGCGCGTCGCAGATCAACGGCTGTGCCTTCTGCATCAACATGCACACCGAGGACGCCCGCAAGCGTGGCGAGACCGAGCAGCGCATCTATCTGCTCAATGCCTGGCGCGAATCCCCGCTCTACACGGACCGCGAGCGCGCGGCGCTGGCCTGGACCGAATCAGTGACGCTGATCTCCGAGACGCACGCACCGGATGACGTCTACGAGCAGGTCCGCGCGCAATTCTCTGATGCGGAGACGGTGAACCTGACCATGCTGATCGGCGCCATCAATGCCTGGAACAGAATCGCGATCGCGTTCCGTGCGGTTCACCCGGTGAAGGTGAAGGCATCGGTAGCGTGAGGTGATCTCAACTGTCATGCCCCGCGCAGGCGGGGCATCCAGTACGCCACAGCTTCTCGGTTCAATCATCGCCCGCGCGGCGTACTGGATCGCCCGCCTTCGCGGCGATGACACCGAGTGCGCCGCTTAAACCGCCGTCGCCTTGGCGAACTCCACGTAGATCTCGCGCAGCCGCGCGGCAAGCGGGCCGGGCTTGCCGTCGCCGACCTTCTTGCCGTCGATCGCAACCACCGGCTGGACGAACAGCGAGGCTGAGGTGGCAAAGGCTTCCTTGGCGGCGAGCGCCTCGGCGACCGTGAAGGAACGCTCCTCGAGGCGGAGCTGACGCTCTTCCGCCAGCGCCACCACCGCCTTGCGGGTGCAGCCCGGCAGGATCGCGTTGGAGTTCTTGCGGGTCACGATGACGTCGTCCTGGGTCAGGATGAACGCCGAGGACGAGCCGCCTTCGGTGACGTAGCCGTCTTGCAGCATCCAGGCCTCGCCCGCACCGGCTTCGGCCGCGGCCTGCTTTGCCAGCACTTGCGCGAGCAGTGCCACGCTCTTGATGTCGCGCCGCTCCCAGCGGATGTCGGGCACGGTGATCACGTTGATGCCGGTCTTGGCCGAGGCGGCGTTGATGATGTCCTTCTCCGACGTGAACATCACCAGGCTCGACTTGACGTCGCCCTTGGGGAAGGCGAAGTCGCGGCCCTTGTCGGCACCGCGGGTGACCTGGACATAGACGAGGCCGTTCGCGACCTTGTTGCGCGCGATCAGCTCCTTCTGGAGTTCAGTGATGCGCTCGACCGTCTCGGGCAGCTTCAGCTGGATCTCGCCGACCGAGCGCTCCAGCCGCGCCAGATGCGAGGCGTTGTCGACCAGCTTGCCGTCGAGCACGGCCGAGACCTCATAGATGCCGTCGGCAAACAGGAAGCCGCGATCGAGCACCGAAATTTTGGCGTCCGAGAGCGGGACGAATGAGCCGTTGACATAGGCGATCGGATCCAAGGCAGGTCTCCTGGCGGGAAGAGAGATTTGGTGCGGTTATACGCCAGTTGCCGCGGCCGATCACCCCTCTATTCGTCATTTCCGGGACGGCGCGAAGCGACGAGCTTTGATGCGCAATTGCGCATCTGAGAATCCATAGCCACCGGTCGGGGATATGGATTCCGGGCCCGCGCCAATAGGCGCGTCCCGGAATGACGACAGGGTTAATGCGACAGGATCTTCGACAAGAACTTCTGCGCGCGGTCGCTGCGGGGCTTGCCGAAAAAATCGTCCTTCGGGGCGTCCTCAACGATCTCGCCGCGGTCCATGAAGATCACGCGGTTGGCAACCTTGCGGGCAAAGCCCATCTCGTGGGTGACGACCATCATGGTCATGCCCTCATGGGCAAGGTCTACCATGACGTCGAGCACCTCGCTCACCATTTCGGGGTCGAGCGCCGAGGTCGGCTCGTCGAACAGCATGACAATGGGATCCATTGCGAGCGCGCGAGCGATCGCCACCCGCTGCTGCTGGCCACCGGACAGGTTCGCGGGATACTTTTGCGCCTGCTCCTTCAGGCCGACGCGCTCCAGCAGCTGCATGCCTTTCGCCATCGCCTTGTCGCGCGACCGGTCGAGCACCTTCTGCTGTGCGAGGCAGAGATTATCGATGATTTTCAGATGCGGAAACAGCTCGAAGTGCTGAAACACCATGCCGACTCGCGAACGCAGCTTGGGCAGATTGGTCTTGGGATCGTTGACCTTGGTGCCATCGACACTGATGTCACCTTTCTGGAACGGCTCCAGCGCGTTGACGCATTTGATCAGCGTCGACTTGCCTGATCCCGACGGGCCGCAGACCACGACCACCTCGCCCTTGGTGACGCTCGTGGTGCAGTCGGTCAGCACCTGGAAGCTCGGGCTGTACCATTTGTCGACGTGGCTGATCTCGATCATGACAGACTCTATCGAATGATGGCGATGCGCGCCTGCAGGCGGCGAACGCCGAAGGACGCAACACAGGAAATGGTGAAGTAGACGATTGCTGCGAACAGATACATTTCGACCAGACGGCCGTCGCGCTGCGCGACCTTGCTGGCCGCACCGAGGAAATCGGTGATCGACAGCACGTAGACCAGTGAGGTGTCCTGGAACAGCACGATGGTCTGCGTGATCAGGACCGGCAGCATGTTACGGAAGGCCTGCGGCAGCACGACGTAGCGCATGGTTTGCGCGTAGGTCAGGCCAAGCGCGTTGGCAGCGGCCGGCTGGCCGCGCGAGATCGACTGGATGCCGGCGCGCATGATCTCTGAGAAGTACGCGGCCTCGAACATGATGAAGGTGATGAGCGAGGACGCGAACGCGCCGACGCTGATCGGGCGCGACGCGCCGGTCACCCACTGCCCGATATAGGGCACCAGGAAGTAGAACCAGAAGATCACCAGCACGAGCGGCAGCGATCGCATGAAGTCGACATAGACCCCGGCGATGCGGCCCAGGATCTTGAAGCCTGACAGCCGCATCAGCGCGATGGCCGTGCCGAAGATCAGGCCGCCGAGCGCCGCAAGCCCCGTGAGCATCAGCGTGAACGTCATGCCCTCGTAAAACAGATAGGGCAGTGCGCGACGGATGACCTCGAAATCGAAATTGCTGAACATGGTGCTATTTCCCCGTGATGTAGCCGGGGATCGCGACGTAGCGCTCGAGGAAGCGCATTGCGGTCACGACGACGGCGTTGACGAGGAGATAGAGAAGGGTCGCGGCGGTGAAGGCCTCGAACACCTGGAACGAGAATTCCTGCATGGAGCGCGCCTGTCCGGTCAGCTCAAGCAAACCGATGGTGATGGCCACAGCCGTGTTCTTGATGGTGTTGAGAAACTCGGACGTCAGCGGCGGCAGGATGATGCGGAACGCCATCGGCAGCAAGATGTAGCGATAAGCCTGCAAGGTCGTCAGGCCGAGCGCGGTCGCCGCCATCTTCTGCCCGCGTGGGAGCGATCCGATGCCCGCCTGCAACTGCACGGCGACGCGCGCCGACATGAAGAACCCGATGCCGATCGCCGCCGTCCAGAACGGCGCATTCGGCAGCTGCTTCAGCCAGAGGCCGGCAGATTTCGGCAACAGTTCCGGCAGCACGAAGAACCACAGGAAGAGCTGCACCAGCAGCGGCATGTTGCGGAAGAATTCGACATAGGCAAAGCCGAACCAATACGCCCCCTTCGATGGCAGCGTGCGCATCACGCCGACGATCGCGCCCATGATCAGCGCGATGATCCAGGCGAACGCACCCGTCTTGAGGGTCAGCACCAGGCCCGACAACAGCATGTCGAGATAGGTGCCGGTCCCCATCGGGTTGGGCTCGAAGAAAATTCCCCAGTTCCAGTGGTAGTTCACGTGTCCCCCGCGCGAACGCGCCAGTCATGGATGTCCCGGCGCCTATGCAAATGTCCGGCCACCTTGGAGTCAAGATGGCCGGACACGATCCGGATCGAAAGATCGCGGTTATAGCTTACTTATAATCGTCCGGGTTCGGCGAGTCGGTTGGCTTGGCGAACTCGTTCTTCAGCTCGGCCGAGATCGGGGTGTTGAGGTTCAGACCCTTCGGCGGGATCTTCTGGGTGAACCACTTCTCGTAGATCTTCTGGCCTTCCCCGGAAGTATAGAGCGCTGCGGTCGCCGCATCGACCACCTTCTTGAACGCCGCGTCGTCCTTGCGCAGCATGATGCCGTAGGGCTCAGGCTTGGAGAACGCGTCCTTGGAGATGACGTAGTCGTCGGGCGACTTCGAGCCGGCAACGAGGCTCGCGAGCAGGATGTCGTCCATCACGAAGGCGACGGCGCGGTCGGTCTCGACCATCAGGAAGGATTCGGCGTGGTCCTTGGCCGGGATGATGTTGGCGCCGAGGCTTTTCGCAACATTGGCTTCGGTGAGCTGCTTGATGTTGGTGGTGCCGGCGGTCGAGACCACCGTCTTGCCCTTGAGATCGTCGATCGACTTCAGGCCGCTCGACTTCTTGAAGACGTAGCGGCTGGCAGTCAGGTAATGGGTGTTGGTGAAGGCGACCTGCTTCTGGCGCTCGGCATTGTTGGTGGTCGAGCCGCATTCGAGGTCGATGGTGCCGTTCGCCATCAGCGGAATACGCGTCGCCGAGGTCACCGGGTTGAGCTTGACCTCGAGCTTGTCGAGCTTGAGCTCCTTCTTCACGGCGTCGACGATCTTGTAGCAGATGTCCATCGCGAACCCGATGGGCTTCTGGTTGTCGTCGAGATAGGAGAACGGGATCGAGGAGTCGCGGAAGCCGAGCGTAATGGCGCCGGTGTCCTTGATGTTCTTCAGCGTGCCGGTCAGCTCCTCGGCCCCGGCCTGGCTGACAGCGAAGGTCGCGGCGAGCGCGAGGCCGATGCTACGGAAATGTTTCACTTTTGGGTCCCCTTTCAGGATGATGCCGGCGGGATGCAAGCACAAATTGGATTGGAATAGAATGTGACTTTTGGCTGGATCGCGGCTCCGGTTAACGGCTCAGGCCGGCGGGCGCGTTAGCGGGCTTGTGAGCGGTCCTGGCAATTCCCCGAGATCCCAGAACAGGCCGGCCATCACCGTCAAGGCCTCTTCGGTCAATGGCAGCAGGATGTGCTCATTGGGCGCATGCTGGGAGCAGCCGGGATAGGAGTGCGGCACCCAGATCGTCGGCAGGCCCAGGATCTCGGAGAACACGTCGTTGGGCAACGAGCCGCCGAAATTGGGCAGCACCGCCGGGACCTTGCCGGTGGTCTGGCGCACCGAATCCGCTGCCCATGTGATCCAGGGGCTGTCGAAATCCGTGCGCGAGGCGGCAAAGCTCTGCGCCGCCCGCACCTCGACCATCGGAAAGCCCTTCTGCGCCAGATGCGCGCGGATCGCCTCGATCAGCCCATCGATCCTGGTGCCGACCACGAAACGCAGTTGCAGCACGGCATTGGCGTGGCCGGGAATGGCGTTGGCCGGCTTCTCGATATTGCCCGACGACATCGCCAGCACTTCGAGCGTGTTCCAGGCATAGAGCCGCTCGGCCGCCGAAAGACCCTCCTCGCCCCAGTCCTCGGCCAACGCCGGCTCGTCCTCGGTCGGCACCACCTGCACGTCGGCAAGATAACTGCGGATCTGGTTGGTGAGGCGCGGCGGCTTCAGCGCATCCAGCTCAAGGCGACCGTGGCCGTCGACCAGCGTCGAGATCGCGTTGACCAGAATGGTCGCGGGGTTGGCGAGCACGCCGCCCCAATTGCCGGAGTGATGGCCGCCGTCACGAAGGGTCACATCGAGATGAATGCGGATGCCGCCGCGGCAGCCGAGGAACAGGGTGGGACGGTCGGCGGACAGGCGCGGCCCGTCGGAGGCCATGAACAGATCGGCCTTGAGCGCATCGCGATTGAGATCGCAGACCTTGCCGAGATCCGGCGAACCGATCTCCTCGCCCATCTCGACGATGAACTTGGCGTTGAAGCCGAGCTTGCCGCCGCGGGCCTCACGCACAGCGCGGAGTGCGGCCATGTTGATGCTGTGCTGGCCCTTGTTGTCGGCCGTGCCGCGACCGTAAAGACGCGTGCCCGAAACCGTGGTGCGCCAGGGATCGCGGCCGTCGCGCCACTCGCCTTCCATGCCGTCGACGACGTCGCCATGTCCGTAGATCAGCACGGTCGGCGCAGTCTCGCTCTCGTGGTGTTCGGCGAACAGGAACGGCGCCTTGCCGCTGGGAGATTCGACCATCCGGCTTTCGAAATCGAGCGCGGCGAAAGCGGGCACCATCTCCTGTTCCAGATAGGCGCGCAGCTCGACGCTCCGGTTCGGATTCTGGCTCTCGGTCCGGTAGGCGACACGGCGGTCGAGTTCGGCGAGGAACGCGCCGGATTTGAAATCGTCACGGGCGCGGGCGATGGCATCGGCTCTGGTCATTATTTTCTTTTTTAGGTTGCGAGACGAAGGAGCATACCCGATGCGGGCAGGCCTCCGAAAGTGGCGGGGACTTCGATAGTCTTGGGATTTCGTTCTTGCTCTCTTGAGATTGGCTTGCCAAGCGCGGCAGCGCCGCTGATTTTGGCCTTGCCAACGTCGCGCTATATGCAAGAACTTCGCCAAGTTCGGGCGCAGCTCTATCATTCGAAGAGCGCCCGGTACAGGGCGCCGGGGGACCATCATGGCCAAGCAGATCAGGCTCA
Source organism: Bradyrhizobium sp. Kon37 (assembly GCF_055807535.1). NCBI lineage: Bacteria > Pseudomonadati > Pseudomonadota > Alphaproteobacteria > Hyphomicrobiales > Nitrobacteraceae > Bradyrhizobium > Bradyrhizobium sp. Kon37. Next base: position 359,730 of record NZ_JBVVOY010000004.1, read on the forward strand.
ATGCATTTGCGATGAATTGCGTCGCGCACCAATCACCGGGCTTGTGGACCCATCCGCGCGACCGCACTGCCGAATATAACCGCCTGCCCTACTGGATCGATCTTGCCAAAACGCTGGAGCGCGGCCGTTTCGATGGACTGTTCCTGGCCGACGTGCTCGGCGTCTATGACGTCTACGGCAACAGCCCTGACGCAGCCTTGCGCAATGCAGCCCAGTCGCCGTCGAACGATCCGCTGCTGCTGCTGTCGGCAATGGCCGCGGTGACGCAGAATCTCGGCTTCGGCGTCACCAGCAATCTCTCCTTCGAGCCGCCCTATCCGTTCGCGCGGCGGATGTCGACGCTCGATCACCTCACCGAGGGACGAATCGGCTGGAACGTCGTCACCGGCTATCTCGACAGCGCCGCGCGCGGCGCCGGCAAGGACAAGCAGATCGGGCATGACGACCGCTACGAGATCGCGGACGAATATATGGAGGTCGTCTACAAACTCTGGGAAGGGAGCTGGGAGGACGACGCCGTGCTGCGCGACCGCACGCGCGGCATCTTCACCGATCCCACAAAAGTCCATCGCGTCAACCACGAGGGCGCCAACTACCGCATCAACAACACCATCCATCTGAGCGAGCCGTCGCCGCAGCGGACGCCCGTGCTGTACCAGGCCGGCACCTCGCCGCGCGGCCGGCAGTTCGCGGCACGGCATGCCGAATGCGTGTTCATGTCGGGGCCGTCGGCCAAGGTGATCGCGCCGCGGGTGTCGGCGATCCGTCAGGAGGCCGCCGCGTTCGGCCGCAATCCGGCAGAAATCCTGATGTTCTCGATGATGACGATCATCCTCGGACGGACGGAGGCCGAGGCGAACGAAAAATATGCCGACTATCGCCGCCACATCAGCCCGGAGGGCGCGCTGGCGCTGATGTCGGGATGGACCGGAATAGACTTCTCCGGCTACGAGCTCGATCAGCAGGTGCGCCATGTTCAGAACGATGCCGGTCGCAGCGCACTCGATAACGTCACCCGCGCCGATCCCGATCGCGTCTGGACCGTGCGCGACGTCATCGAGCATGTCGGCGTCGGCGGCGCCGGTCCTGTCGTGGTCGGCACGCCGGAGATGGTCGCGGACAAGATCGAGGCGTGGTTCGAGGCGACCGATGTCGACGGCCTCAACGTCGCCTTCGCGATCTCACCCGGCGATTTCGAGGACATCGCCGACATGCTGGTGCCGGAGCTGACGCGGCGTGGGCGGTACAAGGCGGAATATGCAAAGGGCACGCTGCGGGAGAAGCTGTTCGGTGACGGGCGTGCAAGGCTGGGTGCGCCGCATCCGGCGGCGGGATTCAGGGTGGGGAGGAAGGGGTAAATTGCGACCATCCCCTCGGTGTCGTCCCGGCGCAGGCCGGGACCCATAACCCCAGGGAGCAATTTGGCGAAGACTGGTCGTTGGGGACTAGTAGCACGCGCGACCGATAGATCACGCGGTATGGGTCCCGGCCTTCGCCGGGACGACAGCAGGGCTACACCTTCCCGTCCACCATCACCTCAATCAGCTTGGTTCCGGGCCGGCCAAATGCCGACGCCAGCGTCGCCTTCAACTCGCGGGGATCGCTGACCTTGATAGCCTCGCATCCCAGCGCCTTCGCCACGCCCGCGAAATCCACCGGGGGATCGACGAAATCCATGCCGACGTAATTGTCGTCGCCATGGAAGGCGAGCAGACGCTGCTTGATGATGCGGTAGCCGCCATTGTTGGCAATGACCACATTGAGCGGCAGCTTGTGATGCGCCGCCGTCCACAGCGACTGGATCGAATACATCGCGCTGCCGTCGCCGGAGAAGCAGACCACGGGGCGATCGGGATTGGCGATGCTGGCGCCGACGGAAGCCGGCAGGCCCCAGCCGATGCCGCCGGAGGCAAGGCCGTGATAGCCGAAGCGATCGCGGTGCGCACGCAGCGCCGTGATCTGGCGGCTCGAGGTAAGGCCTTCGTCGACGAGGATGGCATTGGCGGGCATGGCCTCGACCATTTGCAGTACCAGCCAGTCTGGATCGATGGGGCTGCGGTCCGCGGCCTTGCCGATCTGCTCGACCAGCGCGGTACGCCTTGCGGTCCAGTTCTTCGGCGCGAGCTCGGCGAGACGTTGCCTCGCGCGATGCGCCAGGGCCGCGCCGCCCATCTCCTTCAACACCGGGATCAACGCGCGCAGCGTTTCCTTCAGATCCGCCTTCAGCGCGATCTCGGCGCCGTAGTTCTTGGCGATCTCCCAATCGCCGAGGCCGATCTGCACGATGCCAAGGCCCTCCGGCAGCGCATCGACCTCGCTGTAGACCGACATCCGCAACGGATCGCCGCCGAGTGCGATCAAGAGGTCGTATGGCGCAAGCGTGTCGCGCGCGACTTTCTGGACACGAGCCAACGTGCCGACGAAGCTCGGGCTCTCGGAGAGGAAGTGCGAGCCATAGGGCGTCGACGATTGGTATGCGGCCGCGCCCAAAAGCTCGGCGAGTTCGGCGGCCTCCTTCAGCGCGTCGCTCTTCACCACCTCGTCCATGGTGACGATCACGGGACGCTCGGCCCTCAGCAGCCGCGCGGAGAACGCCTTGAGTGCCTCATCCGATGGCCTTGTGCGGGCGTCGATGCGGGTGGAGCGGCCGAGATCGATCCCGGCCTCGCTGTTGAGGATGTCGCCGGGCAACGAAATGAACACCGGCCCGGTCGGCGGCGTGGTCGCGACTTTTGCGGCGCGGCGCACGATGCGCGGCAGATCCTCGAGCCGCGTCACCTCGACAGCCCATTTCACCAGCGGCTCGGCCATGCGCACCAGCGGGCCGTAGAGCACCGGCTCCATCAGCCCGTGGCCCTGCTCCTGCTGGCCCGCGGTCACGATCATCGGCGTGCCCGTGAACTGGGCGTTGTAGAGCGAGCCCATCGCGTTGCCGAGGCCGGGCGCGACATGGACGTTGCAGGCGACGAGCTTTCCGGAGGCGCGGCTATAGCCATCCGCGATCGCCACCACCAGGCTCTCCTGCATCGCCATCACATAGGTGAGATCAGGATGGTCCTTCAGCGCATGCATGATCGGCAGCTCGGTGGTGCCGGGATTGCCGAACAGATGCGTGACGCCCTCGTCCTTGAGCAGCGCGAGAAAGGCGGAGCGGCCGGTGATCTTGTTCTTCATGTTTCCTCCAGAGGCGGACGTTGCCGCAAGGCAGGAAGCATGATGGCCGAAATCGCGGGAGGCGCGCAAGGAAGCGCGGTCATGGCTGCGTTGCGTGCGCGAGGCGTTACATTTCCTCGCGCCCCAGCTCGAACGGATCCTCGCCGCCCGCCCGCTTCTTCTTTTTCGAGCGCTGCCAGACTACACCGGGAAAACCTTTCAACGGTACCAGCGGCTCACCGGTATAGGTCCATTCCTGCAGCTCCTCGATCGCGATGTGATAGAGCGGCTGGCGGCCGGTGCGTTCCCTAAACAGCGCACGGGGAATGTTGACCATGTGCGGCCCGCGCGGGCGCTCATATGCGATCGGCGTGCCGCAATGCGCGCAGAAGCTGCGCGCGGTCTTCGTTGCCTTGTCCTCGTACCGGGTCAGCGCCGTCTTGCCTGCGGTGATGCGAAACCGCTTCTTCCAGCTTCCGACATAGGTTGCATAGGCGGCGCCGTGGGCGCGACGGCTGGCAGCGGAGTGATCGTGCCAGGCCCAGCGTGCGGGGACGTCGATCTCGAAGGTGACCTTGCCGCAGAGGCATTGGCCGGTGGCAACTCCTGCGGCGGCTGCGGCTTTGGCCATGATGTTTCCCCAACGCTCGCAATGACGGAATTCGTGGTGTCCGTCGCGGCAACACAATAACGGCGTAGCCCGGATGAGCGAAGCGACATCCGGGAAGACCAGAGCTTGGGTGAAGCACCGGATATCGCTTCGCTCATCCGGGCTACGGCAGTGTCAGACCGGCGTCGGCTGGTCATGCACCGGATAGTCCGTATAGCCCTTCTCCTCGCCGCCGTAGAACGTCGCACGGTTATAGGGCGTGAGAGGGTAGTCGTGCTGCAGGCGGCGCGGCAGATCGGGGTTGGAGATGAAGATGCGGCCGAAGGCGATGAGGTCGGCGTGTCCCTCTGCGATCGCGGCGTTCGCCGTCTCGCCCGTAAACCCGCCTGCCGTCATCAGCACGCCGCTGTAGAGCGGGCGGAACAGCAGCATTGCCGACGGCACGTTCTGCCAGTTGACTTCGGCGCGCCCCGAGCCGCTGGAGCGCGGTTCGATGAAATGCAAATAAGCAAGGCCGAGCTCGTCGAGCGCCTTGACCACATGCGTGTAGAGCGGCATCGGATCGGGCTCGCCGGAATCATTGGCGATGCCGTGGGGCGACAGCCGCACGCCGACCCTGCCCGCGCCCCAGACGTCGATCGCGGCCTCGGTCACTTCGAGCAGAAGCCGCGCGCGGTTCTCGATCGAGCCGCCATATTGATCAGTGCGCTGGTTGCTGCGTGATTGCAGGAATTGCTCGAGCAGATAGCCGTTGGCGCCGTGGATCTCGACGCCGTCGAAGCCGGCGGCCAGCGCGTTCTTCGCGCCCTGTCTGAAGGCCTCGACGATGCCCTTGACTTCGTCCGTCTCCAGCGCGCGCGGCGTCTCGTAGTCGGAGATCTTGCCGTCGGCGGTCATCGCCTTCATGCCTTCGGCCTTGATCGGGATCGCCGAGGCCGAGACCGGCAGCTCCCCGCCGTGGAAGGAGGAATGCGAGACGCGGCCCACATGCCAGAGCTGGAGAAAGATGATGCCGCCCTTGGCGTGCACGGCGTCGACAACCTTGCGCCAGCCCGCGATCTGCGTCTCCGAATAGATGCCGGGCGTCGCCGGATTACCGCGACCATGCGAGAGCACAGGCGAGGCCTCGGCGATGAGCAGGCCGCCTTGTGTGGCGCGCTGACCGTAATATTCGGCGTTGAGCGGCCGCGGCGAAAAGCTCTCGCGCTCGGCCCGCATGCGCGTCAACGGCGCCATCGCAACGCGGTGCGCGAGCTTGTACGGACCGACCTGCAACGGTTGAAACAACGCCTCGAATTTCATGCTGGCCCCAAAATGGTCGATGAGAGGCGTGGACCATAAGAGAAAGGCTCGCAGCTCGGAAGCTGCATGCGGGGATGGCTGGCCAGCCAAAAGAGGTGGCGGAATCAAAGAGCCCCGGGGTGGTCCCGGGGCTCGTTGCTTGCTCAGAACGGCAGGTCAGTATTTCGCAACGACCGCGCCTGGGCCGAACTTGTAGTTCAAGCCGACACGCGCGATGTGGCCCGTGAAATTGGCGGTCGAGTCAAAGCCGCGCGCCGGGCCGGGCGTGAACGGGAACAGCGGATTGAAGATGGTGTATTTCTCGCTGCCGAGATCGTAGTAGAGATATTCGAGCTTGACGCTCCAGTTCGACGCAAAGCGGTACTCGCCGCCGCCGCCGACCGTCCAGCCCACGCGCCAGCTTTCCACCGCGCCTGCGCTACAGATCACATTGAGGCAGGGCGTGCCGCTCCCACCCGTGGGATCCACGATCGACGTCGACGCCTTGACATGCCCATAGGCAAGACCGCCGGTCGCGTACAGCATCAAGTCGGGCACGACGGTGGCACCGATCCGGCCGCGCACGGTCCCCAGCCAGTCGACCTTCTGATCTTGCATGGTCATGATCGTCGGGAAGACCGGCAAGGTTCGGGTCACCGTTGAGCTACCCTTGATGTCGGCCGCCGCGATATCGGCTTCGACGCCCCACACCAACGAGCCCGTCTGCACATTGTAGCCTGCCTGCAAGCCGCCCAGCACACCACGCGCGTTTGTTGCCAGCGAAGCCGGGACAAGGCCGCCCGCCAGTGCGACGTCGAGCACGCCCGCAGTGAAGACCGGATCATGGGGCGCGAGATTGTTCGCACCATCGCCCCACCCATACCCGACATTCACGCCGGCGTAGAAGCCTGACCAGTTGTAGGCAACGGGCAGTGGCGACGCCTTGTACGCTGGCGCACGTGCGGTCATATCGGCCGCGAGTGCGGGCTGCGCCGAGGCGACACCCAAAGCCACAAACACGATCGGAGCAAAGCGAAGCATTATTGATATTCCAATTCCGAAGATTGACGGTGACCAGAACTAACCGGCCGACATTCGGAATGGGATAGCAAGTCTTGCAAAAGCGCGGACGACGCGCGCTTTCAAAATCGCATGTAGCGTCCGGGCAACAACCCTTGGTCGTCGCAAGCGGACTCGCGTCGCCGCACGCAAGACCTATCGCTGAAGTCCGGACGCGATGGCGCGTCAGGCCGTCTTGATCCAGACGGCCTTCACGTTGAGATATTCCTCGACGTGCTGCTTGCCGGATTCGCGGCCGTAGCCGCTCATCTTGTAGCCGCCGAAGGGCACGGCCGGGTCCATCGCCTGGTAGCAGTTCACCCACACCGAGCCGGCACGCAGGCGCTTCGCAACCGCATGCGCCTTGCTGACGTCCCGCGTCCACAGCCCTGAACCGAGGCCGAACGTGGTGGCGTTGGCGCGCTTGACCAGCTCGTCCATGTCCTTGAATGCGATCGCGGAGATGACGGGTCCAAAGATCTCCTCTTGCGCGATGCGCATATTGTCCTGGACGCCCGCGAACACCGTCGGCGAGACGAAGAAGCCTTTTGCAAGCGCGCCTTCGGTGACGCGGCCACCGCCGGCGAGCGCCTTGGCGCCTTCCTTCTGGCCGATATCGAGATAGCTCGTGACGCGCTCGAGCTGCTGCTCCGACACCAGCGGTCCGATCTGGGTGTTGGGATCGAGGCCGTTGCCGACCTGCAGCTTCTTGCCGAACTCGGCAACGCGGCCGACGAACTCCTCGTAGATCGACTGCTCGACGAACAGCCGGGTGCCGGCGCTGCAGATTTGCCCCGAATTGGCAAACACCGCCATCGCAGCGCCCGGCACGGCGGCATCGAGATCGGCGTCCGCGAACACGATGTCCGGCGACTTGCCGCCGAGCTCGAGCGAGACACGCTTGAGGTTGCCGGCCGAGGCTCGGATGATCGACTGGCCCGTGACATGCGAGCCGGTGAAGGCAACCTTGTCGACGTCGTGATGCGCGGCAAGCGCCGCGCCCGCAGTCTCGCCAAAGCCAGGCACGACATTGATGACGCCGGCCGGAACGCCCGCCTCCATCGCGAGCTCGGCGATGCGCAGCGAGGTCAGTGGCGCCTCCTCGGCGGGCTTGAGCACGACGGTGCAGCCGGTCGCGATCGCCGGACCGATCTTCCAGATCGTCGCAGTCAGCGGACCATTCCAGGGAATGATGGCGCCGACGACGCCGATCGGCTCCTTCAGCGTGTAGGAAAAGATTTCGCCGGGCAGCGAGTTCTCGATGGTCTCGCCATGGATCGCGGTGGTCTGGCCGGCATAATAGCGCAGCATTCCGACGGCGCGCAGGCGGTAGGCGCGGGTACGGCTGAGCGGCGCGCCCATGTCGAGCGTGTCGAGCTGCGACAATTCGTCGAAATTCTTCTCGACGAGGTCGGCAAGCTTCAGGAGAAGGTTCTGCCGCTCGAACGGCTTGACCTTGCTCCAGGGACCTTCGAAGGCGCGGCGGGCGGCAGCGACCGCACGGTCGATGTCTTCCTTGTCGCCCTCGGCCACGGTTGCGAGCAGTTCGCCGGTTGCGGGGTTGTGGGTCTCGAAGCGCTTGCCGGAGGCCGCATCGACCCACTTCCCGTCGATCAGCATCTGCTTGTAGGACCCGTTGGCGAATGGATGGCGCGTGATCGGAATAGCCTGCGACACAGCCATGGCTGAACTCCCTGTCAAATGATTGATTGGTTTCGATCTGGGCGGGATCGTTGGTCGATAGAATACTGCGATGCCGGACAGGCGTAAAGGAGAGGCGTAAAGTCGGCGCGGAACGAAGACCTCCCATGCCGACTTGTGCAGGGTCGCGCGAGTGCCATGTTATGGCACGACCGAGCCCCTCCCCGGAGACGATCCATGCCCCACCCCGCCATCGTCAAAGACAATGTTGCCGTGATCACCGGCGGTGCGTCCGGCATCGGATTCGCCGCCGCCGCAGCGTTCGCGCGCGACGGCATGAAGGTGTGTATCGCCGATGTGGATCAGGCGGGACTGGCGGATGCCGCAACAAGACTCTCATCCCTGACGTCCGCCACACACGTGATGACCTTCGCGATTGACGTCAGCAAGGCCGAGAGCGTGACGGAACTGGAGCGCGCCGTGCGCGAGCGCTTCGGTGGCACCGACATCCTCATGAACAACGCGGGCATCCAGCCCGGCAGCACGCTGTTCGGCGAACCCGACAACTGGCAGCGCATTATCGGCGTCAACATGTGGGGCATCATCAATGGCTCGCGCATCTTCGCGCCCAACATGATGGCGCGCGGCAGGGCGGGGCTCATCATCAACACCGGCTCGAAGCAGGGCATCACCACCCCGCCCGGCGATCCCGCCTACAACGTCTCCAAGGCCGGCGTGAAAGCTTTCACGGAAGCGCTCCAGCACGAGCTGCGCAACACTGCGGGTTGCCGCATCACCGCGCATCTGCTGATCCCCGGTTTCGTCTTCACGAACCTTACCGCGAAGGGCCGGACGGAGAAGCCGGCCGGCGCCTGGACCGCCGAGCAGACCGCGGATTTCATGCTGGCGCGGCTGGAGGCCGGCGATTTCTACATCCTGTGCCCCGACAACGACGTCCCGCGCGCGCTCGACGAAAAGCGCATGCTGTGGGCCGCCGGCGACATCGTGGAAAACCGCCCGCCGCTGTCACGCTGGCATCCGGACCATGCGGATGCATTCGCGAAGTTTGTGAAGGGGGATTAGGCGCTTTCCTTCTCCCCTTGTGGATAGGGTGAAGAAACCTACAGCGTCTCTTGCTGATGCCCACAATTCTTGCAGGCGAACTTGATGCGGGTCTGGCCCTTTGGCGCCTGCACACGGTTCGGGGCGCCGCATTTACCGCAGACGGCCTCGATGCGGGTATCACCCTGCTTGACGACGACGGTTTTCTTTTCCATCGATTCGCGGATCAGGCGCTCGGCCTCCTCACGCAGGGATTGTTTCGACAAAGCTCGTCTCCGCCATAAATGCGGGCGAGGCTTATCCCACCTGCGGCGAAATCACAATCCGAAACGGCTGCTCAGACCTCCACAATCACATAGCTGTCCTCGACATGCACCGGAAAGGTCTCGGCAACATACGGGCCTTTCTGGAGTTCCTCGCCGCGCTCCACCGCGACCGGATATGACCTAATCTTGACGCGCTTCGGGTCGAACCAGGATTGGCCGTTGCGCATGTCGAATTCCCAGCCATGCCAGGGACAGCGCAGCATCTCGCCGACGCGCGAGCGCCGATAGATGCCGGGCTCGGGCGAGGTCAGTCGCGCGACACAGGCCGCTTTCTCCAGCGGCGCGCCTTCGTGCGGGCAACGGTTCAGCAAAGCGAAGAACTCGCCATTGACGTGGAACACGACAATGTCGCGGCCGTCGACATCGACGACCTTGTTGCCACCGGGTGGGATCTCCGAAGTGGACGCGACGATGTGACGGGCCATACCGCTCAGACCCCTCTCAGAACCTGTAGACCGCGCGGGCATTGGTACTGAAGATCTTGGTCCGCTCGGCTTCCGTCAGCGGAGTCTTGAAGGCGAAGCGCGGATCGTCGAAATCCCAGTGCGGATAGTCCGACGAGAACAAGAGACGATCGATGCCGACCCATTCGATCAGCGAGCGCAGGTGCCGGGCTTCGTCAGGCTCGTCGATCGGTTGCGTCGTGAACCAGAAATGCTCGCGGACATATTCCGACGGCTTGCGCTTGAGATGCGGCACCTCGCTGCGGAAGCGCTCGAAATGCTGGTCCATCCGCCACACCGCGGATGGGATCCAGCCGAAGCCGCCCTCGATGAAGACGAACTTCAATTTTGGAAAGCGCTCCGGCACGCCCTCGATCACGAGGCTGGCAAGCTGCGCCGCAATCGTGTGCGCGTTGGACTGGTGCTCCTCGACATAATAGGACGGCCAGCCGCCACCGGTCGGCGCATGCCCGCCATAGCCGCCGACATGGATGCCGAGCGGCAGACCTAGTTCTTGGGCACGCTCGTAGATTGGCCAATAGCGGCGGCGGCCGAGCGGCTCGTTGGCGCGCGGCGAGACGTTGATCTGGACGTATTCGCCGATTTTCGCGCAGCGTTCGATCTCCGCAATGGCGAGATCGACGCCGTCCTGACCGACCAGGATCGAAGCCTTCAGGCGCGGGTCGCGATGCGACCAGAACGCCAGTTGCCAGTCGTTGATGGCGCGCTGGATCGCGGCGCCGAATTCAAGGTTCTGCTGCGAGAAGATGAAGAGATCGAGCACCTGCAAGATCCCGAACTCGACGTCGAGCGGATCGAGATGCTGCTTCTGCATGAAGGCGAGATCCGAGCCGGGCGGACCGCCGGTCGGCGGCCAGGCATCGCGCCGCGCGATTAGCGGCGAGGAGCGCGGGTAGGGCGTGGTGAACAGATAGGGCGTGCGCAAATGGCTGCCGTATTCCTTCAGATGCTGCTGCCACCGCTTTGGCAGGAACTCGTTGAGATCGTCGGACGAATGCAGGCTTGGATGGACGTCGCAATCGACGATGCGCAGCCGCGAAGCGGCGGGCTTCTCATCTTCCCGCAGCGGGCGGTCGATGACCTCACTCATGCGAACCTCCAAAGTCAATTGGCGAGCGACAGCCGCGGAAACGTCTCCAGCGGGTTGTCGACGCACATCTTCGAGATGATGCTGTTCGGCAGGTTCGGCGGGATCGGATCGTCGCCGTCGAACTGCCAGTGCGGATAGTCGGACGCGAACAGGAACATCTTCTCAGAACCGATCTGGTCGATGATCTCCTCGACGCTTCTGGCGTCGCCCGGCGCATCGAACGGCTGCATGGTGACGCGGAAATTCTCGCGAATGATCGCAGCCGGCTCGCGCTCGACCCAGGGCACCTCGACGCGCACCCCGCGCCAGGTCTTGTTGGCGCGCCACATGAAGGCCGGCAGCCAGCTCACGCCGGATTCCATCAGCACGACCTTGAGGTCCGGAAACTTGCCGAACACGCCCTCATAGATCAGGCTCAAGATCTGCGCCTGAAACGCCTGCGCCTCGACGAAGTAATATTCGTAGCGGTGCGACGGCCAGCCGGCCGAGCTCGGCGCCTGCCGATATTGCGTGCCGGCGTGGATCGCGAGCGGCAGCTTGTATTTCTCCGCGAGCCGATAGACCGGCCAGAAATGCCGCCGTCCCAAGAGCGTCTCGCCCTGTGCCAGCACGAGGATCGAGACGAAGCGGTGATCGCCGGCGCGGCGCTCGATCTCCTCGACCGCCAGATCTGGGTCCTGCATCGGCACCACGATCGAGGCACGCAAGCGCGGATCGCGCGACAGCCACTCAGTCGCGATCCAGTCGTTGATCGCTTTGCAGAAGTCGGCCGCCATGTAGGGATCGAACACGGCCTGAGCGCCGTAGAGCACGTTGAGAATCGCGTGGCTGGCACCCAACTGCTCGAATGCGCCCTTCTGTACCATCGCAAGATCGGAACCAGGCTTTGCGCCGTTCGCCGGACGCCAGTCGGTACGGCCCGCCAGCGGCATGCTCGGTGGATAGGAGGTGAGATCTAGTCCGTCGATGGCGCGGCTCACCACCTGCTCTTTCCAGTGATCGCTGAGATAGGGCAGCAGCGTCGTGCGCGTGCCACCAACTGCCGGGTGGATGTCGCAGTCGATCCGCGTCGCTGCCATGAGGTTCCTCGCCGAGATCTTGCAAGCACATCTTATTGGCGGCGTTCTTGTGCGCCGCCTGTGAAGACTGCCCCTGCCCGTGCGGTTGCGCAAGAGCGCACGCCCGCGCGATCGTCATGGCTCTGTTGCATTTCGCAGGCGCGATATGAGGTATGGCGAAATGCGTTCCGGCGCCGAAGCCGCGGAGCGCATGGCTCCGCTGCTTCCTTGCGGATTGTCTATGCCCGTCAAGCAGCCTTGGAGACTTCCATCAGCAGACGTTCCGCCTTGGCATCCTCGATGCGGTTCACCATCCGGCTGCTTTCGTGATTGTCGCGGATGGTCTTGGTCAGGGTGACGCAGGCCTGGATCAGCATCACGACGCCCATCGTGAGATAGCCCTTCATCCAGAAATCGATCGGCAGGAAGAAGATGCCGATGGCGACGAGGAAGGCGGAGGCTGCGAAAGACACGTAAGTGAAGGTCACCCAGGCGCCGCTGTGGAGCTGGCCGTTCTGGTTCATGATGGTCTCCTGTTGGTTCGAATGATGATGGGGATTGGGATCAGACAGTCGGCGTGCGCTTGGACTTCAACCGCGCCAGCACGTCGTCCGCGGTCGTCTTGAGCCGGGGGCCAAAACCCTGCTCGGCGAGTTTTTCGGCGGTGGCGAGCGGACCGGTGGCCGCATCGAGCTCGACCAGCACGTCGTCGGCGGCCTGGGCTTCCATCTGCCGCTCACGAAGACGCCTCAAAGTGCTCTCCGCCTCCGGCAGCGTGGATTCGTAGGGGCGCGCCGCCTCGATGCCGCTGCGGCGAAGCGAGCGCACCGCTTCCGAGGCACGGGCCACGCGGCGGCCACGGTCGAGCTCGGTGATGCGGGCCTGCGCGCTCGCGACGTGCCGCTTCAGCCTGATGATCTCGGTTGCGAACAATGCGCGTGCCGTCAGCGCCGCATCGCGATCGGCCTCCAGGCCCGCGATGGCCTCGGCGGCGTCCTTGGCGAGATCCTCACGGCCGCCATCGAGCGCAGCAACCGCGCGCGTCTCGAGATCGGCGATGCGGGCGACGGTCGCCTCGAGCTTGCGACCTTCCTGCTGGTCCTGTGCGATCGCCAGCGCCAGGGTCCGTTTGCCGCGCTCGACGGCGGCGGCCGCGTCGCGCATCTGTTGATCGAGGATCAGAAGGGCCGTCCGGTCTTCCAGCTCCTCGCCGGCGGCGGCCACGCTGCCGCGGAAAAGTGTCACTACGGTCTTGAACATTGTTGGCTCCCTGTTATGAGCGTTGCTCACGGTTGGTTTGTAGCAAGAAACTTGAACTTCGTTCAAGAAATATTTGAGCAACGCTCAGAAATTTGATCGCGGATGACTAAGGCATTGCAACGTCGGGAGAAACTTCGATCCGATTTGATCCTGGCGGCGGAACGAATGATCGCCAACAGGGGGTTGGCGGGCCTGAAAACCCGCGATCTCGCCTGCGAGATCGGCTGCGCCAACGGCGCGGTCTACAATCTCGTCGCCGATGTGGACGAGCTGATCTTGCGTGTGGGCTCGCGCACTTTGCGTCGGCTTGACCAAGCCCTGAGCGTGGCGGAAAGCGCGGGCGGGCCGTCGCCACCGGAGACTCTGGTCCGCATCGCCCTCGCCTATTGCGATTTCGCCGCGGAAAATCTCGAACTGTGGCGCGCGCTGTTCCAGCACCGCATGGACCCCGACAAGCCCCTCCCCGACTGGTCCATCGACGACCAGCTGCAGCTGTTTCGCCACGTCTACGAGCCGCTGGCCGCGCTGTTTCCACAACGCAGTCGGGAGGAGCTCGGGATCACCGCGCGCAGCCTGTTCTCGGCGGTGCATGGCATGGTGGCGCTGGGACTGGAGCAGAAGCTGGTCGCGGTACCGCTGCCGGCGCTCCGGAAGGAAATCGCGGGCCTGGTACGCGCGATGATTGACGGACTGATCGCGCGGGCGGCGTAGAGGCCGAGAGAGCACGGCTCAACTGTCGGCCACGCCTGACTAAAATTTCACCTGTCGCGGCGCATGCAGCGCGCCTAGCTTCGCGAGGTTCACGCCTCTCTCCGGAGCATCCAATGCCCCTCCTCATCCGCGGCGGCACCGTCGTCAATCATGATCATTCGCGCCGCGCGGACGTGCTGATCGACGGCGCGACCGTCGTCGCGGTCGGGCAATCGCTCGATGCGCCGACGGGGTGCGAGATCATCGATGCCGGCGGCGCTTACGTCATCCCGGGCGGCATCGATCCGCACACCCATCTCGAAATGCCGTTCATGGGCACGGTCACCGCCGATGATTTCGAATCGGGGACCAAGGCGGCGCTGGCCGGCGGCACCACCATGGTGGTGGATTTCTGTCTGCCCGATCCAGGCCAGTCGATGCTCGCGGCCTATCAGGAGTGGCGGCACAAATCCGAGAAAGCGGCCTCCGACTACGGCTTCCACATGGCCGTAACATCCTGGTCGAAGCAGATCCATGACGAGATGGAGACCGTGGTCAAAACCTACGGCATCAACACCTTCAAGCACTTCATGGCCTACAAAGGCGCGCTGATGGTGAACGACGACGAGCTCTACAACTCGTTCGCTCGCTGCGCCCATCTCGGCGCCATGCCGGTCGTGCATGCGGAGAACGGCGACGTGGTCGCCCTGATGCAGGAGGCACTGATCGCGCGCGGTGTCACCGGCCCCGAGGGGCACGCTTATTCACGGCCGCCGGAGGTCGAGGGCGAAGCCACCAACCGCGCCATCATGATCGCCGACATGACGGGGACGCCGGTCTACATCGTGCACACGAGCTGCCGCGAAGCGCATGAGGCGATCGCGCGCGCACGTGCGGCGGGCAAGCGCGTCTATGGCGAGCCGTTGATCCAGCATTTGCTGCTGGACGCCGGCGAATATCAGAACAAGGATTGGGATCATTCCGCGCAGCGCGTGATGTCACCGCCGTTCCGCGACAGGTCGCATCAGGATAGTCTTTGGGCCGGTCTGCAAGCCGGCTCGCTGCAGGTGGTCGCGACCGATCACTGCGCCTTCACCACCGAGCAGAAGCGATCCGGGCTCGGCGATTTCAGAAAGATCCCGAACGGCACCGGCGGCCTCGAAGATCGCCTCGCGCTGCTATGGACCGCGGGTGTCGCCACGGGACGGCTGACGAAGGAAGAATTCGTCGCAGTGACCTCGGCGAATATCGCCCGCATCCTCAACATCTATCCGCGCAAAGGCGCGGTCGCCGTCGGCTCGGACGCGGATATTGTGGTTTGGGATCCCAACGCAAGCAGGACCATCAGCGCGAAGCGGCAGATGAGCCGGATCGATTACAACGTGTTCGAGGGCTTTTCCTGCACCGGCGGAGCGGCGGCGACGCTGTCGCGCGGCCGAATCGTCTGGAAGGATGGCGATCTGCGCGCCGACGCCGGCGACGGCCATTATGTCGAGCGCCCGGCGTTCTCGCCCGTGCATGTCGCCAATTCCACCTGGAAAGAGCTGACCGCCCCGCGCGCCGTGAGCCGCGGAGCGGTGACGCCGTAGCGCTCAGGCCGCCTTGGCGGTCCGCAGCCGGTCCAGCACCGGCAGCAGCTCGGACGGATCGGGACGATGCGTGTAGTCCGGGTTCACCTCCGCATAGGCGATGATGCCGTCGCGGCCGATGACGTAGCGCGCGGGCATCGGCAGGACCCACGATGGATCGTCGTTGAACGTTGGCAGGTCGTTCTTGAACGTCTTGTAGAGCGCAACCAGCTCGCCCGAGAGCGCGAAGCGGATGCCGAAGGCATCGGCGACCTCGCTCCTGACGTCGCTCAGGATCGGGAACGATAGGTTGTTGTCACGCTCCGACTTGCGGCTGTTCGGCGCGGTCTGGGGCGAGATCGCAACGAGGCTGGCTCCGCGCGCGGCAATCTCGGGCAGCGCCTCCTGGAGCGCCTGGAGCTCGAGATTGCAGTACGGGCACCAGACGCCGCGATAGAACGACACGACCAACGGTCCCTTCGCGAGCAGGTCGCGCGAGGACACCGGCTTGCCGTCGGGGTCGGTGAGCGTGAACTCCGGCGCGACATCGCCGGCCTTCCTGGCACGCTGCGCCTGGCCGCTTGCGATCAGTTCGGCGGTGGCGCGATGCATGGTGTCGAGCGCCTCCCTGGGGGGCTTGACCGGAAACCCGCCGCTTTCGAAGTCGGCTTTGAACGCATCGAGTTTGTCTTGCAGGGCCATGGAGATCTCCATCGATTGCTGTTGGCCCGCAACATCTGGCTCATTCGAAAATTAAGGGGTATATGGCCGGTACGGACAACATTTATTTGAAAGACAAATGAGTGACAGGTTGCAGGAGCTGACTGTCTTCGTCCGGGCGGCGGAGAGCGGCAGCTTTTCGAAAGCAGCCCGCGAACTCGGTCTGTCGCAGCCCTCGGTGTCGCGCATCATCGGCGAGCTGGAGGCGCGGCTCGGCGTCAAGCTGTTGTTGCGGACCACGCGCCGCATCACGGTGACGGACGCCGGTGCGCTGTTCCTCACGCGCGCCCGTGAAGTGTTGGCCGATATCGAGGACGCCGAGGATGCCGCGCGCGGCGTGGACTCCCTGCGCGGGACATTGCGGGTCACGATGCCAGTCGTGTACGGCACAAGGAACATCATCCCGCGCCTGCCGAAATTCCTTCGTGCCCACCCCTTGCTGCGCGTCGAGCTGTCGGTCGCCGATGAGAGGCAAGACCTCGTCGTGGAAGGCACCGACGTCGCCATCCGCCTCGGCCCGCTCAACGACTCCGGTTTTGGTGCACGCAAGCTTGCGACGCTGCCGCGTTTCCTCGTCGCCGCGCCGTCCTATCTTGCCGAACGCGGCACTCCGAAGACGCCCACCGATCTCGCCTCGCATGACTGCATCTTCGGTCCCGGCCTGTTCGGCCGCACCACCTGGTCGTTCACCCGCAATGGCGCGGAGACGTCGGTCGATGTGCGCGGCCGCATCAGCACCGACTCGGGCGCCGGAATGTTTGCAAGCGTGCTGGCCGGGCTCGGCATCGCGATGATGTCGCCGGTGATGGCCGGCCCCGAGATCGCGTCCGGTGCGCTGGTGCCGCTGCTGAAGAGCTACAAGCTCGCGCCGGTCGAGCTGTACGCCGTGTTTCCGGCCGGTCGGCGGCCCTCGACCAAGGTCCGCGCGCTGGTCGACTTCCTGGCCGAGGTGCTGAGATAGGCCGCCGGGTACCGCTTGCGACACCTTGAAGCGCGCCGATGGCATGCGCCTTGCCTCTTTACGGTGCAAATCACCGAGGAGTGAGGCCGCGATGAGCGCATCATCTTTCGATATGAACCGCCGTAACGTGATGCTCGGCGGCCTAGGCCTCGCCGGAATGACCGCCCTCGCTCCGCGCTTTGCCCAGGCGCAGGGTCGGGCCGAGACGCTGCTGGTGGTGCAGGAGCTGGGCCCGAATTCGCTCGACATGCAGGGCGTCGGCTCTAACCAGACCGTGAACGGGCTGTCCTGGAATTGCTACGATCGCCTGCTGAGCTACGCCTCCAAGACGCTCCCCGATGGCACGCTGTCTTATGACCGCGAGAAGCTCGCGCCTGAACTCGCCGAGAGCTGGGAGGTTGCGGCCGACGGCATGTCCTGCACTTTCAAGCTACGGAAGGACGCCAAATTCCACGACGGTACGCCGGTCACGGCGAAAGACGTCAAATGGTCGTTCGACCGCGCGGTGAAGGTCGGCGGCTTTCCGACCTTCCAGATGTCGGCGGGGTCTCTGGAAAAGCCCGAGCAGTTCGTCGCGATCGACGACCACACCTTCCGCATCGACTATGTGCGCAAGGACAAAATGCTGCTGTTCAACGTCGCGGTGGTCGTGCCCTTCATCATCAACTCGGAGCTCGCGAAAAAGAACGCGACGGCGGAAGACCCGTGGGCGCTGGCGTGGCTCAGGACCAACGAGGCCGGCGGCGGCGCTTACAGGATCGAAAGCTGGAAGCCGGGCAACGAGACGGTGCTGGCGCGCTTCGACGATTGGAAGAGCGGACCTCTCCCGAAGCTCAAGCGCGTGATCGCGCGCGACGTCCCCTCCGCCGGCACTCGTCGCGCCATGCTGGAACGAGGCGATGCGGATATTTCCAGCGGCTTTGCGCCGCGTGACTTCGAGCAGATCATTCGGGAGGGCAAGATCAAGGTCTCGGGCGTGCCGATCCCGAATGCGCTCTGGTCGGTCGCGCTCAACGCGGCAAAGCCGCCGTTCGACAATGTGAAGCTGCGCCAAGCCGTCGCCTGGGCGATGCCTTATGAGCAAATCCAGAACAGCGCGTTCTTCGGACGCGCCGTGCCCATGTATGGCGGAGCGGCGGACGTCTCAAAGCCAGTGTGGCCGCAACCGTTTCCCTACGTCACCGATCTCGACAAGGCCAAGGCGTTGATGAAGGAGGCGGGCTTCGAGTCAGGGCTGGAGACGACGCTGTCACTCGATACCGGCACCGCCACGGTCGGCGAGCCGACTGCGATCCTGATCCAGGAGAGCCTCGCCAAGATCGGAATCAAGGCGGCGATCGAGAAGATCCCCGGCGCGAACTGGCGCACCACGCTGAACAAGAAGGAGCTGCCGCTCGCGCTCAATCGTTTCAGCGGCTGGCTCGATTATCCCGAATATTACTTCTACTGGAATTTCCACGGCAACAACTCGATCTTCAACATCTCCTCCTACCAGAACAAGGAAATGGACGCGCTGATCGACAAGGCACGGTTCACCACGGATGCCGCCGAGTACGACAAGGCCGTTAAGGATTTCATCGCGCTCTGCATGCGCGATGTTCCCGTCATCCCGCTCAACCAGCCGATCCACGATGTCGCCATGCAGAAGGCCATCACCGGTTACGAGTTCTGGTTTCATCGCGAGCCCGACTACCGGCAGTTCGCGAAGGGCTAATTTTGGCGGGCGACGGTCACAGTGCGTGAGGCGACTCGCGCCTGCTCGGTCGGAAAGCTCCGCTCCAGCCGCGCCTCGCTCGCGCGCAGCATCGCTGTGTCGAGCTTGCCGTGCCGCGATCCATCCAGGGCGCAAGCGAAAATCCGGTAGAATTGCGCGCCGTCATAGGCGACCAGCAGCAGATCCACGCCCGCGTTGATGGCCTCGACCACGGCCCGGCAGACGTCGTGCTGGTAGATGGCGCCCATCACGAGATCGTCGGTCATGACGACGCCCTGGTAGCCCCATTTGTCGCGAATGATCCCCTCGACGACGCGCTTTGAATGCGAGGCGGCGCGATCAGGATCGACGGCCGTGAGCGTGACATGGCCGACCATGAGCGCGCTGCGCGAATGCGAGAGCACCTCGCGGAACGGGAGCCAGTCGGTTGCCTCCAACTCCTTCACCGGCGCATCCAGATTGGCGCTGAAATGATGCGTGTCGGTGGGCACGCGCCCGATGCCGGGAAAATGCTTGAGCGTGGCGCCGACGCCGGATTCTTCCAGCCCGCGCACATAGGCGCTCGCGATCGCGCCGACGACGGCGGGATCGGTTGCAATCGCGCGCTGACCGATCAGGGTGTGGAAGTCGAGGCGATTGCGCCGGCCCGGCGGCTTGAGATCGAGCACCGGCGCGAGATTGAGGTTGACACCGAGCCCGGCGAGTTCACGTCCGTGGATGCGGCCGAACTCTGCCGCTTTGGCCTGCTGGTCATCGGGGGCAAGCCCGGCAAGCGTCGCCAGCGCCGGCAGCTTCGTCAGCGGCGGCGCAAGGTGACCGACGATGCCGCCCTCCTGGTCCGCGGCCACGACCAGCGGCGGCAGGCCGGCGGCTCGCCGCTTGTCCTGGAGCGCCGCGATCTCGGCACGCAGCGCCTCCACGGTCCGGCCCCGGATGTTGTGCCGGGTGACGTAGATGCCGCCGACCAAGCCTTGCTCGGCGAGGCGCGCGACCTCCGGGAAGGAGGTATAGCCGACCATGAAGTGAGACCCGAGCTGACGCGCCTCGGCCGCACTGGCGGCAAGAACATCGTGCTTGCGCAGTTCGAATTTCAGGTGCGCCGCTGACATCAGGAGCGGCGGAACGCACCAGAGCATGACGAGCAGCTTGCCGGCGATGCTATGCCAGCGCCCGCGGCGCAGCAGCACGATGACGATCACGATGCTTGTGACGACAAGTGCGATGTTTCCAACGCCGCGCAGCACGAGCAGATAGGGATCGTTCTTGTTCGCGGCCGCAAATGCGACGAGAGGGGCGGCCAGCCAGAGGAGGATGAGACCGGTGCGGTTGAGGAGCTGCATGATGCGTCACGCCCAATGTGATGAACACATCGCACCTATCAAAGCGATTTGCGCCGCGTAAGGACCAAAAGCGCGCCTGCACATAATCTGCAAAAGACTCCTGAAACCGTGCAGACGACGATCCCGCCTTCTGCACAAACGACGTTCAGACTTCGTGATGCCACCCATCACGAAAGGTCTTCTGGACATGACGAGCCTGGCTACGACAATCGCGGCGGAAATCCAGCCGATCAGGCATTCCTCGATTCCGGCCAAGGTCGGCCTCGCGCTGATTCTCGCCGCGCTCGCCGACTGGCTGTTCTATGGTCCGCGGATCGGGCTGTCGCTGACGCTCTTTGCGATCGCGACGGCTTTGGCATCGGTGCTCTTCAATCATGCGACCCTGGATTCGCGGCGCGCCATGATCGGCGGGAGCATTCTCGTCGCCGGCCTCGTCCCGGCCGTCGAGGAGGTCAACACGCTGTCCTTCCTGATCCTCCTCGCGTCGCTGGCGATTGCGCTTCTGCTCGCGACCAATCCGGAAACGACCGGGCTCACTGAACGTGCCCGCGCGCTGCGCAACCTCTTCCTGCTCGGGCCCTTCAGGTTCTTCCTCGACGCGCTGCAGATCTTCAACATGTCGGGGTTCACCCGGGGCATCGCACTCTGGTTGATGCCTGCTGTGCTGAGCACCGTCTTCATCGCACTGTTCGCCGCAGCCAATCCGCTGATCGAGCAGTGGGTGTTCCTGCTCAATCCAAAGCTCATCCTCGACTATGTCAGCATCCCGCGCGTGCTGTTCTGGACCATGATGCTGTCGCTGGTCTGGCCGTTCATCCATGTGCGCTGGCGGCGCAGAAAGATTGTCACCACGACCATCGCCGATATCCCCGTGCCGCCGCCGCTGCCGTCGCAAGTCTCAGCTGAGTTCCTAGGCTCCTCCACCATCCTGCGCTCGCTGATCCTGTTCAACCTGCTGTTCGCGGCGCAATCGATCCTCGATGGCATCTATCTCTGGGGGCATGTCGCGCTGCCGACCAATTTGACCTATGCGGCCTATGCCCATCGCGGCGCCTACCCGCTGATCGCGACCGCACTACTCGCCGCCGCCTTCGTGCTGGTGGCGATGCGCCCGGGCGGTCCGGCGGAGAAATCGAAGATCATCCGGCCGCTGGTGTATCTCTGGGTGGGACAGAACGTCCTGCTCGTCGCCTCCTCCATCCTTCGCCTCGAACTTTACGTCGACATCTACATGCTGACCTACTGGCGCATCGCGGCCTTCATCTGGATGGGACTGGTGGCGCTAGGGCTGATCCTGATCGTCGCCCGTATCGTGCTCGACAGGTCCAACCAATGGCTCGTCGGCGCCAATCTGATCGCGTTAACGATCGCTCTGTACGGCTGCTCGCTGGTGAACTTCGATGCGTTCATCGCCGACTATAATCTGAGCCACAGCAACGAAATGTCGGGTAAGGGCTTGAGCATCGACGCCAACTATCTCCTCACACTCGGGCCGCAGGCGCTGCCTGCCCTCGACAAAGTCATCGCTCATCGCCCGGGCGACAACTGCCTTGTGTCGCGGCGCGATCGGCTTGTAGAAGTCCAGCGTCAGGATCTGGCCTGGCGGAGCTGGGGCTTCCGGAATTGGCGGCTCCAGCGCAGGCTGGACGCCCTGGCGAAAGCTCAGCCGGCGGGCTGACGGGGCAGCGGAGAGATTCTTGGCGCATCGCATTCTCATCGTCGACGACGAAGGCCATATCCGCGAGGTCATCCGCGTCGCTTTGAAGAAAGCCGGCATGGACGTGATCGAGGCGCGCGACGGCAAGGAGGCGCTGACCCGCTTTGCCGCCGACAGGCCTGACCTGATCGTGCTCGACATCGGCATGCCCGAATTCGACGGCCTCGACGTCTGCCGCGAGGTGCGCAAAGCCTCCGACGTGCCGATCCTGTTCCTGTCGGCCCGGGACGAGGAGATCGACCGCATCCTCGGCCTCGAGATCGGCGGCGACGACTACGTGACGAAGCCGTTCAGCCCGCGCGAGCTGGTGGCGCGGGTCAACGTCATCCTGCGCCGGCTCGGCCCGCGCAATGGCGAGGCCAAGGCGGGTCCGTCGGCACTCGCGCAAGGCGGCCTCCTGGTCGATCCCGAGCAGCATATCGCGTCGTTCGCCGGCACGCCGCTGAAGCTGACCGCGATCGAGTTCGGCATCTTGCGCGCGTTCCTGACCCGGCCGACCTCGGTGTTCAATCGCGAGCAGCTGATGCGGGCCGCCTACCAGCTCAACATCCAGGTCTCCGACCGCACCATCGACAGCCACATCCGCAACATCCGCGCCAAGCTCGCGGCGCTGGCCTGCGACAATGTCATCGAGACCATCCACGGCGTGGGCTTCAAGCTCGGCCGCTGCGAGAAGGACGCATGAGCGCGGCGCCAGACAAATGGCGGCCGTCGCTCACCCTGGTGATCTTCACAGTGCTGGCGACCGTCGGCGTGCTGCCGCTGGTCGGCCTGTTCTTCTTCCGTCTCTACGACAACCAGCTGATCCGCCAGACCCAGGCCGAGCTGATCGCGCAGAGCCGCGTGCTCGCGACGATCTACGCGCAGGAGGTCACGGCGCGCCTCGACAGCGGCCTGACGCTCGGCGGCGAGGTGCCGCCGAATGTGCTGCCTGACCCCGGCGACCAGGTCACCCCGATCCGCCCCGCGCTCGACCTCACCGCCAATGACCTGCTGCGGCGGCGACCCGAGGCGCTGGCGGCGGCCCGGCCGGCGCAACCCGCCTATGTCGAGATCGGCGCAAAGCTGACGCCGATCATCCGCGAGACCCAGAAGGTGACGCTGGCGGGCTTTCGCATCCTCGATCCCCAAGGCGTGGTGATCGCCGGGCGGCAGGAGGTCGGGCAGTCGCTCGCCCATATCGAGGAGGTCGCGGAGGCGCTGCATGGGCAATACCGCGCCACCCTGCGCAACCGCGTGCCCGACAAGCCGCCGCCGTCGATCTATTCCTTCAGCCGCGGCCTCGGCGTCCACGTGTTTTCGGCAATGCCTGTCATCGTCAACAACCACGTCGCGGGGGTGATCTACACCACGCGGACGCCGAGCAACATCTTCGACCATCTCTATCAGGAGCGGGCCAAGTTCGTGCTGGCGGGGCTCGCCGTGGTTCTCGGCACGATCGCGATCGGCCTCGTATTCTCGCGCACCATCACGCTGCCGATGCGCGAGCTGATCGATCGCGCCACCAGAATAGGCCGCGGCGACCGCGAGGCGTTCAGGCCGCTCCGGCATTACGGCACGCGCGAGTTTGCGCAGCTCTCGCACAGCTTCCTCGGCATGGCCGAACAGCTCGCAAGGCGCTCGGACTATATCGCGACCTTCTCGGCCCACCTCACCCACGAGCTGAAATCGCCGCTGACCTCGATCAAGGGCGCCGCCGAGCTGTTGCAGGATTCGGTTCAGGGCAAAGCGGGCAGCCTGACGCCGGCCGAGCAGGAGACGTTCATCGCCAACATCCTGTCCGACACAAAGCGGCTGGAAGCGATGGCGCAGCGGCTGCGCGAACTCGCGCGTGCCGAAAGCCTGCCGCAAAACGAGCGCACGGAATTGGCGCCCGTGATTGCCGACCTCAGGAGCCGGTTTCCCGTGAGCTCAATCGAGGCCAGCGGCAGCCTCGACCTGATGATCGGCATGTCGGCTGAGAAGGCGCTGATCGTACTGTCGCATCTCGCCGATAATGCGATGCGACACAAGGCTGGGACAATCAGGCTTGAGGCGGTCGACGAGCGCACAACCCTGCGACTGACGGTAACCAATGACGGCGAGCCGATCTCGGCGCCGAACCGCGACAGGATCTTCGACGCGTTCTTCACCACCCGCCGCGACCACGGCGGCACCGGGATGGGGCTCGCGATCGCGCGCGCGGTGATGGCGAGCCATGGTGGCTCGATCAGGCTCAAGCCTACCGATCAGGGCGCGGCGTTCGAGCTCCAGTTTCCAATGGGCTAGATCGCGAACACCCAGGCGGCGACGATGGTGCCGATGGTGACCAGACCGGCGATGGTCCAGCCGGCGGCGTATTCCAGCTCAGGATGACCGGTCGCCCGCATGATCTCTGCCGGATCGGCGGTATGCTTCTCTGCCATGACAGCCTCGCACGTTACTTTCCGCGTCATATGTAAGTCGCATCGGCCACCATTAGGTTCCATCACGGAAATGCGAGGGATGACGCAGCTTGGTTTGTTCGCTGATCCGCAAGCAGGGCCAGCCGGCCTTCGCTACACGGATGACTTCGTCGAGACCGCCGCCGAGCAGGCGCTCATCGGCCGCATCGCAGCATTGCCGCTCCAGCGCTTCCAGTTCGGCGCCTTCGAGGGCAACCGCCGGGTGGCGTCCTTTGGCTATCGCTATGACTACACAGCGCAGCGGCTGGCCGAGGCCGAGCCGATCCCGGACTGGGTCGTCCCCGTCGCGCGGCAGGTCGAGGCATGGGCGGGTCTCGCCGGCGGCAGCGTGCGGCAGGTGCTCTGCACCGAATACGACGCCGGCGTCGGCATCGGCTGGCACCGCGACAAGCCGCACTTCGACAAAATCCTCGGCCTGTCGCTCGGCTCGTCCTGCAAATTCCGCTTCCGCCGCCGTAGCGGCGACAAATGGGAGCGCCACACCCTCGAAGCCCGGCCGCGCTCGCTTTACATGATGGACGGCGAGGCGCGGTCGCAATGGGAGCACAGCATCCCGCCGGTCGAGGCGCGCCGCTATTCCATCACCTTCCGGACGATGAAGCAGGCCTGACCGCCCGGCCAAACAAAAAACGCGAAAACAACCCCATGCACAGTAGAACGGCCGTGTCGGCGCGAGGCTCGGCCCAGCGGCGTAACCGTTTGACACCTCGGGGCAAAACAGCCGCGCCGCGCAAAGGCGCAAGGCCCGGCGAACTTGCCTTCCAATTCGCGTTTACATGCTAAACTGGTTCCACGCGCCGCGCGGATGGGAAGCCGCGATGGCAGGTCCCTGGAGGCAAGATGAAGCCCGGTCGATTGATCCTCGCCTCCACCCTCATCGTCGCAACCGCCTCCGGCGTCGCCGCCGCCTCCGACGCGACGCCCGCAAAAGTCTCGGGCTCGACGGCGCTGGCGCTCGCGGGGGTGATCGCTCCGCTGTCGTCGGTGCTGTCCGGCGCCGAGAAGAAGGCGATGGCGATGCTGTTCGCCGCCAACAGCGACATTCCCTACAAGAAGCCGATCGTGGTGACCGCCGATCGAATCGTCTGTCGCGCCGGCAATGTCGATATCACCGTGCGGAACTGCGAGGTCACCTTCGGCAAGAAGACCAGGACGGTGAATGGCTCCACGGCCGGCGAGATCTTCGCCACCGAAGCCCTGGCCGGCATTCCGCCCGACGGCGCCGCGGGATCGAATTTCGAGAGCCTGACCAAGCTGAGCTGCACGATCGACCCCAACGCCATCCGCCGGAAGGACGGCAGCGGGGCGGAGTGCACGTTCCAGCCGGGAAATTGACCCACGCGTGGGGACGCGCCGAGAGAACCATGGGTGCCGTGAAATCGCCTCATGGCCAACTAACTAATAAGGCGAATTGAAAAGACGGGCCAAACGCGCGAGCCCATATCGGGCACGCAGGGCCAACACCGACATGAAGAATTTTCTCGCATTTTTTCTGATTCTGGGCGTGACGGCAGCCTCGGCACACGGTCCCCTACCGATGCGGGCAGCCGCGCCGTCCGATCTCGTCCGGGTCGGCCTCACCGACAACGACACCACCGCGGGCGGCACCGCGCGGCTGTGCGAGCAGGTCACCTTCTCGCGCGGTCTGCGCTACGGCGAGAGCGAAGCCAATGTGCTTGATGTCGCCACCGCCACGACCAAGGCGGATACGCCGCGGCCGGTGCTGCTGTTCGTGACCGGCGACACCTTCACTGGCGACCGCGCCGCGCCGGAGCTGGCGCGCCAGATTCAGGACCAGGCGATGTGCTTTGCCGCACGCAACGACATGATCGGCGTGCGCATCAACTACCGGTTGGCGCCCTCGGCGACGTGGCCGGCGGGTGCGACCGACGTAGCGGCGGCGCTGTCCTGGGTCCACGGCAATATCGACCTGTTCAACGGCGATGCCCGCGAGATCGTCGCGGTCGGCTATGGCGCCGGCGCCTTTCATGTCGCCACCCTGCTGGCCCATCCCGAACTCCAGACCGACCGCGCCGATGTCGCGGCGGTCGTGCTGGTGTCCGGGGTCTACCGCGCCGGCAAGGACGCGAGCGATAGCGAGAAGGCCTATCTCGGCAGCGACGCCAGCCAGTACAACAAGCGCTCGGTCTTCCCTGGCATCCTCAATGTCGACGTCCCGATCGTGCTGGCCTGGGCCGCGGATGATTCCGCCGGCATCACGGCGCAGGGCGAAACCCTGAAGAAGACGCTCTGCGGCGCCGGCCATTGTCCGCGTAGCGCGCTGCTGCGCAGCCGCGACGGCATCGCGAGCGCCTTCGGCCTCGACGGCTCCGGCGACAGCCTCGCCGAGCCGACGCTGCTGCTGGTGCATCAGCTCGAGGCGCGCGGCCTGCCGTAGCGGTTTGCCAGCGATACGCTAACGACGCACACCATTTGCTGGGCCACCCCTCTCCCCCGCCCTCCCCCACAAGAGGGGAGGGTTAGGGAGAGGGGTGCCACACGGAGACTCTCTCGATTGTCGGCGCGTCAGCACGCCTGCCGCATTCATCCGGAGTCAACAGGCGCCGCGTCGAAGCGCGCCATCCGGCCACAGCTTTGACAAACGCTTGACGTAGATCAACTCGCCTTGCTGCGGAGTGAGCCGACCTCGTTGGGGGCCAACGACAAGGTGTTGAGCATGGGCGTCACCGGCAGAATGCTGTTCGTTTCGATGATCGCGTTCGCGTCGCTCGGTGCGATGTCCGAGCAACGCGCCGATCAACCCACCGCCGACAACGAAATCCGCATCGGCAATGTCATGCCGTATTCGGGACCGCTCTCGGAGTTCGGCGCCATCGGTCAGGCGGAAGCGGCCTATTTCGACATGGTCAACGCGCGCGGCGGTATCAACGGCCGCAAGATCCGCTTCATCACCCGCGACGACAATTCCGACCCGACCACCGCGCTGGAGCTGACGCGCAAGCTGGTCGAGACGGACGACGTGCATTTGATGTTCGGCTCGTTCGGCACGCCGGGCAATCTCGCCGCGCGCTGGTACCTGAACGCGAAGAAGATCCCACAATTGTTCGTCGCCTCCGGCGACGAGGAGCTGAGCCAGGCCAAGGCGTTTCCCTGGACCATGGGCTGGCAGCCATCGTTCCGGTCGGAGGGGCGCATCTACGCCAACTATCTCCAGGCCTATTATCCCAGGAAGAAGATCGTGGTGCTCTGGCAGAACGACCAGTTCGGGCGTGCGCTTCTCAAGGGCATGGAGGAAGGTCTTGGCGATCTGAACCGTCTCGTCCTCGTCGATATCGCCTTCGACATTGCCGATGAGCATCTTGACGGACACGTCTCGATCCTCAAGCGCGCAGGCGCCGATATCTTCGTCTTTCTCGGCGTGCCATCGACGGCGTCCAAGGTGATCAAGCTGGCGGCATCAATGAAATGGCGCCCGGTCTTCATCGTCAACGACGCCTCCGCCTCGATCGCCAACGCGATGGCGCCCGCAGGCCTGGAGAATTCCTCCGGCGTGATCTCGGCGGCTTTCCTCAAGGATCCGAGCGATCCCGCGTGGAAAGACGATCCCGCCATGAAGGACTGGTTCGCGTTCATGGACAAATACCATCACGACGAAAGCACCAACAACAGCGCCGCGCTCTATGGCTACGCCGCGGCCGAGGCGCTGACGCAAGTGCTGAAGCAATGCGGCGACGATTTATCGCGCGAGAACATCATGCGTCAGGCTGCTTCGCTAAGGAATTATCAGCCCTCGGTCGCCCTGCCGAACATCAGGATGAACACCTCGCCAAACAGCTACCTGCCGATCAGGCAGATGCGGCTGGTCCAGTTCGACGGGCGCTCGTGGCAACCTTTTGGCGAGGTGATCGAAACCGCCTTCACGGAAGGCGCGGCGCGGTGAGGTGATTCGGGCAGCGGGAGAGGCCGGCGCTTGTGGCATCGAGGAGCCAGGTGCGCTCCCTCCCCCGCTTGCGGGGGAGGGCTGGGGAGAGGGTGCATCCGCAATCGAGACCCCCCAAGAGGAGAAAGCCCTCACCCGGCGCACGGGACGATGCTTCGCATCGCCCGGACGCGCCGACCTCTCCCGCAAGCGGGAGAGGCGACGCACCTGCGTCTTGGTAACATCCGGGAACGACCCGAGCTGAATTCGGCTCACGCCGGCTTCAGTGAGGCCAGCGCGTTCTCCAGCAGCGAGCGCACCCGCGCTGCGTCGCCGGATTTGACCACGGCGGGATCGAGATAGAGCTCCAGCCCCGGTGCGCGCTCGGTGATGATGCCGCTTGTCTCCACTGAAGCGTCGTTCAGCGCATCCACGGAGTACGGAATCACTTCGCGGCTGATGCCCTTCATCGTGATCGCGGGCAGCGCGTGGGCGCGGACGATGTCGCTGACCAGTGCGAAGGTTTCATAGCTCAGCACGATGCCGCCGGGCTCGGCGATCGATTGCAGGCGGGCGGCGAGGTTCGCCTCGGCACCGATGATGGTGTAGTCCATGCGGTCGCTGCTGCCGAAATTGCCGACATTGCAATAGCCGGAATTGATGCCCATGCGCGCCTTGAACGGCAGCTCGATGCCGGAGGCGCGCCATTTCGCATTGAGCTCGGTGAGACGGTGCTGCATGCGCCAGGCCATCCGGAGGCAGGCCTGGGCGTCAGCGCGGTCGCCCCTGGTCTCGGGGTCGCCGAAGAAGATCAGCATGGCATCACCGATGAACTTGTCGATGGTCCCGCCAAATTCGTGGGCGACCGCCGACATTTCGGTGAAATATTCGTTGAGAAGCTGGGTCAGCAACTCCGGCTGGAGCCGCTCCGCCGTCGCGGTGAAGTTCTGGATGTCCGAGAAGAAGATGGTGAGCTTCTTGCGTTCGGTGTGGATGGTGACGTCCTTCTGGCCAGAGAAGATGCTTCGGTAGACCTGCGGCGGAATGTAGCGCGAGATCTTCATCGAGAGCGAAGCCAGGAAGTCGTTGGCGGATTCGAGCTCTTTGTTCATGCCCTTGATGCGGCTCGCCTGACGGCGCTGCAGCGAGAGAAACGACAAGCCGCTGCCGGCCGCGATCAGGAAATAGGCCAAGAGGAATTTGAACGAGAAGATGTTGGCGGCGATCGGCTGGGCGATGATCACCTCCTGGATGCCCCTGACGTCACCCACCTTCCAGTCCTTCTTCGGGCTCTCGGGGTGGCTGTTGTGGCAGCTGACGCAGGCCGGGCCCATCATCACCGGAGCGATCAGCCGGACCTTGTCGTTGAACAGCGAGGTCTCGGTCTCGACGATCTTCTGCTCGGGATCGGCGCGCAGGGCCTCCAGCGCATCCTTCTCGAACTTGTCGAGCTGGTGCGGGGCGCGGTTCTGGAACGGGAAGTCCGAGACGAAACGGTAGGTGATGTTTTCCTGCTGCGCTCCGATCACCCGCCCGAGCTCCAGCGACAGCGTGGCCGGGATCGGGACCCCGCCGGGGACGGATTCGTAGTTGTGAACCACCCTGGTCGTGCCGTTCGGATTGGCGATGATGCGCCCGACCACGTTGGTCGCGTAGTAACTGCGCACGCTCGTGATCACCGAATTCAGGTCGATCGCCTGCCGGCGCAGCGCGGTCTTGCTGAGTTCGGTCAGGTCCAGCCACACCGCGAGCGGCAAAGCGAGCAGGAGGAAGGCGACCGCGGCACCGGTCCGGATGCCGCTCTTGCGCTGTTCTTCGGAGATCTCTTGCTTCACTCTTTGGCTCCGTGATGAGCGTTGTTGTCTCGAACTCGGGGGATGCGGAACAGAGCCAATAAACGCGCTCCCGCGCAACCCCATTTTATGGTGGTCGCGCCAAGCGGCTTTTCGTTTCATGGCGAATGTTTAAGATCGGCATTAACCTGCATTCACTCCACCGGGAGATCCATCAAATGACCGAGACCATCCGCATCAAGCGCTTCAATGCGCGCCCCGTGATCGTGCCGATGAACCTCCCGCTCAAAACCTCGACCGGAGCGGTCGCAAAGGCGCCGCTGGTGCTGATCGACTGCGAGACCGACCTGGGCGCAACCGGCCACGCCTATCTGTTCTCGATCACACCCTCGGCCTTGAAGCCGCTGGCGGCGATGGTCGCGGAAATGTCGGAGCTGCTTGCGGGCGACGAGCTGCTGCCGTTCGAGATCGAGCGCAAGCTGACCCAGCGCTTCACGCTCTTGGGTTTGGCCGGCCTGCAGCGGCTGGCGCAATCCGGCATCGACATGGCGGCATGGGACGCGCTGGCCCGCGCTCGAAGCCTGCCGCTGGCGCGCCTGCTCGGCGGCGCGCCGAAACCGGTTCCGGCCTACAATTCGAAGGGGCTCGGCATCATGCCGGCGGGCGCCGCGGTCGAGGAAGCCCACAAGCTGCTGGCCGAGGGCTTTCAGGCCGCGAAGATCCGCGTCGGCCGCCCCGATGCGCGGGAAGACCTGAAGGTGGTGCGCGCGGTGCGCAAGGCCGTCGGCGACGACGTGACCTTGATGTGCGACTACAATCAGGCGCTGACGGTCAGCGAGGCCATCCGCCGCGGCGAGATGCTCGACGATGAGGGCCTGACCTGGATCGAGGAGCCGATCCGTCACGACGATTATTCCGGCTGCGCCCGTATCGCGGATGCGCTTCGCACGCCGGTCCAGATCGGCGAGAATTTCGACAGCGCGTTCGCGATGCAAGCCGCGCTCTCAGCGGAAGCCTGCGACTATTTGATGCCCGACGTGCAGCGCATCGGCGGCGTCACCGGCTGGCTGCGCGCCGCCGCGCTCGCGCATGCCGCCGGGATCGAGATGTCGACGCATCTGTTCTCGGAAGTCAGCGCGCATCTTTTGTGCGTGACGCCCACCGCGCACTGGCTGGAATATGTCGACTGGGCCGACGCGGTGCTGGCGACGCGTTTGCAGATCAAGGACGGCTTTGCCCTGCCAAGCGAGGAGCCCGGCAACGGCATTGCGTGGGACGAGGCGGCGGTGAAGAAGTATCTGGTCGAATAGACCGTGTTTCGTCGAGACGCATCAAAGTGCGGACGTCGGAGCCTCACGATAACCGAGCGACATGCCGTCCTACGAGCGAACAGCGGCAACCATACTCAGCTCGACCGGTGCGCCACGTGGCAACTCGGCGACACCGACAGATGTACGCGTGTGACGACCGCGATCACCCAGGCGCTCGATCAGCCGGTCGGAAGCGCCGTTCATGACTTGCGATTGCTGCGTAAATCCAGGCGCCGAGGCAACGTATCCAACGAGCTGCAAGACCTGGACGATCTTGTCGTCTCCGCCTGTTGCGTGGTTGATGGCCGAAATGCAGAGATCAGCGCAGAGCGCAGCAGCTTCCTGTGCGGCGGCGACATCGACACCTGCGCCGACTTTGCCTGAGTACAGCAGGTCTTCGCCGCGACGCGGCAGCTGACCACTGACATACGCAATTCCACTATGGATGATCACCGGCAGGTAGTTGCCCCCGGGCTTGTTCACGCTACTCATTTCGGTAACCTGCCTTCTTTCCACATCCGCGGTGAGCGATACAGTTTCGCCGAATGCCAGGTTCGCCGCCGCGGTGAAGGATCGGACAATGGCAGGCGGCGAGTCACGGATCAAGGCTGCGCCAGGCGGCACTTTCGGGCCAGCACCAAGCCGCGATCCGACCGGATTGAAGGACCTGCTACGGGGGCCGAAGAAGGCGTCCCCTTGAGAGGCGCCCGCGTTACCACGTCTCCGCGCCCGGAATCTTCCTTCGTACCGCCATGCGCTGGATCCATATGCAGCGACGCACGGATCTGTTGGAGCGGCCGACCGCCGAAATCCCCTCGCCGGCCTGAAGCAACGGCGCCACGTTTTCGCGCAGCACACGACAACGTTGGAGCTCGGCCTGCCAGTCGATGGTCGCGGCGTCGGCGCGCGACGCAATTAGCGACAATATCGCCACGGCAAGACAGCTCGCTCGCATGGTGCGGAGTTCCTTCACCGTGGTCCGCCCGGATCACGCCAGGCGGCATCGTGGCCCGGATGCCCATCCGGGCTAGTGGCACCGCTAGACGATAACTCAACTTGATGCCGGCGGCGAGAGTTTGCGCTACTTCCCACGGAATCCGACCGTGGCCGGACCAACGCATCTGTGATGCAGCTGTGAGCTCTGATCGCGCGATCCTGAAAAATCAGCGAAGCGATCAATGGTATGACAACCAGCATTCAAAATGCCAACCGGCAAACGACGAGAGGTGAACATGATCCGTCCGAGGAAGTCTTTTGCCGGCGCCGGGCCACGACCGATTGCGCGACGCTCCCATCTTGCCGCGATGACTGCAGCGCTGTTTTTCGCCGCAACGTTCTGGCCGGCGGGATCTGCGCTGGCTGCCGCAAATGATGCCGAGGCGCGAACCATCTTCGACAAGTTCATTGCCGCGCAGAATGCGCATAACGCGGACGATGTGAAAGCCATGCTCTGGACTTCGCCGAGCGCGCTGTTGTTTGCGAGAGGCATCGAGACCAGAGGGCGCGATGCGGTCGCCGAACGCTTCAAGGCGTATTACGAAGGCACCTGGCACCTCGAACCCGACATGTCGAAATTCCACGTCGCCGTCATCTCGAACGAGGTCATGCAGATCCTCGTTCCTATCGTTTTCACGCGCGGCCTTCCGGGCAAGCCGCCACAACAAAATACGTTTCTGATCAGCCAGACCTACGTTCAGGATCCGGACGGCTGGCACGTTGCCTCCATCCTTCCGGTCGCGAATACGGAACTGAAATAGGGGATTGAGCGGCGGTGTGTCGGCGAAGGAGGCTGCCGCTCCAGTCCGTCTACGCTCTTCGAGCTACGCCGGACACGCTTCGCCGTGATGAGATTGGTGGCTTGCCGAGCCGAAGCTCGCGGCGGCAGCCCGCCTGCGCCCTTTGGGCTTCGGCGTGGCATCCTTCACTCGGCTATCGCGAGCGAAGATTGCGGCTTGCCGAGCCGAAGCTCGCGGCAAAAAGTCCGCCTGCGCCCGTTGGGCTTCGGCGCGACATCCTTCTCTCGCTTCGCGAGCGAAGGATGGTGGGCGCGACAGGGATCGAACCTGTGACCCCTACCATGTCAAGGTAGTGCTCTCCCGCTGAGCTACGCGCCCTAGATGTCGTCTAGATCGGGTCGGGTCCCTATAACGGCTCAGGGGAGCCGGTGCAAGGACGGAAGGGGGCCGATTTAGGCCGCCAGCATCTTGTTCACTTCGCTGACCAATTCGCGCAAATGCACGGGCTTGGACAGCACCTTGGCGTTCTTGGGGGCGTCCGAATCCGAGTTCAGGGCGACCGCGGCGAAGCCGGTGATGAACATGATCTTGATGTCGGGGTCGAGTTCCGAGGCCCGGCGGGCGAGCTCGATGCCGTCCATCTCCGGCATCACGATGTCGGTGAGCAGCATTTCGAACGGCTCTTCCCGCAGCCGCTGGTAGGCGGCCATGCCGTTGTCGTGGGATGAGACCTGAAAACCGGCGTTTTCCAGCGCCTTGACCAGGAAACGGCGCATGTCGTTGTCGTCTTCGGCGAGCAGGATCTTTGGCATGGCGGAAATGTCGAATCCCCAGAGGATATCAGCAGAGGTCACTAAGCCCGACGGAGGGTAAATTTGGGGTGAAAATCTTTACCCTGAGCCGGCTGTGCTTGCCGACCCCTTGTGAACCTGAAAGCAGTTCGAAGCAATCGAGCGGTACCTGCCGGTCCCCACCTCGCTGCCCGCAGGGTTAAGACATGTTCCAGCGCAGATATCATCTTTTCGCTTGGCAGGATGGTTGCGATTCCGGACAATGACGACACATAAGAGCCGCGCGATCGGCCGAATCACTGCGTTGAGACCGGTGCCGGGCTTGTTGGATCGTGCGGCGCCAAGGGCGAAGCCTGATACCAAGGGGCGAAGCCCGATCGCCAAAGGGACGAAGCCTGACACCAAGGGACGAAGCCTGAGAAGATGACCCGGTTTGACGGCGACAAGTCGCCAGCCTTCGAGATCGTTGAGCCCGCGCAATGGCGCGCGCCGATTATCTTCAACTCGCCCCATTCCGGCTCGACCTATCCGGACGAATTCCTCAGCGCCTCCAGGATCGACCTGCCGACGCTACGGCGTTCCGAAGATTCCTTCATGGACGAGTTGATCGGCCATCTCAGCGAGCGCGGCTTTCCGACCGTGCGGGTCAACTTTCCCCGCTCCTATGTCGACGTCAATCGTGAGCCCTATGAGCTCGATCCCCGGATGTTCACCGGGCGCCTGCCGAGCTTTGCCAACACCCGCTCGATGCGGGTCGCCGGCGGGCTCGGCACCATTCCGCGCGTGGTCGGCGACGGCCAGGAGATCTATCGCGAGCGCATCCTGGTCGACGACGCGCTGGGGCGGATCGAGACGCTGTACAAGCCCTATCATCGCGCGCTGCGCCGGCTGATCAACAAGGTACACCAGATGTTCGGCACCGTCGTGCTGGTCGATTGCCATTCGATGCCCTCGGTCGGCGTCTCCCGCGACGAACCGCGCCGGCCCGACATCGTGATCGGCGACCGCTACGGCACGAGCTGCACGCCGCTATTGCCCGACCGGGTCGAGGAGACCATGACCGGGCTCGGCTATTCGATTGGCCGTAACAAGCCCTATGCCGGCGGCTTCATCACCGAGCATTACGGTAACCCGGCCAGCGGCCTCCACGCCGTGCAGCTCGAGCTCAACCGCGCAATCTACATGGACGAGCGGCGGCGCGAGCGCAGCCCGCGCTTTGCGCAAGTGGCGTCGGACTTCGGCGTGCTCGCCGATGTGCTGGCGACCACGGTCCCGTTCGGCGATCTCGGCCCGTTCCAGGCCGCGGCGGAATAAGCGCGGCATTTTCTGCGAATGACTGTGTTGGGTGCGATCAGCGCGAACGCGTTTCGCGGCGCGCTTTGAAATGAAAGCCAAGGCTTAGAGACAAGGCTTAAAGAAATGAGAGGCTGAAAGAAAAAAGGGCCGCTTCTAATGAAGAAGCGGCCCAAGTCTAGGGAGGAAACGCCCAAGGAGGGCAGCAGTAACGCGAGAAGCGCTACCGCACCGCAACAATATGCGGCCGCGACGCACAAAGTGCAAGGGCTTTCGAGCGATTTCCCATGCAATGAGGACATAGCTCGGTTGCTTCCAGAGAAACCCAGATTCAGTTCCTTTGATAAGGAAATTCAATGGGTTGATAGTCATTTGCATACCAACAAGGCAGGCCCGGAACTAAGGTTTCAACTCAATGATCGATATTTGCCCAGCGGGTGTCTTCGACGAGGCGAACGCTTCCCGCATCCAAAATACCAGGGTGCAAAAGCAAGACAGCGCTGCACGATCCTTCTGATTTGAGCTAGGCAGGAGTGAGCTTCACCCGACTTTCGCTTTTTGAGGATACGCCGTGACGGTGATCGATTTCTCCGCCTTCATCGGACGGCTCGCCACCGCCTCCGGCGAAACCATCCTGCCGTTCTTCCGCACTTCGCTGTCGATCGAGGACAAGAGCAAGACCAGGGAATTCGACCCCGTGACCGAGGCCGACCGCGCTGCGGAGGCGGTGATGCGGCGTCTGATCAAGGCCAACTTTCCCCAGCACGGCATCGTCGGCGAGGAATTCGGCAACGAGCGCGAGGATTCCGACTACGTCTGGGTGCTCGACCCCATCGACGGCACCAAATCCTTCATCGGCGGATTTCCGATCTGGGGCACGCTGATCGCGCTCCTGCACAAGGGCACGCCGGTCTACGGCATGATGCACCAGCCCTTCATCGGCGAACGCTTTTCCGGCGACAGCGGCTCGGCTCATTATAATGGCCCCTCCGGCGAGCGCCGGCTCCAGGTCCGGCGCTGTGCTTCGCTGTCGGAGGCGACGACCTACACCACCAGCCCGCTGCTGATGAACGAGCGCGACCGCGCCATCTTCGGCCGCATCGAGAAGGGCGCGCGGCTGTCGCGCTATGGCGGCGACTGCTACTCCTATTGCATGCTGGCGGCGGGTCACGTCGATCTCGTGGTCGAGACCGAGCTGAAGCCTTACGACATCGCAGCCCTGATCCCGATCGTGACCGGCGCCGGCGGCGTCGTCACCACCTGGGAAGGCAAGCCCGCGCAGGGCGGCGGCCGCATCGTCGCGGCCGGCGACGCCAGGGTTCACGAAGAAGCACTGAAACTGCTCAACGGATAAGCGCCTCAAAGGAGCCTGCATGACCAACCGGCGCACGCTCCTTCTCGCGGCCTTGCTTCTGTTTCCGACGCTCGCCTCCGCCCAGAATTTCCCGGCCAAGCCGATCAAGCTGATCGTGCCGTTTCCGGCCGGAGGCCCCAACGACATTATCGCGCGGGTGATCGGCCAGCGCATGTCGGAGCTGTCAGGGCAGCCGGTGCTGATCGACAATCGCGGTGGCCAGGGCGGCGTGCTCGGCACCGATGCCGTCTCCAAGGCTGCACCTGATGGCTACACCATCGCGATCTCCAGCGCCGGCGCGCTGGCGATCAGCCCGAGCATGGAAAGGGTCGCCTACGATACGCTCAACGACCTCACACCGGTGACGCTGGTTGCGACCGTGCCGGAAATGCTCGTTGTAGCCACCAACGTCCCCGCAAAGGACATCGGCGAATTGATCGCGCTCGCCAAGGCGCAGCCGGGAAAACTCAACTTCGCCTCCTCCGGCCCCGGCAGCCTGCCGCATCTCGCCGGTGAATTGTTCAAGCTGACGGTGAGGATCGACATCGTGCACGTGCCCTATCGCGGCGCCGCGCCGGCCGTGAACGATCTGCTGGGCCAGCAGGTGCAGATGACGTTCCTGGACCTCCCCGTGCTGCTGCCGCAGGTCAAGGCGGGCGCATTGAAGCCGATCGCGGTCGGCTCGGCCCAGCGTTCGCCGACGGCGCCTGATGTGCCGACCACCGCGGAAGCCGGCTTTCCTGATCTTCGCATCGAGAACTGGTACGGCATGGTGGCGCCGAAGGGCACGCCGAAGGAGATCGTCACCGCGCTGCATGATCTCGCCACGAAGGCGATGGCGGATCCCGCGGTGAAGGAAAAGCTCGCCGCCCAGGGCGCAACGCTGGTCGGCGATCAGCCGGAGCATTTTCGCACATTCATCGCAGACGAGATGAAGAAATGGGCGAAGGTGATCAAGGACGCTGGCGTGGAGACCGCGAAGTAGCGCAGAGCTCACACTGCCGCAGCCCTCAGATGCTCCACCAGCATCTTGGCCGGGCGCGGCAGCGTCTTGAAGCTTCGCGCGCAGATCACGAGTTTGCGGTTGGCCCAGCTATCGCGCAGGCGAACCATGGCGAGCGGCATCAGCTTGGCGCAGCGGCGGGCGGCGGCTTCGGGCACCAGCGCGACGCCGACATCGGCGGCGACCATCGGGCAGATCGCGTCGAAGTCACGCAGGCGCGCGCGGTAATGCGGCCGCATGCCGAGCCGGGCGGCGTGCTTCGAAATATGCACCTGGAGCGCGGTGGCGCTGGTCAGCCCGACGAAGTCACAAGCGCCCGCCTCCTGGAAATCGATCGCGCGGCGGCCGGCGAACGGGCCGCGCCTGGACGTCACCAGCGTCAGGCGATCCGCGCTGAAGGCGAATCGCTCGATATGATCGGGCAGCGCGTGCTCGGCGGCGAAGCCGAGATCGGCCGCGCCCGCAGTGATCGCGGCCGCGATGTCGGTGCTCTCGCGCTCCTCGATGTCGATGGCGACGTCGCGGTGCTCGCGCAGGAAGCCGGCGAGCGCCTTCGGCAGATGCTCCGACAGACCGGAGGTATTGGCGAGGAAATGCACGCTGGCGCGCACGCCACTGGCAAAGCCGGCGAGATCGCCGCGCATGGCGTCGATCTGGTGAATGACGAGACGGGCGTGATCGAGCAGGCTCTCGCCGGCCGAGGTCAACTCAACGCCGCGGCGCCCGCGCTTGAGCAGCGCGACGCCGAGCGCATCCTCCAGCCCCTTGATGCGCGCGCTGGCCGAGGCTAGCGCCAGATGCGACCGCTCCGCACCACGGGTGATGCTGCGCTGGTCGGCGACCGCGATGAACAGCTGGAGGTCGACGAGGTCGAAGCGCATCCCGGGTCCCTTCAGCCTTCGCTCCAGACGAAGGCTTTCTCCGTAAGCTACAGATTGTGCCGACGCGCGGCATCGGTCAATGTGCAGATATGATCGACCCGCTCCTCATTCTCATTGCCGCCGTCTTCCTGCTCGCCGGATTCGTCAAGGGCGTCGTCGGGCTTGGCCTGCCGACGGTGTCCATGGGACTGCTCGCCGTGAGCATGGCGCCGAGCCGCGCGATCGCCATCGTGATCGTGCCCGCCATCGTCACCAACATCTGGCAGACTTTCGTCGGCCCCCATTTGCGCGACATCCTGAGGCGGCTGTGGCCGCTGATGATCGGCACCGTGATCGGGTGCTGGCTCAATGCCGGGGCGCTCACCGGCCCGCATGCGCGCTACGGCACGATCGTGCTCGGCGTACTCCTGGTGATCTATGCGATCATCGGGCTGAACAAATTCCAGTTCCACGTTGCGCCAAAGAACGAGAAATGGGTCGGCGGCGTGGTCGGCGTGGTCACCGGCGTGATCTCGGCCTCGACCGGCGTGCAGGTGATCCCCTCGATGCCGTTCATGCAGGCGATCGGCATGGAGAAGGATGAACTGGTGCAGGCGCTCGGCGTGTTCTTCACGACAGCGACATTGGCGCTCGCCTTCAACCTCACCGCGGGCGGATTGTTGACGCCGGCCAATGCAGTGCCGGGCGCCGTGGGCATGGCATGCGCGTTTGCCGGCATGTATATCGGCCAAACGGTGCGGGCGCGGATGCCGGCGGAAGCGTTTCGCCGCTGGTTCCTGATCGCGATGATCCTGCTCGGCCTCTATCTCGCCGGCAGCGCGCTGCTGAAGGAATTCGCGTAAAAGACGTTACCGCGTCTCCAGCATGGCGACGCGGATGCCGAGATAGATGAAGAGGCCGCCGAGGGCACGGTTGACCCAGGCGACCGCGCCTTCGGAGCTCTGCAAGCGGTGGGCGGCCTTTGCCGCGAACGCCGCCAGCACCAGGCACCACAGCGTTCCCGTGCAGATGAAGATCAGACCGAGCGTCAGGAAGGCGAGCGGCTTGTGCGCCGAGTCGGCTGCGACGAATTGCGGCAGGAAGGCCAGGAAGAACAGCGCGACCTTGGGATTGAGCGCGTTGGTGAAGACGCCCTGGAGGAAAACCCGCCGCAGCGAGTTCTGCACCGGCTCGTCGATGGCCGAGGCCAGCACCGGGCGCGACCACAGCATCTGAAGCCCGGTCACGACGAGATAGGCCGCTCCGACCAGCTTCAGGATCGAGAATGCGGTCGACGAGGCCATCAGCAGGGCCGAAAGGCCGATTGCCGCGCCCGCGACATGGAAAAAGCAGCCGCAACTGATGCCCAGCGCGGCCGCGGCGCCACCTCGCCAGCCCAACTGCATGCTGCGGCCGATCACATAGACCGTATCAGGCCCCGGCGTGATGTTGAGCAGCACCCCCGACAGGACGAACAGCCAGATTTCGTGAATGCCCAGCATGTGTGACGTGCCTCCGTCGCCCAACCATGGCCCAAGAGGCCGGC
The DNA here is from genome assembly GCF_055807535.1 of Bradyrhizobium sp. Kon37. NCBI lineage: Bacteria > Pseudomonadati > Pseudomonadota > Alphaproteobacteria > Hyphomicrobiales > Nitrobacteraceae > Bradyrhizobium > Bradyrhizobium sp. Kon37. The sequence goes on from NZ_JBVVOY010000004.1 coordinate 399,454, forward strand.
TTAGTGGGTTCGCTCGTCCCCGTCCACTGCCGGGATTGCCGAGGATTTACCTCGAATTTGCAATGCGGTTCGTACTTTCGCTCGGCCTCATCTGCTCTATAAGGAACGGGTTCTTTGAACGTGGGATTCGAGGCGACTGCCACGCCGTGGCCGGTCCTCGATCTCTTCCAAGTCTCTTGCAAGTCTCTTGGAGCTCCGGAATATGGAAAGACGTCTGGCTGCCATTGTCTGCGCCGATGTCGCCGGCTATTCGCGCATGATGGGCACCGATGAGGCCGGCACCCATGCCGCCTTCAAGGCCCATCGCAGCGCGATCCACCCCATCATCCTCAATCACGGCGGCCGCGTCGTCAAAAACACCGGCGACGGCTTCCTGCTGGAATTCCCCTCGATCGTCGGCGCCACCGAGGCCGCGATCGCGATGCAGACGCTGATGGCGGAGCGCAATCACCATCTGCCCGCCGATCGCGCCATGCAGTTCCGCCTCGGTATCCACATGGGTGACGTCATCGCCGACGAGGACGAGGTGTTCGGTGACGATGTCAACATTGCCGTCCGCCTCGAAGCCGTGGCGAGCCCCGGCGGCTTTGCGATCTCGGCCAAGGCCTACAAGGAGGCCGGCAAGCATCTCACCGTGCCGCTGGTCGATGCCGGCAACCACCGCTTCAAGAACATCAAGGATCCGATCGGGGTCTGGACCTGGACACCTGAGGGTGCACCGGCGCTTGCGCCCGCGCTGAGGGAGGCATCCGCCCTCTCGCAGCAGTACCGCACCGCGATCGTCGGCGTGCTGCCCTTTGCCAATCTCAGCGACGCCCAGGACGAGTATTTCTCCGACGGCCTGACCGAGGATCTGATCCACGCGCTGTCGCTGCAATCCTTCTATCGCGTGCTGAGCCGCAACTCGACCTTCGTGTTCAAGGGCAACAACGTCAGCACCCGCCTGATCGCGCGCGAGATCGACGCCAGCTATCTGATCCAGGGTTCGGTGCGGCGTGCCGGAGCCAAGATCCGCGTCACCGCCGAGCTGATCGCGCCGGAGACCGGGGAGCAGCTCTGGACCGGCCGCTACGACCGCGACATCGGCGATCTCTTCGCGATGCAGGACGAGATCACCACCAACCTGTCCGCCGCCATCGCCACCGAGATCGTCCGGGCCGAGGCCTCGGCGCCGGCGCGACTCTCGACCGATGTCACCGCCTGGGACCGCTTCCTCAAGGGGCTGTCGCACTATTATCGGCAAACCAAGGAAGACCTTGCCATCGCCGTTGACCTGTTCCGGGAGGCCATCAGGCTCGAGCCCAAGCTGTCGATTGCGCACGCCTATCTTGCCACGATCCAGATCCAGAGCATCCACTTCGGCTGGGTCAAGGGCACGCGCGAGATGTGGGCCGAGGCGATGAAGCTTGCCGAAACCAGCGTCAGGCTCGACCCGCGCTCGTCATTTGCGTTCTCGATCCTGTCCTGGACCCACGCGCTGGAGGGCCATTACGAGGCCGCAATGGACGCCGCCAAGCGCGCCGTCGCGCTCAACCCCTACGACAACGGCGCGCGCGGCGTGCTCGGCATCTGCCATTTCGCCATCGGCGAGCACCGCGAGGCGATCGAGCTGTTCTCGATGGCCGCACAGCGCGACAACAGCGATCCGCGCTACCAATGGGCCGCACTGAACGCCTTCAGCCATTATCTGCTGGGCCAATATGACGCGACCCTGTCATGGGCTCGAGAACAGCTCTACATCAACCCGAACCATTTGCAGGCGCTGGCAATCCGCGCCGCGGCGCTGGCGCAATTGGGGCGAGGCGACGAGGCGGTCGAGGCGACCCGCGTGCTGATGGCTAACTACCCGACACTCAATGTCGACCGCCATTTGCGCAATTTCCACTGGAAGCGGCCCGAGGACCTCGCCCACTACCGCGCCGGACTCTTGAATGCGGGCGTGCCGCTCGGCAAACTGACCCTGGTCTCGAGCGACGTCAAACGCATCGCCGAATCCTGAGGGCCAGCCGCGGCCACGCGGCAATGTCCCCTCCGCCTTTATTGACACGACAGTGAATTCAGCCACACTCCGCTACACGCTGAAGTAGTATAACGTGTTGTCGGTTTGTCAGGACTTTCCGCGCTCTATCGCCGCGTCTGTATTTCACGATTCGCCGTTTTCAGGATTTTGGGCCATGCATGACTCCGCTCCGAAGCCCCCCTTCGACCCCTCGATCCAGGTCTCGCCGAACAATCCCTGTCCATTCCTCCGCGGCCTCGTCGGCGAGGGGTTTGTTGACGGCGGAACCGTGCCGCTCGGCACGCTGTCGCAAACGATCGCGAATGCGAGCGGCGAGACCGGGCTGAAGAAGGTCTCGGCCCGCATCCAGGTCCGCGGCGTCGCGCTCATCGCCAACGGTCTGGGGCACATCCTGAAGAGCATATTTTCGGGCGCGCAGCTCGACGCGTTGCGTGGCGGCCCTCTCGACAAGCGCGGTGCCGGCTCGCGCGTCCTCGGCGTCGACGGCAAGGTCGATGAGGGCGAGCTTTCGCGGTTTGCGAGCTTCGGCCGGACCTACCAGGATCCGAACGGCGGCGGCTCTGAGCCGGGTCTCAACGCCTCGGAAATCGGCGTCTTCATGCGCGACAATCTCAAGCGCGCCGGCAGCGCCGCGCGCTGGTACTACCCCCTGCTGATGAAGTTCGAGTGGCCGATCCTCCTGAAGATCGTGGGCAGGGGCGCGGGTGAGGACCGCTATCTCAGCGTGGCCGACGTGCGCACTCTGTTCAACGAGCGGCAATTCCCTGCTCGCATCAACCAGCGGCTCGTATCGCAGCCTGTGCTGTCGACCTGCCAGCGCGTGGTTCGGGGCGCGCTCAAGGTTGCGGCCCTGCTGGTCGCCCTCGGTCTCGCCTTGCTCGTTGCGCTCGCCGAATTCCCCGACCAGGTTCGCGCGATGCTGCCGCAAAAGGGAATTCTCGTGAATCTCCTGCCGCCGCCCTTGCCTGCGCTCCCCGAGACAAAGGCGGCCTTTTGGCTCGAACAGAACTGGTCGCTGAAGGACAGGCACTGGTTTCACCATGCCAGCCAGGGCACAGCGACCTTCCCGGTGCCCTATGAATGGTTCATGGCGCTGGAGCAGCCGCGCCTGCATTTGTTCTCGCGGCCGGGCATGATGACGGACAGCGCCTATCTCGAGCGCTTCGGGTTCATTCCGAGCCCGCAGTCGATCCAGACCGATGCGACGTCCCTGCGCCGCTTCGGCTACGCCAATCTCTACGAGACGACGCAGGTGCCGGACTGGTCGACCAGATGGACGCCGGCGGAGAACGTCGACGGCCTGCCGGTCGGCTTTGCACGGATGACCGGGGTCAGCGATCCCGCGACCGGCCGTCGCGAAGAGGACAAGATCGGGCTGACCTGCGCCGCCTGCCATACCGGCCAGATCCATTACCAGGGCGTGGACGTGCGTTTCGACGGCGGCCCGGCCATGACCGACTTGAAGAAGCTCGAGCTCTCCACCGGCCTGTCGATCGCCTACACGCTTCACGTGCCGTTCCGCTTCCAGCGCTTTGCCGATCGCGTGCTCGGCCCCGATGCCAGCAAGGCTGACCGCGCCGCGCTCAAGCAGAAGCTCAGCGCGATCGGCAACTTCCTGATCGACTGGGCGAAAACCCAGCAAAAGACGATCGAAGGCAAGAAGACCTGGAACGGCCGGCAGCAGAGTGACACCGAGGAAGGGTTCGGTCGCCTCGACGCTCTCAATCGCATCGGCAATCAGGTTTTTTCGCAGGATCTCGCGCTGAGCGGGCTTAAGGGTTTCGAGAAGAACCTGCACGCCCAGGACGCCCCGGTCAGCTATCCCCCGATCTGGACCGTGCCCTGGTTCAAGTTCGCCCAGTACGACGCCTCGATCGAGCAGCCGCTGATCCGCAACGCCGGGGAAGCCCTCGGCGTGACGGCGCTGCTCAATCTGTCCGACGCCTATCCTGAGGACAGGCTGTGGCGATCCTCGGTTCATATCAACACGCTCGGCTGGATCGAGGACATGCTCAGGGGGCCAGATCCGTTCAAGACGGCGGATCCCTCCACCGGTCCGAAGTTCGGCGGCCTGCTGGCGCCGAAATGGCCCTCTCAGATCCTTGGCGACAATTGGAGGCTCGATCAGAAGAAGGTCGACAATGGCCGCAAGATCTACGCCGAAATGTGCTCCGGATGCCATTTGCCGGCGATCGACACCCCGGCTTTCTGGTCTTCGGGACATTGGGAGCCGAGCGGCGACAGCAAGGTGCTGAACGCGGTGACGATCCCCCTCGACGAGATCAAGACGGATCCCGAACAGTCGCTCGTGCTCAGCAACAGGATCGTCGATTTGCCTGGCTTCCTGAAGGTGAATACGGCCGACCTCCAGAAATGGTGGCAATGCGACGTCTCGACCGCAAGCTCGCCGACCGAGATGGTGTATGCGCTCGGGCTGATGACGGTGGTGGACCTCGTCGCCCGCAAATGGATGGATGACGAGAAGACTCCGGATGCCGAGCGGGCGAAATTGTGGAATCTCGCGCGCAAGAACTGCCTCAATCCGGTGGGGGGAGCGCGCTATCGGGCACGGCCGCTGAATGGCATCTGGGCCACGGCGCCCTATCTGCACAACGGTTCGGTGCCGTCTCTCTACTGGTTGCTGAAGCCTGCAAGCGAGCGCCCGCAAAAATTCTGCATGGGCCGCCGCGACTACGATCCCGTGACCGTCGGCTTTGCGGTCACCGCCGACGAGAAATGCAAGACGGGTGAAACCGAGTTCTCGGCGGGGTCGGAGAAGGATCCGATCCAGGGCAATAGCGTGCTCGGCCATTCCTTCGAGCGCAAACCAGGCGAGGAAAAACGTCCGGGCGTGATCGGCCGCGTGTTCAAGGACGACAGCGAGCGCTACGATCTGATCGAGTATCTGAAAACGCTGTAGTGGGCCTTACCTCGCCCCGCTTGCGGGGAGAGGTCGGATTGCATCGAAGATGCAATCCGGGTGAGGGGGTACAGGTCTCTCGACGATCTTGCGTGCCGGGAGAGGCCCCTCACCCCAACCCTCTCCCCGTAAGAACGGGGCGAGGGAGCGCACCGTCGCTTCCCCTCACTTGAACAGCGGCGTGCCCGGCACGAAGGCGTCGAAGGCTGCCCAGAATTGGGAGCGGTAGCGGTCCTGCTCCTGGAGAATCTCGTGCTTGGCGCCGGCGATCACGAGATGGGAGCCGGCGCGCAAATGATAGGCGAACTCCTCGATCGCCGCGATCGAGACCACGGTATCGCTGGAGGCCGCCAGCATCAGGATCGGCTGACGGATCTCGGACGGGTAGTTCTTGCCCCTGAAGGTGTTCATCGCGCGGAAGGCGGTATCGGCCCAGGCGACCGTCGGTGACGCGAGCCCGAGGGTCGGATCCTCCTCCAGGATCGCGGCATTGCGCGCATAGCGCACGGGATCGCTGGTCAGCGGATTGTTGATGAAGGGATTGAGCCCGGTGATCTGGTCGCTGCCGCCGGGGACATAGCGGCCGCCCATCCCCAACACGCGCATCGTTTTCAGCAGAGCCCGCGCCGGAAACGAGGTGGCGCGGCCGGGCAGGTCGATCATCGGCGCCGACAGCACCATGCGGTCGAACCAGCGCTTGCCCGCATGCGCCACCCGCAGCATCACCGTGCCGCCCATCGAGTGGGCGAGCGCGAAGAAGGGCGGCGGGCAATCCGGCAGCACCACCTGCTGCACGAAGGTCTCGACGTCGATCTCGAAATCCGCGAAGTCGCGGACATAGCCCTTGCGCGGATCGCGCAGGCGACGCGAGGAGTGGCCCTGCCCGCGCCAGTCGATCATCGCCACCGCAAAGCCGCGGTCACGCAAATCGCGCACGGTCTCGAAATATTTCTCGATCTGCTCGCTGCGTCCGGTGAAGACGCAGACGGTGCCCTTGCGGTTCGCCGGCGGCGCCCAGCGCGCAAAGCGCAGCTCGACGCCATCAGGGGTTTTGATGGTGCCGCTGACGACGTCTTCGGGAACGGGATTGGAGGGTATCGAGACCAGCGTCATGATGGGGAGGGCTTGGGCACGAAGTGCTGCAAATCAGGGGGCGGGAGCGCCGAAAAGGCTAAGTATCCGCCCTCTTGAACGCCGTTCTCCTCAACCCATATCACCTTGGTGCAGGCCGCTACCAGTGTTTCGGAACCGGAACATCAGGCTGCACACAGACGAAAGCCCGGCCCGATTGGCGGGCGGGTTACTCAACAGTCGCTCAATGGAGGACTTGACTATGCGTACCTACGACCTGACCCCCTTCTACCGTTCCACCGTCGGCTTCGACCGCCTCTTCAACCTGCTCGACCAGGCCGGTTCGGACGGCAGCCCCGGTTATCCCCCCTACAATATCGAGCGCACCGGCGAGAACGACTACCGCATCACCGTTGCGGTCTCGGGCTTTGCCAAGGATGAGCTCTCCATCGTCGCGAAGGAAAACACGCTGACGATCAAGGGTGAGAAAGTCGCCAACGAGAACTCGAAGGCCGAAGTGCTGTACCGCGGCATCGCCGCGCGTGCCTTCGAGCGCGCCTTCCAGCTTGCCGACTTCGTGCAAGTGAAGAACGCCTCGCTCGAGAACGGGCTGCTTCACGTCGACCTCGTCCGTGAGATTCCCGAAGCGAAGAAGCCCCGCCAGATCGCGATCAACACCGGTGCGCAAGGCGCACAGGTGATCGAGAACTCGGTAGCCGCGTAAATCACGTCGGCCACTTCCAGGTTGCGAAAACGCCCCGGTGCCCCGGGGCGTTTTTTTGTTGGGCTCTCCTCGTCCCGGCGAGAGCCGGGGAATCCTGCCGCGAGTTCGATCAATCGTGCGCGGAAGAAATACCGAACGACGGATCTGCCATACCTTGCCTGAAGATGGTCTCGGCCGTGGCCGGGACGTCACCGATTGCTGAACGGCCGTGCTGGACTGTTGCGCCGCATCACAGAGCGGTGAATTGGCGTAACGCCGTCGGCCCGCGCGTCGTCCTTTGGCTATCGAACCCCAAAACAAGACGGAGAACGATCATGACTTTCTGGCGCAGCTTTTTCGTCGCCGCGAGCCTGCTGGCGGCCCCGCTCACCCTTGCTCACGCGCAGACGCCGCAGACCGTAAAGGCCAAGAACGTCGTGCTGGTGCACGGCGCCTGGGCCGACGGCTCGAGTTGGTCGGAGGTGATCCCGATCCTCCAGGCCGCCGGCCTCAACGTGACTGCCGTGCAAAATCCGTTGTCGTCGCTTGCGGACTCCGTCGAGGCGACCAAGCGCGTGCTGGCCGAACAGGATGGTCCGACCGTGCTGGTCGCGCATTCCTGGGGCGGCACTGTGATCAGCCAGGTCGGCACCGACCCGAAGGTCAGCGGCCTCGTCTATGTCGCCGCACGTGCGCCCGATGCCAACGAGGATTTCGTCGCGCTGTCGAAGCAGTTTCCGGCGGGACCGGCACGCGCCGGCGTCGTCGAGCGCGACGGCTACACAAAACTCTCGGAAGACGCCTTCCTGAAGTATTTTGCCAATGGCGTGAGGCCGGAGCAGGCCAAGGAGCTCTACGCCGTGCAATGGCCGACCGCCGCCTCGATCTTCGCCGGTCGCACCACCGAGGCGGCATGGCACTCCAAGCCGAGCTGGTACGCGGTGTCGAAGAACGACTACACCATCAATCCCGATCTCGAACGCTTCCTCGCCAAGCGCATGAACGCAACCACGATCGAACTCGATGCCGGCCACCTCTCGCTGGTGTCGCATCCGAAGGAGGTGTCGAATTTGATCCTGGAAGCGGCGGGGTATGGCCGGAGCTGAGCGGCGCTAGTCATGGTGCAAAGGCGCCTGAATGCTCAGGTGCCTTTGCTTTGTTCCACTCTCTCCCCAACGTCGTCCTGGCGAAGGCCAGGACCCATTACCCCAGGGAAGAGTTTGGCGAAAATTCGGAGTTCGGTACTCCCGCGTCATTCAAATGATGCACCTCGCGGTATGGGTCCTGGCCTTCGCCAGGACGACACCGTTGGTGTGATGCGGGCCATCGCATCAAACGCCCGCGCTTAGTCCAGCCCCTGTGCCGCCGGCATCTCCTGCGTAGGCAGGATCGTCGCGGCAGGCTTGACCTGACCCACGGTTGGCGCGGCGGCTTGCGGTGCGACCTCAGCGGGCTTGGACGGCACGGCGGCCGCGGTCTGCGTCACAGGCTGTGCCTGCGGCGCCTGGGCCTGCGGCGTCGCAGGCTCGGCCGGCTTGGCGGCGACGACCGGGGCCTCACGCGGCGGAGCCGCCTTGGGCAGCGGCACGGAGCGGCTGGCGACATGCGGGATCGGGGCCGGTGGGCGGGGCGGACCACTGCGGACCATGGTCGGCGGCGGCAGCGCACTTTGCGGGCGGTAAGGTGCAACCGCAGGCTGCTCGTAGCCCGGTGCCATGCCGTAGGCGTCGGCAGCCGGCATGAAGCGCAAGATCCTTCCGTCGCGGGCATCGATCACGAGCCGGCCGTCCTCGCCGCGGCGGTCGATCACCGCGATGGTGTAGACACCGCCGCGCAGGCGCGGGATGCCCAGTGGAGAGAAGCCGTTCTCGCGCAGCACCGCGTAGACCTCGGTCGATGGCAGCAGCACCGGAGCCGGCCCACGCTCTTCGTAGCCATAGCCGTAGCGCGGCGGCGGCGGCGCGGCCTCCGGTGGCGCATAGGGTCCGTCGAAATCCGAGACTGCGATCATCGCCCCTCGCGCTGGAACTTGCGCTTGAGCGGCGGTCGCGGCCAGCGCCAGCGCGGCGGCAGCCATCCATCCTGTGAAAAACTTCATGATCGAGACGCTCCTGTCAGGCCCCCGGATGGATCGCGCTCTTTCGCTTCTTGCGGCGTGGCGCGGCTTCCGAAGGGTTGATCCGAAGCTTCATTGGGGATTCCGGCGTCGGCGGGGCCGGATCAGGGCGCGTTTGCTTCAAAAGCGGGGCCGCGCAACTTTTGGAAAGCGATTGATTGATCTATGGGGAATCGGGACTTGCGCGCGCTTGTGTGATAGACAAAAATTTGGCAAGGTGACGGTTAGGACAGGAAGACTGTCTCAATTTTGCTTGCGGTTCCCGGCATAGGGATTGCAACGAAAGTCGGTGCTTTCGAGCGCCAAGAAGGCAACAGGCAAAGCCGTTCTCGGGGACGAAGAACGCCTTGGCCTGAATTTAAGAAAATGCGGCTCGCAAGCGGACGAGCGGTGACCCAGAAGCGGGTGCCGCGGGACGCCCAAGGTGCGCCGAAGATGGCGGTGAGGCAGCTTGCCGCATGGAGAGGACGAGAACATGAACGGGTCGCAAGTCGAGCGCGGAAACATCGTGGCAGAACAACTGTCGGCGACGGTCGCCTCGAAAACGACCGATCCGATTCAGGAACACAATTCACGGCCGCCGGCCGTAGGTCTCTACGATCCGAGCCTGGAAAAAGATTCCTGCGGCGTCGGCTTCATCGCCAACATCAAGGGCCAGAAGTCCCACGAGATCGTCGCGGACGCGCTCAGCATCCTCTGCAACCTCGAGCACCGCGGCGCCGTCGGCGCCGACCCGCGCGCCGGTGACGGCGCCGGCATTCTGGTGCAGATCCCGCATGCTTTCTTCAGCCGCAAGGCGAAGGAGCTCGGCTTCGCACTGCCCAATCCCGGCGAATACGCCATCGGCGCGTTGTTCATGCCGCGCGACACCGCCTGGCGCAACGTCATCAAGAGCATCATCGCCGACCAGATCAAGGAAGAGGGCCTGACGCTGCTCGGCTGGCGCGACGTGCCGACCGACAATTCCTCGCTCGGCGTCACCGTGAAGCCGACCGAGCCCGCCTGCATGCAGGTGTTCATCGGCCGCAACGGCACCGCCAAGACCGAGGACGATTTCGAGCGCCGGCTTTACATCCTGCGCAAGTCGATCTCGCAAGCGATCTATCAGCGTCGCGACCGCGGCCTCGCCGGCTATTATCCGTGCTCGATGTCCTGCCGCACCGTGATCTACAAGGGCATGTTCCTCGCCGACCAGCTCGGCAAGTACTATCCCGATTTGCACGAGAAGGATTTCGAGAGCGCGCTGGCGCTCGTTCACCAGCGCTTCTCGACCAACACCTTCCCGGCATGGTCGCTGGCGCATCCCTACCGCATGATCGCGCATAACGGCGAGATCAACACGCTGCGCGGCAACGTCAACTGGATGGCGGCGCGCCAGGCCTCGGTGAGCTCCGAGCTGTACGGCAAGGACATCAACCGGCTCTGGCCGATCTCCTACGAAGGCCAGTCGGACACCGCCTGCTTCGACAACGCGCTCGAATTCCTGGTGCAGGGCGGCTACTCGCTGCCGCACGCCGTCATGATGATGATTCCGGAGGCGTGGGCCGGCAATCCCTTGATGGATGAGAAGCGCCGCGCCTTCTACGAATATCATGCAGCCTTGATGGAGCCGTGGGACGGCCCCGCCGCGATCGCCTTCACCGACGGCCGCCAGATCGGTGCCACGCTGGACCGCAACGGCCTTCGGCCGGCGCGCTATCTCGTCACCAAGGACGACCGCATCGTGATGGCGTCCGAGATGGGCGTGCTGACGATTCCCGAGGACCAGATCATCACCAAGTGGCGCTTGCAGCCCGGCAAGATGCTGCTGGTCGACCTCGAGCAGGGCCGCCTCATCCCCGACGACGAGATCAAAGCTGAGCTCGCCAGAAGCCATCCCTACACGGAGTGGCTGGAGCGGACCCAGATCGTGCTGGAAGAGCTGCCGAAGGTGCCGACCACCGGCGTGCGCTCCAACCTGTCGCTGCTCGATCGCCAGCAGGCGTTCGGCTACAGCCAGGAAGACATCACCATCCTGATGACGCCGATGGCCTCCACCGGCGAGGAAGCCGCAGGTTCGATGGGCAACGACACGCCGATCTCGGCGCTGTCGGCCAAGGCCAAGCCGCTGTTCACCTACTTCAAGCAGAACTTTGCGCAGGTCACCAACCCGCCGATCGACCCGATCCGCGAGGAGCTGGTGATGAGCCTCGTCTCCATCATCGGACCGCGGCCGAACCTGTTCGACCTGCAAGGCCTTGCCACCACCAAGCGCCTCGAAGCGCGTCAGCCGATTCTGACCGACGCGGACCTCGAAAAGATCCGCTCGATCTCCGAGGTCGCCGAGTCGCATTTCAAGTCGCGCACGCTGGACACCACCTTCCACGCCGGCCTCGGCGCGGCCGGCATGGACCAGGTGCTGGATGAGCTCTGCGCACGCGCCGAGAGCGCAGTGCGCGAGGGCGTCAACATCATCATCCTGTCCGACCGCATGGTCGGCACCGATCGGGTTCCGATCCCGTCGCTGCTGGCCTGCGCCGCCGTGCATCATCATTTGATCCGCACGGGATTGCGCACCTCGGTCGGCCTTGTCGTCGAATCCGGCGAGCCGCGCGAAGTGCATCACTTCGCCTGTCTCGCCGGCTACGGCGCGGAAGCGATCAATCCTTATCTGGCGTTCGAGACCATCATCGCGATGAAGGACCGCCTGCCCGGCTCGCTCGACGACTACGAAATCGTCAAGCGCTATATCAAGTCGATCGGCAAGGGCCTGCTCAAGGTGATGTCCAAGATGGGCATCTCGACCTACCAGTCCTATTGCGGCGCGCAGATCTTTGACGCCATCGGCCTGAAGGCGGAATTCGTCGGAAAATTCTTCGCCGGCACGCATACCCGCGTCGAGGGCGTCGGTCTTGGCGAGATCGCCGAAGAGGCGGTGCGCCGTCATGCCGACGCGTTCGGCGATGCGCTCGTTTACAAGACTTCGCTCGATGTCGGCGGCGAATATGCCTATCGCAGCCGCGGCGAGGACCATGCATGGACCGCCGAGTCGGTGGGGCTGCTGCAGCACGCCGCGCGCGGCAATTCGCTGGAACGCTACCGCGCCTTCGCGAAGATCCTCAACGAGCAGTCGGAGCGTCTCCTGACGCTACGCGGCCTGTTCCGGATCAAGAACGCGGACGAAGAGAAGCGCAAGCCGATACCGCTCGACCAGGTCGAGCCGGCCAAGGACATCGTCAAGCGTTTCGCCACCGGCGCGATGAGCTTCGGCTCGATCTCGCGCGAGGCGCACACCACGCTCGCGATCGCCATGAACCGGATCGGCGGCAAGTCGAACACCGGCGAAGGCGGCGAGGAAGCCGACCGTTTCAAGCCGCTGCCGAACGGCGACAGCATGCGCTCGGCAATCAAGCAGGTCGCCTCGGGCCGCTTCGGCGTCACCACGGAGTATCTCGTCAACTCCGACATGATGCAGATCAAGATGGCGCAGGGCGCCAAGCCCGGCGAAGGCGGCCAATTGCCCGGCCACAAGGTCGACGCGACCATCGCCAAGGTCCGGCATTCGACGCCTGGCGTCGGCCTGATCTCGCCGCCGCCGCACCACGACATCTACTCGATCGAGGATCTGGCGCAGCTCATCTACGACCTCAAGAACGTCAACCCGGACGGCGCGGTCTCGGTCAAGCTCGTCTCGGAGATCGGCGTCGGCACGGTGGCGGCGGGCGTCGCCAAGGCGCGCGCCGACCATGTCACCATCGCGGGCTTCGAGGGCGGCACCGGCGCTTCGCCGCTAACCTCGATCAAGCACGCCGGCAGCCCCTGGGAGATCGGCCTCGCCGAAACCCACCAGACGCTGGTGCGAGAGCGGCTGCGCAGCCGCATCGTGGTCCAGGTCGACGGCGGCTTCCGCACCGGCCGTGACGTCGTGATCGGCGCGCTGCTCGGCGCCGACGAGTTCGGCTTCGCCACCGCGCCCTTGATCGCGGCCGGCTGCATCATGATGCGCAAGTGCCATCTCAACACCTGCCCGGTCGGCGTCGCGACCCAGGACCCCGTCCTGCGCAAGCGCTTCACCGGCCAGCCCGAGCATGTGATCAACTACTTCTTCTTCGTCGCCGAGGAGGTCCGCGAGCTCATGGCCTCGCTCGGCTTCCGCAGCTTCAACGAGATGATCGGCCAGGTGCAGCTGCTCGACCAGACCAAGCTGGTCGCGCACTGGAAGGCCAAGGGGCTCGACTTCTCCAAGCTCTTCGTCAAGCAGAAGGAAGAGAAGGGCCAGAAGATTTATCACTCCGAGCGCCAGAACCATCATCTGGAAGCGGTGCTCGATCGCACGCTGATCGAGCAGGCGACGCCTGCGCTCGACCGCGGTGCGCCGGTGAAGATCGAGGCCAAGATCAACAGCACCAACCGCTCCGCGGGCGCGATGCTGTCGGGTGCGGTCGCCAAGATCTACGGCCATGCCGGCCTGCCCCATGAGACCATCCATGTCAGCCTCAAGGGCACCGCCGGCCAGGCCTTCGGCGCGTGGCTGGCGCAAGGCGTCACCTTCGAGCTCGAAGGCGAAGCCAACGACTATGTCGGCAAGGGCCTCTCGGGCGGCAAGATCATCGTCAAGCCGCCGGCCAACAGCGGCATCGTGCCGGAAGAGAGTATCATCGTCGGCAACACCGTGATGTACGGCGCCATTCAAGGCGAGTGCTACTTCCGCGGCATCGCCGGCGAGCGTTTTGCCGTGCGCAATTCCGGCGCCGTGGCGGTGGTCGAGGGCGCGGGCGACCATTGCTGCGAATACATGACCGGCGGCATCGTGGTCGTGCTCGGCAAGACCGGGCGCAACTTCGCGGCCGGCATGTCCGGCGGCATCGCCTATGTGCTGGACGAGACCGGCGACTTCGACAGGCTGTGCAACATGGCAATGGTCGAGCTCGAGCCGGTGCTGTCGGAAGAGCTGATCAACGCCGGCACCTATCACCACTCCGGTGACCTCGAGGCGCACGGCCGGGTCGACGTGTTCAAGGACCTGCTCGCCTCCGACGTCGAGCGGTTGCACGTCCTGATCACGCGCCATGCCAAGGCGACCGGCTCCAGGCGTGCCGCCGACATCCTGGCCAACTGGAAGGACTGGCTGCCCAAATTCCGCAAGGTGATGCCGGTCGAATACCGGCGCGCGCTGCGCGAGATGGCCGCCAACGCGGACGCCGAGCCGAAAATCGCGATCGGGGCCTGAGCATCACACCCCGTCATTGCGAGCGTAGCGAAGCAATCCAGACTTTCTCCTCTGATGCGGACTGGATTGCTTCGAAGCTCACGCTCCTCGCAATGACGACGAGAGAGAAACACAACGAATTTAAGCGGCAGGGACTTCGGGTTTAATGGGCAAGATCACGGGTTTTCTCGAAATCGAACGGCATGACCGCAAGTACACCCCGGTCGCCGAGCGCGTGAAGCATTTCCACGAGTTCGTCGTTCCCCTCTCCGAGAAGGAAACGCGCGACCAGGCCGCGCGCTGCATGAACTGCGGCATTCCCTATTGCCACGGCACCGGCTCGGTCGCGCCCGGCACGCCCGGCTGCCCGGTCAACAACCAGATCCCGGACTGGAACGACCTCGTCTACCAGGGCAACTGGGAAGAGGCCTCGCGCAATCTGCACTCGACCAACAATTTCCCGGAGTTCACGGGACGCATCTGTCCAGCGCCGTGTGAAGCCTCCTGCACGCTCAACATCGACGACAACCCCGTCACCATCAAGACCATCGAATGCGCGATCGTCGACCGCGCCTGGGACAATGGCTGGCTGAAGCCGGAAGTGGCGACCGTGAAGACCGGCAAGAAGGTCGCGGTGATCGGCTCGGGTCCGGCCGGCATGGCCTGCGCGCAGCAGCTCGCGCGCGCCGGCCACGACGTGCATCTGTTCGAGAAGTTCGCCAAGGCCGGCGGCCTGCTGCGCTACGGCATCCCCGACTTCAAGATGGAAAAGAACGTCATCGACCGCCGCGTCGCGCAGATGGAAGGCGAAGGCGTCACGTTCCACTACAACAGCCATGTCGGCGTCGACGGCAATGTCGATCCGCGCGAGATGCTCAACGAGTACGACGCCGTGGCGCTGACCGGCGGCGCCGAAGCCCCGCGCGACCTGCCGATCCCCGGCCGCGACCTTGCCGGCATCCACTACGCGATGGACTTCCTGCCGCAGCAGAACCGCCGCGTGTCCGAGGAACCGCTGGGCGGCGTCCAGGAGATTCTGGCCGCCGGCAAGCATGTCGTCGTCATCGGCGGCGGCGACACCGGATCCGACTGCATCGGCACCTCGTTGCGCCAGGGCGCGCTCTCCGTGACCCAGCTCGAGATCATGCCCGCCCCGCCGGAGCACGAGAACAAGGGCCTCACCTGGCCGAACTGGCCGCTCAAGATGCGGACGTCCTCCAGCCAGGCCGAAGGCGCGGTCCGCGAATTCGCCGTGCTGACGCAGAAGTTCACCGGCGAGAACGGCAAGGTGAAGAAGCTGCATTGCGTGCGCGTCGACGACAAGTTCAAGCCGATCGCCGGCACCGAGTTCGAACTCGACGCCGACCTCGTCCTGCTCGCGATGGGCTTCGTCCATCCCGTGCACGAAGGACTGCTCAAGATGCTCTCGGTCGAGCTCGACCCGCGCGGCAACGTCAAGGCCAACACGCTCGACTATCAGACCTCGCGCCCGAACGTGTTCACCGCCGGCGACATGCGCCGCGGCCAATCGCTGGTGGTCTGGGCCATCCGCGAGGGCCGGCTGTGCGCCAGGTCGATCGATACGTTTTTGATGGGGAAGACGGATCTGCCGCGCTGAGTTGGGGCGAGCTGCCACCGCTTAAGGCAGACAAACAATCCGCTGTCGTCCTGGCGAAAGCCAGGACCCATACCGCGGAATCTCTCGATGGTAGACGGCGCTAATCCCGAGCGATCAGTCTTCGCCAAATCACTCCTGGGGTAATGGGTCCTGGCTTTCGCCAGGACGACAGCTGAGGTTTGGCTTCATTAGGAGCCTACGGTCAGGTGCCCGCTAATTCTGCAACCTCACCCCCACCATCACCACCGTCCCCTGCGAGCTTGACCCCGGCTGGTTCGAATCCAGGATGTCGTGGCGCAGCGTGCCCTTGATCCAGATGTTGCGGTTGAGCTTGTAGATCAGATTGCTTTCGAACGAGTAGGTCTTGTCGTTGCGATTCTGGCCCTGGTAGTCGTAGGTGCCGTAGGTGAACTTGCCCACGGCCGTAAGCCAGCGGCGGAAGTCGTGATCGACTTCGACCCCGTAGGTGTGCACCAGCACGCCGGAGGAGCCGGGGATGGTGGTCTCGGCGATCTGCGTGTCGGTGGCGAATTTCACCGTGGTCAGGCCGCTTGCATTCCAGATCAGCGAGCCCGAGGTCAGGAAGCCCGCGAGCTGGCTGAGGCGCGGATCGACATAGTTGCGCGCGGAATAGCCGACCGAGACTTCGCCGGTGAGGATGCGCGAGAACTCGAAGGACGTGCCGACCTTGGCGTAGCCGCCGTTCGAATCGCGGAAGAAGCCATTGCGGTCGGCGGCCTGGTCGTGGACGCGGGTGTCACCCTGGATTTCGACGAACGGCTTCAGGCCCGGCTTCAGCTCGTAGGAGAAGCGCCCCACACCGCCATACTGGTTGAAGTCGCGATCGTCGTTGCTGAAGGTCGAGCCGTCGGTGAGTTTTGAGTTGGTGTAGGCGGTGCGATCCGCGGTGGCGCCGGCCGCGACCTGGAAGCGGTTGAAGGTCTGGTCGAAGCCGACGGTCGTGCCATAGGTCGCGTAAACAGGATACTTCTGCAGGCCGGCCTGCACGTTCGGGCTGCCGGGATTATCGGTGGCGAGCCGCAGGCGCAGCTGCGTGGTCAGCTTGAGATCGCGATTGACGTCGATGCGGCCGTCGATGTGGCCGTTGAAGTCGGGGCGGTCGACCTCGACCGGCGAGGGCGAGGCAAAGCCGTCGATCGTCGCCGGCATGTTGTTGGTGTAGCCCGAGAACGAGCCGCGCAGATCCGCGACCAGCGCGTGGCGCTCCCAATCGGACGCCACGAGCAGGTCGGGCGCAACGACATAGGCCGGCGAGCCGACCGGCTTGTTCAAACGCGCCGGGTTGGTGTCGTAACCGGTGGAGAGCTCGAGCCCGCCCTTGATCAGGAAGCTGCCGGCATAGTCGCCGACCGCGCCGAACGCATCCTCGTCGAGCTTGAGGCGGCGGCGCAGCGGCTGGCCGGGCACGTTGCCGGCCAACGCCGGCGGGACCGGTGTCTTGTGCGCGGTCTCGGACGGGGGCGGCGCGATGCGCGGCGGGCCGAGCGTTCGCTCCGGCGTTGCCGGCGGCACCGGCGAGCCGGGACCGACCGGACGCTTCGGCTTCGGCTGTCCGGGATGGAGCTTGGGCTGCTGTCGCTTGCGGTTGAGCGAATCGTAGCCGGAGGCGCTGGCGCCATTGGCTGCGGGCAGGCCGTAGATCGGGACCTGGTTGGTCGGATTTTGGTTGGTCGGGTTTTGGTTGTTCGGGGTCTGGCCTGGGCGCGCCGGCGCCTGCTGGCGCTTGCGCAAATCGGCATTGGGATCGGGCAACGTCGGCAGCGCATCCGACGGTGCCTGCGGCACGCCCGCGGTACGGCGCGTCGGCAGCGTGTCGGGCGAGGCGAAGCCACCGCGGTTAGGACTGAACAGGTCGGCCGTGAGGCTCTGGGCGGCCCCGGGGGCGCTTCCAAGGACCGTCAGCCAAAAGCACGGCAAAGCCGCGCGCAGGAAATGCGCGCGCTTGCTCCGGCTCGTGCCTGGAGACGACCCCACGATGGAAGAACTCCAACGAAATCAAACACTTTCGCGATTATCCCCGCCGATCGGAGGGAACCATCGTTAATGGAGTTAAAACAATTATGGTTAACGACCGGTTGAGGGCTGGGGAGCCCTCGTCGCCTCGAAGGCCCTGGCGTGCTAAGCAGACGCCAACGGGCAAACGCCCCTCCTCCCTGGACCAGAACATGCCGAGTTCGAAACCGCTGATGACCCAATCATCCGGCCCCATTCCCGACAGTGTCGAATCCGCACTCCGCACCCTGGAAACGGAGAGCGGCGGCATCAACGCGCTCGCCGCCGCCCTGCGCGGCCCGCTTGGCGCGAGCTTCGCCAAGGCGGTCGATCTGATCCGCAACGCAAAGGGCCGCGTCATCGTCACCGGGCTCGGCAAGTCGGGTCATATGGGTCGCAAGATCGCGGCAACGCTGGCCTCGACCGGCACGCCCGCCTTCTTTGTCCACGCCGCCGAAGCCGGTCATGGCGACCTCGGCATGATCACGACCGACGATGTCATCATGGCGCTGTCCTGGTCCGGCGAGCAGCCGGAGATGAAGACGCTGGTGAACTATTCGGCACGGTTCGCCATTCCCATGATCGCGGTGACGTCGAACGCGGCGTCCTCGCTGGGACAAGCCGCCGACATCGTGATCGAGCTGCCGAAGGCGCGCGAGGCCTGCCCGCACAATCTGGCGCCGACCACCTCGACCCTGATGCAGGCAGCGATCGGCGATGCCATCGCGATCGCGCTGCTCGAAGGCCGCGGCTTCACCGCGCTGGAGTTCGCGCATTTCCACCCCGGCGGCAAGTTAGGGGCGATGCTGAAATTCGTCCGCGACTACATGCGCACCGGCGCAGAGATCCCGGTCAAGCCGCTCGGCACCAAGATGTCGGACGCGGTGATGGAGATGTCGGCCAAGGGTCTCGGCTGCGTCTGCATCGTCAACGATGCGGTCGAGGCCGTCGGCATCATCACCGACGGCGATTTGCGTCGCCAGATGCGGCCGGACCTGCTGGCGGCGTCGGTCGACGACATCATGACCAGACAGCCAAAGACCGTGCCGCCCTCGATGCTGGCCACCGAGATGATCGAGGTGCTGAACACGCGCAAGATCACGACGCTGGTCGTGACCGAGGCGGACAAGGTGGTGGGCATCGTGCATCTGCACGATCTGCTGCGGGCGGGCGTGGCTTAAGACACGCTCTATCCGCTCGTCATTGCGAGCGCAGCGAAGCAATCCAGACTGCCTCCGCGGAAACAGCCTGGATTGCTTCGTCGCAAAAGCTCCTCGCAATGACGGCGGTTAGAGCAACGCCGGAAATCTTGCCGCCGTGTCCTCCAGCGGCAGCCGCAGCCCGTTCGCCAGATACGACACCGTGCGGTAGAAGCCGCACAGCAGCATGATCTCCAGGATCTGCGCCTCGTCGTAATGCGCCGACAGCGCGGCGAACTCGGCGTCGTCAAAGGTCGCGCGGTGATGCAGCGCGTCGACGGCGGCGATCAGCGCCTGCTCGGCCGGGGACCAGCACGACGACGCCGCATCACCCTGCACGGTCGCCCGCACCTCCGCCGCGCTGAGCCCCGCCGGCGCGGCGAAGATCGCAACGTGCACGCCCCATTCATATTCGCATTTGTTCAGCGCGCAGGTACGATCGATCACGATCTCGCGCTGGCGCAACGACAGCGGGCCGGGATCGAGCAGGCCGCCGGCGCGAAACTTGTCCCAGGCGCGGGTGTGGCCCGCCATTATCCGGAACAGCAGCAGCGGCGGCGCACCGCGCATGATGCGGTCGAACTGCGCCTGGATCTCCGGGGGATAAGGCGGGGTGAGCGGGGCAATACGCGGTGTGGCCTGGGACATCGGCCGCCTCTTTTGCTACATTTATTGTAGCGGTACGCTACACTATTTGTAGCATCACGCAAGAGGCGGCGATGGCGAAACAGACCACTTCGAGATCGCGCGGCGTCCGTGGCTCGCGCACCGCGCGGCCGGTCATGGTGCTGCTCGACCTCCTGGGACGACGCTGGGCCTTGCGAATCCTGTGGGAGCTGCGCGACGCCCCCCTCACCTCGCGCGCATTGCGAGCGGCCTGCGACGAGGCCTCGCCGACGGTGCTGCAGGCGCGGCTGGGCGATTTGCGCGAGGCCGGGTTCGTGGAGCTGGGCGAAGCTGGCGGTTACGGGCTGACGGCGCTGGGGCGGGAATTGTGCGAGACGTTCATGCCGCTGCATAGGTTTGCGGAGCGGTGGAAGAGGTAGCGTTAGTCGTAGCTCCGCACTCCAATCTTCCTTCTCCCCTTGTGGGAGAAGGTGGCGCGAAGCGCCGGATGAGGGGTTTGTCTCCGCAAACTCAGCTCAGCGTTGGAGGCGAGATACCCATCACCCGTCTCGCCGCTCCGCGGCGAGCCACCCTCCCCCACAAGGGGGGAGGGAAAATAGCTACGCCGCCGCCACCGTCAGATTCGCACCGTCGACCTGCACCACCTTCACACGCGTGCCCGCCGGCGTATCGGGACCTGCGACGCGCCAGACCGTGTCGCCGATACGCATGGTGCCGTTGCCGTCGACGATCGGCTTCTCCAGCGTGAACTCGCGGCCGAGCAGCGCATCCGCGCGCTTGTTGAGGAAGGGGCTGGCGGCAATTGCATCCGGCTTCGGCCGGGCGAGCCGGCGCCATACCGGCACGGCGGCGGCGGCGAAGATCGCGAACATCACGAGCTGGATCTGCCAGGATATCCCTACTCCGAACGAGATCAGCCCGACCAGCAGCGCGGCGAGCCCGAGCCAGAACAGGAACACGCCCGGCGCCAGCACCTCCAGCGCCATCAGGATGAAGCCGAAGATCAGCCAGTTCCAGGTGCCGAGCGATACGAACATGTCGGTCATGACACGACCTCTTTGAAATGGCGCATGCCCTCCGCGCAAACGCGTTCCGCGTTTGTCGCGAGGGAAAACCGGTGTTCACTTTTCCGGGGCATGCGCTTTAGCTCTGCCGCGGCGGCACCGCCGGCGGCGTCGGACTTGACGACGGCACCGAACCGCGACGAGCGGCGGCAGCGGCGGATGCAGCACTCTCGCCGAACGTGGCTTTCGCGATCTCGCCGATGCCGGCGAGCGAGCCGAGCATGCTGGTGGCTTCGATCGGCAGCATGATGATCTTCTGGTTCGGCGAGTCCGCGAACTGGCCGAACGCCTTGATATACTTGTCGGCGATAAAATAGTTCAGCGCCGCGACGTCGCCCTTGGCAATGGCTTCACTGACCATCTGCGTCGCCTTGGCCTCAGCTTCCGCCGACCGCTCGCGTGCTTCGGCGTCGCGGAAGGCGGCCTCGCGGCGACCTTCCGCCTGGAGAATTTGGCCCTGCTTGGCACCCTCGGCGCGCAGGATCTCGGACTGGCGTGCACCTTCGGCCTGAAGGATGTCGGCGCGTTTGACACGCTCGGCCTTCATCTGTCGGCCCATGGCTTCGACGAGGTCTGCCGGCGGCACGATGTCCTTGATCTCGATACGATTGACCTTGAGGCCCCAGGGCGAGACGGCGGCATCGACCACACGCAGCAGGCGCTCGTTGATTTCGTCGCGGTGCGACAACACCTGGTCGAGATCCATCGAACCCATCACCGAACGGATGTTGGTCATCGTCAGCACGGTAACGGCTTGGGTCAGGTTGGAGACCTCGTAGCTCGCCTTGGCGGCGTCGAACACCTGAAAGAAAGCGACGCCGTCGACCGTCACGGTGGCGTTGTCCTTGGTGATCACCTCCTGCTCGGGGATGTCGATCACCTGCTCCATCATGTTGATCTTGCGCCCGACGCGATCGAAATAGGGCACGATCAGATTGAGACCCGGGCTCAGCGTCTGGGTGTATTTGCCGAACCGCTCGATGGTCCAGTCATAGCCCTGCGGTACCGTTTTCACGCCGGCAACCAGCGTGACGATGACCAGCAAAACCAGCACAATTGCGAAAATGTCGAAACCGCTCATATTTCCTCCAAGGCGGGAAAGATTGTCGGGAAAGGCCTTTTCCGCGCTGTCATTGGTCGGGATCACGACCCCAAGGGTTCAGTAAAGCGTTCAGTAAAGGATTCAGTCTTCAGCGGTCGTAGATGATTTCGGCATCGGCAGGATTCTACACAAGACGCCGGGAGAGGGAATGGTCGCGATTATGTATTTGCGAGGCGCTCTTGAAAGCGTGCTGGCGCAGACCTAGCGACGACGTTAACGAATCCGGCCACGCCGGCGGTCGCAGCCAAATCCTACTCGATGACTTCGTTCGCGGTTGCGAGCAGGCTTGGCGAAAGCGTGACGCCGAGCGCCCTGGCCGTCTTCAAGTTGATCGCCAGCTCGAACGTGGTTGGATTTTGGACCGGCAGGTCGGCCGCCCGCGCCCCCTTCAGGATGCGATCGATATAGGAGGCGGCGCGGCGGAGCTGCTCGGCGCTGTCGGTGCTGTAGGACATCAAGCCACCCTCGTCGACGAAGGTGCGGCTCCAGAACACCGCCGGCACGCGCGCGTCATTGATCGCCGCCAGCAGAAGCGCGCGGTTGGACATGGTGAAGAAGTCCGGCAGCACCAGCAGGCCGCCGTCCTTTCGCGAGGCCAGGGCGGCGATCGAGGCCGTGTCATGGACCGGCGCGGGCTCCACCGTCACATCGAGCGCGCGGCCGGCGTCCTCGATCGTACGCAGCATCAGGGGCGCGAACGGCGCGGTGGCGGGATTGTAGACCACGAACACACGGGACGGTCTTGGTGTGACCTGCGTCAGCATCTCCAGCCATTTGCCGGCCAGCGGGCCGTCGTAATCGGTGAAGCCGGTGACATTGCCGCCGGGATGGGCGAGATTCTGGACAAAGCCCTGGCTGACAGGATCGGTGACGACGGCGAAAACGATCGGGACCGTCGTCGTGCGCCGGCGCAGCTCCTCCACGGAGGGCGTGCCGACTGCAAGCAGGATGTCGGGCTTGAGCGCCACGAGTTCGTCGGCGAATTGCGCGATCCGTGCGCGGTCGCCGCCGCCGTTGCGCCAATCGATCTTGAGGTTGTCGCGCTCCTTCCAGCCATGGTCGGCAAGCGCCTGGACCAGGACCGCGCTACGCGTCTGCCCGATCGCATCGTCGGCCGCCGTAACCGAGAGCACGCCGAGCCGGCGCGTCGCATTCGTTTGCTGTGCCAGCACCGAGGTCGGCAGCGACGCGGTCAGCCCAAGAAGCGCCAGAACCTCGCGACGGTTCATGGGGCGCTCCTCGGATCCAGGCTCACTATATCCAGCCCTGGAGCTCGCGCAGCACCAGCGTTCGGATCACATCCATGCCTGGGGCGCTGTCGTTGAGGCAGGGGATCGCGGAAAACTGCTCGCCGCCATTGTGCTCGAAGATCTCGGCATTCTCCTGCGCGATCTCCTCCAGCGTCTCCAGGCAGTCGGCGGAAAAACCCGGCGTGATCACCGCGATGCGGCGCACGCCCTCTTTCGCCAGACGCTCCATGGTCTTGTCGGTGTAGGGCTGCAGCCACTCGTCGAATCCGAAGCGCGACTGGAACGTCAGCAGCAGCTTTGTCTCGTCCATGCCGAGCCGGCGCCGCAGCGCCTCCGTCGTGGCCACGCATTGGCCCTGATAGGGATCGCCCTTCTCGACATAGGCCTTCGGCATGCCGTGGAAGGAGGCGACGATCAGCTCCGGCTTGAACGGCAGGTTTGCCAGATGCGTCTCGACCGAGGTGGCGAGCGCCTCGATATAGGCTTCGTCCGCGTAATAAGGCGGCGTCACCCGCAACGTCGGCTGCGCGCGCATGCGGGCAAGCACGCGAAACACCTCGTCGCAGACGGTGGCGGATGTCGCAGCCGAATATTGCGGATAGAGCGGTACGGCAAGGATGCGATCGCAGCCCTTCGCAATCAGGGCATCGATGCCCGACTTGATCGAAGGATTACCATAGCGCATCGCCCACTCCACCGTGACCTGGTCGCGGTCCGAGAGCATGGCCGCGAGCCTGTCGCTCTGCGAGCGCGTGATGGTCTTGAGCGGCGACTCGTTCTTCTCGGTGTTCCAGATCTTCAGATAGTCGCGCGCCTTGGCGCGGGGGCGGGTGCGCAGGATGATGCCGTTCAGCACCAGCTTCCAGATCAAGCCCTGATCCTCGATGACACGGGCGTCCGAGAGGAACTCTTTCAGATAGACCCGCACGCCGCGCGCGTCGGCGGTATCGGGCGTGCCGAGATTGACCAGGAGCACGCCGACGCGCGAGGGGGCGGGCTGCGTGGCCGGCATCGCGGTCTGGCTGGGAGCGATTGTCATCATGATCCGTTGCGTCGCGCGTTGTTCCGAACTTGTCAAGATTGGGGCGGTTTCGCTAGGGTCAGTACACAGGGGGAGAACCATGACGCTGGCGGAATGGTGCGTTTTCGGGGCGCTGCTGCTCTATCTCTTAACGATCGTCTCGATCAAATGGATCAGATTTCGCGGCTTCGACAATTCGCGGCCGCGCGACCCGGCCTTCTTCGAGGACGCCATCGCGCAGCGCGCGCTCGGCGCTCACCAGAACGGCATCGAGACCTTTCCGTTCTTCGCCTTTGCGGTGCTGCTCGCCGAATACAGGGATTCGCCGCAGCGCCTGATCGACGAGCTCGCGGTGCTGTTCCTGATCGTACGGATCGCCTATGTGCTGACCTATCTCGGCAACCGCCCGACGCTGCGCTCCATCCTCTGGAGCATCGGCTTTGCGATCAATCTCGGGATCTTCTTCATGCCAGCGTTGAAGCAGTTCTTGCCGGTGTGAGCTTGAGATCGTAGCCCGGATGGAGCGAAGCGTAATCCGGGATTCCTCCACGGCGGCACTGTCCCGGATTGCGCTTCGCTCCATCCGGGCTACAACGCCTGCCGCTCAAAAACACGTCGTCCGTTCGGCCGCGACGTAGCCCAGCAACAGACCCGCGCCGAACAGCAGCACGAGGCCGGCGGCGGCGAATTCGATGCCGCGCATGAACAGTGCGCCGCCGCCGTCGCGTCCGGCGCTCAGGCGGGCGGCGATGTCCTTGGCGGAGACGGCGACCACAGCGATGGCCGCGACCGTGATCGCGGTGCCGAGCCCCATCAGCAGGGTCGCGGCAATGCCGGCCCAGAACAGGCCCTGGGCCAGCGCGAACACCAGCACCAGGATCGCGCCCGAACAGGGGCGAATGCCGACGGTCAGGATCGCGGCAAAGCCGCGTCCCCAGCCACCGGGGCCGGCGAGCTCGCTCGGCGTGGGACCGTGGGAATGGCCGCAATGCTCGTCGTGAACGTGGTCATGCTGGTGGTGATGATGGGCCTGGGCGTGATCGTGGCCATGATGATCGTGCGCATCGTGATGGTGGTGACCGAGATCATGATGGTCATGCGGCACGCCCGCGATCGCCGGCACCGGCTGAACCGCCTGCAGCGCACGGATGAAGGTGCGGCCCTTGACCCAGACCAGCCGCAGGCCGAACAGCGCGATCAGGGCGTAGCTTGCGATCTCGATCGCGCCTTCCGCCTTGCACATGGTCTTGGCGGTCGCATTCAGCACCCAGGCCGAGATGCCGACGATCAGGATCGCCACCAGCGACTGCATCAACGCGGAGGCAAACGACAGCACGATGCCGCGCCGGGCGGTCTCGCGATTGGCGACGAGATAGGAGGCGATCACCGCCTTGCCGTGCCCGGGACCAGCCGCGTGGAAGATGCCATAGGCAAACGAGATGAAGAGCAGCGTCCACACCGCGGAGCCATCGGACTTCGCGGCGCGGATGGTCGCCGACATCTGGCGGTAAAATTCCGACTGTTTTGCCAGCAGCCAGCCGATCAGGCCGCCGGCCTCGGGCTGGGTGGCTTGTGGCGAACGCGGCGCGCCGAACGGGTTCTGCGCGAGGAGATCGTGGAGCGCCGCATCGGCCGCGCCCACGATGAGAAGAACGCCGGCGCAGACAGCGAGCCCGCGTGCCATGGGCGCGAGTTGCGGATTCAAGGGCAATCCACCGTGATCTTGTTGGCGAACATCATGCCGAAATTAGAATTCTCGCCGTTCATGAACGTCTGCTCGTTGAGCTTCTGCGCGGTCGCGGTGCCGTCGCTCGGCCGTTCAAGTTTCATCTGGCAGCCGGCGGGCGCGCCGACCAGCCTGACCGGATTGTCCTTGGCCATCTGGAAGTCGATGAAAAAGGAGCGGTCGAACACTTCGAGCACCAATTGCTTGGGCTTGACCGGGTTCTTCAGGGGCAGCGTGAAGTGCAGGGTCAGGACCGTATCCTTGTAGTCGAGAAAGTAGTCGACCGGCTCCTGGAATCGCTCCTTCTTGCCGTCGGCTCGCGCGAAGGTGAAGTAGGCGTATTCCTTCAGCGACTCGACATTGGTCTGCGCCAGTGGACCCAGCTCCTCGCGGGTGTAGGCGCCCTTGGCCTTGCTCTCGAGCCCCTGCACCGCATAGGCCGAGAACATGTCGTCAAAGGTCCAGGCGTGGCGCACGCCGGTGATGGTGCCGTCCCCACTATAGAGCAGTTCACTGGTCGCGGTGATCCAGACATGCGGATGCGCCCACGCCGCGCCTGATGCGAGCGACAGGGCGACAGCGAGCAGCAGCCCGAACAGGGCGCGCATGCCGATCAGGCCGCCTTCGGAGCGTCGAGCAGGCCGCGGCGGCGCAGCAGCGCGTCGGGCTCCGGCGGCCGGCCGCGGAAGGCCTCGTAGGCGGCTTCCGGATCGACCGATCCACCGCTCGAGTAGATGTCGTCGTGCAGGCGCTTTGCGACGGCGGGATCGAAGATGTCGCCGGCTTCCTCGAACGCGCCGAAGGCGTCGGCGTCCATCACCTCCGACCACATGTAGCTGTAATAGCCGGCCGCATAATGATCGCCGGTGAAGATGTGACCGAATTGCGTGGGACGGTGACGCAGCGAGATCTCCTCGGGCATGCCGATCTTTTCCAGCTCGCGTCTCTCGAAGGCGCGGACATCCTGCGCGGCGGAGGCCGGCTGGGTGTGGAATTCGAGATCGATCAGCGCCGAGGAGACGAACTCGACGGTGGCAAAACCCTGGTTGAATTTTCGTGCGGCCAGGAAACGTTGCAGCAGATCGTCCGGCAGCGGCTCGCCGGTCTGGTAGTGGCGTGCGAACTGCTGCAGCACCTCCGGCCGCTCCTGCCAGTGCTCGTAGAGCTGCGAGGGCAATTCGACGAAGTCGGTGAACACGGAGGTGCCCGACAGCGACGGATAGGTCACGTTGGAGAGCATGCCGTGCAGGCCGTGGCCGAACTCGTGGAACAGGGTGCGGGCATCGTCGGGCGACAGCAGCGAGGGTTCCCCATCCGCGCCCTTGGAGAAGTTGCAGATGTTGAGGATCAGCGGCGCGACCTCGCCGTCGAGCTTCTGCTGGTCGCGCAGCGAGGTCATCCAGGCCCCGGAGCGCTTCGACGGCCGGGCGAAGTAGTCGCCATAGAACAGCGCCTTGTGCTTGCCGTCCCGCCCCTTCATCTCCCAAACCCGGACGTCCGGATGCCAGACCGGCACGTCCTTGCGCTCCTCGAAGGTGACGCCGAACAGGCGCGTGGCGCAGTCGAACGCGGCGGCGATCATGTGATCGAGCGCGAGATACGGCTTGATCGCGGCGTCGTCGAAATTGGCGCGCTGAAGGCGCAGCTTTTCGGCATAGAAGCGCCAGTCCCAGGGGGCGAGCTTGAAATTGCCGCCCTCCTCGGTGATCAGCGCCTGCATGTCGTCGCGGTCGGCGAGGGCCCGCGCCCGCGCCGGCTTCCAGACCCGCTCCAGAAGGCCGCGCACCGCTTCCGGCGTCTTGGCCATGGAATCCTCGAGCCGGTAGGCCGCGAAGGTCGGGTAGCCCAGGAGATTGGCGCTCTCCTCACGCAGCTTCAGGACCTCGACGATGGTCGCGTTGTTGTCGTTGGAATTGCCGTTGTCGCCCCGCGCGGTGAAGGCCTTGTAGGCCTTCTCGCGCAGGTCACGCCGTGCCGAGCTCTTCAGGAACTGTTCGACCGAGGAGCGCGACAGGGTGACGATGGCCTTGCCAGCCATGCCGCGTTCTTCTGCCGCAGCCTTGGCGCTGGCGACAAAACTTTCCGGCAGGCCCTGGCGGTCGGCTTCGCCGAGCTCCATGAACCATTCCTGCTCGTCGCCGAGCAGATGATGGCTGAAGCTGGTGCCGAGCTGGGCGAGTCTCTCGTTGATCTCCGCCATCCGCGTCTTGGCCTCTTCGGAGAGGCCGGCGCCGGAGCGGTGGAAACGGGTGTAGGTGCGCTCGAGCAGGCGGAGCTGTTCCGGTGTCAGACCGAGATTGGCGCGGTTCTCGTGCAGCTGGGCGATGCGGCCAAACAGCACGGCGTTCATCATGATCGGATTCCAGTGCCGCGCCATCCGCAAGGAAACCTCCTTGTCGATCTCCAGGATGGCCGGGTTGGAATGCGCCGAGACGAGGTCGTAGAAGACCGACGCGACCTTGCTGAGCAGCTTGCCCGAGCGCTCCAGCGCCGTGATGGTGTTAGCGAAGTCGGCCGCGGTCGGGTCGTTGGTAATCGCTGCGATCTCGGCGGAGTGGTCGGCGAAGGCCTGCTCGAAGGCCGGGAGGAAGTGCTCCGGCTTGATCTCGTCGAAGGGCGGGGTCGCAAACGGCGTCACCCACGCCTTCAGCAGCGGGTTGGTCTCGGAGTCCGTAGTTTGGCGGGGTTCTGACATTACAAGTCCCGATTTGTGGCTCGATTGTTGCGGCCAGCTATAGCACGCGATGGGGCTTTTTTGGGCCATTTGCCCTTGCTCCCGGCTGCCTTTTCGGGGAGATTGCGGCCCTCCAAGCCTAGGACCCCTGAGCTCATGAACGCGACCTCCTCGTCTTCCCGTCGGATCGTCTGGCCGAGCGTCATCACCGTCATCAGCGCCGCCATCCTGATCGGCGCCGAGGTGTTTGGCGCGGCGTTTGCCGGCGGCTGGGCGCTCGCGATCCTGTTCGGGCTGGGCGAGCAGGGCACGCACATCCTTCAGGCCGCGCTGTTTGCACTCGGCGTGCTCGTCATGACGGCCTTCATCCGCGCCGCTCAACGCGTCGAGCCGTTCACGAAGCGCGGCTGAAGCGCGCAGGCGCGCAAGTGACGCGCGCCGCACAGAAAACTTAACGCGCGTTCATCTTCCGCGTCGCTCGCGCAACACTGCGCAAGCAGATGTTAGGCAATTCTGTTCGCAGTCTAAAAAATCTCTTGCGAAGCAGAGTCAAAACACTTATGTGCGGATTGCCCAATTTCGCACGTGCCTGTGGTCGTGTGTCAGTCGGTAGGTATCCGGACAAGAGGCCGGACAGCCGCCAAGGGGTGAAGAAGCCGAGGGGCTCTTCGGAAGTGTGGAAGTCGGAAGGCTCATAGCCGGAAGACGAAAGCAAACCCGGAGCGTCCAGCATCTCTCTCAAAGAGATGCCTTGTCGAAGGTGACTTTGCTCTTTGCAACCGTGACTGGCAGCCGGAGGCGAACCGGCGCACCCCGCTCTCAACGGGGGACGCGACTTAAAGCAACGACGGATCGGGCTTTTTTGGTCTCTACCGGCAGTCCAACGCCGGCGCGGGCTACTGAAAAGGCTTGTCCTTCATTGCCAGGTGTGCGGGCGGGAACATTCCCAACCAATCCACGGCAGCACAGTCTGATGTGAGTCTTTGGCTCGTCGCGCCTCCATCGCGCGATCTGGCCGGAGTGCTCTTATCCGACGTCATTTTTTGAACGGATCCCCGTCGCTGGGCCGTTTGGGAGAGTGCTATGACCGATCGTATCCAGGAATTCCTGCGCAACCGCCGCAGCGAGGGCCTCGACACCGAGCCTTGCCTCGTCGTCGACCTCGAAGTCGTGCGCGACAATTACCAGACCTTTGCCAAGGCGCTGCCCGACAGCCGCGTGTTCTATGCCGTCAAGGCGAACCCGGCGCCGGAAGTGCTGGCTTTGCTCGCCTCCATGGGCTCCTGCTTCGACACCGCGACGGTCGCCGAGATCGAGATGGCGCTGGCCGCCGGTGCGACGCCCGACCGCATCTCCTTCGGCAACACGATCAAGAAGGAGCGCGACATCGCGCGCGCCTTCGCGCTCGGCATTCGGCTGTTCGCGGTCGATTGCGTCGCCGAGGTCGAGAAGGTCGCCCGTGCCGCGCCCGGCGCGAAGGTGTTCTGCCGCATCCTCTATGACTGCGCCGGTGCCGAATGGCCGCTGTCGCGCAAGTTCGGCTGCGACCCGGAGATGGCCGTCGACGTGCTCGACGTTGCCAAGCGTCTGGGCCTGGAGCCATGCGGCATCTCCTTCCATGTCGGCTCGCAGCAGCGCAAGGTGAAGGCGTGGGACCGTGCGCTGGCGATGGCCTCGCAGGTGTTCCGTGACTGCGCCGAGCGCGGCATCAACCTGACCATGGTCAACATGGGCGGCGGTTTCCCGACCAAGTACCTGAAGGACGTACCGCCGGTGGTGACCTACGGGCGCTCGATCTTCCGCGCGCTGCGCAAGCACTTCGGCAACCAGATTCCGGAGACCATCATCGAGCCGGGCCGCGGCATGGTGGGCAACGCCGGCATCATCGAGTCCGAAGTCGTGCTCATCTCGAAGAAGAGCGACGAGGACGAGGTGCGCTGGGTCTATCTGGACATCGGCAAGTTCGGTGGTCTCGCCGAGACCATGGACGAGTCGATCCGCTACGCCATCCGCACCCCGCATGACGGCGCGGACATGACGCCGTGCGTGCTCGCTGGGCCAACCTGCGACAGCGCCGACGTGCTGTACGAGAAGAACCCGTATCCGCTTCCGGTGACGCTCGAGATCGGCGACAAGCTGCTGATCGAAGGCACCGGGGCCTATACGTCGACCTACTCGGCGGTGGCGTTCAATGGCATCCCGCCGCTGAAGACCTACCATATCTGATCGCCTCTTTTTCCGAGGCCTGACGAACCCGGGAGCCGGCTTGCCGGCTCCTCCCTGACATTTCGATCTGACGACGCCTTGGACCGGCGTGCTTTGCGCACGTCGGTTTCAAGCGGGGACTGACGCGCCATGACTGCTCTTCGGAAGACACAGATTAACCCCACCTCGAAAGCCGCTCCGTTCGCGATCCGTGCGGAGCGTGCTGGCGACGTTGCGATGCGTGAAGCGCTGCTCGATGCGTCCTTTGGCGATAACCGCCATGGCCGCACCTGCCAGCGCCTGCGTGACGGACGCGCACCCGCAGCCGGCCTCGCGCTGGCCGCGATGCGCGAGGGGAAGCTCGTGGGAACCGTGCGGCTGTGGCACGTCAGCGCCGGAGGCAGGCCCGCTCTGGTCCTCGGACCGCTGGCGGTGGACCCTGCCTGCCGCGAGCTCGGGATCGGCGCCGCGCTGATGCAACAAGCGCTGGCTGCCGCCCGGGCGCGCGGGCATTCCGCCGTGATCCTGCTCGGCGATGCCCCTTATTACGCCCGCTTCGGCTTCTCGCCTGAGAAGACCGGCGAGCTGTCGCTGCCCGGCCCGTTCGAGCGCGACCGCCTGCTGGCGATCGAATTCCATGCCGGTGCGCTGGATGGCGCCGAGGGGATGATCGTCCCGACTGGCGCGGCCCTACCCAAACGGAGGGTAGTTCGCGGCCTCGAGGCGCGCGCGGCGTAAGGGATTGCCATGATGGCGATGACCAAAGCCGCGGCGAGCGGAGATGCTCGCGCGACCCTTTGCTTTAGGGTTGCGCGGGCCTGAGAAACGCCCTTTAACCCGCCAAACGCCCCCTTCAGTCGAGGCCCACGACCATGTCCCGCCGCCTGATTTCCACCGGCTCCCCGTTCGAGAAAACCGCCGGCTACAGCCGAGCCGTGATCGACGGCGAGTTCGCCTTCGTCGCGGGAACCACCGGTTACGACTACACCACGATGACCATGCCGGCCGATGTCACGAGCCAGTCACGCAACTGCTTCAAGACCATCGAAGCTGCCCTGAAGGAGGGCGGCTTCGAGATGGCCGATATCGTCCGCGTGACCTACTACCTCACCGACATCAAGGATGCGGACGCGCATTTCGCGGTCTGCGGCGAAGTCCTCGGCGAGATCCGCCCGGCCGCCACGCTTCTGGTCGTCTCGGCGCTCTACAAGCCCGAGATGAAGGTCGAGATCGAAGCCACTGCCAAGCGCCGCAGCGCCTGAGCCATCCCTCACCATTTGTTCGCCAGCACGTTCCGGAGAAACCATCCCATGAGCCCCGCCTCGCAGATCTACGCGAAGATCACTGGTCCCATCGTCATGGTCGGCTTCGGCTCCATCGGCAAAGGCACGCTGCCGCTGATCGAGCGGCATCTCGATTACGACAAGTCGCGCATCACCGTGATTGATCCGAAGGACGAGGGTCGCAAGGCCCATTGCGAGAAGCACAATGTGCGCTTCATCCAGAAGGGCGTGACCAAGGACAATTATCGGGAGTTGCT
This sequence comes from Bradyrhizobium sp. Kon37, assembly GCF_055807535.1. Classification (NCBI taxonomy): domain Bacteria; kingdom Pseudomonadati; phylum Pseudomonadota; class Alphaproteobacteria; order Hyphomicrobiales; family Nitrobacteraceae; genus Bradyrhizobium; species Bradyrhizobium sp. Kon37. The sequence continues at coordinate 431,511 of NZ_JBVVOY010000004.1, forward strand.
GACCCCGCTGCTCACTGAGGGCGGCGGCCAGGGCTTTTGCGTCAATCTCTCGGTCGACACCGGCTCCACCGACATCATGGAGCTCTGCAACGAGCTCGGCGCTCTCTATATCGACACCGTCAACGAGCCCTGGCTCGGCTTCTATTTCGATTCGTCGAAGGGCCCGGAGGCGCGCTCCAACTACGCCCTTCGCGAAGCGACGCTGGCCGCCAAGAAGGCGCGCCCCGCAGGCTCGACGACGGCCGTCTCCTGCTGTGGCGCCAATCCCGGCATGGTCTCGTTTTTCGTCAAGCAAGCGCTGCTCAACGTCGCCGCCGATCTGAAGCTCAATGCCCCCAAGCCGAAGACCAAAGCCGAATGGGCGGACTTGATGCGGCAGGCCGGCATCAAGGGCATCCACATCGCTGAACGCGACACCCAGCGCTCCAAGAAGCCGAAAGAGCCCGATGTCTTCGTCAACACCTGGTCGGTGGAAGGTTTCCTGTCGGAAGGCGTGCAGCCCTCCGAGCTCGGCTGGGGCACCCATGAAAACTGGATGCCCGAGAATGCGCGGACTCACGAAGCCGGCTGCGGCGCCGCCATCTATCTGATGCAGCCCGGCGCCAACACGCGCGTGCGCACATGGTGCCCGACCCGCGGCGCGCAGTACGGCTTCCTCGTCACCCACAATGAGTCGATCTCGATCGCCGATTACTTCACGGTGCGCGATGCATCGGGCACCGCGGTCTACCGGCCGACCTGCCACTACGCCTATCATCCGGCAGACGATGCCGTGCTGTCGCTGCACGAAATGTTCGGCCGCGCCGCGAAGATGCAGGAAAAGCATCACATCCTCGACGAGAACGAGATCGTCGACGGTATCGACGAACTCGGCGTGCTGCTGTTCGGCCACGACAACAATGCCTATTGGTACGGCTCGCAGCTCTCCATCGAAGAGACCCGCAAGCTCGCGCCCTATCAGAACGCCACCGGCCTGCAAGTGACCTCCGCCGTGCTCGGCGGCATGGTGTGGGCGCTGGAAAACCCGAAGGAAGGCATCGTCGAAGCCGACGAGATGGATTTCGACCGTCTGCTGGAAATCCAGTTGCCGTATCTCGGCCCGGTGAAGGGTTTCTACACCGACTGGACGCCGCTCACGGATCGTCCGGGACTGTTTCCGGAAGATATCGACACCAGCGATCCGTGGCAGTTCCGGAATGTTCTGGTGCGGTGATTGTGCCGTCATGCCAGGACTTGTCCCGGGCATACACGCAATTGTCTCGCGACTCCAAGAACGTGGATGGCCGGGACAAGCCCGGCCATGACGCCACAACTGGCAGCTAGCTACTTCCTCTCGATCGGAGGCGCGATCTTCTCGGCTGGCGCTGGCGGCAATGCTGGTTTAGCCGCGCCCGCAGCGCCTTGCGTCTGCGGGTCGGGCCGCGCGGGCTCCGGGGCCGGCGTGGTCGGCCGGTCGCCGCCGGGCTTGGCTTCCGCGGGCTTGTTCTGATCGTCGGACGGCGTGCCCTGAAGCGGTTGCGTCGCCTGGGCCGTCTGCATCCGGGTCTCGGCGCGGATTTGCGCCAGCGACATGCCTGACACCACGACGCCTGCCGCGAACAGCGAGCAGGCAACCATCAGGTCGAGTTTCAGTCTGCGCTTGTCATATTGGCCGGGCATGTCGATCACCGCCTTTGTCCGTGGGATCAACGAAATCGCCGGTCCACGGTTCCCTGCCCGCGGTGGCGGGAACTCGACGCCAGCGCGCCCAATCGCCGCGCTCAGTCCGTGGTGCTGACTTCCCAGGTGGCGTGGCGGACGCCGGGCAGGTGCTGGAGATCGGTCGCCACTGCATTCAGCTCGTTTGGATCGACGGCGCTCGCGACCAGCTTTGCCACGATCTCGATCAGATCATCCCCGGTTTCGACCATTTCGATATCGGCCACCAGATATTTTGCGCTCTCGAGCTTCTCGACCAGCCGGTCACGCATGTCGGGCAAGGCGTCCGATGCGACCGCGAGCTTGAAGTAATAGGTCGCCTCGGAGGTCTTCTCGTTGAGAGGGATGCGGTTGATGGCGTTGACCAGTGGCCGCAGCATGGTGTTGCCGGCAATGACGAAGACGGTGAGCGCCGCGGCCTGCGCGACCATGTCGGCGCCGGCGCAGGAGCCGACCGCGGCCGAAGCCCACAGCGTCGCCGCGGTATTGAGCCCGCGCACGTCCATGCCCTGCTTCATGATGACGCCGGCGCCGAGGAAGCCGATGCCTGAGACGACGTAGGAGATCACCCGCACCGCGCCGTCGGCGCCGGTCAGGTGCATGGCGAGATCGACGAAGGCGGCGGCGCCGACCGCGACCAGCACGTTGGTACGCAGGCCCGCGGTGCGCTGCCGGTACTGCCGCTCAGCCCCGATCAGCGTGCCCAGCACGAAGGCCGTGAACAGGCTGACCAGCGTGTCCGCAAAATCAGCGATCTGGAAGGTCGTCAGAAACCGCATGGCCCCATCTACGGTCGGAACGATGACAGATTAAAGCTCGAGCAGGCCGCCGTCGCCATTTTCGTCGGCGAACGCCAGCAGCGTCCCCTTGGCGTTCCAGGCGATCGCGGCCACCGGCGGGGTGCCGTTGCGGCGGACGAGGATCTCGGCGCCGTCCTCCAGACGCACCATCAGCACGGTGCCGTCGCTGTAGCCGGCGGCGAAGATGTCGTTCCTGGGATGGCAGGCAACGACCGACACGCGCGCCTGCAGCGGCGCGAGCATCGCAGGCTCCTTGCCCATCGGGCCGTCCTTGCTGGCGAACGGCCATATGATGACGGTGTCGGCGCCCGACGTCGCGAGCCCCTTGCCGCCCGCGCTCCAGGACATCGAGCGGACGCGGCCGGGATAGCCGGTCATGCGCATGTGCCTGTTGTCGGCAAGCCGCCAGCCGTGCAGCGCCGATTCGTGCATCGTGGTGACCAGGAATTTGTTGTCCGGGCTGAAGGTGACGCCGAGATGGGAGCCGGCCCAGGGCAGGAATTCGGCCGATCCCGCCATGTTGGGAAACCACAGCGTCGCGCCGTTGTAATGGGCGATCGCGAGACGCTGGCCCTTCGGCGCAAACGCAAGGCCGCCGACGGTCGAGGGCACATCGAGCGACTTCTCCTCGCTCTTGCCGCTCTTGAAGAACGCGGTCTTGCCGGCCGACCAGGCGTAGGCACCGTCCGGATGCAGCGCCACCGCATCGATCCAGCGCCGCTTCGGGTCGGTCGCAAGCAGCGTCACCTCGCCCTTGGCGTCGAGCGATACGACTTTTCCATCGTCGCCGCCCATCACGAGGCGCTTGCCATCGGAGGCGGCCGAGAGAATGCCGCCGCTATGCACGGCGACCTTGCTGATCTCGCCCTGACCATCCACGAACGCAACGTTCTCCTCGCCGCCGACGAAGGCAGCGCGGGGCCCAAGGAAATGCACGGAGGTCACGACCATGCCGAGCGCAAGCGGTTTGACGCGCTCGGTGACGGAGACGATCGAGGCGGAATCGGCGGGCGGCGTAAACTCTTTCATCACGAGACGATGCAGCTCTCAAAACCTTGGCGAATGAGGTCTTGCGGCAATTCGCGGCCGATGAAGACGAGGCGGCTCTCGCGCGGCTCGCCATCCTTCCACTTCCGCTGGTGGTTGCCCTCCAGCATCATATGCACGCCCTGGAAGACGTAGCGGTCGTCGTCGTCGTGGAAGGCGAGGATGCCCTTGGAGCGCAGGATCTTGCCGCCCTCGACTTGCACCAGGTTCTGGAGCCAGGGCATGAACACGTTCGGATCGAGCGGCTTGTCGGTCTTGAGCGACAGCGATTGCATGTCCTCGTCATGATAGTGCTTCAGGCCGTGGCCGTGATCATGATCGTGATGATGGTCGTGACCATGGTGATGATGATCATGGTCGTGGTCATGATCCTCGGCATTCAGGAAGTCCGGCTCGATGTCGAGGATGCGGTCGAGATCGAAGGCGCCGCGGTCGAGCACGTCCGCCAAAGCCACCGAGCAGCGCTCGGTGCGATGCAGCTTCGCATAGGGATTGATGGCGCGGATGCGAGCCTCGACCTCGGCAAGCTCGCCCTTGGTGACAAGATCAGTCTTGTTCAGCACGATGACGTCGGCAAAGGCGATCTGGTTCTTGGCCTCGGGTGCATCCTTGAGACGGTCGGACAGCCATTTTGCGTCCGCAACCGTCACGACCGCGTCAAGGCGCGCGTTCTTCTGCACGTCCTCGTCGACGAAGAAGGTCTGGGCCACCGGTGCCGGATCGGCAAGACCGGTGGTCTCGACGATGATGGCGTCGAACTTGCCCTTGCGCTTCATCAGGCCTTCCATGATGCGCACGAGATCGCCGCGCACGGTGCAGCAGATGCAGCCGTTGTTCATCTCGAACACTTCCTCATCGGCGCCGATGATGAGGTCGTTGTCGATGCCGATCTCGCCGAATTCGTTGACGATGACGGCGTATTTCTTGCCGTGGTTTTCCGACAGGATGCGGTTCAACAGCGTGGTCTTGCCGGCACCGAGATAGCCGGTCAGGACGGTCACGGGAATTTTTGGGGCGGTCGCTTCAGACATAACAACTCCGGACTTCGGGCTTTTCGCGCGACGCGAGGCGGGGTGGCCCCTGCCCTAGTGGTCAAGCGCGCTGGTCAGGGCCTTTATATTGTGCCTGACCATATCAATGTAAGTGGGTGCAGGCCCCTTTTCGCCGGTCAAACCGTCCGAAATCAGGGTCCCGCCGACTTTTGAGCCGGTCTCCGCCGCGATCCGCCGGATCAGCCGGTCGTCGCTGATATTTTCCAGGAACACGGCCGGGATTTTTTGGGCCTTGATCTGGCCGATGATGGTGGCGATGTCCCGCGCGCTGGGCTCGGTTTCCGTGGAGACGCCGAGCGGTGCGATGAACTGGACGCCGTATTCGGCGGCGAAATAGCCGAAGGCGTCATGGGTCGAGATCACCTTGCGCCGCTCCGGCGGGATCTTGACCACGGCTTCGCGGACCTCGCGGTCGAGCGTTTCGAGCCTTTCCAGATAGGCCTTGGCGTGGGCGCGGAAGAACTCCGCATCATCTGGGTCGGCCGCGGCCAGCGCATCGGCGATGTCGGTGACGTAGATTTTGGCGTTGGGGACGGACTGCCAGCCATGCGGGTCAGCGGCCGAGCCGAGCTTGAGGGGTGCGATGCCGGCGCTCGCGGTGATCACCTGCGCCTTGGATCCAGAGGACTGCACGAGCCGTGGCAGCCAACCCTCGAGACCAAGCCCGTTGACGATGACGAGCTTTGCGTCCGCGATCCGCTTCGCATCGCTTGGCGCGGGCGTGTAGACGTGGACGTCACTGTCGGCCCCGACCAGCGTCGTCAGATTGACCCGGTCGCCGCCGACATTGCGGACGAAATCGGCCAGAATCGAGAAGCTCGCGACGACCTTCAGCTGCTCCGCGGCGTGCAGCGGCGAGGCAATCAGCAAAAGCACACAAAGCAGGATGCGCCGCATCGCTGTCACGCTTCCAGATGCCGGCCGGGAAACAGCTGCCTGACGACGCCGCCGACCCGGCCGAACATGACCGAGACGGTGTAGAGCGCGCTCGCCACCAGAATGACCGCAGGGCCCGAGGGCACACGGGTCTGGAACGACAGCACGAGGCCTGCATAGCCGGAGACGGCGGCAGCGACGACCGCGATGCAGATCATGACGGTGAGATCGCGCGACCAGAACCGCGCGATGCCGGCCGGGAGGATCATCAGACCGACCGCGAGCAGCGTGCCGAGCGCCTGAAAGCCGTTGACGAGGTTGATCACGACCAGCGCGAGGAAAGCGAGATGCGCAGGGCCGCCCGCCCGGCTCACGGTGCGCAAGAACAAGGGGTCGACACTCTCGATCACCAGCGGACGATAGATCACCGCGAGCACCAGCAGCGTCACCGTGGCGTTGAATGCGACGACCAGCAGCGTCTGGTCGTCCATCGCGAGAATATTGCCGAACAGCACGTGCAGCAGGTCGATATTGGTGCCCTTGATCGAGACGATGGTCACGCCCAGCGCCAGCGATGCCAGATAGAAAGTCGCGAGCGAGGCATCCTCCTTCAACCCGGTCGATCGCGCGACGAGGCCTGCGAGGATTGCGACGGCAAAACCTGCGATCAGGCCTCCGGCCGTCATCGCGAACAGATTAAGACCGGAGAGCAGGAAACCGACAGCGGCGCCGGGGAGGATTGCATGTGCCATGGCGTCGCCGACCAGGCTCATCCGCCGCAACATCAGGAACACGCCGATCGGCGCACCCGCGAGCGACAGCGCGATAACGGCCGCGAGCGCACGTCGCATGAACTCGAATTCGGTGAACGGGCCGATCAGCGCGTCATAGAGCATCGGATATCAAGCCGCCCGTGAGCGGGCATCATCGGCCGAGCAGGCGGCGGCGCTGTCGTCGAAGGCTTCGCACATCCGCATTGCGACCATCAGGTTTTCCGGCGTCAGCACCTCCGCCGTCGGCCCCCACGCCACAGGGCCGCGCGCCAGCACCAGCGTCTCGCTGAAATGGGTGCGCACCATCTCCATGTCGTGCAGTGCGGCGAGCACTGTGCGGCCCTCGCCGTGCCAGTGCTTCACCAGCGTCAGCAGATCGGCCGTGGTCTTGCTGTCGATGGCGTTGAAGGGCTCGTCGAGCACGATCAGCCGCGTGTCCTGGAGCAGTACGCGCGCGAACAGCACGCGCTGCATCTGGCCGCCCGAGAGCGTGCCGATCGGGCGGTTCTCAAAGCCGTTGAGGCCGACGGAAGCGATCGCGCGGAGGATTTTTTCGCGCGCCGCCTTGCCGATGCCGCCGAACAGGCCGGTCCCGCGCCACAGCCCGGTTGCAACGAAGTCCAGCACCGAGATCGGGAAGCTGCGGTCGATCTCCGCGCTCTGCGGCAGATAGGCGATATCGCGGCTGTCGAGCCCGCCGAGATGGATGCTGCCGTCGAGCGGCCTGAGGATGCCGACGATGCCCCGCAGCAGGGTCGACTTCCCGGCGCCGTTCGGGCCGATCACGGCCAACAGCGCGCCGGGGGCGACCTCACCATTGAGGTGGTGCACGGCCGGATGACGGTCATAGCCAAGCGTGACGTTGTGGAAATGCAGCGCCGCCATGGTCACCTCATCGCCAGGAAGACCACGCCCCAAAGCACGGCGCAGACCGCGAGCGCGGCCGCGAGGCGGGCGGCCATCGTCATGCGCAGGATCGACCAGTGCGCCGCCTGAGCCGGATGCGGAGAGGCCGCACCGTGGACATGTGCGTGGGTGTGATCGTGTCCGTGCGAATGCCCGTGATCATGGGAATGGCCATGAGCATGGTCGTGTTGATGGGCTGGGGACGCGGCGGGAACCATGCCGAAACGTTATATTATAACATTACCCCTGTCCACGCCGGGCTCAGGGCTTGCCGATCACCATGGCGATGGCGGCGGCGACGAACGGGAACGGCACCGAAACCGCACAGCGGAACCAGACGAAACGGGCCGGCATGAACGGAATCTCCCACAAAATCACCCGCTGGAAGGCAAACAGCGCCCAGGCGACGACGTAGGCCACCACCTGCGGCACCCCACCGCCCGATTTCAGCGCCACCGTACCGATGGAGAACCCGATCACCGGGCCGCCGGGGGTCGCGGCCCCGGCGACCACGGCAGTCGCGACCCCAAGCCAGCCGCTATCCGGGCCGAGCCAGCCGCTGATCACCTCCTGCGGGATGATGGCAGCGATGTAGCCGGAGCCGATCACCCCCAGCGCGATCCGCGGCACGATGTTGATGAAGTCCATCGAGCCTTCGCGCAGCGAGGCCTTGAACACCGGTGGGCCGCGGCGAAAGGCGATCAGGCCAACGCCGAACACCGAGCCCCACAACAGGATGTCGATCAGAAGCGCGGCGCTCAATTCTCGTCGTCCTTGATGGCCGGCTTCGGATAAAGCCGGACGTAGACGAAGCGGCCGAGCGCGCCTGCGAGCACCGGCAACGGCAGCGAGATGACGATGCGCCACAGCGTGAAGTCGGTGCCCATGATCGGGATCTCCCAGGCCACGGCCCGGCCATAGCCGATCAAGGTCCAGCTCACGACCATGGCGATGGTGGCACCGAAATCGGCGCCGACCGCGAGCAGCGCACTCGCCACGGGATAGGCGGTGAAGGGACCGCCGGGCAGGATCGCGCCGAATGCGGTGCCGATCAGAAGGCCTTTCAGGCCCGATTTCGGCCCGAGCGCACGCGAGACTTTTTCGTGCGGCAGGATCTCGGAGATGAACGCGCCGAGCAGGCAACCGGCGAGCACGCGCGGCAGGATGCCGCCGAACAGCGAGAGATCGTGAGTCAGTATGTCGAGAACACCGTCGGTGCCGTCACGCCGCCAGACCAGACCCGCGCTCACCGCCACCAGCGCTGCGATGATGATGGTCGACCAGCCGATCGGCTTGCGCACGCGACCCGGCCGCGGCTCGGAGTCCGCGTCCTCGGCGGGCGCCGGGTCTTTCGGGGAAGGTTCTGACAACGGGCGCGTTCGGCTCGAGGGTGATGCCCGTCCTGATTAAGGGCGCCGCGGATGCGATGCAAACAGTACGATGACGGGAGCGATGCGCACCTCGCGCAGGGCCATGCGAGGTGAAGTGCGAATTCCGCACAGCAAAAAGGCGGCCGCGCATGCGACCGCCTTTCGCTATTCCGATGAGGCTTAACTCAGGCCTTGTCGAACAGGGACTCGACGTATTCCCAGTTCACGAGGTTCTCGACAAACGCCTTCAGATAATCGGGACGGCGGTTGCGATAGTCGATGTAGTAGGAGTGCTCCCAGACGTCGCAGCCGAGGATCGGGGTGGCGCCGTGCACCAGCGGATTCTCGCCGTTCGGGGTCTTGGCAATCTCGAGCTTGCCGTTCTTGACCTGGAGCCAGCACCAGCCGGAGCCGAACTGGCCGACGCCGGCCGCCTGGAAGTCCGTCTTGAACTTCTCGAAGCCGCCGAGGTCCTCGTTGATCTTCTTCTCGAGCTTGCCCGGCAGCTTGGTGCCGCCGCCATTGGGCTTCATCCAGCTCCAGAAATGGATGTGGTTGTAGTGCTGGCCGGCATTGTTGAACACCGCGGGGTTCTTGCCGAACGAGCCCTTGACGATCTCCTCAAGGGACTTGCCTTCCCATTCGGTGCCCTTGAGCGCGTTGTTGCCGTTGGTGACATAGGCCTGATGATGCTTGTCGTGGTGGAATTCGAGCGTTTCCTTCGACATGAATTGTCCGAGGGCGTCATAGGCGTAGGGGAGTGGGGGCAGCGTAAAGGTCATGGGTGTTGTCCGCGACTGATGGGGGAACGAGACTTAACGGTCACCCCTTATAGAAGGTTCCGTGGCCGTTAAATACCGCGAATTTTGCAAAAGGCGTGGTGCGGCGGCTTGGCCGGATTGCATAAAATCGTCGCAAGGATGTCGGCGTTTCAACCAGGCCGTAAAATATCATTGCCTTTGAGGTGCTTATGGCAGAACGAAACGCACCGACGGCGCGGAGATGCGGAAGAGAGAGCGATGAGCATCGAGATCGACATTTTGAACGGCGACGCGTCCTGGCGGATGGCGGAGCCACTGCATCAGGCGGTCTTCGGACCTGATATCGTCGGGAAGCAGCCCTGGGCTCACGTCAAATGGGCCAATGCCGACCTGCGCGTGCTGATCGAGACGCCCGAGGATGGTCTCGTCTGCCATGTCGGCATCTACTTCCGCACCGTCACCTGGAATGGGCAGAAGGTTCACATCGGCGGCATCGGCGGAGTCTGCACGCGGGAGGACCGGCGCGGCCGCGGCTATGCGACCATGGCGATCGATGCCGCGGTGCATACCATGCGCGCCAACGAGGCGGTCCGCTTCGCGCTGCTGCTCTGCGAGCCGCACAATGTCGCCTTTTACCAGGCCCGCAGCTGGCTCCCCTTCAAGGGCGAGGTCCATTGCGAGCAGCCGGAGGGGCGGATCCGCTTCACCCACATGGCGCCCTATGTCTGCAACATCGTCAGCGCGCCGACGCTGGGCACCATCGACCTCTGCGGCCTGCCCTGGTGAGCCCTGCGTGAGGCGCGGCTGGTGCCGGGGCTGCACGCCATATAATATGTCGATCATCATCCAATATTCCGCGCGGTGACACATGACGATCGACGCCTCCCTGGACGCCGTGCCGCCGCCTGCCCCGGTCGCCTCCCCCATCGCCAGCTTGCTGACGGCACCGATCCTGCCGACACTGCTGCGGCTTGCGATCCCCAACATGATCGCGATGGTCGGCAGCACGCTGGTTGCGATCGCCGAGACCTCCTATATCGGCCGGCTCGGCACGATCCCGCTCGCAGCGATCGCGCTGGTGTTTCCGTTCGCCATGCTGACGCAGATGATGAGCGCAGGCGCGATGGGCGGCGGCGTCTCGTCTGCGATCAGCCGCGCGCTCGGCGCAGGCGACAGGACCCGAGCGGCGACGCTGGCGCTGCATGCCGCCATCATCGGCCTCTGCGGCGGGCTTTTTTTCACGGTGACGATGCTCGTCTTCGGCCGCTCGTTCTTCACGCTGCTGGGCGGGCGCGAGCGCGTGCTCGAGGAAGCCAGCGGCTATTCGCAAATGCTGTTCTCCGGCGCGGTCGCGATCTGGCTCGTCAACACGCTGGCCTCGGTGATCCGCGGCACCGGCGACATGCGTCTGCCCTCGATGGCGCTGATCGGGACGAGCGTGCTCCAGATCGCGCTCGGCGGCACGCTGGGGCTCGGCCTGTTCGGTGTGCCGCAATTCGGCATGCCCGGTGTCGCCGCCGGTCAGTTGATCGCGTTCACCTGTGCCGCGATCTTTTTCCTCTGGTATCTCTGGTCCGGCCGCAGCCGGCTGCCGCTGGATTTCCGCGCGTTCCATTTCGATCGCGCGTTGTTCTTCGACATCCTCAAGGTCGGCGCGGTCGCCTGCCTGTCGCCGCTCCAGACCGTGCTCACCATTTTGATCTTCACCAAGATCCTGGCGACCTTCGGCACCGAGATGCTGGCCGGCTATGGCATCGGCTCGCGGCTGGAATTCCTGCTGATCCCGATCACCTTCGCCTTCGGCATCGCCTCGGTGCCGATGGTCGGCATGGCGATGGGCGCCGGACAGGTGAAGCGCGCGCGGCGCGTGGCCTGGACCGCCGCCGCGGCCTCGGGAATCACGGTTGGCCTGATCGGCGTCGTCATCGCGCTCGATCCATCCCTGTGGGTTTCGCTCTTCACCAGGGATCCCGGCGTTGCCGCCGCCGCGCACAGCTATTTCCATTGGGCGGGCCCGACCTTCGTGTTCTTCGGCATCGGCGTGTCGCTTTATTTCTCCTCGCAAGGCGCGGCGCGCGTCGGCGGTCCCGTGCTCGCCTCCACCGCGCGGCTTCTGATCGTCGCAATCGGCGGCGGCACCCTCATGATGGCGCAGGCTCCGGCCTGGACCCTGTTCGCGCTGGTTGGCGGCGCCATGGCGGTGTTCGGGCTTTCGACCGCGGCCTCGGTCGCCTTGGTGCGCTGGGGCAAATGAGCACAGGTCAATGCACGCAGGCAAATAAACGCGGGAATGTGATTCCATCCAGCGTTGCACTATCCTGCTAGGCTGCTATGGAGGCGCTCCACTTCGGGGCTCTCTCCATGACTTCCAGATTCGCTGCTCTCATCGTCCTTCTGGCTGCGCTCCTTGGCGCGACTGCCGCCCATGCGCAGAGCGCCGACGGGACCTGGCTGACCCAGGCCGGCGATGCCCGCGTCAAGATCAGCAAATGCGGCGGCGGCATCTGCGGCAACGTCGTCTGGCTGCGTGAACCCCACGACACCGCGACCGGCCAGCCCGCCACCGACAGCAAAAATCCCAATCCCGCCCTCGCCAGGCGCCCGATGATCGGCTTGCCGTTGTTCAGCGGCATGCAGCCTTCCGGGCCGAACAAATGGTCGGGCCAGATCTACAATGCCGACGACGGCAGCACCTATGCGAGCAGCGTTACGGTGACATCAGCGGATTCGCTGCGGGTCGAAGGCTGCGTCGGCGCGCTCTGCGGCGGCGAAACGTGGACCCGCGCGGGGCGCTAGCGCTTCACGCCATCATTGCCTTCAGCGCCGTCGCCGCCGAGGCGTAGCCGCCCCGCGCGCCGTCGATGAAATGGACGTGGTCGCTGCGCAGCGCCGACGGGGTGAAGCAGGTCATCATCGCGGCGTCCTGCTGGTGGAGCCCGTAACGCACGATGCCGTCGCGCGCGGCAGTCGCGAGGCGATCGCTGAGGGCACGCTCGAGCTCCGGCGTACAGTCGAGGATCATGCGCAGGCCGTCGTCGTATTTTCGGAAGTCGGAGTTCTCCACGACCTGCCGCTTATAAAGCTTCGGCACGAAGCCGCCGACCTTGAGATCGAAGCGCATGATCAGATAGACGAACAGCGTATAGGCCAGCACGCTGGCGCGGCGTGCGAGCAACGGACCTCCGCGCTTGGTGCGCGCCTCATAGTCCAGCCCCTGCGGCGGCCATGTCAGCGGCGGCCCTTGCGGCGGCACGGGCCGACCGGCATCCGGGCTGCGCTCGACGAGATGGATGATGTCCTCGATCACCTTGCGGAATGCCGAGGGATCGGCGTCCTGGGTCGGCATCACCAGCACGGACAGGATCAGGCCGCGCGCAGCCGGAATGACCTCGAAGCGGCAGGACAGGCCGGAGAGATCGGGCTGCGTGCCCGCGGGCGCTTCGGTGATCGCAAACTCGCCGCGCTTCATCGCGGCGTCGGCCCAGGCGAGCCCGCCGCCAGAAAACATCGCATAAGACAAATTGGCCGACGGACCAAAGCGCGCGACGCGCACGTCGAGGCCCTGCGCGCGGATGGCGCTCACCGGCACCAGCGCGACGCGCATCCCCAAATCGAGATCTTCCCGCACCCAGGTCGCGGTCGCAGCCAAGGCCTCGCGGGCCGGCTCGAGATCGCGGGGCGCGACCGCAAAACTCGCGCCGTCACCGCCGAACACGAAGGGAAATTCGCGTCCCTCCAATGCGTTCGTCACGGCCGCGATCACGGCGGCACCGGCCATGTTCACCGCCTTGTAGCGCTGCGCCGCGATGGCCTTAGTGGAATCCACGATGTCGGCAACGCCGATGCTCCAATCGTCCGGCAGCGGCGAGTACAAAGCGGGGTCCATCAGGCTGGTGAAGCCGCGAAAGACCGGAATGCCGCTATAGAACGCTGATGTCATCGGATGATGCCGGATGGTTGGGACGCACGTCCAAAAGACATACGTAGCAGAATCGATTCGGGTTCGCCGGGAGCGCGCTCTTGCAACCATTGGCCGAAATGGACCCGGACAACAAGACGAGGGCGCGCTGCAATGCCACAGAAGGTCATTGATCGGCATCAAACAGCGGGCCGCAAATGGCGTCTAGTCTCGATGATCTCACATGGTTGCGCGGGAACATCGACGTGTCCGACTTCGACGGGAAGGACTCCATCGCTCCGGTACGCCGGCGCACCGGGCGTGATCCCATCAGCGCGGTGAAGATGCCGGAAAGCCTGACCGCAGCCGTCGATAGCTGGGCCGAAACCCATCACCTGTCGCGCTCCGATGCTATCCGCACGCTGGTCGAGCTGGGCCTGAAGGTCGCGCCTCCGGCACTCCGGCCAGGGCACCCGCTCGCCTCGGATGCCACCAGGATCGAAGAGCTCGCAGTGCATGAACTCGAGGGACTGCTCGATCCCGCCCTGTCTGAAGACGAACGCGAGCGCCGGATCCGCCGCCTGACCGACGGCCCGCCGGAGTTCTCACACGAATGGATTGACCTGCCGAAGCACCGGACCTGAATATCTAGTGCAGCTTCTCGCCCTCGCACTTGCGCAGCGCAGATGAGGGTACGTCGTGGCAGCCGACCAGACGCACGAGTTTCTGCGGATACATTTCGTAACCGTGATCACCGGAATTTTGATGAGACATCGGTTGGCAGTGAATGGCCTGGCTGTGAACGTCGCTTTGCTGTGCGCAAGATGGCTTTGCCGACGCCTTGATCTGGCTCGAAGCGGTCATGGACTGCTCCCTATCGATTAGGGCAGATCGATTGACGTAAGCCAATCGATTGCGCGGCATCTTACGACCAAATCCGGATGATGTCATTGCGCCGGATCAATGCAATTGTGGCGATGGAGTTCCGCTTACGCCGTGTTGCCCGCGTCGACCGTGAACACGGTACCCGTCACATTGCGACCGCCCTCGCCCAGCAGATATTCCACCATGCGAGCGACGTCGTCGGTCTCCGGCAGGCGGCGCAGCGCGCTGCGGCCGGCGATGCGCTTGCGGCTGTCGTCGGAGAGATTGTGCGTCAGCTCGGTGTCGATGAAACCGGGCGCGATCGCGTTCACGGTGATGCCGAGCTTGCCGACCTCGCGCGCGAGCGAACGGGTGAAGCCTGTGGCGGCGGCCTTGGTCGCACCGTAAACCGAGAGGCCGTTATAGCCGGTGGTCGCGATGATCGAGGAGATGTTGATGATGCGGCCGGCACCGTCGGCCATCATCTGGCGTGCGACATATTTGGTGAGAATGATCGGCGACAACACGTTGAGCTGTACCAGCGCCTCGATCTCGGAATTGTGCATGGTCGCGAGCAGGCCTTCGGTGCCGAGGCCGGCGTTGTTGACGAGGCCGTAGATCGGGCCGAATTCATCGCGCACGAGTTTGGCATAGGCCGGGATCGCGTCGATCACGGCGAGATCACAGGCGCGGAAATGCAGGCGCCCTTCCGACCCGGCGATCGCCGCCGTGAGCTCGTCGCTCTCGCGCCGCGCCGCCGCGATCACGTTGTAGCCGGCATCGACAAGCCGCCTGCCGATCGCAAGGCCGATGCCGCGGCTGCCGCCGGTGACGAGGACATTATGCATCGGTGCGCGCCAGTTTGCCGGCCGGGGTGACGTCGAGCGCCTCGACGAAGCGGATCACCGCCGGCACCTTGTGGGACGCGAGCTGCGCGCGGCACTGATCCAGGATCTGGTCGCGGATCTCTTTCGCGCGCGCCGGATCGGTGCCGTCGGCGAGGATCACGTCGGCGACGACGATGCCGCCGGTGATCGGGCTCTTGCGTGACTTCGCCCGCGACATCCGCACGTCGGGATGACGGTTGATCACCGCCTCGATCTCTTCGGGGTGAACCTTCAGCCCGCCAATATTGATGATGCCGCCGCGGCGGCCGACGAAATAGTAGCGGTCGCCGCGCAATTCGACGATATCGCCGCTGTCGACATACCCGTCTGCATCGGTGAGCGCAGCCGCGTCGCGGCCGATATAGGCGTGCGCCGTGCGCGTCGAGCGGATACGTAGCGAGCCGTCGACGACCTTCATCTCGACGCCGTTGCGGTTGCCGAGATAGTCGGCCGGAAAGCCTTCCAGCCCGTCATTGACGGCAAAGCCGACGCCGGCCTCGGTGGATGCATAGGCATGGCCAACGGAGGAATTCGGGAACGCCGCCTTCAGGCCGTCCAGCACCGCCTGATCGGCGATCTCGCCGGAGAGGCGGACATAGCGCGGCGCGAACTGCGCGGCCGCACCGCTCATCAACAGCTTGCGCCAGTGCGAGGGCGTGCCGGAGATGTGGGAGACGGCGCGCGCGTTCAGCCGCGTGACGTGATCGCCGAGCGCCTCATGCGGATCGGACAGCACCATCGAACCGCCGGAGAGGATGGCGCGGAGGAATATCTGCAGGCCGCCATAGCGGCGGATGTCGTAGAACGTCGCCCATACCGGCGCGGGTCCACGCGCCGGGCCTTCGGCGACGATGGCGCCGGTGAGCGCTTCCAGCGTATGGCCGACGATCTTCGGCACGCCCGACGTGCCCGAAGTGAGCATCAGCCACTCCGTGGCGCGTTCGGTCCTGGCCGGCGCCATGGCTTGAAGCGGCAGTTGAGCGGTGACGACCATCGGCACGCCGGTCTCGGCCCAGCGATCGGGCTCGTCGGTGACGACGGCATCGATCCCGGCATCCGACATCAGCGCATCGAGATGCGCGGGATTGAGATCGGGCGGGCACAGCAGCATGCGGCGGGCAATACCGTCGAGCTCGATCATGGCAAGGCCCGATCGGAGCTGGTCGGACAATTTCAGCAGCACCGCGCGCCCGGACAGCTCGCCCAGACGGCCACCCAGGACCGTCTGCGACAGGATATCGGACAGCGACACGACATGGTGCGCATCCGACAGCGTGCGGCCGGTCAGCTCCGCGCCGAGATGGTCGCGAAGCGCAAAGATCTCACGCGGGGACATTTTCGTAGGCCCGCACGAAATCGCCTACGGTGGCGGGGAACGCTGCGTCCTCGGAGATGGTGAAGGGGTCGACGCCGGTCTCGTCCTCGAGGCGCGCCACCAGGATGGCGAAGGCGAGCGAGTCGAAGCCCGTCTCGTGCAGGGACAGATCGTCCGAGAGTGCGGGAAGCGCGACGTGCTGCTCCTTGGCGATCTGCTGGATCGCTTCAATGACCTTAGACCGTACCGACATGGCTGGCTCGCTTCTGTTGTCGTTCGTGTTACGGCGGCTCTTGATGACCGCCTCCCTGGGCCGCTTGTTTACCCGATAGAAGTAAATGGCTTCTTGGACAATTCGGATAAAATTGGACCTATCTCCGAATTTTCGTGCGACTAGAGCCGGATCGTGCCCTCGTTGATTTGCGCATATGTCTCCGCGTCCAGCGCGACATAGGTGCCGGCCTTCGGGTCCAGCATGAACAGCGGATCGGAGACCACGGCCGGATCAAATCCCTCGCGCGCGAGCTCGCCCTTTTTCTGCTTGAACGTCTCGGTCGCAT
Source organism: Bradyrhizobium sp. Kon37 (assembly GCF_055807535.1). Lineage (NCBI taxonomy): Bacteria > Pseudomonadati > Pseudomonadota > Alphaproteobacteria > Hyphomicrobiales > Nitrobacteraceae > Bradyrhizobium > Bradyrhizobium sp. Kon37. The sequence continues at coordinate 448,318 of NZ_JBVVOY010000004.1, forward strand.
CGAGCTCGCGCGAGATGCGTATGAAGACGGGATGAGCATAGGCCGGCAGGCGCTGAGCAAGATGGGCGGGCAGCGCCTCTAGGACGAAGCCCTCGTTTACCACGATCGCGCTCATGCCGGCGCGGCCGTCGGTACCGGGGATGCTGACGCCGTAGGTGGTGGCGTCGATCACGCCGCTGAAGTCGCGCACGGCGTCATTGACCTCCGAAGTCGCGACGTTCTCGCCCTTCCAGCGAAAGGTGTCGCCGATGCGGTCGACGAAATGGAAGAAACCCTTGTCGTCGAGCCGCATCAGATCGCCGGTGCGGAACCAGGAATCGCCCTTGGCAAAGACATCGCGCAGGATCTTCTTCTCGGTCTCGCTCGCGTCGGTGTAGCCCTCGAAGCGACCGCCGCCCTCATCCGCCGTGCCGATGCGTCCTATGGCTTCGCCGGGCTCGCCGCGCGCGCAGGGGATACAAAACCCCTCCGCATTGCGCAGCGGCGCGCCGTTATCGGGGTCGAGCTTGACGAGACCGGCAGGGAAACGATGCGCGAGCAGCGGCGGAACGCGGCCGATCGCGCCGGGCTGGCCCTCGACGTTGAACAGCGAGAAATTGCCTTCCGTCGCCGCGTAGAATTCGAGAATGCGCGGAATGGCGAAACGCGTCTGAAAATCGTCCCAGATGTCACCGCGCAGGCCGTTGCCGCAGACGAGCCGCAGGCGATGCCGGTTCTCGTATTCTGACGGCGGTGCCTTGAGCAGATAGCGGCAGAGCTCGCCGATATACTGAAACAACGTGCAGTCGTGGCGCACGATGTCGGGCCAGAAATTCGATGCTGAGAATTTTTCCGCGATCACCACCGAACCGCCGGCGGCAAGCATACTGCATGGCGCGACAATGCCGCCGACCGAGTGGAACAGCGGCAGGCAATCGTAGAGCCGATCCTGCGGTGTCGCGCCGGTGAGGCCGGCGAACCAAAAGCCCCAATTGAGGATGCGGCGGTGGCTGATGCTGGCGGCTTTCGGCAGGCCGGTCGTCCCGGACGTGTAGATCAGCAGGGCCCGGTCGTCGATGGTGACGTCGCCACGCTCGTCCGGCGAAAGCGGCCCGTCATCGAGCGCGGCAAGCGCGACATCGATCGCGCGCTCGCAGCGAGCATCGCCATGGGTCCAGACCTTTGCTTCCGTCTTCAGGGGTGGCGACGCGCCGTCCAGCGCATCCTCGAGCTCGTGCGCGACAATGATGTGGGCGGGCTTTGCTACTCCGATGCAATGCGCGAGCGATCGGCCGACGAGCTTGGTGTTGATCATCGCCACCACGCCGCCGACCCGACTGATGCCGAGCCAGGCCGCGACATAGTCGATGCCGTTCGGCATGATCAGCGCGACAGTATCGCCCTTGGCCACACCGGCCGAGCGCGCCCACCGCGCATAACGATTGATGCGTCTTGAAAGCCCCTCATAGTCGAGGCTCGCGTGATCGGTGGCCAGCGCAATGCGATCGGGCTGGCGCTGCGCCCAATCATCGACGACATCGGCGAACAGCCGGCCCGGCAACGTCTCGATCCGTGCGGTGAGCTCGATCGCCTTCAGCCAGATTTTCGAAGCCGAAGGTGCGCGCGCGGCTTTCGGTTGCTCGATGACGCCGGTTGTCATGCCGTTCATTCTTTCGGAACGTGTCTGCTGGTTCCGAGAGCTTAGCTCGCACGCCCTGCTCAGGTGTTAAGAGACAAGGTAAAACCGGGTTAGTGGGTGATTAACTCTAGTCATCCTTTACCAAGCCAGTGGGATCGGCGTGCGCGGCCTCGCAATTCTTGCGATAGCAAGGCCAGTTGTCGGGGCGCGCTGCGCGTGTCCCCTTGCCCCGCTTGCAGCGCAAGGTGAACTGGAGAGCATGATGATCACCAAGCGACATTTCATTCAGGCTGCGGCCGCTGCGGCAACCGTGCTCGCCACGCCACGCGCCTTTGCGATCGGGAATCCCTCCTATCCCTCGCATAGCGTGAAATGGGTGGTGCCCTATGCGCCGGGCGGGGCCACCGACGTGCTGTCGCGACTGCTCTGCCAGCGCCTCTCCGACCGGCTCGGCCAGACCTTCGTCGTCGAGAACAAGCCTGGCGCCGGCAGCAATATCGGGACACAGGCAGTGATCACGTCCGCCCCGGATGGTCACACCCTGCTGTTGACCTCGACCGCGAACGCCATCAACGCCTCGTTCGACCCGGCGCTGCCGTATGATTTCGCCAGGGGCATCGCGCCGGTCGCCGGCGTCGCGCGAATTCCGCTGGTGCTGGTCGTCAACAACGACCTGCCGGTGACCAGCGTCGCCGACTTCATCGCCTACGCCAAGGCCAATCCCGGCAAGATGTCGATCGCCTCTTCCGGCATCGGCACCTCGCTGCATCTCTCCGGCGAGCTGTTCAAGTCGCTGGCCGGCGTGCAGTTCATCCACGTGCCCTATCGCGGCTCGGCGCCCGGATTGACCGACGTGATGAGCGGCCAGATCCAGGGCATGTTCGACAACGTCACTTCATCCTTCGAGCTCGTGCGCGCCGGAAAATTGCGCGCGCTCGGCGTCACCACGCGCGAGCGCTCGGAGATTTTGCCGGACGTGCCATCGATCGCGGACACGCTCAGCGGCTACGAGACGAGTTCATTCTACGGCGTCGGCGCCCCGCACGACACGCCGCGCGAGATCGTCGACCTGCTCAATCGCGAAATCGACGCCGCGCTGTCGGATGCGGAGATCAAGTCCCGCATCGCCGGGCTCGGCGCGATCCCGCTGCACGGCAATGCCGGCGAATTTGGCGGCATGCTGACGGCGGAGACCGACCGCTGGCGCAAGGTGGTGGAGTTGTCGGGAATCAGGAAGGAGTAACGACCGCGCCTGCACGCGAAGCGGGAGCGTAGGATTCGCGCAGCGCTATCCGCCCCGATGATGGCGCGAGCGCTGCGGCGGTACGTTGAACGGATAATACGGATTGAGATCGCAACTGGCGGAGCGGCCTGAAGCGGTAGCTTGGCACTGCGGCACTGAGGTGAAGGAGCAATCATACCACTCCCCGCCACCGCCGTTCGCGCCGGAATAGACGTGCATGCAGACGGGATAGCGCGGATCGAAGGTCTGCGCATGCGACGGCGCGGCCGTGAGCAGGGCACCGACGGTCATGATCAGGCCGAATAAGCGACGCATAGGAATTCCCCCTGAAAGCCGCGTTGCGGATCGCTAGTGCACGTTCTTGTGACGCCGGCGCGGCGGCGGCGGGGGTTGGTCGAACGCATAGTAGGGATTGACGTCGCAGCTTGCCGAGCGGCCCGAGGCCGTGGCGCGGCACTGCGGCAGCGAGGTGAAGGAGCAATCGAAATAATCGCCGCCGCCCCCGCCGAAGCCGCCGGGCGTATAGACGTGCATGCACACCGGATAACGCGGATCATAGGTCTGGGCGCTGGCATCTGCCGCCACGAACAGCGTGACAATTGCGGTGAGGGTCAGGATCGGCAAACGCATGGAGAAATCCTCGAATCTGTCATGTCGGCGGCCCAGATGCCGGCCACCTCGTATGGCATAACACCACGGCAGAGGCGACCGTTCCTGCGCGTAAATGACGGCAAGGTGAGTGCGGTGCACTGCGCCCGCTACGCGCCGAGCCCTTGCAACACCAGCCGGTTCAATCTTGCCGCAAACGCCGCCGGGTCTTCCGGCAGTTCGCCGTCCAGGATCTGCGCCTGTTCGAGCAGGAGCAGGCTGAGATCGTCGACCGCCTTCGAGCCGGCCTGAGCCTTCGTGATCGCCGTGACCATCGGATGGCGCAGATTGATCTCGAGGATCGGCTTGGTGCGCATGCCGCGGTTCTGCTGGGCCAGGATGCGCTCGAGCTCGCGGCTCGGGCCCTGGCTGTCGGCAACGAGGCAGGACGCGGAACTGGTGAGGCGCGTCGATGCCTTGACGTCGCTGACGCGCTCGCCGAGCGCGGCCTTGATCACCGCGATGGTGGCGCCCTCGTCGGCGGCCGGCTCGTCCTTCTTCGCTTCGTCCACCTCGTCGACGCGCGGGATGAGGTCGAGATTGAGATCACCCTGGCTCAGCGACTTCAGCGGTTTGCCGTCGAACTCCGATGGCATCGAGGTCCAGAAGGCGTCGACGGGATCGGACAGCAGCAGCACTTCGATGCCACGCGCAGTCGCCGCCTCGAGCCGGGGGCTCGACTTCAGCCGCTCGATGCCGTCACCGACGAGATAATAGATCTCGGTCTGGTTCGGCTTGAAATCGGCAATGACGTCCTTGAGCGAGCGCCTCTCGCCCGAGGTCGTAGTGAAACGCGACAGCGCGAGCAGCTTTTCGCGGCGCTCGAAATCCTCGTAGATGCCTTCCTTCAGCACCGCGCCGAAGGCCTCCCAGATCTTCGCGAAGTTCTCCGGATCCTTCTCCGCAAGGCTTTCGAGCTCGGACAAGACGCGGGTCGCCACGGCCTTGCGGATCTGTGCGAGCTGCGGATTGTTCTGAAGCATCTCGCGGGAGATGTTGAGCGGGAGATCCTCGCTGTCGACGACGCCGCGGATGAAGCGGAGGTAGCCCGGCAGAAGATCGGCATCGTCGGTGATGAAGACGCGGCGGACATAGAGCTTGACGCGTCCCTTGCGGTTCGGCTCGAACAGGTCGAACGGCTTGGTCGAGGGCGCAAACAGCAGCACGGCGTAGGAGTAACGCCCCTCCGCGCGATAATGCAGCGTCATCGCGGGATCGTCGAAGGCGGAGGCGATCTGCTGATAAGCCTTCTTGTAGTCTTCCGGCGTGAGCTCGGATTTCGAGCGCTGCCACAGTGCGCTTGCAGAATTGATCTGACGCGGCTCGCCCTCTTCGGGCACGAGCTCGATGGGGAAGAGGATGTTGTCGGAATAAGCGGCGACGACACGCTCGATCTCGTAGGCTTCGAGATATTTCTTCGCATCGTCCTTGAGGTGCAGGACGATCTCGGTGCCGCGCTGCACGCGGGCCGCATCCTCCTCGCTGGCACGCGCGATCTCGAAGCCCGACCCGCCTGTGGACGTCCAGGTCCAGACGTCGCTCTCGCCGGCGCGGCGGCTGACCACGACGATCTTGTCGGCGACCATGAAAGCGGAATAGAAGCCGACGCCGAACTGGCCGATCAGGCCAAGTCCATCCTTGGCTTCCTTGAGCTTCGACACGAAGGCCTTGGTGCCCGAGCGGGCGATGGTGCCGAGGTGGTCGATCAGCTCCTGCCGCTCCATGCCGATGCCATTGTCAGCGATCGCAAGCGTTCCGGCCGTCTTGTTCGGAATGATCCGGATCTTGAGCGCGTCGCCCTCGCCCAGCAGCGCCGGACTCGCGATGGCCTTATAGCGCAGCTTGTCGCAGGCGTCCGATGCGTTGGAGACGAGCTCGCGCAGGAAGATATCGGTCTCGGAATAGACGGAGTGCACCATCAGGTGCAGAAGCTCGGAAACCTCGGCCTGGAAGGGCTGCGTATGCACAGCCGTGTCTGACGTCGTCATGCGTTTACCCGGTCAATCGAAAGGGAAAGAAACCCGGGATATAACGCGAGGGGGCAGGGGATCAAGTGGACGCAAGCAATCGCCCTCCAGGCGGAGGCCGACTTGTCCCTGGCAAATGCCGATCAGGTCACGCAGCGACCGGGCTGGAGCAGTTTTGCGACCTCGGTCAGGGAGCTGACCATCGGCTCGCAGGCAATCGTCGGCTTTTTGCGGCTCTGCTTCTGGTCCGGGAGCAACACCGGCGGCTTGGCGTTACCGGTCTCGATCACCGCGGGGACCCGCAGCAGCACCGACGTGTCGGCGAGATCGTTCAGCCGCATCGACACGGTACGGGTTGGAACCTCCGCCTGCTTGATGTCGGCGAGCCGGTCGGCTTTGCTGGAGCGATTGACGTTATGGCCCGGCTTGTCAGCGACCGCCTGCCAGCGGTCGGCCAGATCATGGCCGGAGGCCAGCTGCACGGCGCCGACCTGAACGGCGCCAAGCGTCGCGGCGAGCGCGACGGCGCCTAAAAATACCTTTTGGATCTGTGACATGGCTGTCGGTCCCTCGCCCCATGGCGATCGCGGGAACAACGCGAGGAGAGGACCGGGAGTTCTCAGTCGTTAAGATCACTTAACCGTGTGCGAAAAAGACACGACCTGCGAAAAATTTCGCAACCGCCTGGAACGACTTTCGCGGACGGGAGTCGTCTCAACAGCCGGCTATTCCCCCCTGCCCCATAAGCCGGCGACGTAGGGCGCGACTGTGGTGATGCCAGTCGCGCCTTACTTTTGTCTGGCGTTCAGTTCGCCTTCTCCGCGAGCCACTCCCGCCCCTCCCCATAGAGCTTCTCGACCTCGGGCCCGGTGAGGCCCGGCATGTCGCGCTTGACCTTGTAGCCGATCAGCTCCTGCATGTAGGCGAGGTGGCGGTAGCCTTCCGGGAGCGCGGCAAGGGCTTTCTGGTCGAGCTGAAGTGTCGCGGCGGGATCGACCGGGTCGATCCGGTCCTTCTCGTAGATCGGCTGGCGGCGGACGATGCCCCATTTTCCCTGCCGCTTCTCCAGGAAATCGTAGAAGCGCCCGGTGCAGACGACGTCGCAGTGCACGTCGTGCACCGGCGCGCGCTGCGAGATGGTCATCTTGGTCTGCGCGATGGCGCGCGCCCCCTCGAGGTCGATACTGCAGCCGCCCAGGAAATGCAGGATGCGCACGCCCTTGGCGAACCCCTCCTGGCTGACCCGCATGAAATCCCGCGCCGGCCCCTGAAACCAGGTGGCGGACATCCAGCCCTCTTCATGCCAGACCGTGGCAAAGCGCTCCCAGTCGCCGGCATCCCGCCACACCGCCCAGTTCTCGACGAGGTCGCGGATGGCGAGGCGATCGAGGAGTTGCTGGTCCATGAACACGTCTCCGATGCGCTGCGGCTGCAACGCGGCCGCTGCAGGAGGTATGAGCGGCGAATTCGATGGCCGTCAAGCGCGGCAACCTGGTCAACAAAAATCCGGCGCACCTTGCGGCACGCCGGATCGGATTTCGTCAAATGTCGGGAGTAGGCGCTCCCTTACGCCGCCGGCACTTTCGGCGCGCGGTTGCGGGAGTTGCGCTGGAAGAACAGGGCCTGGCTCGCCACCGCCGACACCATCGCCGGCTGGAACGGTTTTGAGATCAGGAACGCCGGCTCGGGACGCTCGCCGGTGAGGAAGCGCTCCGGGTAGGCGGTGATGAACACCACCGGCACCTCGAAGGTGCGGAGCAGCTCGTTCACGGCGTCGAGGCCCGACGAGCCGTCGGCGAGCTGGATGTCGGCGAGGATCAGGCCGGGCCGCCTGTTCTTTGCCAAGGCGACCGCATCGGCGTGGGTACGGGCGACGCCGACGACATTGTGGCCGAGATTCTTCACCAGGCTCTCGAGATCCATGGCGATGAAGGTCTCATCCTCAATGATCAGCACGTCGGTGGCGATCTCGGCGGCCATCTCACGTCCTGCAGCATCCGCAAGCCGGCGCGTCTCGCCGACGTCGGTGCCGAGAATGTAGCCGACCTCTTCTTCCGAAAATCCCTCGAGCGAGAGCAGCAGGAAGGCTTGCCGCGGCAATGGCGTGATGTTCGACAGCCGTCGCTCCGGGGGCATCGGCAAGTTCGTCACCTCGGAATCGTCGTTGACGGAAACGGAATTCCAGATTTGGGTGAACAGCCGGAACAGGCCGGCGCGCGGCCCGTGGCTCTCGTCGAGCACCGACGGATCCCCCAGCATGGCTTCCAACATGGCTGCGACATAGGCGTCACCGGAGGACTGGCTGCCCGTCAGGGCGCGCGCGTACCGGCGCAACAACGGCAAGTGTTCAGCAACGAGCTGTGAACGGGACATCCCCACTCCATATCATCATCGGGCCGACCTTGACGTGCAGGCGTTAGGCGGGGGGCCCGGGTTCCCCTGCTGGGCTGATTACGCCTCAGACTGAGAAAAGTTCCGCATGGGGGCGGAACTTTTTCTCGCAACTCGCATTGAGCCTATCCAGGGAACGGCTCCCGGTTGAGAGAACTTCTCGATTTTACAGTTACTTAACTCGGGGAAACGTGGAACAGGTCATGAAAGATCTCAAGTCTCAAGCCAGCAAAAGCACGACCCCCGGCAAGGGAGGGCTCACTCCGGAGATCCAGTCCCGGATCGGGCACCAGCTGCGCGCCATGTACGACGACGTGGTGCGGCAGGGGGTTCCGGACCGGTTCGCGGAACTAATCAAGAAACTTGATGCGCCGGGAGCGACACCCCAAGTGGAAAATGGTGGCGGCTCTAACGACAACAACAATGGGAGGGACTAATGCCTCTCACGGACTCCCTGCGTAACGACATCCTGGCGGCCGTGCCCAGTCTGCGCGCGTTCGCCATCTCGCTCAGCGGCAATGCCGATCGCGCCGACGATCTGGTTCAGGAGACGCTGTTGCGCGCGCTCGCCAACATCGACTCGTTCCAGCCCGGCTCCAATCTGCCGGCGTGGCTGTTCACGATCCTGCGCAACCTGTTCCGCTCCGACTATCGCAAGCGGCGGCGGGAAGTCGAGGACGCCGAAGGCAATTATGCCAAGACGCTGAAGACGCAGCCGTCGCAGAACGCACATCTCGAGTTCGAGGAATTCCGCACGGCGCTCGACAAGCTTCCGCAGGACCAGCGTGAAGCGCTGATCCTCGTCGGCGCCTCCGGCTTCTCCTATGAGGATGCGGCCTCGATCTGCGGCTGCGCAGTCGGCACGATCAAGAGCCGCGTGAACCGTGCGCGCTCCAAGCTCGCGGCACTGCTCTATGTCGATGGCGCCGAGGATTTCGGGCCCGACGAGACCATTCGCGCCGTGATCGGCGGCAGCGGCGGCTGACCGCCGGCGTCAATCCGACTGAGACCCCGATGAAGGCGGCCGCTTCCGCGGCCGTCTTCGTATGTCTGAAGCGTGAAACTTGATGCGTGCCTGGGCCGCCTCGATCACCGGTCCACGCTTGGTCACTCGTCCACGAAGGTCACGGTCTCGGCCACGCTCGCACGCGACGTGCGGTAGCTGTTGACCTTGTGGGCATTGTCGGCATAGCCGAACGAAATGCCGCAAACGATGCGGCGGTCAGCAGGCAGATTGAAATGGCGGCGGATCAGGCCGGAGTGGCGCGCGAGCGCCGCCTGCGGAATGGTGCCGAGCCCGAGCGCCTGCGCGGCCAGCATGAAGTTCGAGACATAGGCGCCGCAATCGATCGCACCGTAGATGCCGAGCGGCTCGTCGGTGTGAATGATGGCCACATGCGGCGCGCCGAAGAAGTTGTAGTTCTCCAGCGCCTGCTTGGCATAGGCCATCTTGTCTCCGCGCGCGATGCCGAGTGTGTTGTAGAGCTGGAAGCCGCTCTCGCGGCGGCGTTCGAGATAGGCGCCGAGATATTCGCGCGGGGGCGTGAAATCATAGTCGTCGCCGAGCCCGCTCGATGCTTCTGCGTAAATCAGCTTGCGGAAACGCTCCTTGGCCTCGCCGCTGGCGATGACGACCTGCCAGGGCTGGCTGTTGCACCAGGACGCCGTGCGCTGCGCGGTGGTCAGCACATGTTCGATCGTCGCACGATCGACCTCCTTGGCCAGGAAGGCGCGCACCGAGTAGCGCTCGTTGAGTAGCTCTTCGAGCACGCCGATGCGGTCGTTTTGCTTTACTTGTGCGTCCATGGATCAACTCGCGCCTTCTCTTCGTAGGGTGGGCAAAGGCGCACAGCGCCGTGCCCACCGACAGACTTACCTCGGCGCATCTGCGCATGGTGGGCACGCTTCGCTTTGCCCACCCTACAAGATACGGCGAGAGGCTGGATCACCGTCCCTTGGTCGGGATCTTGTTATACGGCACGTCCTTGTCGACGCGGATGTCACCCGGCAATCCCAGCACACGCTCGGCGATGATGCTGCGCAAGATCTCGTCGGTGCCGCCCGCGATGCGCATCGAGGGCGAGGACAGCAGCATCTGCTGGAACTGGCCCTGAACGGTTTCCTCGTCGCTGCCGGTGAGAACGCCGGCCGCGCCCTGGAGGTCCATGGCGTAGGTTGCGATGTCCTGCAGCATCATGCCGGAGACGAGCTTGCCGATCGAATTCTCCGGCCCCGGCCGCTCGCCCTTGGACAGCGCCGAGATCGCCCGGTAGCTGGTGTATTTCAGCCCGCTCGACTTCACCGCCCAGCTCGCGAGTTTTGAGCGCACGGCGGGATCGTCGATGGCGAGGCCATCCTCCAGCATCAGATTGGAGCAGAACTCGAACATCTCGGGGACGCCGGTCGCGAGCCGCGAGCCGATCGACATCCGCTCGTTCATCAGCGTGGTCAGCGACACGCTCCAGCCCTCGCCGATCGCGCCAAGACGCTGGCTGTCGGGAATGACGACGTCGGTGAAATAGACCTCGTTGAACTCCTGCATGCCGTTGGCCTGCTTGATCGGGCGCACCTCGACGCCGGGGCTCTTCATATCCAGGAAGAACATCGTGAGACCCTTGTGCTTGGGCACATTGGGATCGGTGCGCGCGATCAAAAGACCGTAGTCAGAATAGTGCGCACCCGAAGTCCAGATCTTCTGGCCGTTGACGACCCAATTGTCGCCCTTCTTCTCCGCGCGCGTGCGCAAGCCCGCGACATCGGAGCCCGCTGACGGCTCGGAGAACAGCTGGCACCAGATCTCCTGGCCCGCGGCCAGCTTCGGCAAATGGCGCCGCTTGGCGTGCTCGCTGCCAAAAGCCATCACGGTGGGCCCGCACATGCCCTCGCCGATCTGGAACGGCTGCGTCAGCTTGCCATAGACGCCTTCCTCCTGCTGCCAGATCACGCGCTCGATCGGCGTCGCACCCCGGCCGCCATATTCCTTGGGCCAATGCAGGCAGGCCCAGTTGCCTTCGGCCTTCTTCTTCTGCCAGGCCTTGCCGACATCGACGATGTCGTGGTTGGCGAGCCGGATGCGGCCGAGCGAGGATTTTGACAGCTCGGCCAAAAACTCCTTCGGCGCGTTGGCCTCGACCCATTTGCGCGCGGTCTCGCGGAATGCGGCTTCCTGCGGGGTGTCGTCGAAATTCATGGCGGACCTCTCAATCCTTGTTCGGTGCGTAGGGTGGGCAAAGCGAAGCGTGCCCACCGCCTTCCCTCGTGCTCGACAGATTGGTGGGCACGGCGCTGTGCGCCTTTGCCCACCCTACAATTCATCTTCCCTTCGTCGGGATCTTGTTGAACGGCACGTCCTTGTCGACCCGGATGTCGCCGGGCAGGCCCAACACCCGCTCGGCGATGATGTTGCGCATGATCTCATCGGTGCCGCCTTCGACACGGGTGCCCGGCGCGCGCAGCAGCATCGCCTGGAAGCGGCCGGCGAGTTCGGCGTCCTCGCCGCTGACCACTCCGCCCGCACCCTGCAAGTCTAGCGCATAAGTCGCGACATCCTGGATCATCGCGCCCGCCACCAGCTTGCCGATGGAATTTTCCGGTCCCGGGCGCTCGCCCTTCGACAGCGCGGAGATCGCGCGCATGCTGGTGTATTTCAGCCCGCTCGCCTTCACCGCCCAGCTCGCCAGTTTCGCGCGCACGGCACGATCCTCGATGGCCGGGCCATCGTCCAGCATCAGGCTGGAGCAATATTCGAACAACTCGGGGAAGCCTGTCGAGACGGCCGCGCCGATCGCGCTGCGCTCATTCATCAGCGTGGTCAGCGAGACGTTCCAGCCGTCACCGACCTCGCCGAGGCGCTGGTGATCGGGAATGCGGACGTTGGTGAAATAGACCTCGTTGAAGTCGGAAGCGCCGCTCGCCTGCTTGATCGGCCGCACCTCGACGCCCGGGCTCTTCATGTCCAGGAAGAACATGGTAAGGCCCTTGTGCTTGGGCACGGTCGGATCGGTGCGGGTGAGCAAAATGCCGTAATCGGAATAATGCGCGCCCGACGTCCAGATCTTCTGGCCGTTGATCACCCAGTCATCGCCGTCCTTCTCGGCGCGCGTGCGCAGGCCCGCAACGTCGGAGCCGCCGGCGGGCTCGGAGAACAGCTGGCACCAGACCTTTTCGCCGGAGGCGAGTGGCGGCAGATAAGCGCGCTTATGCTCCTCGCGTGCGAACGCCATCATAGTCGGCCCGCACATGCCATGGCCGATGATGAACATGCGGGAGAGCTGGCCGAACGGCCCCTCTTCCTGCTGCCAGATCACACGTTCGATCGGCGACGAGCCGCGACCACCATACTCCTTCGGCCAGTGCAGACAGGCCCAGCCGGCATCCGCCTTCTTCTTCTGCCAGGCCTTTGCAACGTCGAGGATGTTGGCGTTCTTCAATTGCGTGCGGCCGAGCGAGGACTTGCGAAGCTCGTCCTCGTACTGCTTGGGCGCATTCGCCGCGATCCAGGCGCGAGCAGTGGCGCGAAATTCGGCTTCCTGCGGCGTGTCGTCGAAGTTCATGACGTTGCCCTTTGCCTACGCCGCGTTCTTCTTGCGCATGCGGTCGATCAACTGGTCCTCCCAATAGGACAGGCTGCCGAGCCCGAGCGCCATGGCGTTGGCGCGGCGGTAATACATGTGGCAGTCGAACTCCCAGGTGAAACCCATGCCGCCGTGAACCTGGATATTGTTCTTGGCGCAGTGCTGGAACGCCTGCGTCGCGCTGATACGGGCCGCGGCGGCGGCTTCCGGCAGCTCCGCGGCGTTGGTCGAGAGCGCCCAGGCGCCGTAATAGCTGTTGGAACGGGCCAGCGTCGCCGACACGTACATGTCTGCCAGCATGTGCTTGACGGCCTGGAACGAGCCGATCTGGCGGCCGAAGGCAATGCGGTCGAGCGCGTAGTCGCGGCCCATCTCCAGCGCGCGGTCGGAGCCGCCCACCTGCTCGAACGCGCAGAGCACCGCGGCGCGATCGAGCACTTGAGTCAAGATGCTCCAGCCTTCGCCGGACGCGCCCAGCGGCTCGGCCTTGCAATCCCTGAAAGTGATCTCGGCCTGCCCGCGGGTGGGATCGAGATTGGTCAGGCTCTTCACCTCGACACCGCCGCCCTTGAGGTCGACAATGAACAAGGAGATGTCGCCGTCGCGTCCGCTCGATCCCGTGCGTGCCGCGACCACCGCGAAGTCGGCGATCGCGCCATCGGCGACCGGCTTCTTGACACCGTTGAGCACGCCGTTCGCAGCCGTCAGCTTGACGTTCTTCGGCGACGGATTGCCCTTGCCCTCGAACAGCGCCAGCGTGCCGATCGCCTCGCCCGAGGCAATCGCCGGCAACCATTTCTTCTTCTGCGCCTCACTGCCGGCGATCAGCAGCGCCTCGGCCGCGAGATAGACGGTGGAGGAAAACGGCACCGGCGCGTTCGCACGGCCCATCTCCTCGGCTATCACGCAAAGTTCGAGATGACCGGCACCGGCGCCACCAAAATCCTCGGGAATGGCGACGCCAAGAAAGCCCATCTCGGCGAGGCCCTTCCACAGCTCCTTGTCGTACGGCGCCTTGCCGTCGAGAACTGCGCGCACCGCCTTCGGTGGGCACTTCTCGGTGAGGAATTTGCGCGCCTGATCGCGGAGCTGCTTCTGGTCGTCGGAGAAATCGAAATTCATGGCGCGTATCCGTGTTGATGATGTCGATTACTTGAGAACGATGACGTCCTGGTCAGGCTTGTCGGCATAAAGCCGCTCCACCAGAGCGGCACGGCGCTCCAGGCCGGCGCGCTGGTTGATGTAGCCCTTATCGGTGAGCTCGTTGCCGTCGATCGAGGGCGGTTCCGCCATCAGCATGGCGCGCGCGATGATGCGGCTGCTGGCGCCCTCGCACTCCCTGTTGTGAGCCTCCAGCCCGCGCCTGAAGCAAGCGATCACCTCGGGATGCTTCACTGCATCATCGAAGCTGAGATCGGCCTTGCCGACGAGCTGGCGGCAGGCATGCAGGTTCGGCCAGGCCAGCAGGCCGATGAAGGCGCGATCCTGCCCCGCGACCAGCGCATCATGCACGACGGGCGTCGCGGCTGCGATCGCATCCGTGCGCAGCGAGCCGACATGGACGAAGGTGCCGGTGGTCAGCTTGAAATCCTCAACCACGCGGCCGGCAAAGATGATGCCTTTCACCGGATCGGCATCGTCGACGAAGATTCCGGCGTCACCAATGCAATAAAAACCTTCCTCGTCGAACATCTTCTTCGTCAGGTCAGGCTGGCCGAAATAGCCCGGCGTGACGTTGACGCCGCGCAGACGCAGCTCGTATTTCGAGCCGCAGGGCACCATCTTCAACTCGACGCCGGGGAACGGCAGGCCGATCAGGCCGACGCGCTCGGTGTCCCAATAGGTGCCGGTCGAGGTCGGCGCGGTCTCGGTCGAGCCCCAGCCGGTGTAGAACACGATGCGCTCACCGGTCGTCTTCACGGCGAGGGCCTGCATGCGGTCGTAGAGATCATCCGGCAGTCGCGCGCCGCCATAGGCCATGATCGAGAGATTCTTGAAGAAGGATCGGCACAGCGCCTCGTCCTTCTCCATGGCGGCGGCGAGCGCGGCATAGCCGGCAGGCACGTTGGCGTAATAGGTCGGCGAGATCTCGCGCAGATTCCGGAGAGTTTCCTCGAATTGGCCCGGCATCGGTCGGCCGTCATCGATATAGAGCGTGCCGCCGTCGACCAGGATCGGGTGGAACGCCGCGTTGCCGCCCATGGTGTGGTTCCAGGGCATCCAGTCCAGCATGGTCGAGATCGGACCGCGCGGATCGCGCGGCCGCACCTGCATCATCATCGCCGCGTTGGCGCACATCATCGCTTGCGTGTTGATGACGGCCTTGGGCATGCCGGTCGAGCCTGACGTGAACAGCAGCTTGCCGACGGTCTCAGGCGTGATCTTCGCGATCGACGCTTCGACATCGGCAGTCACGGCTGTCGCCGCGATCTCGGCAAAGCTGACGCTCGCGATACCCTCGCAGGGCCGCAAGACGTGAACCACGGTGACGCCGGTGAGATCGAGCGCTTTCAGCGCCTTCTCGAAGGTTGGGCCGTCCTGCACCATCACCACGCCCGGCTTGATCAGGTCGAACAGGTATTTCAGCTTGACGTGATCATGGCTCATCAAGGAGTAGGCGGGCGAGACCGGCGCGGCCGGGACGCGCGCCTGCATCGCCGCCTGCGTCATCAGCGCGTGCTCGATCGAATTACCGGAGAGGATCGTGACCGGGCGGCCGTCGAGCGCGAGATTGAGCAGGCCTTGCGTCAGCGCATCCACGGTGCGCTTGGCCTCCCCATAGGACACCTTACGCCATTCGCGGTTAGGGCCGCCGCGCTGGGCAAGCCAGATCCGCTCGGGCGCTTCCTTCGCCCATTTTGCCAGCGAAGCCGGGATATGCTTCTCGTAGGTCTGCAGCGGGATGCGCGACTTCAGCACCACCGTGCCGTCGTCGCGGCGCTCGACATCGATGTCGCGCGCAAGCCACTTGACCTTGCGAAAGGCGGGCTTCGTCATCACCGCCGCCGCGCTTCCACTCATTGTGCGTCTCCCGGAATTTCTTGTCCTTTACGGATCTTCATTTTCAGCGCCTGATATAGACAGGCTTTCGCTTCTCAAGGAAGGCCCTGATGCCTTCCGAAAATTCCTCGGAGCGGCTGCACAGGACCTGGTTGCGATCCTCCATCGCGATCACGGCTTCCAGCGATCCGGCATCGACGCTCATGTTGAGGCATTCCTTGGACAGGCGTAGGCCCACGGGCGAGGCCGTGATCATCGCGTCGACATAGGGTTCGGCGGCCTCATCGAGCTTGTCCTCGTCGACGACCTCGGAGACCAGCCCGACCGCGAGCGCCCGCTCGGCGCCGATGAAGCGTCCCGTGAGGATCAGCTCCGAGGCAACGGAGACACCGACCAGGCGCGGCAGGAAATAACTGGTGCCGATGTCGCAGCCGCCAAGGCCGAGCTTGATGAAAGCGCAGTTCATTCGCGCCGATATCGTCGCGATGCGAATGTCGGAGGCGAGCGCAAGAGCAAAGCCGCCGCCCGCCGCCGCGCCCTGCACCAGCGCGAGGATCGGCTGCGGACAGCGCCGCATCAGCATCACGATGTCGGCGATGCGCCGCTGCGAATCCAGCGACTCGGTGACATCAGGCGGCTCCTGCTGCCCGGCACGGCGCGCCATCGCCGCCTTGAGATCGAGTCCTGCGCAAAAATTCTTTCCGGCGCCCTTCAGCACCACGACGCGCGTGTCGCGGTTGCGCTGGAGGCCCCGGAAGTAAACGTTGAGCGCGTCGATCAGCGCAGAATCGAGCGCGTTGAGGTGTTCGGGACGATTGAGCGTCACCGTGTCGACGCCGTCATTGTGCTCGATCAGCAGCGGTTGGGACATGAGGCGCCTCGTGCTTGCCGCCATTCGCGGTGCCGATTGCTGCGCCCTCTCCCCTTGTGGGAGAGGGCATGTACGCTGCGAACCCGGAATTCGCCTGGGTGAGGGGTCTGTCTCCGTGGATAGAGACCCCTCATCCGGCGCGCTCAAAAGCGCGCCACCTTCTCCCACAAGGGGAGAAGGGAGGAAGAGCTACCGCGGCGCCATGCGGATCGCGCCGTCGAGACGGATGGTCTCGCCATTGAGCATCGGGTTCTCGACGATGTGCACGGCCAGCGAGCCGTATTCATTGGCGTCGCCGAGACGCGCGGGATGCGGCACCTGGGCACCGAGGCTCTTGCGGGCCTCTTCGTTCAAGCCCATCAGCAGCGGCGTCAGGAACAGGCCGGGCGCGATGGTGTTGACGCGGATCTTCTGGCTCGCGAGGTCGCGCGCCGCCGGCAGGGTGAGACCGACGACGCCGCCCTTCGACGCCGCATAAGCGATCTGGCCGATCTGACCTTCGTAAGCCGCGACCGACGCCGTGTTAACGATGACTCCGCGTTCTTCACCGACCGGCTCGATCGTGACGAGGCGCTCGGCGAACAAACGCAGGCAGTTGAAGGTGCCGATCAGATTGACATTGATGATGCGCGCGAACTTTTCCAGCGGGTAGACCCCGTCGCGGCCGACGATGCGCTGCGAGCCGCCGATGCCGGCGCAGTTCATCAGCACGCGCGCGACGCCGTGCGCGGCTTCCGCCTTGGCGATCGCCGCCTTGATCTGCTCCTCGCTGGTGACATCGGCGTGAAGCGCGATGCCCTTCACTTCGGCGGCAACCTTCTCGGCGTTTTCCTTGCTCTGATCGATCACGCCGACCTTGGCGCCCTTGGCGGCCATGGCGCGGGCGGTCGCGGCACCAAGGCCGGACCCGCCGCCGGTGATGAGAACGGCAACGTCTTTCAACTGCATCGCTTGTACCTTTCCTCGAACCTTTTCCTTGGGCGTTTCTTCTCTAGACTTCTGCGTTCTGGCCGGATCATCCGGCTGCGACAGCTTCCTCGCCTTGCGTGAGGATGCCACCGCAGATCAGCGTTTCCATATGCTTGATGTATTGCCGGCAGACGTCGTCGGTGACCGGGCCAACGCCGGTCGCGCGCGACATCGCGTGCCGGCCGAAGAACAAATGATCGCAGGCGCCGATCAGGCTGGTGTAGAACAGCACCGGATCAGTCGCGCGGAATTCGCCCTGACTGACGCCTTCGGCGAGCAGGCGGCGATGGAAATCCAGCAGCGGTGCGACGAAGAATTTCGAGACTTCGTCCGCGGAGCCCGCGACGCTCTCGTGCAGCAGATAGTGGATCAGCCGGTTCATGTAGGGAAACCGGTGATAGGCGCGAATGATGCCGCCGATATGCAGCTTCAGCTTCGCGGTCGGCGTGATCGGCTGAGCCGACAGATATTCGAGGTTGGACAGTTCCGTTCCCGCGTCGCGCTCGAGCAGCGCCAACAGCAGGCCGTCCTTGTTGCCGAAGTGATATTTGACCAGCGCGGCGTTGGCGCCGGACTTCTGGGCGATGTCGCTCAGCGAAATCTCGATCGAGGAGCGTTCGATCATCAGCTCGCTCGCGGCCACGAGCAATTTCTCTGCCGTGGAATTCTTTCCGCTGGGGAGCCTGTTCGGTACGCTGGTAGTCACGGAGATCCCTGATTTTGGCGCGAGAGCGGCCGCAGATAAGCCCAAGCGGCGTCTCCCCACAAGAGTTAATTGATCGATTGACTAAACAACCCGTCGCCCCTTAAATCCGCCCCGACAAGCAACCGTTCAAAACAATCCAGGGAGAAACCGACATGGCCGAGGCTTACATCGTCGCCGCTGCGCGTACCGCCGGTGGGCGCAAGGGGGGCCGCCTCGCCGGATGGCATCCGGCCGATCTCGCCGCGAAGGTGCTGGACGAGCTGGTTGACCGCACCAAGGTCGATCCCGCGCTGGTCGAGGATGTGATCATGGGCTGCGTCATGCAGGTCGGCGAGCAGTCCAACAATGTCGCGCGCAACGCCATCATGGCCTCGAAACTGCCGGAGAGCGTGCCGGGCACCTCGATCGACCGCCAGTGCGGCTCCTCGCAGCAGGCACTGCACTTCGCAGCCCAGGCGGTGATGTCCGGCGCGATGGACGTGGTGATCGCCGCCGGCGTGGAATCGATGACGCGCGTGCCGATGGGCCTGTCGTCACAGCTTCCCGCCAAGAACGGCTTTGGCAACTACAAGAGCCCGGGTATCGAGCAGCGTTATCCGAACATCGTGTTCAGCCAGTTCACCGGCGCCGAGATGATGGCCGAGAAGTACGGTCTCTCCAAGGACGAGCTCGACGAGTACTCCTACAACAGCCATCAGCGCGCGATCGCGGCAACCCAGGCCGGCCACTTCAAAAAGGAGATCGTGCCGCTCGAGATCACCCGCGCCGACGGCTCCAAGGACACCCACCACATCGACGAGGGCATCCGCTTCGACGCCACGCTCGACGGCATCAAGGGCGTCAAGCTGATCGCCGAGAACGGCAAGCTCTCCGCGGCCAGCGCCAGCCAGATCTGCGACGGCGCCTCCGGCGTGATGGTGGTGAACGAGCGCGGCCTGAAGCAGCTCGGCGTGAAGCCGCTGGCGCGCGTCCACCACATGACCATGATGGGCGGCGATCCCGTGATCATGCTCGACGCACCGCTGCACGCCACCAAGCGCGCGCTGGAAAAGGCCGGCATGACGATCGACGACATCGACCTGTTCGAGGTCAACGAGGCCTTTGCCTCGGTGCCGACCGGGTGGCTCAAGACCACCGGCGCCGATCCGGAACGTCTCAACGTCAATGGCGGCGCCATCGCGCTCGGCCATCCGCTCGGCGGCTCCGGCACCAAACTGATGACGACGCTGGTGCATGCCCTGCATCAGCGCGGCAAGCGCTACGGCCTGCAGACCATGTGCGAGGGCGGCGGCATGGCCAACGTGACGATCGTGGAGCGGCTGTAAGCCGTCGCCTCATTGGTCACCACATTAACGGTGTCGTCCCGGCGTAGGCCGGGACCCATAACCGCAGGAGTTTGTGGTTAGGGCGAGCTGTGGCGACATCGCGCTTCAACAATTTGCAGCAGTGGGTATGGGTCCCGGCCTACGCCGGGACGACACCATTTTTGCCTTGGGACCGCGTATGACTCACCCCTCCATCCACGCCCGCGCCACACCCGACAAGATCGCCTATCAGATGGCCGGGACCGGCAAGGCGATCACCTATCGTGAGCTCGACGAGCTTTCGAACCAAGGCGCGCACCTGTTCCGCTCGCTCGGGCTGAAGGCCGGCGACCACATCGCGCTGCTGATGGAGAACCGCCTCGCCTTCATGGAGATCTGCTGGGCTGCGCAACGCAGCGGGCTCTATTACACCGCGATCAGCCGCTATTTGAAGCAGGACGAGATCGACTACATCATCGCCGATTGCGGCGCCAAGGTCGTGATCACGACGCCGAAATGCGCCGACCAGATCAAGGCCCTGATCAGGGGTGCGGCCGGCGAGCCGGTCTTCTACATGATGGACGAGCCGCAAGCCGGCTTCCGCTCCTACGACAAGGAAGCGGCCGCCCAGCCGACAACGCCGATCGCCGACGAGATCGCCGGCTATGACATGCTGTATTCGTCCGGCACCACCGGCCGGCCCAAGGGCATCAAGAAAGCATTCGAGGGCAAGCCGATCGACGAGCCGAACGCGTTTCTGCGCGTGCTCTGCGCAAGCATGTGCGGCATGAACGACGAGACCACTTATCTCTCACCGGCACCGCTCTATCACGCGGCTCCCTTGCGCTTCAACATGATGGCGATCCTGCTCGGCGGCACTTCCATCATCATGGAGCACTTTGACGCCGAAGATTTCCTGAGGCTGGTCGAAAAATACAAGGTGACCCACGCGCAGCTCGTGCCGACCATGTTCGTGCGCATGCTGAAGCTGCCGGACGAGGTCCGCAACCGCCACGACGTCTCGACCCTGAAGGGCGCGATCCACGCCGCCGCGCCCTGCCCGGTCGAGGTCAAGGCCAAGATGATCGAATGGTGGGGGCCGATCCTGATCGAGTATTACGCCGGCTCCGAAGGCAACGGCGTCACCGTCTGCAACTCGAAAGAATGGCTGGAGCACCGCGGCAGCGTCGGCCGCGCCGTGGTCGGCAAGATCAAGATTTTGGACGAGAACGACGACGAGCAGCCGACGGGCGAGATCGGCACCGTCTATTTCGCCGATGCGCCTGTTTTCACCTATCACAACGATCCCGAGAAGACGAAGAAGGCCTACAACGCAAAAGGCTGGTCGACGCTCGGCGACGTCGGCTATCTCGACAGTGACGGCTTTCTCTTTCTCACCGACCGCAAGTCCTACATGATCATCTCGGGCGGCGTGAACATCTACCCGCAGGAGACCGAGGACGTGCTCATCACCCACCCTGAAGTCGCCGACGTCGCCGTGTTCGGTGTGCCGAACGAGGAGATGGGCGAAGAGGTCAAGGCCGTGGTGCAGCCGCACGATCCCAAGCGCGCCGGCAAGGAGCTCGAGGCCGACCTGATCGCCTACTGCAAGAGCCGCCTCTCGACGATCAAATGCCCGCGCTCGATCGACTTCGAAGCCGAGCTGCCGCGCACGCCGACCGGCAAGCTGGTGAAGCGGCATTTGCGCGACAAATATTGGCCGAAGGCGGCGGCGAAGATCTAGCCCGCGGCGTCATCGCCTCAATCAAACAAGCTCGGCGTGTGGTTCACCAGCGCGCCTTCGATCTCCAGCATCTTCAGCTTCGTCACCACGCCGCCATTCGCGGAGAAGCCGCCGGGCTTGTTGCCGGCCGCCAGCACGCGATGGCAGGGCACGACGATCGGGCACGGATTGCGGCCGAGCGCCTGGCCGACCTCGCGCGACAGTTCGACACCGCCGAGCTGCTTGGCGATGTCGCCATAGGTGACGGTCTTGCCCGGCGGAATGGTGCGGGCGATCGCGTAGACCCCGCGGTTGAAGCCGGGCACGCCGTCGAGGTCGAGCGGGATGTCGGTGAGGTCATCCGGCTCGCCGGCGAGCAATTTTGTGATGCGGTCGATCGCCTGCTGCACTTCGGCGGTCGGCTCGGCTTCGCTGGCGTCGGCATGGCGCTGGCTGATGCGGGTGCGGATCTTCTGCTCGCCGCCCATCGGCAGTTGCGTGCCGTTGATGCCGCGCGGACCCCAGGCAATGGCGCACAGGCCGATCTTGCTATCGAACAGGGCAAAATGCTGGTCGGTCATGGTTCGGTCCCTGGCTTGCGTTCCCTCGCATGCCCCAATGTGAACTGAACTCAAATCTAGGCTTGGAAATAGTTGCGATCCACCCGGTTTCCGGGAATCTTGCACAGGAGTTCCGCCTCCCTTTTCGCGAGCCCAGAATGCAGAGCCTCCACGTCAACGGATACGACATGCCCTATCTCGACGTGGGCGAAGACCGGGGCCGGCCGCCGCTGGTCTGCGTGCATGGCTCGCTCAACGACTTCCGTGTCTGGGGCTGCGTGCTCGGGCCGCTGTCGCAGCGGCACCGGCTGATCTGCGTCAGTCTGCGGCATTTTTTCCCGGCGCGATGGGATGGCGTCGGCGACACCTATTCGATCGCCCAGCATGTTGACGACGTCATCGCCTTCATCGAGGAACTCGACCTCGGCCCGGTCGATTTGATGGGCCATTCCCGCGGCGGGCATATCTGCTTCCGCGTGGCGCAGCGGCGGCCGGATCTGCTCCGGCGGCTGGTGCTGGCCGAGCCCGGCGGCGAGCTCGATGCGAGCCTCGATCCTGATTATGCCGGCGGTCCCTCACCGCTGCTGGCGCGGTTCACGGCCTCGGCCGAGAAGATCGCGGCCGGCGACATCGACGGCGGTCTTGCCGTCTTCGTCGACACGCTGGAGGGACCCGGCACCTGGCCGCGGCTGCCGGCGCTGGTGAAGCAGAATCTGCGTGACAACGCTTTCACGCTGATCGGCCAGGTCCGCGACAACCGCCCGCCGTTCTCGAAGGCGGACGCGGAGTCCATCAGGATGCCGACGCTGTTCGTCCTGGGCGCGCGGACCAAGGGCCTGCTGCCGAAGGTGCTGCATGCGCTGGCGGCGCATGTGCCATATTCCAGGACGGCCGTCATCCCGAACGCAACGCACCCGATGTTCGAGCAGGCGCCGCAGAAATACTCCGAAGTGGTGCTGGATTTTCTGGCGGGCTGATCATGCAGACATTTCGCGTCAACGATTACGACATGGCCT
This sequence comes from Bradyrhizobium sp. Kon37, assembly GCF_055807535.1. Lineage (NCBI taxonomy): Bacteria > Pseudomonadati > Pseudomonadota > Alphaproteobacteria > Hyphomicrobiales > Nitrobacteraceae > Bradyrhizobium > Bradyrhizobium sp. Kon37. Next base: position 470,908 of record NZ_JBVVOY010000004.1, read on the forward strand.
ATCTCGAAGTGGGAGAAGGCCCGCCGCTGGTCTGCGTGCACGGCACGCTCGGTGATTTCCGCACCTGGTACTCCGTGCTCGGCCCGCTGTCGAAATCACATCGCGTGATCTCGGTGAGCCTGAGGCATTTCTTTCCTGAGCATTGGGATGCCGTCGGCGACGACTACAAGATGGCCCAGCACGTCGCCGACGTGATCGCTTTCATCGAGCAGGTCGACCCCAGGCCGGTCGACCTCATGGGCCATTCGCGCGGCGGCCACATCGCCTTTCGCGTGGCGCAGTCGCGGCCTGATCTGTTGCGCAAGCTGGTGCTGGCCGAGCCCGGCGGCGATCTCGATGCTAGCCTGCCGGTGCCTGCAGGCACGCCCGCGCATCCGCCGCTGGCCGCGCGCACGGCGCGCTCGGTCGAGATGATCCGCGCCGGCGACACCGAGGGCGCGCTGCAGAACTTCTACGAAGGGATCGAAGGCGACGGCTCGTGGCGGCGCGTGCCGGCGGCGGCGAAGCAGCAATTGCGCGACAACGCGATCACCTTCCTCGGCCAGATCAACGAGCAGCGCAGGCCCTACACGCTCGCGGACGCGCAGGCGATCAGGACCCCGACGCTCCTGATCGGCGGCGGGGCGACTGCGGGGAGCCTGTCCGTGATGTGGCGCGTGCTGGCCGCGCACATCGCGGGCGCCAAAACGGCCGTGATCCCCAATGCCGGGCACTGGATGTTCGAGCAGGCGCCGCTGGAGTTCGGCGAGGCGGTCAGCGCGTTTTTGGCGGAGTAAGCGGCCTCACGCTCTCTTTTTTTGAAAACAACCCCATGCACAGTAGCTGAGCCTAGCAATATCAATGGCTTGGCCGAGCGCAAAAATGGGATCGGACGCCCCGTTGGTCCGCGCTTGACGCCGTTCCCCTCTCGGCCGTATCTTTGAATACGGAATTCCGTATTCGCTCTCATGCTCTCGGAGCTGCCGGCGTGATCCCTCTCGACCCGCTTCCGAACTTGATCGACCAAGTCTATGCGCGGATCCTGGAGGCGATCTCCGACCGCACGCTGCAGCCCGGCCAGCGCATCCGGCAGAACGAGCTCGCCGATAGGCTCGGCGTATCGCGCCAGCCGGTATCGCATGCGCTGCACCTGTTGCACCGGCAGGGACTGGTCGCCGAAAGCGGCCGGCGCGGCTTTGAAGTCACCCAGCTCGATCCCGCGCGCATCCGCCAGCTCTACGAGGTGCGCGGCGCGATCGATGCGCTGGCGGCACGGCTTGCCGGCGAACGCGCCGCAAGCGATGCGGCGGGACGCGCGCGGCTGGAGGCGGCGCTCGCAGCCGGGCGCGGGGTTGATGGCAAGACCACGCTCGCCGAGCTGATCGCGCTCGACGTCGCGTTTCATCGCGCGATCTATCGGCTCGCCGGCAATCCCGTGATCGAGGAGACGATTACGCCGCAATGGCCGCATATGCGCCGCTCGATGGCAACAGTGCTGTCCGAACTCGATTATCGCGGCAGCGCCTGGGCCGAGCATGCCGACATTGCCGGACACATTCTCGCGGGCGACGCGAAGGCGGCCGAGCGTGCGGCGCTTGCGCATGCGCAGACGGCGGGACGAATGACCGAGGAGAGACTGAGGGCAACGGAAGAGGCGGCGGCGTAGATCACGATCTCCGTCGCCGTCATGGCCGGGCTTGACCCGGCCATCCGCGACTTTGTTCGACGCTGGAAGAACGTGGATGCCCGGGACAAGCCCGGGCATGACGAGAGAGAAAAAATGACAAAACAGGAGGACGCGCCATGAAACTGTCCCAGGAGCAATTGGAGTTCTTCCAGCGCGAGGGCTGGCTGTTCCTGCCCGAACTGTTCAGCCCGGAGGAGGTCGATCTCCTCGCGCGCGAGGCGGTTGCCATCTATGACGCGAACCGGCCGGAAGTCTGGCGCGAGAAGAGCGGCGCACCGCGCACCGCCTTTGCCGCGCATCTCTACAACGAAGCGTTCAGAATCCTCGGCGCGCATCCGCGCATGATCGACCCGGTCGAGCAATTGTTCGGCGAGCAGGTCTACATGCACCAGTTCAAGATCAACGCAAAATCCGCCTTCACCGGCGACGTTTGGCAATGGCACCAGGATTACGGCACCTGGAAGCGCGACGACGGCATGCCCGAGCCGCGCGCGATGAACATCGCGATCTTCCTCGACGAGGTGATGCCGATCAACGGCCCGCTGATGCTGGTGCCGCAGAGCCAGAACGCCGGCGACCTCAAGGCCTCGCACGACCTCGCGACGACCTCCTATCCGCTGTGGACGCTGGACGAGGAGACCGTGACACGCCTCGTCAAGCAGGGCGGCATCGTGGCGCCGACGGGGAAGCCCGGCGGCATGCTGATGTTCCACGGCAATCTCGTGCATGGCTCGGCCGGCAACATCACGCCCTACCCGCGCAAGATCGTGTACCTGACGCTGAACGCAGTTTCGAACTACATCCGCACCCCGACGCGGCCGGAGTACATCGCGCATCGCGACTTCGCACCGATCAAGACGGTGGACGACGACGCGCTGGTGCGGCTCGCCCGTGCGCCGCGGCAGGCGGCGGAGTAGACTTACTCGCAGGACATCCTCAGCCGTCATGCCCGGGCTTGTCCCGCCTGCGCGGCCGAAGCCGCTTCGGCGAGGCGAAGGCCCGGGCATCCACGCCTTGAGACGATCACTGCAGGCAAAGACGTGGATGGCCGGGACAAGCCCGGCCATGACGAGCTGATAGATATACGCACCTCACCAATTCTGCCCTCGCTGGACATCCCCATGAACCTCTTCCGCCTCCTCCAGGCCCGCGCTGCCGCCGGTAAGCCCGTCCGTGTGGCGCTGATCGGCGCGGGAAAATTCGGCTCGATGTTTCTGGCGCAGGTGCCGCACACGCCGGGGCTCGTGGTCCCCATCATTGTCGACATCGATCGCGATCGCGCGCGCGAGGCCTGCCGCACGGTCGGATGGGACGAGGACCGCATCGCCGCCACGGTTTTCACCGATGACGGCGCGCGCGCCATTGCCGGCGGCGCGATGGATGTGGTGGTGGAGGCGACCGGCAATCCGGCCGTCGGGATCAGGCACGCCCGCGCCGCGATCGCGGCGGGCAAGCATATCGTGATGGTCAATGTCGAAGCCGACGTGCTGGCGGGTCCGCTGCTCGCCGATGAAGCCCGCAAGGCCGGCGTGGTCTATTCGCTCGCCTATGGCGACCAGCCGGCGCTGACCGCGGAGATGGTGGATTGGGCTCGCGCCACCGGTTTTCACGTGGTTGCCGCCGGCAAGGGCACAAAATATCTGCCGGCCTATCACGACGTGACGCCTGACAGCGTCTGGCAGCATTACGGGCTGACCGCGGGCGAGGCGCAATCGGCCGGGATGAACCCGCAGATGTTCAACTCCTTCCTTGACGGCACCAAGTCGGCGATCGAGATGGCCGCGATCGCGAACGCCTGCGGACTGGACGTGCCTGCGGAGGGTCTGCTGTTTCCACCCTGTGGCGTCGACGACCTGCCGCATATCATGCGGCCGCGCAGCAGGGGCGGCGTGCTGGAGCGATCGAGCGTTGTGGAGGTGGTCTCCTCGCTGGAGCGCGACGGAAGGCCGGTGTTTCGCGATCTGCGCTGGGGCGTTTACGTGGTGCTGGAGGCGCCGAATGACTATGCCGCCGACTGCTTCAGGCAGTACGGCCTGAAGACCGACGGCAGCGGACGGTACGCGGCGATGTACAAGCCCTATCATCTGATCGGCCTCGAGCTGAACATCTCGGTGCTGTCGGCCGCGCTGCGGGGCGAGCCGACCGGGCAGCCCCACGGCTTCCGTGGCGACGTCGCCGCCGTGGCAAAGCGCAATCTGCGCGCCGGCGAGATGCTGGACGGCGAAGGCGGCTACACGGTGTGGGGCAAGCTGGTGCCGGCGGCCGCGAGCCTCAAGGCCGGCGCGCTGCCGATCGGGCTGGCGCATCGCGTGAGGCTGAAGCGCGATATCGCCCACGGCGAGATCGTGCGCTGGAGCGACGTCGAATTCGACGCAGGCAACGAGACGGTCAGGACGCGGAGGGCCATGGAAGCGGCGTTCGTGAATATCGGGGGCTAGCTCGGCAGGATCTAATGAACCTGCTCTGCGAAATCACCGCTGAAGGCCGAACGGACCAGATGCGCAGGACGTCTACAGCCGGAAAAATCTGCGCCGCAAAGTCCCGGATGACGAACTTGAGCGCGATGTCCGCGACCCATTCTCACGGAGTCAAACGAACATCGGCTTGGTGTCAGCTGCGGGGCGAGTACAGAATGCGACTCAGGCAGCTCGAACCGTGCTCAGAAATTTACTGACCTCCAGCTTGAGTCGGTTGCTATCGCGGGACAGCGACTGCGCCGCCGACAGCACCTGCAAGGAGGCCGCGCCGGTCTCGCCCGAACCGCGCTGCACGTCGATGATGTTGGAAGAGACCTGCTGCGTGCCCCGGGCTGCCTGCTGCACGTTGCGAGAGATCTCCTGGGTTGCCGCACCCTGCTCTTCCACGGCGGCTGCGATCGTCGAAGAAATCTCGGACAGGCTTTCAATGGTACCGCTGATCACCTTGATAGTCGCGACCGACTCCTGTGTTGCCGACTGAATGCCGGTGATCTGCTGGCCGATCTCGCCGGTCGCCTTCGCCGTTTGCTCCGCCAGGGCCTTCACCTCGGAAGCAACCACGGCAAACCCGCGGCCGGCTTCGCCGGCCCGGGCCGCCTCGATGGTGGCATTGAGCGCCAGCAGATTGGTCTGGCCCGCGATGGTGTTGATCAGTTCGACCACGTCGCCGATCCGGGCGGCAGCTCTGGACAATTCGCTGACGCGATCATTGGTCCTGCGTGCCTGATTGACTGCTTCATTTGCGGTCCGCGCTGATTCCTGAACCTGACGGCTGATCTCATTTACCGAGGACGTCAATTCTTCCGTTGCCGACGCAACCGACTGCACGTTGGTAGAAGCCTCCTCCGAAGCCGCGGCGACCGCGGTTGTCACCTCCTGGGCGCGCTCAGCGGTCTTGCTGAGTGTTCCGGCGGAGGCTTCGAGCTCGGTCGATGCAGATGATACCGTCTCGATGATCTCGCCGACAGCCGATTCGAAGTCATCAGCCAGCTGGATCATCTCGGCTTTGCGCTGCTCGGCCGCGCGTCTGTCGGTGACCTTCTGCTCCGCCTCCATGCGGATCTTGGCCAAGCCGTTTTCCTTGAACACGACAGCCGCCTTGGCGATATCGCCGACCTCGTCCTTACGTTCGGTGCCGACAACCTCGACACTGTAGTCGCCGTTGGCGAGATTCTGCAGCAAGTCCACAACCAGACGGATGGGCTTCGTGACACCGAACCGCGCGATGACGAAGCCGAAGCCGCAACCAATCGCGAGGATGGTCCCCATCACGGTCCAGGTCATGCGGATCGTGGCATTTGTCATGTCCGTAAGATCGTTCGAGCCCTTCTGGATGACCTTGTCCATGGTGTCGCGCAAGCTGCGCGTGTCTTCGAGCGCCTTGACGAAGGCGGGACGCATCTGTGACCGCACCACGGCGAGGGCCTGATCTTTCTGATTGGCGAGGGACGCGTTGATGACCGACTGCATCGCCTGCTGCGTCTTGGCGATCTCGCCGCCGATGATGTCGAGCTGCTTGGTATAGAGAGGCGTTGTGTCCTGGATCAGCTTCAGCAGCTTGCCGTTTTCCTCGTAAGCCTTGCCCGCCAGAGCTGCGGCTTCCTTGATCTCCTGAACATCAGGCTCGGCAAGGATCCGATAAAGCAGGTAACGGATCTCGAAAATACTCCGGTTCAGGCGCGAGACCGTGCTGACACTCTTGGCATCCTTCTCAAGAAAGGTGGAATAGGCGTCGTCGATGGTGCTCATGCGCGACGTGGCGTACCAGATGCCGGCGAGAACCATCACGCCGATCAGCGTGATGACAGTAAGAATTTTGGTGATGATGCGGAAATTTCCGAGGAAGGACATGTCGAGGCGCCTGTTCCTTGACGGGAACCTAAAATCGCGCGATTCGCCCGTCGCTGTTCGCGCGGGAAACTATGGTAATCGAGCGATTGCAGCTCTCTTAATTTCATCTACCGTGTAGATACGGGTGTCGGTGTTCGCAGCACGCGACGCCGAGCAATGTCCTCGACCAGCTAGAGGGTGGTGACTTCGCTCAAGGCAGCAGTCGCTCTTGCTTCGCCTGCCTGAACCACTTCCGGAACATGTCCTCGGTGTCCATCATCTCGGTGAAGCCCGCGCGGTTGATCTTCACGGTCGAGACGATCGAGGGCGGACCGGATTCGGCGTGGCCGTAGCGCAGGCTGTAATCGGCGTATTGGAACGAGAGGCCGACGAATTCGGCCAGCGCAGGCGATGCAAGGTCGTGCTTGCGCCGCAGCGCATCCCAGGGGCCGACCCAGGATGTCGACTCCCTGGCGAGCGACAGCGGCACCGGCTTGCCCGGCTTCATCTCCAGCGCATCGGCGACCGCAGGCCAGATGTTCTCCCAGGTGAAGACGTCGCCATTGGTCACGTTGAAGGCCTCGTTGCGCGCGGCCTCCGCCTCGCCCGACCAGGCGATGGCGCGGGCGAGGAGATCGACGTCGACGGCCTGCCCCACCCGCGGGGCGCCGCCGGGATAATCGAGCGGTCTGCCCTGGTCGCGCAGCATCGCGGCATAGACCCCGAGCGGCGGAATCAAATCCATGGCGCCGCCCATGGCGAGGCCGACGATCAGCACCGGCCGCAGGATGCTCCAATGCCAGCTCTTGCCGGCTTGGAGCTCGCGCAAGAAGTTTTCCTGCGCCCAGTAGAAGTTGGGCTGCTCGTACATTTCGGAGCGGCCTTCGCGGGCCGGCACGGCCAAGGGGCGAACATGGACGCCGTAGGCCTTGGTGCCCTGCAACAGGGCGACATGCCTGAGGCCGGGTGACACCGGCTCAAGCACGCCCATCAGATTGCGCAGCATCAGGTCGTTGATCTTGATCTGCTGCGGGTCGCGCCAGCCGTCGACGAGCTGCGGCGCCTCGTAGAGCGCGGCGTAGATCAGATGCGTGGCGCCGCTCAGGTCCGAGGCGGCGCGCTCGCAATCCGCTGCGCTGGTCAGGTCGATCGGGACATGGCGGGCGCCGTAGAGCTCGCGCGGCTTCCGCCGGGACAGGGCAACGACATCGCACCCGCCCGAGATGCCAAAGTGTCGCAACGCGGCATTGCCGACGAGACCGCTCGCTCCGGCAACCACGACTTTCTTGCCCGTCATGCGCGAGCCTCCCTGGTTTTTGCGCGACTGAATAGCAGATCGCTCGCAGGCCCGACTTGCGTCAGGCCGGCGTTCGCACTTGCGAGGCGCTCAAGAGGCTTGAGACTTGAGGCTTGATTCCGGCGAAGCGCCCGGTCATCCTCGCCGCGGAACCGCAATGATCGGAATTCCATCTACGAGTGCCCGCAAGGGCCGTTCGGAAACGCCACAACGTCTCAACAGAAAACGTCGAGCGTCGACGAAGACAAGACGACACCAAGATCGTTCCCCAGGTCGAAGCATCGACTTAACGGAGGGAAGCGCATGGAACGTCGTAAATTCCTGACGGCAGGCGGATTGGGCCTGGCCGCAAGTGCCGTCGCTGCGCCGGCGATCGCGCAGTCGATGCCCGAGATCAAATGGCGATATGCCGCGAGCTGGCCCAAGGCGCTCGATACGCTCTACGGCGGCTGCGAGTATTTCGCCAAGCGCGTCGCCGAGATCACCGACAATCGTTTCCAGATCCAGCCATTCGCCGCCGGTGAGATCGTGCCGGGCCTGCAAGTGCTCGACGCCGTCGCCAACGGCACGGTCGAGATGGGCAACACCGCGCTGTATTATTATTGGGGCAAGAACCCCGCCTTCACGTTCGGCACGTCGCTGCCCTTCGGCTTGAACACGCGCCAGCACATTTCGTGGCTGCAGTGGGGCGGCGGTCAGGACCTGATCAACAATCTCCTGAAGGAATACAACGCCATCGGCATTCCGACCGGGTCGACCGGCGCGCAGATGGGCGGCTGGTTCCGGAAGGAGATCAAGTCGATCGACGACCTCAAGGGACTGAAATTCCGGGTCGGTGGTTTTGCCGGAACGATCATCGCCAAGGTTGGCGGCGTGCCGCAGCAGATCGCGGCGGGCGACATCTATCCGGCGCTGGAGAAGGGCACGCTCGATGCCGCCGAATGGGTCGGGCCCTATGACGACGAGAAGCTCGGCTTCGTGAAGGTGGCGAAATACTACTACTATCCGGGCTGGTGGGAAGGCACCGGCCAGGGTCACAACATCATCAATCTCGACAAGTGGAACACGCTGCCGAAGCACTACCAGGCCGCGGTCGATGCCGCGTCGCGCGATACCTTCACCTGGGTGACCGGCAAATACGATTACGTCAATCCGCCGGCGCTGAAGCGCCTGCTGGTGGCCGGCGCGATCCTGAAACCGTTCCCGCAGGAAGTGCTGGAAAGCTGCTATGGCGCGGCCAACGAGATCTACGCCGATCTCGCCAAGACCAACCCGCATTTCGGCAAGATGTATGCGAGCCTGACCGGTTTCCGCAGCGAATCGCTGGCCTGGATGCAGGTCGCCGAACTGAGCTTCGACAGTTTCATGATGCGGATGCGGACGCGGACGTGAACCGCTGAGCGACGCGTGAGGGTCGGAAACGACGAAAGCCCCGGAGATGTCTCCGGGGCTTTTTGTTGGGGCGCTGATGGCGGGGTTAAGCGAAAGCTCGCGTTACCAAAGGTGTCATCGTCCGGCTTGACCGGGCGATCCAGTATCCAGAGGCCCGCGTTGTAGAGCTCGCTCTCACCGCATCCGCCGCGGCGTGCTGGATGCCCCGCCTGCCGCCTTCGCTAAAGCTTCGGCGCCCCTTCACCTTAACCTCGGCGAAGCCTTGGCGTAGCCGGGTCGCGGGGCATGACAGCGGTGAGAGTAGAGGTTCAGTTCTGATCGTCACCCAGCGCCGCGACCAGCTTGTCGTAGTACTTGCCGACGAGATCGATGTTGGCCTTGTTCTCGATCTGCGGGGCCGGCGTCTTCAGCGCTTCGTTGAGCTCGTCGAG
>NZ_JBVVOY010000004.1:485000-571084 GCF_055807535.1 Bradyrhizobium sp. Kon37
TAAGGGCCATGAGGACTTGACGTCATCCCCACCTTCCTCGCGGCTTATCACCGGCAGTCTCCTTAGAGTGCTCAACTAAATGGTAGCAACTAAGGACGGGGGTTGCGCTCGTTGCGGGACTTAACCCAACATCTCACGACACGAGCTGACGACAGCCATGCAGCACCTGTGTTCCAGGCTCCGAAGAGAAGGTCACATCTCTGCGACCGGTCCTGGACATGTCAAGGGCTGGTAAGGTTCTGCGCGTTGCGTCGAATTAAACCACATGCTCCACCGCTTGTGCGGGCCCCCGTCAATTCCTTTGAGTTTTAATCTTGCGACCGTACTCCCCAGGCGGAATGCTTAAAGCGTTAGCTGCGCCACTAGTGAGTAAACCCACTAACGGCTGGCATTCATCGTTTACGGCGTGGACTACCAGGGTATCTAATCCTGTTTGCTCCCCACGCTTTCGTGCCTCAGCGTCAGTATCGGGCCAGTGAGCCGCCTTCGCCACTGGTGTTCTTGCGAATATCTACGAATTTCACCTCTACACTCGCAGTTCCACTCACCTCTCCCGAACTCAAGATCCTCAGTATCAAAGGCAGTTCTGGAGTTGAGCTCCAGGATTTCACCCCTGACTTAAAGACCCGCCTACGCACCCTTTACGCCCAGTGATTCCGAGCAACGCTAGCCCCCTTCGTATTACCGCGGCTGCTGGCACGAAGTTAGCCGGGGCTTATTCTTGCGGTACCGTCATTATCTTCCCGCACAAAAGAGCTTTACAACCCTAGGGCCTTCATCACTCACGCGGCATGGCTGGATCAGGCTTGCGCCCATTGTCCAATATTCCCCACTGCTGCCTCCCGTAGGAGTTTGGGCCGTGTCTCAGTCCCAATGTGGCTGATCATCCTCTCAGACCAGCTACTGATCGTCGCCTTGGTGAGCCATTACCTCACCAACTAGCTAATCAGACGCGGGCCAATCTTTCGGCGATAAATCTTTCCCCGTAAGGGCTTATCCGGTATTAGCACAAGTTTCCCTGTGTTGTTCCGAACCAAAAGGTATGTTCCCACGCGTTACTCACCCGTCTGCCGCTGACGTATCGCTACGCCCGCTCGACTTGCATGTGTTAAGCCTGCCGCCAGCGTTCGCTCTGAGCCAGGATCAAACTCTCAAGTTGGACTTGAACTTTGAACCGGCTGATCACAACGTTTTGACGAGGTCCCACCATTTTTCATCGACCGAAGTCGATGAGCTGCCCGCGATTCACATCGCTGGCAACGATGGTGTAACCTTAAAACGTGTACCGCCGAAGTCTTTCGTCCCCTCTCAGAACTCAAAAGCCGAAGCTCTTCAGTACCCGAGAGGCGCAAGGACTCCGCCGTCCACGTTTCTCTTTCTTCATCTTCACTTGTCAAACAGCCCGGGACCAGGAGGCCCCAACCTTCCAGAGAGGAAGGGTTCCGACACCCTTACCGACGATGGATGAACTCCAATCGACTTACGTCGACTGTTGTGTCACTCAACAAGGTGAGGAGCATCAGTGGCGCGTTCGCTCGCCTTGGTCAGTGACCCGGCGGCGCCGCGCTCAGTGGTCGGGTTATAGGCCCCACCCATCGGGGTTGTCAACGACCATTGTCAGAAAATCGTCGCACGGTGGATTGTTCGAAAAATCCACGCGATTACAGCAGGTTAGAAAGTCACCGAGCCACTGGATCGGGCCAGCGCGGAGAAAAAACCCAAAAAAAGTTTGGGCCCGAGGGGGCTCCGGAGGGGGCATGGAGGCGCCTTGGCCGCGGCTTGGAGCGCCCGCCCCTGGAAGGCCCCGACGCCCAGTCGTTTCCGGAAACTTTTCCATATTAGGCGCCGTACTTGAGCCACAATCCCCCGGCGTTCTGGTACAGACAAAGCTTGAATCGCAGGGATGCCAGTGGGGGCTGCCGGCGGTTTGTGTGGGGTCAGAGGAAGGCGATCATCCGATGAAGCAGCCTTCTTCAGACATTCGAGACACATCGAGAGATCTTTTTTCCGCTTAGCTGTTCGTAATTTCGGCCGGTCCGTCATCTGGGCCTTCTGACCGCGGACGCCTATGCGGCTTGCCTTTTCCGGAGACGCCCCAGAGAGGGCGGCGTAAGGAGGGGCTCGAAACAGGGGCTGCTCAGAACGGGGCTGCTCGAAATCGGGCTCTCGGGTCGTTGATTGGGGGACTTGGGTTGAACCACAGGACGTCACGCGGCGCTTACGGGCGTGAGACCGGGATCATCGATCTCGGCCACGAGCCGCCGCTGTCCGTCGATGGTTCCGAAGCCGCCGTCATCGATCGCCGCCGCGTCTCGGTGCAATGGTTCAGCGGGACGATTCTAACCGGACTTTGCGGCGCAGCCCTGATCGGCGGCGCCGTTTTCGCTTCGCTCGACGGCGAGATGACCTTCGCCAAGGTGCCGGAGCGCGTCGAAGGCGCGCTGCGCGGCGCATTCGGCGCAGCCGACCGCGCCGCCACGCTGCACAAGAGCGACCGCCTGCCGCCCCCGAACGAATCTACGGCCTCGCGCAACATCGTGCGCGTCTCGACCGTCGCCCGCGTCGGCAACCGCGACGTGATGCGGGTACGTCCCTTCATCCGGATCGCCGGCAATCTATCGATGACGACGAGCGACCTGTCGGCAAAGATCCCGCCGTTCAACGCCCAACGCCTTCTCACCGACGTCGGCTCCGATCCGAAGACGGCATCCGAGGATCCGAATAATCCGGAAGCCGTCGAACCCGACGCCGAGGTCTCGTTCGTCACCAAGGACCTCTCCCAGGTGCTGCCGAAAGCCAAGATTTCCGCAGTGGTGGCGCTCGACGACATCCTGATGCGGGTCCGCGATGCCGCCAATTGGCGCGGCAATGGCGGGGTGCGCTACGCCGCGCTCTCCAATGCTGCGGCCGACGTCTCCGGCGCGACCGGCCCGTCCGACATCCGAAGCGCCTACGCCACCGAAGTGTCGCCGTCCGATCCCTATGCCGGCTTCGAGACGCGCGTGGTGCCGGAAAACGTCACGCTGCTGCCGAAGACCAAGGAGCAGATCACCGGCGGCAATCCCAACGGCGAACGCATCCACGTGGTCAAGAAGGGCGACAGCGTCGCCGGCGTGCTGCGCGATCTCGGCGCCACGGCCGAGGAGATCAAGGCGATCACCGCGACGCTCGGTCCGCGCGGCCGCGACGGCGGCCTGAAGGAAGGCGAGAAGCTGCGCATCCTGATGGCGCCCGCAAGCCCCGGCGCCCGTCTGCAGCCCTACCGCGTCGTCATCGCCAACGAGACCATGGTCGAGGCGATCGCGGCGCTGTCAGATCTCGGCAAATACGTCGCGGTCGACGTCTCCAGCATGAACACCGTCGCCGACGCGGCGGCGAACGCCAACAGCGACGACGATGACGACGATGACGGCACGGGCGTGCGGCTCTACCAGAGCATCTACGAGACCGCGATGCGCAACAAGGTGCCGATGCCCGTCATCGACGACATGATCAAGATCTACTCCTACGACGTCGATTTCCAGCGCAAGGTGGCGCCGGGCGATTCATTCGACGTGTTCTACGCCGGCGAAGACGAAGGCGTGACCGCGAGCGAAAAGAACGACGTGCTGTTCGCTTCGCTCACGCTCGGCGGCGAGACCAAGAAATACTACCGCTACCAGAGCCCCGACGACGGCGTCGTCGACTATTATGACGAGACCGGCAAGAGCGCGAAGAAGTTCCTGGTGCGCAAGCCCGTCAACAACGCCATCATGCGCTCCGGCTTCGGCGGTCGCCGTCACCCCATCCTCGGCTATGTGAAGATGCATACCGGCGTCGACTGGGCGACCTCCTACGGCACGCCGATCTTCGCCTCCGGCAACGGCGTGATCGAGAAGGCCGGCCCCGAGGGCGGCTACGGCAAATACATCCGCATCAAGCATAACAACGGCTACGAGACCGCCTATGGCCATATGTCGGCCTTTGCCAAGGGTATGGAGCCCGGCAAGAAGGTGCGGCAGGGCCAGGTGATCGGCTTCGTCGGTTCGACCGGCGCGTCGACCGGCCCGCACGTCCACTACGAAATCCTGGTCAACGGTCGCTTCGTCGATCCTCTGCGCGTGAAACTGCCGCGCGGCCGCTCGCTGGAAGGCCCGATGCTGGCCGGCTTCGAGAAGGAGCGCGACCGGCTCGACGGCATGATGAGCGGCCGCGCCGGCGCCATCGCCCGGATGTCGGACGCCACCGGCGGTCCGCTGCAGGTCACCAACCGGTAAAGCCGGCGAACCGGCAGAGATCGGCCGATCATCTTCAAAGACGATCCGGATTTGACGTCCTCGCGCGAGGCCGCTTGGCCGCATCACAACGTCAAGTTTCGTTTGCCAAAGCGGCATGAGGAGCGAATACTTTCCAAAAAACGGGAGGTCTCGCCATGAACAACAGGCTCGCCTGCGCAGCCTTCGTCGCTGCGATTGTCTCCGCCACCAGTGTTTCGGCCGAAAACTGGGAGGTCACCAAGCTCGTCCCGGGCTCGGCGTTCCACGGCGTGCACGGGCTTGCGATCGACAAGGCCGGCCATCTGTTTGCCGGCAGCGTCGCGGGCGCGGCGCTCTACGAGGTCGACATCGCCGGCGGCACCGCCAAGGTTGCAATCCCCGCCCCGATCGGAATGGCTGACGACATCGCATTCGCGCCCGACGGCACCATGGCATGGACCGGATTCCTGGCTGGAGATCTTTATTCGCGCAAGGGCGACGGCCCGATCAAGAAACTCGCTTCCGGCCTTCCCGGCATCAACTCGCTCGCTTACCGCAAGGACGGCAGGCTCTACGCCACCACCGTCTTCCTCGGCGACACGCTCTATGAGATCGACGTCGAGGGCGTCAAACCGCCGCGCCAGATCATGGAGAAGATGGGCGGCCTCAACGGCTTCGAGTTCGGTCCGGACGACAAGCTCTACGGTCCACTCTGGTTCAAGGGCCAGGTCGCCAAGGTCGACGTCGACAAGGCCGAACTGACCGTCGTTGCCGACGGCTTCAAGGTCCCGGCCGCGGTGAACTTCGATTCCAGGGGCAATCTCTGGGTGGTCGACACCGCACTCGGGCAACTCGTTAGGGTCGATCCCAAATCGGGCGCCAAGACCATGGTCGCGCAATTGAAGCCGTCGCTGGACAATCTCGCGATCGACGACAAGGACCGGATCTACGTCTCCAACATGGCCGACAACGGCATCCAGGAGGTCGATCCCGCGACCGGCCAGGCGCGGCAGGTCATCATCGGCAAGCTCGCCTTGCCCGGCGGCATCGGCGTCACGTCGGAGAACGGCAAGGATACGATCCACGTCGCCGACGTGTTCGCCTATCGTACGGTGGACGGCGCGACCGGCGAGGTCACCGAGAAGGCCCGCATGCACGCCGCCGGCGTCACGCTCGAATACCCGATGAGTGCAACGGCGACGGGCAACGACGTGGTGCTGTCGAGCTGGTTCACCGGCACGGTGCAGGTGATCGACGGCAAGACCGGCGCCACCCGCGACATGCTGCACGGCTTCAAGGCGCCGCACGACGCGCTCGTGCTCGCGGACGGCAGCATTCTGGTCACCGAGCTCGGCACCAAATCGCTGGTCCGCGTCAGCGGCGAGCACGGCAAGGACCGCACCACACTGATCGGCGGCCTGGAGGGCCCGGTCGGGCTGGTCGCCGGATCGCGCGGCGAGGTCTATGCCACCGAAGCCTTTTCCGGCGTCGTCTCGATGATCGAAAGCAACGGCGAAAAGACGGTCATCGCCAAGGACCTGAAAATGCCCGAAGGCATCGCCCGCGCCAGCGACGGCAAGCTGATCGTGGCGGAGGTCGGCGCCAAGCGGTTGATCGAGATCGCACCGGAGAGCGGCACGATCACCGAGATCGCGGCCAATCTCCCGATCGGCCTCGTGGGTGCGCCCGGCGGCCTGCCGACCCATATTCCGACGGGCGTGGCGATTGGCGCTTCCGGCGTGATCTACTTCAGCTCGGATGTCGAGAACGCGATTTATAGGGTGGTGAAGAAGTAGCGGCTGCCAATCGACTCTGCCCTTGGCGGTAGGAACGCGCGCGAGCCAGTGGACGTCTTGTCGGATCTCGGAGAGGGCCGGATAGCGCCGGGTCAAGCTGTCCGCAGCGGGGGACTGGAGTGGGCGTAAGGACCGGACCTTCCCGAGATCAGCGCTTCTTCATCACAACGAAAGACAGATTCTTCCTGTCTTTGACCTTGCCTTTCGCATCCAAGACGATCGTCTTTTTCGTCACGGAATCGGAAACGTTGCCACCGATCACATCGGCCTCCCCTTCTCTGACCGCAACAACGATGTCACTGTGACTGTCATAGTCCTCCGTCTTGTCAAAGAGAGCCTGCGCCTGGTCAAAGGTCATCCCCTTGGTCCGTCCGGCTCCGATAATGTCCCCAACTGCCACGACGGCCTCCTTGTCGCTCAGACGGAAGCCCCAATAGGCCTTGCTCGTGTCCTGCTGTTGCTGGGCTTTGATCGCCTCGCGGATATATGTGGAATGCCGTTCCGAGATCGTAAAGGCCGAGGCTTGAATGCCGGCCTGCCTGATCATGTAGCAGATCGTAACCGCCGACCAGAAGTAGACGTCTCTTTCGATATCCTCCAACGAGGGATGCGACCCCAACAGCCTGCAATAGGTATCGCGAACATAGGTCGCGAACGGCGCCTCATTGTCGACGTGTCCGATCCTCCCGGGGATCGATCTACCCCAAAACTCCCATTCCTTCGTCGCTGCGGCAATGATCGCCGATGCGGACTTGTCCGGGCTGATGAGTGGACCTTGCGGTTGCCCATCTCCCGAGAACACCCATGCGTCCTGACCAAGCTGAATCGCATGGGCCTCCGGGGGATGATAGTTTTCCGGAAAGCCGTGAATATGAGAATCCGGCGGCACCCCATAGGAAGCTATCGGGTGAGCCCTGATCGGCTCTCCCCAACTCGGATGGGATTGAGGATTGAAGAAATGGGTCGCCCCCTTGATCTTGCTGGCCGTTCCGCGCGCGCGGTTCTGAATATGGTGAAGCGCGATCTCGATATGCTTGTCCGATGGCTTCGGCAGCTTCTCCCAAGTTCCCAGATCATTGATGGCCGAAAACTGGCTCTTTTGATTGATGACCCCCTGAATTGTCTTTGGGAATTCCGTGCTCGGATACACGACGCGATTGAAAACAGTATCGATCACCGCGCCCATCGCATCAGTTAGCACAGGCTCTCCAAATTTCACCCCGAAGTTGCCCACCTCACTTTCACTGACCCTCGCCAAGGCGTCCACGTCCTGATCCGTGACCGAAACCATCTTCCCGCTGAACTGAATGCCAAAAATCGGATTATTGACGTCGGATGGCACGCTCTTTTCGATCTCATGCGCGAGCTTCTTCACTTCCTCGAAGGCAGCACTGAACTTGTCTACGCAAGTCTGGAGGGCCTCTTGGATCGTTGCCGAGCCATCTTCCTTGAAGATCGCCTTGTTGCGCTTCAGGAACGCCGTTCGGTCGTCATCATCCGGATAGATTTGCTTGATCACATTCAGCGACGACTGAGCCGGGTTGGCTTTCTCGGCCTGAAGAATTTTATCAGCTGCATTTGAGCCAAACGTATCGTCGTCCGCGAAAATGTGCGCAAGAAAGAGATCAATCGCGCTCAATCCGTGATCGGTGACCAATCCTTTGAGCAGTGTTGCCGATTTCGCCGCAAGAACCCCCGCAGCGACGCATTGCGCCGTTGGGAATCGGATATGATCCGGAGTAAGTCCGGCGAGTTCGGGCAGGATCAACAATTTAGCCCAGAGGTCTTTCGTGAATCGGTATACCCCGAACGATACAGCATCCGCCGGATCAATGGCCTTGACGTGGGTATCGCTCCATTGATCGCCGCTTAGGACGAATGCCAGCGCGTAAAGGTAGGCCGGATTGGTCTTGTTCAGCTCAGCTTGCACGTAGCAAGCATCTGCAAACGCCGCTTTTTCGACTTCAACCGGAAATGGCTGGAAACCGCCTGACGCCAGAACCTCGGTACCCTCATCGACGAGAAATCTTGTCGCTACGAATCCCTTCCGCTTATCGGCATCGTTGCCGCCCTTTGCACTGACGAAAACCCACGTCACAGGATTGCCGCCAATCGTTTCGGTCACTGGGTCTTTGGCACCGGTGTCCACTTTTTCGCCGGCAAAGACCTGGAGCTCCTGCTCATCCAATTCGACGAGGGCAGAATCGTCCTTTCCATTTTTGCGCAAGAACTGATCAAACAGAATTTTTTTGACCTCGGGCATAAATCTTTCTCCGGCAAAAGAATCTCAGGCGAGGAAATCACGTCACGTGCATGTCAGCGAAACGTTCCTGAATGACTTGTCAGTCAACGTTTCCGTATCGCGATCCGCGATCTCGGCCTTCCTCGCTTCTGACATCTTACTCTTTGCAATTTTGATTGCGGCTCGCGTCGCGGCATCAAATTTGCCGGATGCCTTGTCCCTAAAAGTAGGATCGCAAATCGCAAGAATGCCCTGGAGTATTTTGACTCCATTTTCATCCGCGAAACGGAATTTCTCAAAGGCCGTCCGGTATCCGCGATCCGTCCCGGACATATCGACGCTGCACGGACGCGCTCCCAAAAAAATCTGAACCTCGGCCGCACTTGTGATCTGGTTCTTGACGTTCGTGAATGGCTTGGCGTTGGCACTACTATTGTTGCCGCCAACCTTCGCCTGCCGGATAGC
The DNA here is from genome assembly GCF_055807535.1 of Bradyrhizobium sp. Kon37. Lineage (NCBI taxonomy): Bacteria > Pseudomonadati > Pseudomonadota > Alphaproteobacteria > Hyphomicrobiales > Nitrobacteraceae > Bradyrhizobium > Bradyrhizobium sp. Kon37. The sequence goes on from NZ_JBVVOY010000004.1 coordinate 493,739, forward strand.
TTCCCTCGTTATTGCATCGAAAGCCGCACCAATCGGCACGCACAGGTTCGCTTGAATTGATTGCCCGGCTGATTTGGGTGTACCTCGCTCGCTATCGGTCTCTCCGCCCGTCATTTTTTCTTCGCGGATGAGGGGGTTGGTGTTGACTCCCGGCAGCGGATCACGTGGCTTTGCTGGAATCGAATCGAGCAAGGCACCCGCCACCAATGATCTGCGAATCTGTTCTGCGTTGCCTTTGTCGGGCGACGTGTTGCCCGCGACACTGTCGCGAGTCCGCTGATTGACCAGGTCTTCGATGTAGAATGGCGTACAAATCAGCATATATTCCCGGAGCACGTGCACGGCGTCTGGCTGATATGCAATCCGCACTTTCAGTGTCTCGCGGTACTGCAAGCGTTTCTCACGCACCAGAAGCGAGACAGTCGATTTCTCGATTTCGAACAGCAGCCGCGAGTAGTAGTTGGTGAAGGAATTGCTAGCCAGACCGAAGGCGAGACCTGCTATGGCGATCGGCGCGGCGCCAACACCGGTTGTGTACAACAGCGCTTCGGTAAAAGTCCGCGTGTCGTGAATCTGGCTCAGGATGGCGCTGCGGTCACGACGCCGGCTGGCTAGCCAGGCAAGATAACTGTCGCATCGACGGTCGATATCGTTGAAGCCAGCACTTACCAAAGCTGCCCATTGGGCGCTTCCGTATCGGCTTACGTCGCAGGAGACGATGGCATCAGAGACCGGATCGACGATCTTCACCCCACCGGCCTGCACACACAGGTACGAAAGATAGACTTCAAGTCGGCGGGTCGACTCCGCCATATCCTCGGCTGGCAACTCAGTGCCAATGCCTTCCTGAATCAGCTTCTCTTCGACCGAGAGACAACCGCTGAGCGCTAACGCCAACGCAATGCAAATCGCAACGATACCCGCACGCATCGCACGCTCCCACAATATCTTTCAGACTATGGCGCGCTAACTCTGTCACTGTGAGCGACAGCCTCACGCGAGCAACATTCCGGAAAATACCGAGCGTCGCCACAGCCCCTTAAATCTTGGGGGATTGTGGCGAGCCTCGACCGGATTGTTCAAGAAGATTCATGCACGCTCTCAGCGAAAGCGCGGAACGTGTTTCATTTATAACACACGGCTTTTGCGTGCGTCGCAACGACGCAGCCAGCGGTTGTGATGCTTGTCACGCATATAGCGCGACACCTGATTGCGCGTCGGGCGAAGCAGATTGCGCGCGTTGCCGGTACGAAAAAACCTCCCCGCGTCGCGGGGAGGTTTGAGCAGGTTCAATGTGCTGTTTTGGACGCTCAGTTCAGCTTCCGCTTCGACACCGGCGCCTCGAACTGGGCGATCTCCGCGGTCTGCGGCGCCTTGCCGTTGAAGGTCAGCACGTTGCCTTCGGACGAGATTGCAACGGTATCGCCGTCCTTGACGTCGCCGGCCAGGATCATCTCGGCGAGCGGATCCTGGACATGACGCTGGATCACGCGCTTGAGCGGCCGTGCGCCGTAGGCGGGATCCCAGCCCTTGGCGGCGAGCCAGTCGCGGCCCGCAGCGTCGAGCGTCAGCACGATCTTGCGATCGGTCAAAAGCTTTTGCAGCCGCGCGAACTGGATCTCGACGATCCGGCCCATCTCGCTCCTCTGCAAGCGGTGGAACAGGATGATCTCATCGACGCGGTTCAAGAACTCTGGCCTGAAGTGCGACCGCACCATTCCCATCACCTGCTCGCGCACGGCCGAGGTGTCTTCGCCCTCCGGCTGGTTCACCAGAAACTCCGAACCGAGGTTCGAGGTCATGATGATCAGCGTGTTGCGGAAGTCGACGGTGCGGCCCTGGCCGTCGGTGAGGCGGCCGTCATCGAGCACCTGCAACAGCACGTTGAACACGTCGGGATGCGCCTTCTCGATCTCGTCGAACAGCACCACCTGGTAGGGCCGGCGCCGCACCGCTTCGGTCAGCGCACCGCCCTCGTCATAGCCGACATAGCCCGGAGGCGCGCCGATCAGCCGCGAGACCGAGTGCTTCTCCATGTACTCGGACATGTCGAGGCGGACCATCGCGGTCTCGTCGTTGAACAGATATTCGGCGAGCGCTTTCGTCAGCTCGGTCTTGCCGACGCCGGTCGGCCCCAGGAACATGAACGAGCCGGTCGGCCGGTTCGGATCCTGCAGCCCCGCGCGCGAACGGCGCACCGCGGTCGCGACTGCACGCACGGCTTCGGCCTGGCCGACGACGCGCTTGCCGAGCGAGTCCTCCATCCGCAGCAGCTTGTCCTTCTCGCCTTCGAGCATCTTGTCGACGGGCACGCCGGTCCAGCGCGAGACCACCTGCGCGATGTGGTTGGCGGTGACCGCCTCCTCCATCATCTCGCCGGAGTTCTCCTTGGCCTCGATGTCTGCGAGCTGCTTTTCGAGCTCGGGGATCCGGCCATAGGCCAGCTCGCCGGCCTTCTGGAATTCACCGCGCCGCTGCGCGTTGGCGAGTTCGACCCGTAAGCCGTCGAGCTCGGCCTTCAGCTTCTGGGCGTCGGAGAGCTTGTTCTTCTCCGCGCTCCAGCGTGCGGTGAGCGCCGCGGACTTCTCCTCGAGATCGGCCAGCTCCTTCTCCAGCGTCTGCAGGCGGCTCTTCGAACCGGCATCGCTCTCTTTCTTCAATGCTTCCTGCTCGATCTTCAGCCGGATGATTTCCCGATCCATCGAATCCAGCTCTTCCGGCTTGGAGTCGACCTGCATCTTGAGCCGCGCCGCCGCCTCGTCCATGAGGTCGATGGCCTTGTCCGGCAGGAAGCGGTCGGTGATGTAGCGGTTGGACAGCGTCGTGGCGGCGACCAGCGCGGAATCGGTGATCCGCACACCGTGATGCTGCTCGTACTTGTCCTTCAGCCCGCGCAGGATCGAGATCGTATCCTCGACCGAGGGCTCGCTGACGAAGATCGGCTGGAAACGCCGCGCCAGCGCCGCGTCCTTTTCGACGTGCTTTTGGTACTCGTCGAGCGTGGTGGCGCCGATGCAGTGCAGCTCGCCGCGGGCGAGCGCAGGCTTGAGCAAATTGGACGCGTCCATCGCGCCGTCGCCCTTGCCCGCGCCGATCAACGTGTGCATCTCGTCGATGAACAGGACGAAATTGCCCTCGCTCCCGGTCACCTCCTGCAGCACGGCCTTCAGCCGCTCCTCGAACTCGCCGCGATATTTTGCACCCGCGATCAGCGAGCCGAGGTCGAGCGACAGCAGCTTCTTGTCCTTCAGGCTCTCCGGCACATCGCCGTTGACGATGCGCAGCGCCAGGCCCTCGGCGATGGCGGTCTTGCCGACACCGGGCTCGCCGATCAGGACGGGATTGTTCTTGGTCCGGCGCGACAGCACCTGGATCGTACGGCGGATCTCTTCGTCGCGGCCGATGACCGGATCGAGCTTGCCATCGCGCGCCGCCTGGGTGAGGTCGCGGGCATATTTCTTCAGCGCGTCATACGCGTTCTCGGCCGTGGCGGAGTCCGCGGTCCGGCCCTTGCGCAGCGCCTCGATCGCCGCGTTGAGGTTTTGCGGGGTGACGCCGCCCTTGGCCAGGATCGCGCCGGCCTCGCTGGTCTTCTCCAGCGCGAGGCCGAGCAGCAGCCGCTCGACCGTGACAAAGCTGTCGCCGGCCTTCTCGCCGGCCTTTTCGGCGGCGTCGAAGGTGCGGGCGAGCTCAGGCGCCAGATAGATCTGGCCGGCGCCGCCGCCAGAGACCTTCGGCACCTTGTTCAGGGCGTCCTCGGTCGCCTTCAGGATGGCGCGGGAATTGCCGCCGGCACGGTCGATCAGACCGGCAGCGAGGCCTTCATTGTCGTCCAGCAGCACTTTCAGGACGTGCAGGGTCGAAAACTGCTGGTGCCCTTCGCGCACCGCAAGCGACTGCGCGGACTGGACGAAGCCCCTGGAGCGTTCGGTATATTTTTCGATATTCATATCGTGGTCTTTCCCTCGGCCTGCCCCTGGAGCCCTCTAAGGCACTCCAAACGGCATCTTCATTGGGTTTCCGATGACCGCATTGACGTTTCTCAACCGGCAACGGTCGTTACCAGCCGGCGCTGGCGCCGGCCTGACCCAGATGTGGGAAGCGAGGCCTCGGACCGGAAGAGGCGAGTTCACAATTTCGTGCGCGGATCCGCCCGCTTGGCGCCGATGGGCCGAATCCCCTAAGTAGCGGCATGACCCCTAACGCAATGACAGCCAGCCAGACCGCCGAGATCACCGGCCTCTACCGTTATCCAATCAAGGGCCTGACGCCGGAGCCGCTGCCCCGCGTCTCCCTGCGAACCGGCCAGACCCTGCCCGCCGACCGCCGCTACGCCATCGAGAACGGCCCCAGCGGCTTCGATCCGGGCCAGCCGCAGTGGAAGCCGAAGATCCAGTTCCTGATGCTGGCGCGCAATGAGCGGCTGGCTTCGCTCAACAGCCGGTTCGAGGACGCGACCAACCGCCTGACCATCCGCAAGGACGGCCAGATCGTCGCCAGCGGCGATCTCGAGACCGCGGCCGGGCGCGCCGCCATCGAGGCCTATTTCAGCGAGAACTTTCAACCGGAGCTGAAGGGTCCGCCCAAAATCCTGTCCGGCCGCGACCACAGCTTTTCCGACGTCGCCCGCAAGGTCGTGTCCATCATCAATCTCGACAGCGTTCGCGCGCTCGAGACCATGCTCGGCGGCGCAGCCGTCCACCCGCTGCGCTTCCGGGCCAATCTCTACGTGAAGGGCTGGCCGGCCTGGTCGGAGCTCGACCTCGTCGGCCAGACGCTCGCGATCGGACAGGCCCGGCTGGAAGTGGTCAAGCGCATCAAGCGCTGCCCGGCCACCAATGTCGACCCTCAGACCGCCAGGCGCGATCTCGAAATCCCGACCACGCTCTCGAGCAATCTCGGCCACATGGACTGCGGCATCTATGCCGAGGTGATCGCCGACGGCGATATCGGCGTGGGCGACGCGGTTGCATTGGAAGAGCCGAGACTCGTCTGAGCTGCGGTAGGGTGGGCAAAGCGGTAGCGTGCCCACCATTCCAGCTTACGAACGTTGACGCACCGCTGGTGGGCACGGCGCTAACGCGCCTTTGCCCACCCTACGGGCCCTCCTCAATTCGGCATCACATACGCATAGATCCGGCCGCGCGAGATCGGCGCTTCGCGGACGCGGTTGCCGTTGTTGCCGGAGATCATGATCGGATTACCCTGCGCGTCGATGCCGGTGATGATGCCGACATGGCCACCCCGACCACCGCGCGACATCACTGCGATGGCGCCGACCTGCGGACCGGAGACGCGCGTGCCGTAATGCGCGAACGAATTCGCCATATCGGAGCCGGTGCCACGGTGACCGGTCTTCTCAAGCACCATGTTCATGAACCGCGCGCACCACAGGCTGCCGCGGCCGGTCGGATTGCCGCCGACATAGCGGCGTGCCTCGGACACGAGGCCCGATCCGCCACCGAAGCCGCCGCTGCTCGTGGCGCTATTGGCCAAGCCGCCGACATTCGCCTCAGTGGCCATCCCACCGCCACGCCTCGTGGCGATTCGACGGCTGGCGCGCGTGGTCATCCCACCGCTATCTCTGGTAACCATTCCAGCGTTGCCGCTCATAGCCATTCCACCGCCGCCGCTCATGGCCACTCCACCGCTGCCGCTCATGGCGATGCCGCCGCTATTGGCGTTCGGGTCATAGCTGGCGAAGGTGTTGCCGAAGCCGCTCGCCTGCAATTGCGCCGCGCCGCGCTCGAAGCGCGAACCGCGTGCATGCCGGTAATGATGATATCTGCTGGCGTGATGCGCGTAAGCGTGCCGCTCTGCGCTATGACGATGAGATCGTGCTGACGCCGGCGAGGTGAGCGCGGCCACCGCCGCGAAGAAAACAGCCAACGCGACGACACAGCGCGACAGGCGAGACGCAAACAACTCGAACATTCTTCATCCTTCGTTGACACCCCCACTTCCCCGTCGGCCCGTGCGGTGGCCGACATCCGCGGGCTGTATCAGTATCCTGATGTGGCGAGAACAAGACGCGGTCGCGGAGATTTTCGACGATGATTAATAAGTGTTAGGGTCGTATGCGCTCACCGCAGGACGGCATTCCAATGCCGCAGCCACCTCAGGGAGAAAACCGGATGCCTCACGCCCTCACGAAGGACAATTGTCGCCTCTATTTCGAAGAAGCAGGCACCGGCACGCCGATTATTTTTCTGCACGAATTCGCGGCCGACTACACCAATTGGGAGCCGCAGATGCGCTACTTTTCGCGCGGCCATCGCTGCATCACCTATTCCGCGCGCGGCTACACGCCATCGGACGTGCCTGATGGCGAGGTCTACGGCTACACGCATTTCTATACCGATGCGCTCGCGGTGCTCGATCATCTGAAGATCGACCGCGCGCACTTCGTCGGCCTCTCGATGGGCGCCTATTCGTCACTCCAGATCGGGCTCAACGCGCCCCAACGTGCGCTGTCGATGACGCTCGCCGGCGTCGGCTCGGGCTCGGAGATCGAGAACCTCGACGCATGGCGCCAGCAGTGCCGCGCCAACGCGGAGCAATTCGAGATGCTCGGCTCAGCCGAAGTCGCAAAAGTCACGCGCGAGGCGCCGAGCCGGATTCCCTTCCTGGTGAAGGACCCGCGCGGCCACGCCGATTTCTACGCTGCCCTGGCGCGGCACGACGCCAAGGGATCGGCGCGGACGATGCGCGGCTTCCAGGCGGGCCGTCCCTCGATCTTTACGATGACGGACGCGATCAGGGCCGCCACGACGCCGGCACTCATCATCTGCGGCGACGAGGACGATCCGTGCGTGGGCGCAAGCCTGTTCCTGAAGAAGCACCTGCCTGCGGCAGGGCTCGCCATGTTTCCGAAGTCCGGCCACGTGCTCAATCTCGAAGAGCCCGCGCTGTTCAACGAAACGGTGGAACGGTTCGTCACGCTGGTGGAAGCGGGAAGATGGCCAGCGCGCGATCCGAGGTCACTGGCGGCGCATTAGCGCGACGGCGTCACCACACGCTCCGTCGCGTAGCCCGGATGGAGCGAAAGCGTAATCCGGGGCGTTCGCGTCCGCGGATAGAATCCCGGATTGCGCTGCGCTCCATCCGGGCTACGGGCGGACCTACTTCCTGCCGCCTCGCGTCAGCAAGAACACGCCCTGCTCGCCGAACAGATTCCACACCCACCAGGGCATCCGCAGACGCAGCGGGCGGCCGTAGAGGTCGAGCGCCTCGGCACGTTCCATCTTGACGTCGATCGCGTCGCAGAGCTCGACGAAATCCTTGATGGTGCAGAAATGGATGTTGGCGGTGTCATACCAGCTTGCCGGCAGGTTCTCCGTGCGCGGCATGTGGCCGCCGATCAGGAGCTGGAGCCGCATCTTCCAGAAGCCGAAATTCGGGAACGACACGATGGCGCGGCGGCCGATGCGCAGCAAATTCTCCAGCACCACTTTCGGCTGCCGCGTTGCCTGCAACGTCTGCGACAGGATCACGTAGTCAAAGGCGTCATCCGGATAATTCACGAGGTCGGTGTCGGCATCGCCCTGCACCACCGCAAGACCCTTGGCGACGCAGCGGTTGACGCCCTCGCGCGACAGCTCGATGCCGCGGCCGTCGATGCCGCGGGTTTCCAGCAGCTGGAGCAGGTCGCCCTCGCCACACCCGACGTCGAGCACTTTCGAGCCCGGCTTGACCATCTCGGCCACCAGCACATGGTCGGCGCGAAAATCGCCGGGCTGCCCGGTCGCAAGGCCGCCGAGCGGCAGCGCTTCCTGTACAGACATGACTAGCCGTCCTTTAAGCTTTCTTGGCGGTGAGCCCGCGCGCCTTGCCTGCCGACTGCAAGAATGCACGGGCGATGTCGAAGAACTCGGGCACGTCGAGCAGGAACGCATCGTGACCGCGATCGGTCTCGATCTCGGCGAACGACACCCGCGCGCTCGACGCGTTCAGCGCGTGCACCAGCGCCCGCGATTCCGAGGTCGGGAACAGCCAGTCGCTGGTGAAGGAGACCACGCAGAACCGGGTCTGGATTCCCGCGAACGCCTTCGCCAGCACGCCGCCATGGTCGCCGGCGATGTCGAAATAGTCCATCGCGCGGGTCAGATAGAGATAGGAGTTGGCGTCGAAGCGTTCGACAAAGGACGAGCCCTGGTAGCGCAGATAGGACTCGACCTGGAAGTCGGCGTCGAACGAGAAGGTCGGCAGCTCGCGGTCCTGCATCCGCCGTCCGAATTTGCGATGCAGCGCGGCGTCGGAGAGATAGGTGATGTGCCCGGCCATGCGGGCGACGGCGAGGCCGCGATGCGGATGGGTGCCGTGATCAACGTAGCGTCCGCCATGCCATTCCGGATCGGCCATCACCGCCTGCCGGCCGAGTTCGTGGAAGGCGATATTCTGCGCCGAATGGCGCGTGCTGCATGCGGTCGGGAGCGCGGAGAAGACGCGATGCGGATAGGCCGCAGTCCATTGCAGCACCTGCATGCCGCCCATCGAGCCTCCGACGACGCAGAGCAGCGTATCGATGCCGAGGCGGTCGAGCAGCATGGCCTGGGCTCGCACCATGTCGGGGATGGTGATGATCGGAAAATCCAGGCCCCACACTTTGCCGGTCGCCGGATTGGTCGACGCGGGGCCGGTCGAGCCCATGCAGCCGCCGATGACGTTCGAGCAGATGATGAAATACTTGTTGGTGTCGAGCGGGCGGCCGGTCCCCACCATGATTTCCCACCAGCCCGGCTTGCCGGTCAGCGGGTGCACATTGGCGACGTGCTGGTCGAGCGTCAGCGCATGGCAGATCAGGATGGCGTTGGACCGCTCGGCATTGAGCTCGCCATAGGTCTGATATGCGATCTGGAACGGGGTGAGATCGACGCCGCAATCAAGCGGCAGCGGCTGGTCGGCACCGAAGCGTGCGACCTGGGAGCTCGGATGATCGACCTCGTGCGAGCGCTCGTCGGCGCTGATCGCGGGACTGGGAATTGACTTGATGCCCATCTCTGACCACTGACTCGTTTGCGATCGGGGGTCCGACCGCGACTGACATCAGGCCATGAAAAACCCGGCCTGAACGATAGGTTCGGCCGGGATCGAAAGGGTCCCCGGCCTGTTTAGCGAGTTTTTTAACGTGGCTGCAAGCCGGCCGGCTCAAATGACCACGGAACGGGTAAAAACTACCGTCTTGGACGGTTTTCGTCAAGTCGCGGCCCAGATCAACCAAATTCGCCTGTCGCGCCACGGGCGGAAAGGGCCCGATTTCCCTTTGCATTTCTCTTTGCTTTCGCAGCCCCGACTGCCTAATCAGGATATCCATCACAGCGGTGACGGCTCGACTGATCCGCAGTGGAACGCCTCTCAACAGCACCTCTCAGACATGTCCCAACGTCCGCCCGCGCCACCATCACTCCAGGAATTGCGCAAGGAGATCGACGCGATCGACGAGGGCATGCATCGCCTGCTGATGCAGCGCGGCGACATCATCGACCGCCTGATCCAGGTGAAGCAGACCCAGGAGGTCGGCTCGGCGTTCCGCCCGGCACGTGAGGCCTCCATGATGCGCGACCTCGTGCAGCGCCATCGCGGGATCCTGCCGCTCGACACGGTCGAGAGCATCTGGCGCGTCATCATCGCGACGTTCACTTATGTCCAGGCGCCGTTCTCGGTCCACGCCGACATCTCGGCGAGCGAGCCGGCCATGCGCGATTCCGCGCGATTCCATTTCGGCTTCACGGTGCCTTACGTCGCGCATTTCAGCGCGCAGGCGGCGGTCGAGGCCGTCGCGAAGTCCAAGGGCGATCTGGCGCTGGTCTCGGCGACCTCGAGCCGCACGCCGTGGTGGCTGTCGCTGGAAGAAGCCGGCGCGCCAAAGATCATCGCGCGGCTGCCCTTCGTCGAGCGCGCCGACCATCCGGCGGCGTTGCCGGTGTTCGCGGTCTCGCGCGTCGCCGACAGCGCCCTGGTGACGGAGGTCGAGACCTTCAGCGTCCGCGTCTCTGGGTGGAATGCGGAGGTCGCGCGCGCCCTGTCGCCGCTCGCCGAGATCGTGGCGGTGCCCGACACCGCCTTCGACGGCGCCGCGCTGCTGGTCTCTGTCACCGCGACGAGCAGCCTCGACAAAATCAAGGCAGCCCTGATCGAAGCGGGAGCCTCGGTGCGCTCCACGGCCCTCGTCGGCAGCCACGCAACGCGCTATACGGTGCCCCCGACCGGGTCGAAATCGTAAGTCGCGAACCGCTTAAGCCAGTCCGGAGTTGAAGATGTCCCGCCCCGTGCCGAATCCCGGCATTCTTGATATTGCGCCCTACACGCCCGGCAAGACTCCGGTGGCAGAGCCCGGCCGCAAGGTGTTCAAGCTTTCGGCCAACGAGACGCCGTTCGGGCCCTCGCCGAAGGCGATCGAGGCGTTCAAGAACGTGGCGGATCATCTGGAAGACTATCCGGAAGGGACCTCGCGCGTGCTGCGCGAAGCGATCGGGCGCACCTTCGGGCTCGACCCCAACCGCATCATCTGCGGCGCCGGCTCGGACGAGATCCTCAACCTGCTCGCCCACACCTATCTCAGCCACGGTGACGAGGCGATCTCGACCACGCACGGCTTCCTGGTCTACCCGATCGCAACCATGGCGGTCGGCGCGAAGAATGTCATCGCGGCCGAGAAGAACCTCACCTGCGATGTCGACGCCATCCTCAAGGCGGTGACGCCGAAGACAAAGCTGGTCTGGCTCGCCAACCCCAACAACCCGACCGGAACCTACGTGCCGTTCGACGAGGTCAAGCGCCTGCGCGCCGGCCTGCCCTCGCACGTGCTGCTGGTGCTGGACGCAGCCTATTGCGACTATGTCTCGCGCAACGATTACGAGATGGGGATCGAGCTGGTGGCGACCACCGAGAACACGGTCGTGACCCACACCTTCTCCAAGATCCATGGTCTCGCGGCACTGCGCATCGGCTGGATGTTCGGCCCCGAGCACATCATCGATGCGGTCAACCGCATCCGCGGTCCCTTCAACGTATCGACGCCGGCGATGTACGCCGCCGTTGCCGCGATCGAGGACACCGCGCACCAGGCCATGTCGAAGCAGTTCACCGAGACCTGGCGCAGCTGGCTCGCCGAGGAGATCGGCAAGCTCGGGCTGAAGGTGACGCCGAGCGTCGCCAATTTCGTGCTGATCCACTTCCCGACCGAGGGCAAGACTTCGGACGCAGCCGACGCCTTCCTCACCAAGCGCGGGCTGGTGCTGCGCGGCTTGAAGAACTACGGCCTGCCGCATTCGCTGCGCATGACCATCGGCACCGAGGAGGCCAACCGCCTCGTCGTCGAGGGCCTGCGCGACTTCATGGCCGGACGATGAGCGCGACCCCGCACTTCCAGCGCGTCGCGCTGATCGGCTTCGGCCTGATCGGCGGCTCGATCGCGCGCGCCGCGAAGCTCCAGGGCCTGGCTTCCGAGATCGTCACCACCGCGCGCTCGGAGAAGACGCGCGCACGCGTGATGGAGCTCGGCATCGTCGATCAGGTCGTGGCGACCAATGCAGAAGCCGTGAAGGACGCCGATCTCGTCATCCTCTGCATTCCCGTCGGCGCCTGCGGGCCGGTGGCGCAGGAGATCGCCGCGCATCTCAAGCCCGGCGCGATCATCTCCGACGTCGGCTCCGTCAAGGGCGCCATCGTCAGGGATATGGCGCCGCATCTGCCGAACGGCATCCATTTCGTGCCGGCGCACCCGGTCGCTGGCACCGAGCACTCGGGTCCGGACTCCGGCTTCGCCGAGCTCTTCATCAACCGCTGGTGCATCCTCACCCCGCCGGAGGGCGTTGATGCGGCTGCCACCGATCGCCTGCGTGCGTTCTGGGCCGCGATGGGCGCCAAGGTCGAAATCATGACGCCGGATCATCATGATCTCGTGCTCGCGATCACCAGCCATCTGCCGCATCTGATCGCCTACACCATCGTCGGCACCGCCGATGAGCTGGCGCAGGTGACGGAGTCCGAGGTCATCAAGTTCTCCGCCGGCGGCTTTCGCGACTTCACGCGCATCGCGGCATCCGATCCGACGATGTGGCGCGACGTCTTCCTCGCCAACAAGGAAGCCGTGCTGGAGATGCTCGGCACTTTCACCGAGGATCTGGCAAAGCTCACCCGCGCGATCCGCCGCGGCGACGGCGAGGCACTGTTCGACCACTTCACCCGCACCCGCGCCATCCGCCGCGGCATCGTCGAAATCGGCCAGGACTCGGCCGCACCCGACTTCGGCCGGCCACACGCGGCGCTGAAAAAGCCGTAGCGCTGAAGTAGCCCGGATGGAGCGCAAGCGTAATCCGGGACCTCCGCCGCTTGAGGCGAGATTCCCGGATTGCGCTTCGCTCCATCCAGGCTACGAGCCCGCGTGGCTCCGTGACTAGAACGGGTAGTACCGGATCTGCGTCATGACGACGTTGTCGTCCGTCCTCGGAGCGCCGCCGACGCCGGCGAACGCGACCCGCTGGGTGTAGGAATATTGCAGGCCGGCTTTGAGCGTACCGAAATTGCCCTGGTAGATGGTGTCGTAGATCCCGGCCGTGATCTGCCGGACCTCCCTGGTGTTGCCGTTGCAGGTCGCGGCGGGCGAGTTCTCGGTCAAGCAGCCGGTGTTGTTGTAGAGCGGATTGCCGTAGCCGAAGGGCACCGTTCCAACATTGGCGAAATTCGCCTTGGCTTTTTCCAGGCCCGCATAGGAATAGACATCGAGACTCGGCGTCGCGTGCCAGATCAGGCCGACGGCGGCCGCCGTGATCGTCAGCGGGAGGATGGTGCCGTCCTGCGCCACTGCCGCATCGGGGAACGGCGTTGCCGTGAAGCGGCCGAGCACGCCGTGCGAGCCATAGAGCTGAAGATCGAGGGTTTTCGGAATCAGCTCGGCGAAGATGTGACCGCCGAAGCTTGCGGTGTCATAGGTGTGATTGGCGTTGTTGAAGCGGTCGAACAGCTGGCGGTAGAGCGCCCACGCCTCGACATGCAACTTATTGGGCCCGAGCCTTGGGTCCCAGGCTGCCTTGACGGTGACGTCGGGCACCTGATTCAGACTGACATTGTTGAGGTTGTTGAAGAAGCTGCCGCCGGGACCGGTCAGGTTGACCTGAAGGTTCGGGTTCAGCACGCCCTGTGGTCCGATGGCGGGTGTGCCGACGGCCGGGACGTTGCCGCCGAAGAACGCTGTCTGGGCATTCTCGACCGAGGCAGCCAGCTTGAACTCCGGTCCGATTTCCTGCCAGACGCGCAGCCCGGGCTGCCGTGCCGCAAGAAATCCCGGAACGGATTCGAAGTCGATCACGCCGGGCGCGTCGACGCCACGAGGATCGATGCCGGACTTGGTCGGCGCGTTGAGCGACCAGGATTGCCCGGCAAGGAAGTGAAGACCGAGATCGCTGCGGTCCAGTTCCAGGCTAAGCTGCCGCATGCGCGGATTGAACGAGTTGGTCGCAACCGAGCTCGCCGTCTGAGCCGCACCTTCGAAATCGATCTCGCCATAACCCGCGAGGTGCGTGTCGGCATCGGCATTGCCTTCCGCCAAGACCGAGAACCTGCTCTGGCGCGCGGAGAAGCGTGTTTCCGGGATGTTGAAGTTGCGGCTCTGCTGATAGGGGATGAAGTTGTAGACCGAGCCGGTATCGGAGGCGAGATTGCGCGAGCGGTAGATGCCGGTGAGATCGACCCAGCCACCGAAGGTCAACGTCACCCCCTTGTAGCAGACCTTGCCGGCCGCACATGGATCGGCGGCGAGCGCCTTATAGCTTGCAGGTAACTGAACGGTTTTCGCCTGCGCTTCAACCTGTCGCGTCTTGCGCGCCTCGGAGTCCACACGCTGCTGGAGCTCCTTCAGTTTCGCCTTCAGCGACTGGATTTCGGTTGTGACATTGTCGTCGGCACGCGCCTGCCCTGAACAGGCAGCGAGAATACCCAGCATCAGCCCGCAATTGATGATCCGCACTTGAAGCTTCCTCCATTTGGGAAGCGGATTAGGTTCCGCGCGCCGTCTCCGGCGCATGCATGCTTCCCTGGTGTGGAGTGATTTGAATGCGGCTGCGGTTATTCGCGGCGCCGGGCATCTTCTGCATCACTTTTTCCTGACGATCCTGTTCGGAATATTTTCGTTGGCTGCCGATCCGCACGCGCGATTGTCGTGATTGTCCAAGGCAACTTTCAAGGCAACGCGCATCGGGCCCGGCCGGGACATGACCGGGCCCAGTTCACGACGGGCAAGTGGTGGATGGCGGCTATTTGCCCTTGGTCGCGCGCATCACCGTTGGGCGCGGTGATTTCGGCGAGGGGACGAATGCCATCGTCTCCCGCGTCGTGGGATTCGAGATGTTGCGATCACCGTTCGGATACATCGAGGCGTATGCGGCCGGCTCCTGCGACTGCCATTGCCACTGCGCGAAGGCGGGCGTCGCGATCGCGGCCGAGATGGCGACGACGGCAACGAACAGTTTGGACTTCATCATGATTATCTCTCCTGCCTGAGCGGACCGCATCATCGTGCGGCCGACATGGAGAGAGAGCGGAGTTTGCGGCTCCGCATTCCCGGCGGGTCATCACGATCCGGCGAAGCGGCCGTGAGTTCAGCTCGTAACGCGGATGGAGGAGTTACGACAACTGAGGGCGGCGAATGGAGAGAGGCGACTCTGAATTCATCCTACTGCTTCGCGCTGCGACCAAACTTTGCCGGCTTGAACAGATCGAGGTCGATGGCCTGTCCCATCGCCAGATATCCGGTGCGGTTGGGATGAAGCTTGTCGCCGGCGCCGCCAGTCGTGCTTTCGGGAACGAACTCCGGCTTGAGACCACCCGAGGCCGGATCGAGCGTCGCCCGATCAAAATCGATCACACCGTCGAATGTCCCCGAGCTACGGATGAATTCGTTGAGCGCCTTGCGCTTGTCATCCTGCTCGGGAAAACCATGGGCCGCGCTGGTGCTGCCCAATGCCGAAACGACGGTGGCGCCGATGATCCGGGCTTGCGGCCATTTCGCACGTAGTTTCGCGACGCCGTCCTTCATCGCGGCGATGACCTGGTCGGCGGTAAAATTGCCGTTCTTGCTGAAATCGTTGATGCCCTCCAGCCAGATCAGGCTCGATATGCCGGACAGCGACAGCACGTCGCGCTCGAGCCGCTGGCCCGAAGCGGGGCCGCCTGCGTACGGTTTGTCGGGACTATATTCGGCGGGGCCTGCGATTTGGTTGCCACCGATGCCGCCATTCACGACGGCGACCTTGTTGCCGTAGACCGCCTTCAGGCGACGCGACAGCACGTTGGGCCAGCGATCGTCGCCATTCATGGTTGAGGCGGTCCCGTCGGTAATCGAATCGCCAAACGCCATGATGGCGAAGGCATCGGCAGGCGCAGTCATCTCGATGGCATCGAGAAAGAACCACGACGCAGTCGCATAGGGGAAGGAAGCCTCGTCTTCGAGGGCGCCCTTCGCGCCGGCGCCGGGCGCACTGACATAGGAGGTGGTCAGCGCTTTGGCGTGCCAGGTCATCGGACCGCTCTGGCCGGCGACATGAAAACTGACCGCAAGCCGGCGGCCGGCGAGGTCATCAGGCCGCTTTGCAAACGGCGGCGCGATCGCATCGCTCCAGACCGAATTTCCCGGTGACACCGTAACGGAAGCCGTGCCGGCAAACGTAACCGGAGTGTTGGAGCCGCGGATCAACGCGGCACTGCCCGACTGCAGGCCGACGTAAACGCCGTCAAACGTGACGGGTTTGGTGCCGAAGGCGTTGCTGAGCCGGATGCGGGCCTGACGGCCCCAGATATCCGGCCGAACGATCAGGCGAAAGGTCTGGTCCCGCGCACCGGCCGCAGGCTCGGGAAACGCGAATTTCTGTTCGGGCTGGGCAGACGGATTGCCGACGGGGTATGGGCCCTGAACCGCGCCCGTCCAGGACACCACCCAATGTTCGCCATCCTTGGCGGTTGCGGTCTGAAGCGAGGCGACGAGCAGCGATGCTGCCACGAGACAATTCAACGCGTGCATTGTTTCCCCCGAACCCCCAAATAATTTGGGCGCGACCTTAGAGCCGTCAGTTGGCCTTCAATAGGGCGGCAGAACGCTACCTGTCCAGCCGCAACTGACACACTCCTCGCCCGACGCCGGATAGGACCTCGCAGGTTGCGTCACCGGCGCCGACAAGACACCCTTCGGAAGCGATCTGTTCACAGCTTCAAACGCGTCAGGCGGACCAAGCTGTCCGACCGGCAGATTTATGAATTCACGACCTAATACAGCGGCGGGATCTGGCCGACCTTGACCGGGCCGAGCAGCACGGCGCCGTCGACGAATTTCAGCGGGAAGCTGCGAGCCTTCTTGCCTTCCAGCGTGCTCTCGGTCCCGATCGAGTTGATGCCGGCTGCCACGCCGGCATTGGCATTCTGCTTGATGACCTTGCCGAGGCCGGGAACGGCACGGTCGAGCGCACCGAACAGATTGTTGAGGTCCTGCGACTTCACGCCGGGCGCAACGCGATCGAGGGTTGCCTGCGGCACCCCCTCCTCCAGCATCTTCTCGATGCCGAGCGCGGGGATCACGCGCTCGAGGCCCGTCACCGTCATCTGCAATTCGCCGTCGAGACGGCCGTTAGCCGAGAGCCCGAGCGTGCCGGCCGCAACCGCGATCATCTCGCCCTGCTGGATCCGGGACTGCACGATCTCGATATGGCCGCCGGCGGCCTGGATCTCGCGGAAGCGCTGCGGCCACGGCTTTGGCGTGAGGTCGGACAGTCCGGTGATCTTCGCCCGGGTGTCGGCCTCGAACGGCTCGGCGAGCAGCGGATGAACACCCTGAATGCTGCCCTGCGCGATCTGGAGCACGGTCTCGATCACGGGATGATCGGACGGCGATCCATCCGCGAGGCGTCCATGCAGCTCGACCTGTTTCGCGCGCGCGAGCGGCACCTGCACGCTGCCGTCGACACGATTGACGGTCGGCTCCTCGAACACGATCGAGGCGCGCTCCGGCACGGCGGGCAGGCCGACCACGCTGCTGCGACCCTTGCTCCAGTTCACCACGAAGGTGCTTTGCGTGACGCCGTCAGTGAGCGTCGCGGGTGCGGTGAATTCGGCGATGACGCGCTTGGGGTCGTAGACCTGGGCGACGACCAGGATGTTGTCGAGCTTCGCCGTGAACGGCGTCTTGCTGGCATTCTGCGACACCAGGGCGACGCTGGCGCCCGAACACTGGACCTCGAAGCGAAAGGGGAAGCCCGCGATCGAGCGCTTGGCGCAATCATAGATGCGGCCGGATTTGGCCTCCTGCGCGCGCCAGGCATCGGCGGCGATTTCGGCCTGCGACGCCGCATAGAACCAGAAGCCGCTCCACGCCACCGCGAGGATCAGGAGGATGACAGGGGCAATGAAAAGGCCCCAGCGGGAGCGCCGGCGTGCGGCAACGGTCATATCGGACATGCGGCGACCCTTTGACCCCTGATTTTGTCAAATGTAAGCGAGGTTGGCTTGCTCCGAAAGGCGGAGAATTCGCTTCGCTTGGGAGCGCGGTTCTGGTAGCCGTGCCCGAAATGTCGGAAATCACCCTCCCCTCCGTCACCACTGCCAAGGGCGACCTCTGGGTGTTCGGCTACGGCTCGCTGATGTGGCGGCCGGGCTTCGAATTCGAGGAGCGCGTCCCGGCGCGGCTGGTCGGCGAGCATCGCGCGCTCTGTGTCTATTCCTTCGTCCACCGTGGCACGCCGGAGAAGCCGGGTCTGGTTCTCGGCCTCGACCGCGGCGGCGCCTGCCGCGGCATCGCCTTCCGCGTCGCCGAAAAGAACCGCGCCGACGTCGTCGCCTATTTGCGCGCGCGCGAGCAGGTGACGTCGGTCTATCGCGAGGTCATGCGCTCGGTGTGGCTGGAGAACGACTCGCGGCAGCGCGTCTCCGCGCTCGCCTATGTCGTCGACCGCGGCCATGTGCAATATGCCGGCCGGCTGTCGCTCACCGACCAGCATCGCCACGTGCTCCAGGGCCACGGCCAGTCCGGCGCCAATCGCGACTACGTGACCGCGACGGTGAAGGCGATCGAGGCCGAAGGTTTTCGCGATGCGCCGCTGCATCAGCTTGCCATGATGCTGCATGGTGATGCGCATTCTCCGCACGCCCCGGCTGCGGTGGACGATCGGGAAAACCGCTAGCTCTCCGACGGCGCATAGCTCGGCGCCGAGCCGATCAGCTGCTCCTGCTCCTTGCGGCCCGCTTCCACGAGGCGGCCGGTCGCGTCTTCGATCACCGTTTGCACACGGGAGAGAAACTCGTCCTTGGGCAAGCCCGGCGGCAGCGGATCGAGGAATTCCACCACCAGCGTGCCGGGATAGCGCATGAAGGTGCGGCGCGGCCAGAACAGGCCGGAATTGAGCGCGATCGGCAGGCACTGCGCACCGCAGGACGAATAGATCTGCGCAAAGCCGCTCTTGTAGTCCGGTGGCGCGCCCGGAGCGCGGCGCGTGCCTTCGGGAAAGATCACGAGCTGCCCGCCGCTGCGCACCGCCTCCCGCGCCCGCCGCGTCATGTCCAGCAGCGCCTTGACGCCGGCGTTGCGGTCGATCGCGATCATCCCGGTCTTGACCAGGAATTGACCGAACACCGGGATCTGCATGAGCTGACGCTTGAGGATGAAGATCGGACGGTCGAAGAAGCCCGGCAAGACGAACGTCTCCCAGAACGACTGGTGCTTCGCCACGACGACCAATGGTCCCGCCGGAATCTTTTCGAGGCCGCGGAATTCCACCTTGATGTTGCAGACAGCCCGCATCAGAAACAGCGTCGCCTTCGCCCACCATTGCGCGACCGTGAGCATGGCGCGCGGCGGCAATGCGAAGGTCGGCAGCGCCACGATCGCGAGGCACACCAGCACGGTGTAGAACAGCACGTTGAACACGAGCGATCGCAGGAAAATCAAGAACATCGAGGATCCGATCAATTGCCGATCAGTTGCCGATCAATTGGCCTGTGCGGTGGCGGGCCGCTTCGGCTGCAGCCCGGAAGGCTGCTCCGACATCTCGGGCGAAAGGTCAATCCCGAAATCCTCCAGCCGCACCCTGACCTCGGCCGCGATGTACTTGACATATTCCGACAGCAGCAGCCGCAAGGTGGACGCAGAGGTCCACCACGGCTCCTCGCGCCATTTGTCGCCGACCACCACGAACGGGATCAGTGTCGTCTCCGGCATCGCATGCGAGAATTCCACCAGCGCGCGCGGCATGTGATAGTTCGAGGTCACCACGATCAGCGATTTGAAGCCGCGTCCCGCGGCCCAGCGCCGCGCTTCCGCGGCATTGCCGCGGGTCGAGACCGCCGTGCGGTCGAGATCGACGCAGCAACGCATGAAGGACTGATTCTCCGGCAACGTCCGGGAGATGTCGCTCGCCGTCGAGGTCGGGTGCACACCGGAGATCAGGAGCCTCCTGCCGTAACCGGCAGCGAGCAGCTCCATCGCATCCGACACCCGCGAGGAGCCGCCGGTCAGAACCACGATGCCGTCCGCCCTGCGGTCCGGCGCGATCTCGGCGCCGCGCAATTGCGACAGAAACGCGATGAAGCCCGCAGCCGCGCCGACGAAGGCGAGCGCAATCGTCGACATGACGGCCGCGCGCAGCCAGCCGCGCGGCAGTTTCGGCGATCGATCGTCGGTCGGCGCGGTCATGTGATGTCGGTGATCCCTTCCCAGAGGTGATTTTAGGACGTTTTGAGGCGAAGTGGAGTCCGGTTTGTCAGCCTCAAACTATGTGGCGGAGCACTGGGGCCGCGAACCAGATTTCCCCTCTCCCCTTGTGGGAGAGGGTGGCTCGCCGCGATAGCGGCGAGACGGGTGAGGGGTATGTCTCCGCGAACTCGCCTCGACGTTCGTGCACGTGGATAGAACCCCTCATCCGGCGCTTCGCGCCACCTTCTCCCACAAGGGGAGAAGGAAGAAAACCATCTCAATCGACATCATTCAGCGTCGCGAACAGCGTCTGGCGCGAGGCGACCGCGGTGATGGCGCCGATCAGCACGGCCTGCACCGCGAGCACGATGTAGCCGGACGGCCGCAGCGAGAAAGTCCCGAGCAGCGCGGCGAACTGGTCGCCGACGGGGGTGCCGGAAAACCAGCCTGCAATCGACTCGGAGAAGCCGAACACCAGCATGGCGGCGCCGCCGCCGATCACGCCGCCCTCCAGCCCCAGCCTGAGGAAATGACGCAGGAAGCGGTTGGCGATATAGCGGTCGCCCGCGCCGACGAAATGCAGCACCTCGACGATCGGACGGTTCGCCGCCATGGCGCCCCGGGTCGCGAACGATACCGAGATGATGGTGGCGACGATGACGAGCGCGAGGATGCCGAGACCGGCGAGCACGGTCGCGTTGGTCATCGAGCGCATACGCTCGATCCAGGCGCGGTGATCGTCGACGCTGGCGCTTGGCGCCACCTGGGTCACGCGGGCGCGCAAGGCGCCGAGATCGAGCGCCGTGCCGGGCTGCACGCGCGCGATGATCATGCGCGGCACCGGCAGATCGTCCATCGACAGCCCGGTGCCGAGCCAGGGCTCGAGCAGCTTGCCGCTCTCGTCCTTCGTGAACGGCTTGACCTCGACGATGCCGGCTTGCGCGCGCATGGCCTCGGTCACCGCCGCGGTGTCGCGCTCGAGATCGCGGCCCGTCTGCGGGCGGACCTGGATGGTGATTTCGCTCGCGACATCCGACTGCCATTCAGCGGCGGAGGCGCTCACCAGCAGCACCGTGCCGGTCGTCATCGACGCCAGGAAGGTCATGATGGCGACGACGGCGACGAGCGCGCGGCCGTGGATCGAGGCGCGCGGCACGATCGGCGACATGTTGCGCGCTCGGGCCGGAAGCGGCGGCCCCTCCTGCCCGAGATCGACCAGCACGCCGCGCTCGTCGGGCCTACTCATAGACGTGCAGCCGTCCCTGGTGCAGCACGAAGCGTCGCGCCTCGTACTGGTCCATCAGGGCGATATCGTGGGTGGCGATGATGACGGCGGTACCTGACTTGTTGAGCTCGATGAACAGCCGCAGCAGGCGGCGGCCGAGCGTCGGATCGACGCTGCCGGTCGGCTCGTCGGCCAGCAGCAGCTGCGGCCGGGAGATCACGGCGCGCGCGATCGCCGCGCGCTGCTTCTCGCCGCCAGACAGGATCGGCGGCAGCGCGTCCATGCGTTCGCCGAGCCCGACCCATTTCAGGAGATCGATGACCTCCTTGCGGTAGCTCGATTCGCTGCGACCCATGACGCGGAATGGCAGCGCGACGTTCTCATAGGTCGTCATGTGGTCGAGCAGGCGGAAATCCTGGAGCACGATGCCGATGCGCTTGCGCAAGTCTGCGATCTCGTCCTTGCCCAGTTGCGAGATGTCGTGACCGAACAAATTGACGAGGCCCCGCGTCGGGCGATGCGACAGGAACAACAGGCGCAGCAACGAGGTCTTGCCGGCGCCGGACGGGCCGGTGAGAAACTGGAAGGAATGCGCCGGAATCTGGAAGTTGAGGTCGCGCAGGACCTCTGGCCCCAGGCCGTAACGCAATCCGACATTTTCGAACCGAACCAAGCTCAGCTCCGTTCGAGAGAGGCCGCGGGCCGCACGGCTGTGCCGCCACACGCGATCAGCGGGTTTTGCGGCCGTTATGGTTTCCGGTTCGTTAACGGTCGTCCTGTAGCATAATTGGTAGCATCTTTCCCGCTCGGTTCTCCGCGACCGTGTCACCGTCACGACTTGGCCATGCATCAGGGCTCGTCCATGCATATCGTCTGCCCTCATTGTACGACATCCTACGCCATCAAGCCCACGAGCCTTGGGACGAACGGCCGGACCGTGCGCTGTTCCCGTTGCAAGGAAACCTGGGTCGCCCATGCCGAGGATGCCATTCAGGAGGCATCTGTCCCGGCCATGGCCGCGGCCAGCCGGGCCGACGACCAGTCCGATCTCGCCGAGCAGTGGAACTCCTATGCCCAGGACGACGGCGCCGCTGACGCGCCTGTCGTTGACAGCCCCTCGATCGCCAGTGACTGGCCGGACCAGGAAACCACCGACACCGAGGACGAATGGTCCGCGGCCGCCCGGTCCGTCGAGGAGGAAGTCGTCGGCGAGCAGCACCAGTCATGGTTCCGTGGCCTGTTCGGCAGTCGCCGCGGCGCCCGAGTGCGCCGTCCGGTGGCCACCGCGGCCCCGCGAAAATCCCATTTCGGCCTGCCAACCGCTTGCGCCGCCATGGGCGCGCTGGTGCTGGCGTTGGTGATCTGGCGCGGCGACATGGTGCGGCTGTTGCCGCAGACGGCCGCCTTCTACAGGATGGTCGGCCTTGAAGTTAACCTGCGCGCACTGGCCTTCAAGGACGTCAAGCTCTCCAGCGAGACCGTGGACGGTAAGCAGGTGCTGGTGATTGAGGGGGTGATCGTGGGCCAGGGCAAGAAGCCGCTCGACATTCCCCGGCTGCGCTTCGCGGTGCGCGATGCGCAAGGCGCGGAAATCTACGCCTGGAACGCGGTTCTGGAACAGACCGTGCTACAGCCCGGCGAGCGCGCCTTCTTCCGCTCGCGCCTGGCCTCGCCGCCGCCGGAGGGCCGCAATATCGACGTTCGCTTCTTCAACCGGCGCGACATCGCCGGCGGCAGCGTATAATCGATTTCGAAGGTCTCGCAGGCAAAGTTGGTGGCGAGATTGATCCCGAGGTTCGTCTCATGTCCAAGATCCTGATCGCCGACGACGAGGATTCGATGCGCCAGCTGGTGGCGCGCGCCATCGCCATGGACGGGCACGAAATCGTCACCGCGCAAGACGGCGCCGAGGCGCTGGAGATCCTCACGCGCGCGGACGGCGGGTTCGACCTGCTGCTCACCGATATCCAGATGCCGGTGATGGACGGCATCGCGCTGGCGCTTTCCGTCGCACGCGATTTCCCCGACTTGACCATTCTGCTGATGACCGGCTTTGCCGACCAGCGCGAGCGCGCCTCGAACCTCAATGCGCTGGTGCATGACGTCGTGACCAAGCCGTTCTCGGTCGCCGACATTCGCACGGCGGTGGCGGATGCGCTGGCGGCGAAGAAGGGGTAGCAGCGTCGGGTTCGTAGCTTGTAGCCCGCATGAGCGCAGCGACATGCGGGACCGGCGGCCCCGGAAATCGCTTCGCTCATCCGGGCTACGCGACCTGCGTCAGCCTCAAAAATCCTTCAGCAGCCGCTCTATGTAGTCAAGTTCGATCTGCGGGCGCGAGCTGTCCCCCAAGCGGCGGCGGAGCTCCTCGAGGATGCGGCGGACGCGCTGGGCGTCGATCTCGCCGGGGATCTTGACCGTGTAGTCGTCGCTCAGATCGCGGCCGTGAAGGGGGCGACCGAGCGGATCGGTCTGATTGCCGCCGCTCTGCTGGCGGCCGGGCCGGTTGCCGGGACCATCGCCCTGCCCGTCGCCATCGCCCTGCCGCATCGCCTCGGCCATCTTCTGCGCGCCCTTGCGCAAGGCCTCGAGCGCTTTCCCCTGCGCGTCCACGGCACCGTCCGAATTGCCTTCGCCAAGCTGCGAGCCGGCATCGCCCATGGCCCCGTCGGCAGCGTCCAGACTGCCGTCGTCATCGCCCTGGTCGCCGTCCTGATCGCCATCCTGGCCCGGCTGTCCCTGCTCGCCCTGCTGACCCTTTTGCCCTTTTTGACCCTGGCTCTTCTGGCCTTTTTGCCCCTTCTGCGTGAGGCCGCGCTTGGCGAGCTCGTCCTGCAGCTTCTTCAGCCGGTCGCGCAGCGACTGCTGATCCTGCTGGAGGTCCGACATCGACTGGTCGCCCTGCTGCTTGCCGCGCGAGCGCTCACGCCGGGAATCCTGGCCCTGCTTGAAAGTCTTGTCGCGCAATTGCTGCTGCTTGCGGATCATGTCGCTGAGCTCGTTGAGCGCTTGCTCCATGTCGCTGTCGCCGGATTGCCCGGGCTGCGCCATCTGGAGATTTTCCATGATCTGCGCGAGCTGCTCGAGCATGCGCTGGGCCGCTTCTTTATTGCCTTCGCGCGCCGCCTTCTCGATCTGCTTCAGCAATTCGTCCAGGTCGCGCTGCGTGATGACGGAACGATCGCGATTGGAGGATTGGCTCTTTTCCGTCGCGCGCTTGTAGTCCTCGAGCTTCTGAATCGCATCGGATTGATTGTTCAGGCTCTTGCCGGATTCCTTCTGCCTGAGGCTGTCGCCGGAATCCTGCATCGCCTTTTCAGCGCCATCGAGCAGGGCATCGACATCCTGATCCTGCTGGGCAGCCACGGGCGAGACGCCTCCCAACAGGAAGGCGAGGCAGGCGATCGAGATCGCCTTCAAGACTGGCACGCGTGCTAGCTTCCGCATTTACGGTCTCGCGTCGACTGGTTGGCCCCGTCGTTGCCCGGCTTCGCCCGGTTGTTCGCCGACTTGCGATAGGCCTGAAGCTGCTCGCGCAACGCGTCCTGCTGCTTCGCCAGCTCTTCGAGCTGCTCGGGCGTGGCGTTCTGGGTCTTTTGTTTCAGCTCGACAGACTTGTCGAGGATGAGCTGAACCTCTGCCGGGAAAGGCTGCCGGGGCCCAAGCGGATTCTGCTCGGCGCGCCGGGCGAGATCGCGCACTTTGCCGGCCATCGCCTCGCGAAGCTTTTGCGTCAGCGCCTTGATCTCGTCCTCGCTGGCGCCGCGTTCCAGCGCCCGCTTGAGCGCGTCCTGCGCCGAACGCAGCGCGGCGTTGACGCTGCCGGCGACACCGTCGTCCTCGATGGTGACTGCGAACGCCCACATGCTTTTCACCACATCGCGCATCGCGTCGTCGGTGCGGGCGGCTTCCAGCTGCAGCGCCAGGCTACGCAGGCCGAGATAGCAGCCCGCATCCGGCGTGAACAATTCGGGTGCGATCATCAGCGCGTCGAGCGCGGCGTAGACATCCGAATTCTTGTTGGCGTCGAGCGCGAGGATGCGGCGCTGCTCGACCAGCGCGCGCGCGAGCGAGTTGGTGAACAGCCGCTCGGGCAGGCGCATGTTGAAGGGCTCGCTCCTGGCCTCGTTGCCGGCCTCGTCCTTGGCGGTGAGGGTCAGCGTGACGTCGGCGCCGGCATAGGGATCCTCGCTGAGGTCCTTCACCGTCTGGCCGACGCCGTTGCGGGTGCGTGCATTCGGCAGCACGAGCGGGAATTGCGGCGGCTGGAATAGCGGCCGCGCGGCGGCCTTGGTCTCGGCCTCCTTGCTGCCATCTTTGGCATCGGCGGGACGCAGGCCGATTTGCGCGTCGGCGCCGGTGACGCCGTAATCGTCCTCGACCTTGTAAGTGAGCTGGAGTCCGCCACGGGCCTGGCGCTCGGGATCCTTGGCCAGCGCGATCGTCGGCGCGCGGTCCGGCGTTGCCGCAAACGCCCATTGCGGCTGGCCGGAGGGTGCGCGGACATGCGCGGTGCCGTCGCCGCTGATGGCAAAATGCTTCTCGTTGGTGCCCTTGGGTGCGGCTTCGGTGGGCGCGACTTCCTTGAGGCCGCCGGAGACGACAACATCAAGGCTGCCGCCGGAGGAGCGAACGATCAGGGTCGAGCCTGCAGGAACGGCGAGCGGGCCGCTGGCCGGCAGCGCGGCGGCCTCCTTGTTCGCGGCCGATAGGATGACCGGCGGCTTGCCGGTGTAAAGCGGTGGCGTGACCCAGGCATCGACGCGAACATTCGCCGGCGCCAGCACGCCGTTCAGGTGGAAGGCGGCTCCGAGCCGCATCGCACGCTCGTCGCCAGCGGCGAAGAAGGTCGCAACCAGCATCACCATGACCAGCGCGCGCAGCGCCCAGGGATCATGCAGAGCGAGCCGGGGCTTCGGCAGACCGGCGCGGATGCGCTTGATCGAAGCCAACGTGCGCTCACGCTGCGCCCGCCACAAGGCCTGCGCAACCGGGTCCTGCGAGCTCAGCGTGTCCGTCAGCGTGGTGGCCGGCCGATGACGGATGCCGGAGCCGCGGTCGAGCCGGGCCAGAGCCTCCTCGCGGCTCGGCCAGCGAAAGCGACTCAACGGGAACAGGACGGCAATCGCGATGCCGGCGAAAACCACGAGCCCGATGGCGCGGGCAATGAAGGGCAGCGCCAGCCAGAGGCCGGCCCAGGACACCACCAGGAACAGACCGGCGACAGTGAGAAGCCGCGCCAAATTTGGCCAGGCACGCTCCCACGCGATGGCATATGTGGCCCGCTGCAGGGCTTGCGCCAGCTTCAGCCGCGACAGAGCGTCGCCATCGCGGATCGGGTCTGACGGGTCGGGGGTGACGCCGTTCAATCAACTCTCCAGGTTGCCCGGTAGAGAAGCGTACCACAACGGCAGCACTGAGGCATCCGTTCCTGTACGGGAGACACCCCTTTTCCCGCATAACACGAGGACGTGACTGGCCCGCCGCAA
This sequence comes from Bradyrhizobium sp. Kon37, assembly GCF_055807535.1. Classification (NCBI taxonomy): domain Bacteria; kingdom Pseudomonadati; phylum Pseudomonadota; class Alphaproteobacteria; order Hyphomicrobiales; family Nitrobacteraceae; genus Bradyrhizobium; species Bradyrhizobium sp. Kon37. The sequence goes on from NZ_JBVVOY010000004.1 coordinate 520,122, forward strand.
CCCCGTAATTTCCGCGCCGCCAGCCAAGAAAACGCAAGAGAAGCAAAGGAAACGCCATGGACAAGAAGATGCACGACAAGGGCCTGGAAGTTCGCAAAGCGGTGCTGGGCGAGGCCTATGTCAACAACGCCCTGAAGACCGTCGACGACTTCAACCGTCCGTTCCAGGAGATGCTCAACGAATATTGCTGGGGCACGGTCTGGGGCCGCGAGGAGCTGCCGCGCAAGACACGCAGCATGCTCAACATCGCGATGATCGCGATTCTCAATCGGCAGCACGAATTCCGCGCGCATCTGAAGGGCGCACTCACCAACGGCGTCAGCCGCGACGAGATCCGCGAGATCCTGATGCAGGTCGCAATCTATGGTGGCATGCCGGCAGCCGTCGACAGTTTTCGGATCGCACGCGAGGTGTTCGCGGAGATCGACGCCAAGGCGTGAGGGGTGCCGGCGTGAGGGACGGGGACGCGACGTCCCTCCTTCACGTCGTCCTGGCGAAAGCCAGGACCCATAGCCACCGGCAGGTGTGGTTACGAGGACTCGGAGTTACCACTTCGCACCACAACCTCTCCCTGGGGTAATGGGTCCTGGCCTTTCGCCAGGACGACAGCGAGTGTGTGGCTCGTGGGTCGCGGTACAACGACGAATAACAAACACAAGGAAACACCATGGACATCGGATTCATCGGCCTCGGAAACATGGGTTTCCCGATGGCGCGGCGACTGATCGAGGCCGGCAACCGGCTCGTCGTGTTCGACACGCGCCAGGAGGTCGTCGACAGACTGGTGGCGCGCGGTGCCACTGCGGCGACGTCGCCGAAGGACGTCGCCGACCAGGTGGAGACCGTCATGGCGAGCTTGCCCTCGCTGCAGGCCTCGCTCGCGGTTGCAACGGGGCCGAACGGCGTGATCGAGGGAAGCCGCATAAAGCGCTTCATCGATCTCTCCACCGTCGGCTCGGCGATGGCGGTGAGGATTCACGGCCTGCTCGCCAAGCATGACATCGTGCAGATCGACTGCCCCGTCTCCGGCGGGGTCGGCGGCGCGGAGAAGGGCACGCTGGCGGTGATGGTCTCGGGGCCGAAGACCGAGTTCGAGTTGCTCAAGCCCGCGCTCGACATCATCGGGAAAGTGTTCTTCATCGGCGAGAAGCCCGGCGCGGCGCAGACCATGAAGCTCGCCAACAACTTCCTGTCGGCCACCGCGATCGTGGCGACCTCGGAAGCGATGGTGATGGGCGTCAAGGCAGGGCTCGATCCCGCCGTGATGATCGACGTCATCAATGCCGGCTCCGGCATGAACACCGCGAGCCGCGACAAGTTTCCGCGCTCGGTGCTGCCGCGCAGCTTCGACTTCGGCTTCGCCACGGGACTGATGGTGAAGGACGTGCGGCTGGCGCTGGAGGAGATGAAGCAGCTCGGCCTGTCGATGGAAGTCGCGGATGCGGTCGGCCGGTTGTGGGAGACGGTCATCAGCGCAGAAGGCGCCGAGTCCGATTTCACCGCGGCGATCAAGCCGATCGAGAAGAAAGCGGGCGTCGTGGTTGGCGGCAGGCCACCCAGCTAGCGCCAACACGAGAACGCAGCGCCGACAACCGGCGCTGCGCTGTCCTCCTTGGATCGATCTGACGAAGACGCAGTTCAAGCCTTGGCGAGATAGGGGATCGTGCCGGCCAAGTCGGTATCGTCGATCAACTGGAAGCGGCTCTCGCTGCCGCCCCTGCGCGCTGCCGCGAAGCGGCCGTAGGCGGGATCAGCGACGAAGGACTCTGCTGCCTTCGCCGTTGGAAACGACATGATCGCGATCAGCGAGGTGTCGAGAGGGGCACCTTCAAGGGTTTTCACATTGCCGCTGCGGGAAAGATACTTGCCGCCATGCTTGTGCACCAGCTCGTGGACGGACGCGGCGTAGTCCGGCACCCACTTTCCGTCAGTCACTTTGATGTCCGCGATCAGATACGCTGTCATGTCGTGTCTCCTGGCTCGAGTTCAGCTCCGCGTTGATACAGGCGGGCATCACTTGGGTGCCAGAACACGGCGCGGGCTCGCCAGTACGGGAACTGTAGCGGGGCGATACAAATACTGAATTGCGCCGCCCTGGATCAGCTCGCCAGCTTGCGTTCCTTGGCGAACGGGCTGAGGCCCAGCCAGCTTTGCATGGCTGCGGCAAGCTGCCGGTCGCCGGTGAGCAGCATCCGCCGGCTTGCGACGGCCGCGCGCACGGTATCGAGTCCCATCCAGATCGCCGTCATGGTGCGCAGATCAACCGACGCGTAAAGGTCGACGTCGAAACCGGGATCAATCGAGCAGAGGTCGACACTGTCGTCGGGATCGACGATCAGCCACCACAATCGCTGCGTCGAAGGCAATTCCGGATAGGCGAACTGCAGCACACTGCGGCGAGTCGGCATCGGCGTGGTGTTCAAATTCCGCCGCATGTCCCACATCAACAGCTGGACATCGAGATGCTGAAGCGACAGATCCGACTCGATGCGGCGCTGGCCCCAGATGCCGAACGCCTCCACGATTGGGCCGAGTTCGCGTCCGGCTGTGGTCAGCAGATATTCGGTGATACCGCGCTCGGAAGCCGACGCCCGGCGCGTAACGATGCCGGCGGCTTCGAGCTCCTTTAGACGTTGCGAGAGCAAGGCAGGCGACATCCGCGGAACGCCGCGGCGCAGCTCGTTGAAGCGCGTCGAGCCGGCAATGAGTTCACGTAGCAGCACGACGGTCCAGCGCGTGCATAATATCTCGGCCGCCATCGCGACCGGACAGAACTGCCTGTAGCTGCCGATGGTCATGCGGGCCTCCGTGACAAGCGAAGGCGCAACCTTAGGGCCGCGGCGCGCGGCTTCCTAGTTCAGTTTCTGTATCAGCAGCGATTCATTCTCTGAACTGGCCGCGGACCGTGGTGAGCGTCTATTCGACCGGCATTGGCAAGCCGGCCGCCGCAATCGCGGCCCGCCGGACACAGGAGATTACCATGAAGAAATACGATTCAGCGGCTTCCAGATTGCTCGTTTCGGTTCGCAGCGCCGCGATTTGCACCCTCGGCCTGGGCGTCGGCGTCATGCCGGCGTCCGCAGCCAATCTGACGAGGAGCATCGAGGTCAGCAGTGCTGCGGCCGAGGTGTGGTCCGTCATCGGGCCGTTCTGCGCGATCAAGGATTGGCTGCCGCCGGTGGGGCAGTGCATTGTGGACGGCAAGTCGCCGCCAACCCGGACGCTCGTCACCAGGGACGGCAAGGCTTCGTTCGTGGAGACGCAGACTGCGCGGAACGACAAAGACTACAGCTATTCCTACGCGTTCCTGTCGAGCCCACTGCCGGTGAGCCAGTACAAGTCGACCATCAAGGTCATGGCAAAGGGTGAAGGCGCGTCGGTGGTGACATGGACCGGCACCTACACGCCCGACCCGGGGCGGGAGAAGGAAGCGGTCGATGCCCTCGGCGGCGTCTATGATTCCGGCCTCGCCGCGATAAGGGACCGGTTCAAGAAGTAGGGGTCAATGCAGCGATGGGCGCAGCGGTAGCTGCGCTCATCGTGGACAATCACAGCCTCACAGCCACGGCGCCGGCGCATCCATCGCGATCAATTGCTCGACCTCGATGCGCGGACGCACGACCGCGTACTGGTCGCCCTTTACCAGCACTTCGGGCACGAGCGGTCTCGTATTGTAGGTGCCGGCCTGCACTGCGCCATAAGCGCCGGCGGTCATGATGGCGATGAGGTCGCCGGGCTTTGGCGTCGGCAGCGTGCGATCCAGCGCGAGGTAGTCGCCGGTCTCGCAGACCGGGCCGACGACGTCGGCCATGATGGTCGCGGCTCCCTTCGCAGGCTGCGTCACCGGCAGAATGTCGTGATGGGCCTCATACAGCGTCGGACGGATCAGATCGTTCATCGCGGCGTCGATGATGACGAAATTCTTGCCGTCACCGTGCTTCACATAGATCACCTTGGCGACCAGGATGCCGGCATTGCCGACGATCATGCGGCCTGGCTCGAACATCAGCGTGCAGCCGAGATTGTGGCTGACGCGCTTGACCATCGCGGCATACGCATCGGGCGCCGGCGGCGCTTCGCGGTCCATGTAATAGGGAATGCCGAGACCGCCACCGAAATCCACATGCGAGATGTTGTGGCCGTCGGCGCGGAGCGTCTGCACGAATTCGGAGAGGATCCGGAACGCGATCTCCATCTTGGCGAGGTCGGTGATCTGGCTGCCGATATGCACGTCGGTGCCTGTGACCTCGATGCCCGGCAGCTTCGCGGCGCGGGCATAGACCTCGCGGGCATGCGCGATCGGGATGCCGAACTTGTTCTCGGACTTGCCGGTCGAGATCTTTGCGTGCGTCCCGGCATCGACGTCGGGATTGACACGGATCGAGATCCGCGCGGTCTTGCCCGTCTCGGTCGCAACGCGCGACAGCAGCTCGAGCTCCGGCTCGGATTCGACGTTGAGGCAGAGGATGTCGGCGGCCAGCGCGGTGCGCAGCTCGTCTTCCGTCTTGCCGACGCCGGAGAACAGGATCTTGTTTGCGGGAATGCCGGCGGCCAGCGCGCGCTTCAATTCGCCGCCGGAGACCACGTCCGCGCCGGCCCCGAGCCTGGCCAGTGTCCGCAGCACCGACTGGTTGGAATTCGCCTTCATGGCGTAGCAGACCAGCACCTTCTCCCCGGCGAAGGCGTCCGTGAAAACGCGATAGTGCCGCTCGAGCGTCGCGGTCGAATAGCAATAGAACGGCGTGCCGACGGTTGCAGCCAGCTCGGACAGGTTCACTGCCTCGGCGTGCAGCACGCCGTTGCGATAGTCAAAATGGTTCATGGCGTTGGCTCAGTTGCCCCAGCCTATCGGCTGGGTCTTTCGTCCAGCAGCGGGTCGAGGATAAACGGTTTCTTCCTGCCCTTGGTCGCCGCCGGTGCGGCGTCCGCGCCATAGGTGGGATTGAACACGCTCGGCGTCCTCTGGGTTTCGGCCTCGGTGTCGGTCGGCGGTGCGACGTTGGCTGTGGACGCGCTCGAAGCGGTCGGCGGCAGATCCAGCGGGCCCTTGCGGCCACAGCCAGCCAGCGCGAGCGCCGTCAGGCTCAAGACAATGATGGCCCACCCCGAGCCGGCCGGGCGAAACTTTGACGTCACGACGAAATCCCCACTACGCGCGGCGCACCATACAGAGATTGGCGCGCTCTGGCGAGACCCGGATGACCATGAAACATAAGCGAAATTTTGCCCTCAGCCCAATTTTCGCTCTTTTTCCAGCCGCCTCAGCCAGGCCTTGGCCTGCGCCGCCACGTTCTTCGGCGCGGTGCCGCCGAAGCTGGTCCGGCTCTTGACCGACGATTCGACCGAGAGCACGCCAAGCACGTCTTTCGTAACCTTCGGCTCGATCGCCTGCATCTCCTTGAGCGGGAGCTCGTGCAGCGCCACGCCGCCCTCGGCGGCTTTCGCGACGATGCGGCCGGTGACGTGATGGGCCTCGCGGAACGGCATCTTCAGCGTCCGCACCAGCCAGTCGGCAAGATCGGTCGCGGTGGCGTAGCCCTCGCCTGCAGCAAGCTTCATCTTCGCTTCATCAGGTACGAGATCCCGGACCATGCCGGTCATGGCGCGGATCGCGAGCGACAGCGCGGCGAAGCCTTCCATGGCGCCCTGCTTGTCCTCCTGCATGTCCTTTTGATAGGCGAGCGGCAGGCCCTTCATCACGATCAGCAGGCCGTTGAGCGCGCCAATGACGCGGCCGGTCTTGGCGCGCACCAGCTCGGCGGCGTCGGGATTGCGCTTCTGCGGCATGATCGAGGATCCCGAGGTGAACTTGTCGCTGAGGCGGATCATGGCGACCAGCGGCGAGGTCCAGATCACGATCTCCTCGGCAAAGCGCGACATGTGCACGGCGCAGATCGAGGCCGCCGACAGCGTCTCCAGCACGAAGTCGCGATCGGAAACCGCATCGAGCGAGTTGGCCATCGGACGATCAAAACCGAGCGCCTTCGCCGTGGCGTGACGATCGATCGGGAACGAGGTACCGGCGAGCGCTGCAGCTCCGAGCGGGGATTCGTTCAGCCGCTTGCGCGCGTCCTGGAAACGGCCGCGATCGCGCGCGGCCATCTCGACATAGGCGAGCAGATGGTGGCCGAAGGTCACCGGCTGCGCGGTCTGCAGGTGCGTGAAGCCGGGCATGACCGTCCCGGCATGCACCAGCGCGCGCTCCACCAGCGCCCGTTGGAATGCGGCGAGCGCGGCGTCGGTCTCATCGAGAACATCGCGGACATAGAGACGGAAATCAGTCGCGACCTGGTCATTGCGCGAGCGCGCGGTGTGCAGGCGGCCGGCGGCAGGGCCGATCAGCTCGGACAGGCGGCTCTCGACATTCATGTGAATGTCCTCGAGCGCGCGCTTGAATTCGAAGGTGCCCTTGCCGATCTCTGACAAAATCGTGTCTAGACCCTTGCCGATATTTTTCGCATCAGAGGCCGTGATGATGCCCTGTGCGGCCAGCATCGCGGCGTGGGCCTTGGACGCGGCAATGTCCTGGGCAAAGAGGTGCCGATCGACGTCGATGGAGACGTTGATCTCTTCCATGATCTCGTCGGGACGTTCCGAGAACCGGCCGCCCCACATCTTGTTGCTCATGATCCCCTGCTCACGCCTTGCCTGTCGCCGCCACACGTTTGCTGACGGCTGCCAGCCGTATTAAGAGGCCTCTGATAGCCATATCTGCGACCGGATGACAAACGATATGCTCGACCCCAACGACAGGCTCGACCAAACGAAAGCAGGGTCGGCCACGCGCCGCATCCCCGTCGTCATCGCTACCGTCGTGGTCGGGGGCCTGGCTGGCTTTGCCGCGCTGTACGGGCTCGGCCTTGGCCGGGCCCCCTCCGGCGATCCCGCCTGCCGTGCGGCGGTGAACACCGCACAGAAGATCGCCCCGCTCGCCCATGGCGAGGTGGCGGCGCTGACCATGGCAACGGCACCGCTAAAGCTGCCGGACCTGGCCTTCGAGGACGCCGACGGCAAGCCGAAGAAGCTGTCGGATTTCCGCGGCAAGACGCTGCTGGTGAACCTCTGGGCCACCTGGTGCGTGCCCTGTCGCAAGGAAATGCCGGCGCTGGACGAGCTCCAGGGCAAGCTTTCAGGTCCGAATTTCGAGGTGCTGGCGATCAATATCGACACCCGCGACCCCGAGAAGCCCAAGACGTTCCTGAAAGAGGCCAATCTTATCAGGCTCGGCTATTTCAACGACCAAAAAGCCAAGGTTTTTCAGGATCTTAAGGCGATAGGCCGAGCCTTGGGCATGCCCACCTCGGTGCTGGTCGATCCCCAAGGCTGCGAGATCGCGACGATCGCGGGGCCGGCGGAATGGGCGAGCGAGGATGCGCTCAAGCTGATCCGGGCTGCGACGGGCAAAGCCGCCGCGTCGTTCTAAGCGATGATGTTTTAGGCGGTGACGTTGATGTTGCCGCCTACGCCGGCGCCGACATTGGCGAGCGATGGCTGTCCGGCGCCGAGCAGCGTCAGGACGGTGGATTTCTCCGCATCCGCGTTCTGCTTCATCAGCGTCGCCGAGATATTCGACTGCAGCGCGCCTTGCTGAGAGGCCAGCATGCTGCTGACCATCGCCATCATGTCCATTACGCAAACCCTCGTACCGCGCGTAACCTAGATGCGAGCGGTTAACGGGACATGAATTGTCACGAAGCGGATCAGCGCGTTGGAACCGGCTTGGCGCCGCGGTAGTCGTAAAAACCGCGCTGGGTCTTGCGACCGAGCCAGCCCGCCTCGACGTATTTCACCAGTAGCGGGCACGGGCGGTACTTGGAGTCCGCGAGGCCCTCATGCAGCACCTGCATGATCGACAGGCAGGTATCGAGGCCGATGAAATCGGCGAGCTCCAGCGGGCCCATCGGATGGTGCGCCCCGAGCTTCATCGCCGCGTCGATCGCCTCGACGTTGCCCACGCCTTCGTACAGCGTGTAAATCGCCTCGTTGATCATCGGCAGCAGGATGCGGTTGACGATGAAGGCCGGGAAATCCTCGGAGACCGCGACCTGCTTGCCGAGCTTGCCGACGAATTCCTTTGACGCCTCGAAGGTCTGGTCGTCGGTGGCGATGCCGCGGATCAGCTCCACCAGCTCCATCAGCGGCACCGGATTCATGAAGTGAATGCCGATGAAGCGTTCGGGCCGGTCGGTGGCGGCGGCGAGCCGCGTGATCGAGATCGAGGAGGTATCGGAGGCAACGATCGCCTCCGGCTTCAACACGGCGCAGAGATCATGGAAAATCTTGCGCTTGACCTCTTCCTTCTCAACCGCGGTCTCGATCACGAGATCGCAGTCCGCGAGGTCGTCCAGCTTCTCGCCGGCCACGATACGCGCCATCGCCTTGGCTTTGTCGTCCTCGCTGACGGCCTTCTTGGAGACCTGGCGCGCCAAATTGCCGTTGATCGTGGCCATGCCTGACTTGAGGCGGTCGGTCGAAATGTCGTTGAGCACCACGTCGAAGCCGGCCAACGCAGCGACATGCGCGATGCCATTGCCCATCTGCCCCGCGCCGATCACGCCGACCTTCTTGATTACTGCCGCCATAATGTCATCCACCGGAACGGCGCGCTATCAACCGCGCCTGCCTATCCCCCTGAGCCGGGAGGTCTGATTTAATCAGAACCCGGCCTCGAAACCTAGATTGGATCGCTTCGAAGGCGTGTCCCGCGCCAAAGAAAACGCCTCAAAAAGCAACACCGGCCGGAGTTTATAGCTCCGGCCGGTGTTTTAGCGCGTTTTACTTGCCGAGCTTGCCGAGTTCGGCCGTCAGCTCCGGAACCGCCTGGTAGAGGTCGGCGACCAGGCCGTAATCGGCAACCTGGAAGATCGGCGCGTCCTCGTCCTTGTTGATCGCGACGATCACCTTGGAGTCCTTCATGCCGGCCAGATGCTGGATCGCGCCGGAAATGCCGACCGCGACATAGAGCTCGGGCGCTACGACCTTGCCGGTCTGGCCGACCTGCCAGTCGTTCGGCGCATAGCCCGCATCCACTGCCGCGCGCGAAGCGCCGACGCCGGCGCCGAGCTTGTCGGCGAGCGGCTCGATGTACTTTGCGAAGTTCTCGCGGCTCTGCATGGCGCGGCCACCGGAGACGATGATTTTGGCCGAGGTCAGCTCGGGACGGTCGCTCTTTGCGACTTCCTCGCCGACAAAGGACGATAGGCCCGGATCCGCCGCCGCCGCGACGCTCTCGACCGACGCGCTGCCGCCTTCGCCGGCTGCGGCAAAGGTAGAGGTGCGCACCGTGATAACCTTCTTGGCGTCCTTCGACTTCACCGTCTGGATGGCATTGCCGGCGTAGATCGGACGCTCATAGGTGTCGGGGGCGACCACCTTGGTGATCTCCGAGACCTGCATGACGTCGAGCAGGGCCGCGACGCGCGGCATCACGTTCTTGAAGCGCGAGGTCGCGGGCGCGACGATGGCGTCATAGGACGGCGCCAGCGAGACGATCAGCGCGGCCAGTGGCTCCGCCAGATCGTGCGCGTAAAGCGCGCCGTCGGCGAGCAGCACCTTCTTCACACCGGCAAGCTTTGCGGCTGCGTCCGCCGCGGCCTTGGCGTTCTCGCCGGCCACCAGAACCTCGACGTCCGCGCCGAGCGCGGCCGCCGCGGTCAGGGCCTTGTTGGTCGCATCCTTGAGCGACGCATTGTCGTGTTCGGCAATCAGAAGCGTCGTCATCAGAGCACCCCGGCTTCGTTCTTGAGTTTCGACACCAGCTCGGCGACGTCCTTGACCTTGACGCCCGCCTTGCGGCCCGCCGGCTCGGTCGTCTTGAGAACCTCGAGGCGCGCGGTGAGATCGACGCCGTAATCGGCGGCGGTCTTGTCTGCGATCGGCTTCTTTTTGGCCTTCATGATATTGGGCAGGGAGGCATAGCGCGGCTCGTTGAGACGGAGATCGGTGGTGACGATTGCCGGTCCCTTCAGCTTCACGGTCTGCAAGCCGCCGTCGACTTCGCGGGTGACCTTGAAGTCGCTGCCTTCGACCTCGAGCTTCGAGGCGAAGGTCGCCTGCGACCAGCCGAGCAGCGCGGCCAGCATCTGGCCGGTCTGATTGCTGTCGTCGTCGATTGCCTGCTTGCCGAGAATGATCAGGCCCGGCTGCTCTTCGTCCGCAATCTTCTTCAGGATCTTGGCGACGGCGAGCGGCTCGACGGCGCCCTCTGCCTTCACCAGGATGCCACGGTCGGCGCCCATGGCGAGACCGGTGCGGATCGTCTCCGACGCCTGCGCCGGTCCGATGGAGACCACCACGACTTCGGTCGCCTTGCCGGCTTCCTTCAGGCGCAGCGCTTCTTCGACCGCAATTTCGTCGAACGGGTTCATCGACATTTTGACATTGGCGAGTTCAACGCCCGATCCATCGCTCTTGACGCGGACCTTGACGTTGTAATCGACCACCCGCTTTACCGGCACCAAGACCTTCATCGATCCTCTTTCACTCAATCTGGGAGGGGATTTATCAACTGGCGCGGAACCTAAAGGCCTGATCCGGCCCGGTCAACGCGCGAAGGGGTCTAATTTTGGCGCTCAGAAATGCGCCGCCTAATGGGTCAGCGATTCTGGCCCGGAACCCAGAGCACGTCGCCGGCGCCGTCATCGTTGGCGGCGCGGCTGGCCACGAACAGGAAGTCTGACAGGCGATTCATATACTGGATGCCAGCGATACCAACAGGCTCTTCCGGCCGGGCCGCCAGTTCCACCATTATGCGTTCCGCCCTGCGGCAAATCGTACGGGCGACATGGAGGTAGGCGGCGGCCGGCGTGCCGCCCGGCAACACAAAGGAGGTCAGGGGCGCCAGCTTGTCGTTGAGCGCGTCGATGTCGCGCTCGAGCCGCTCGACCTGGCTCGCCACCACCCGCAGCCGCTCCGCCTTGCCCTCACGTTCGGGCACCGCGAGGTCCGCGCCGAGGTCGAATAGATCGTTCTGGATGCGGCCAAGCATCGCGTCGAGCTCGGGCGCATCCCTGGTGTGAAGCCGGACCACGCCGATCGCGGCATTGGTCTCGTCGACCGTGCCATAGGCCTCGATGCGCAGATCGTATTTCGGCCGGCGCTCGCCCGAGCCGAGCGCTGTCGTGCCGTCGTCACCGGTTTTCGTATAGATGCGGTTGAGCACGACCATGTTAACGCCCCATCGCCCACACGGCGACCATCGCGATGACGATCGCCACGAACTGAAGCAGCACGCGCCAGCGCATCAGCTTCTGCGAGGTGCTGGGCGAGCCGCCGCGCATCATGTTGATGAGACCTAGCAGCAGCACCAACGCCACGGCGCCGACCGCGATCGGCAGGATGAAAGTACTCAGAAGAGATGCCATTCGAGGGTAAATAACACCCTCCGCGCCGGTCCGCCATGGCGTTCCCGATCTGGCTTTTAAGCCAATAATATCAGAAGCTAGCTGGATGAATCTGGATTTGCGCGAATTGCCCATCCTCTTCGCCTCTCCCCGCCTGCGGCGAGAGGTCGGAATGCGTTTCCCCCGCGCGGGAAGAGGAAACGACAACAGCAGTGCAGGTGGTGCGTGAAGGCAATCCGTGCCATCTACGTCGTCGCGATGGACGCGTTCTACACGTTCCTGGCCGACGATGGCTGGGCGATCGCGAGCCACATCGCTCTGTCGACGCTGATGGCGCTGTTCCCGTTCCTGATCGTGCTGACCTCGCTCGCCGGCTTCTTCGGCTCCAAGGAACTCGCGGACCAGGCTGCAAGCCTGATGCTCCAGGTCTGGCCCAAGCAGGTCGCGGATTCGATCTCGGGGGAAGTCCACGACGTGCTGACCACGACCCGCACCGGCCTATTCACCATCGGCGCGGTGCTGTCGGTCTACTTCGCCTCCAACGGCGTCGAGGCGCTGCGGGTCGCACTGAACCGCGCCTATGCGGTCGTGGAGATGCGGCCCTGGTACTGGCTACGGCTGGAATCGATCGCCTACACGCTGATTGCGGCCTTCACCGCGCTCGCCATGGCATTCCTGATCGTGCTCGGGCCGCTGCTCATCGAGGCCGCGCGCGCCCACATTCCCCTGTTCGTTGAATCCAACGAGAGGATCCTCACCTGGCTGCGCTACGGCATCACCGTCGGCGCGTTGGTGGTGGCGCTCATCATCCTGCATACCTGGCTGCCGGCGGGACGGCGCCGGTTCCTCCAGATCCTGCCCGGCATCGTCTTCACCATCGTGGCGTCGCTGATATCCGGCATCGTGTTCGGGCAATATCTGGCACGCTTCGCCAACAATTACGTGACGATGTATGCGGGGCTCGCCTCGGTGATCATCGCGCTGGTGTTCCTGTACTTCATCGCCGCGATCTTCGTTTTCGGCGGCGAGCTCAATGCCGCGATCATCAAGTCGCGGCTTCCTCACGGCGTGTCGCTGCAAGCAGCGCAGTCGCTAGCGCCCGCGGAGACACAGGCTTGACCAGAAATGCGTCGGCGCCGGCCTCGCGTGAGGCGACTTCGTCTTCGCCGCGGCCGGACACCCCGATGATGGGGATCTGAGCCAGCGGCGTCGCCATGGTGCGGATCCGCCTGATCGCCTCGACGCCATTGATGCCCGGCAGCACCATATCCATCAGCACCGCGTCGAAGGCGCCCTGCGCGAGCCGGTTTACCGCGTCCTCGCCGCGCCCGATGAACTCGGCATGATGGCCGAGCTCGGTCAGGATGGTGTTGAGCACGACGCGGCCGAACGGATTGTCCTCGACGCTGAGCAAGCGCAGCGCCGGGACCGCATCCATCTCGGCTTCGCCCTTCGACTTGCGGGACTTGCCCGATCCCGTGGCATCCACCGACACCGTCAACGTAAAGGTGGCGCCGCCGCCGGGCCGAGGGGCGACCGTGATATCGCCGCCCATCGCGCGCGCCAACTGCTTCACCGAGGACAGGCCCAGGCCGGCGCCGCCGAAGCGCGAGGCAATGGTCACATTGGCCTGGGTAAACGGCCGGAACAGCCGCTTGATCTCGGCCATGGTGAGGCCGATGCCGCTGTCGGACACCGCGAAGGCGACACCGACGCTGCCTTTGCTCTTTGCTTTGCCTTTGCTCTTGGTGTTGCCCTTGCTGTTGCTCTTGCCGGAACGCCAAGGCGCGACCGTGAGCGCCACGCCGCCGTGCTCGGTGAACTTCACGGCATTGTCGATCAGGTTCTCGAGCGCCGCGCGCAGGCGGACGGGATCACCGACCACCAGCCCCGGCAGCTTCTCCGAGATATTGACCTCGGCCTGGAGGCCCTTGGCCGCGGCGCGACCGGCCAGCGAATCGCCGGCGTTGCGGGCGAGCGTCCGCAGGTCGAACAAATCCTGCCGCAGCGAGCTTCCACCCCCGACCGTCTTTCCGGTCCCCTTGCCACTTCGGGCGGCATCGACGAACAGGGTGGCAAGGTTCGCCAGATGCTCGGCCCCGGCCTTGATCGTGTCGGCCCAGCGTCTTTCCCGTTCCCCGAGATCCGAAGTCGCGAGCAGGTCGCTGATCGCGAGAATGCCGGTCAGGGGGGTGCGGACCTCATGGGCAAAGGCGGCAAGCGCGGCCTGGACGACGTCCGGCTCGACCCGCTTGGTGCTGCGCTTGCGCAACCGGGCAGTCGGCCCGGAGCGCTTCCGAGCCACTCGCTTGGACGTCCCCGTAGTGCGCGCTGCGCGCGTTTTCGCCGCCATAACTCCCCTTCGAAGTATCCCCTTCGAACCCCGGGCCGTCAGGTGAGCATGGCACGGCGGAACACCCGGAGTCACGGCGGCGTTTGGCTAACCCCCAGAGAAACTTAATCTAATCCCACCAACTGGCGGATACCGGGCGGCGTGGCGCCGGCAGCGCGCAGCTCACGAAGGCCAGTCGAGCTGGTTGATTTCGACAGTTTCCGGCCGCCCTCGTCGCGAAGTAGCCCATGGTGGCGGTAGACGGGTTCGGGCAGGCGGAGCAGAACCTGCAGCAGACGGTGGACCGAGGTGGCGTGGAACAGGTCCTGGCCCCGCACAATCTCGCTGATGTCCTGGAGCGCATCGTCGACAACGACGGACAGATGATAACTGGTCGGCGTCTCCTTGCGGGCCAGAATGACGTCGCCCCAGGCTTCTGGCCGCGCCGGGACGACGCCACGCTCACCATCGGGCCCCTCGCCCAGTTCGTTCCAGCTCAGGCCGGCGGCGCGGCGGCAGGCCGCCGCCATGTCGAGCCGAAGCGCATAAGGCGCGCCGGTGTCGATAAGGCGGTCGCGCTCGTCGGCGGACAGCAATCTTGCGTCGCCGGGATAGAGCGGCGCGCCGTCGGGATCGCGAGGCCACGGCCCATCCGCTTCACGCGCCGCAACCAGCCTTGCGATCTCGGCGCGGCTTTCGAAGGCGGGATAGACCAGGCCGAGCGCCGAGAGCCTGTCCAGCGCCGCGCGATAAGCGTCGAGATGCTCCGACTGCCGCCGCACCGGCGTCTCCCAGGCGATGGCGAGCCAGGCGAGGTCTTCGTAGATCGCTGTCTCATATTCCGGCCGGCAACGCGTCGCGTCGATGTCCTCGATCCGCAGCAATAGCCGCCCACCGGTCTCGCGCGCGCGGTCGGAATTCAACAGCGCGGAATAGGCGTGGCCGAGGTGCAGGTAGCCGTTCGGACTGGGAGCAAATCGGAAAACGGGTGGCGACATATGCACAAATCTCGTCATGGCCGGACTTACCCGATCATCCATCTCCAACACTCTGTTACGATAGGAGATGGAAGCGCGGGTCAAGTCCGCGCATGACAAGTTGAGCAAGCGATGACCATCCACCTCGAAACCCAATCCGATCTCGAAGAGGCCGTCCACGCACTGGTCAAGCGTGATCCGCGGCTCAAGCCGGTGCTCGCAATCGCCGGCATGCCGGGGTTGCGGCGGCGCGAGCCGGGCTTTGCGGGGCTTGCCCATATCGTCTGCGGGCAGCAGCTCTCCACAGCAAGCGCCGCAGCGATCTGGGGACGGCTGTCCGCCGCGTTCGATCCGTTCGACCACGAGGCGATCCGCCGCGCCCGCACCGACCGGCTGGGGCGGCTCGGCCTGTCCGCCGCCAAGATCAAGACGCTGAAACATCTCGCGCGCGAGATCACCGCACAGCGGCTGAACCTCGACGTGCTCGCAGAAGAAGACGCCGATGCCGCGCATCACACGCTGATCGCGCTGCCCGGCATCGGACCGTGGACCGCGGACGTCTATCTGCTGTTTTGCCTGGGCCATGGCGACGCTTGGCCGGCCGGCGACCTCGCCGTGCAGGAAGGCATCCGCATCGGGCTCGGCTTGCAGGCGCGGCCGACGGAGAAGCAGATGGCGCCGCTCGCCGAACCCTGGCGCCCCCTGCGCGGCGCGGCGGCGCATCTGTGGTGGAGCTATTATCGCGCGGTGAAAAAACGTGAGGGCGTCATCGCGGGATCAACCTAGAGCCAGTTCCGTTCCGATGGAATCGGAACTGGGCTCTATTTTGTTTTGACGCGTTTTCTTGACGCGAACCGGTGTCCACTTCGCTCGAAAACGCTCTAGCCCCGCAGCCTGACGCGATCGGTCCGGGCGCAATCGGCGACGAAGTCGATGACGGCCCGCACCGCCGGCAGCTCGACGAGGTCGGGATGGGCGAGCAGCCACAGGTCCGCCACGCTGGCGAGCTTCTGCGGCGCGACACGCACGAGATCGGGATAGCTTTCGGCGACAAAACACGACAGGGCGGAGATTCCGAGTCCGGCGCGGACTGCCGCCAGCATGTCGCCCTGCGACGAGCAGCGCATCACCACCCTGGCCTGACGCGTGACGACGTCGCTCCATCGCGCAAGCTGGACGTTGGAGGTCTGATCGGCGAAACCGATGACGCTGTGCCCCTTCCACTCGCCGCGCCGTTCCGGCAAGGACCGCCCGCCGGCGTAGTCCCGCGAGGCGTAGAACCCGGTGCCGAGACGGCCGATCTTGCGGCCGACCAGATTTTCCTCGCCGCTGTCGAAGGGCCGCAGCACCACGTCCGCCTCGCGCCGGCGCACGCTCGCCGGAAACGGATGGGTGATGATCTCGAGCTGGACGTGATCATGCGCGCGCAGGAAAGCAGGCAGGCACGGCATCAGCCAATGCGACGCCAGCGTCGCGCCGATCGACAGCTTGACGGTTCCGCGCGCCTTATGCCCTCCGGCCGAGACTGCCGTCTCGGCCCTCAGCGCGGCCGCCGCCATCGCTTCAGCGTGCTCGCGCAGCGTCCGTCCATCCGCGGTGAGCGCCAAGCCATCGGCGGCGCGTGCCACCAGCCTGGTGCCGAGCTGGGCTTCCAGCGCCGCGATCTTGCGGCTGACGGTGGGATGGCTGCTGTGCAGCCGGCGCGCCGCGCCGGTGAAGCTGCCGGTATCAGCGACCGCGACGAAGGTCTTGCAAAGGTCCCAGTCCATGAGCGGCCTCTGTTCAAATCTGAATAGTCGTTCGTTCAATATTGAACGATGGGAGGCCGCACTCCAACCCCTATAATGGCGTGAAATGAAACATGGGCGGCAACTCGCCCGCGACGATCAACAGGGAAACGCCTCGTCATCCGCCTGCCGGCGGACTGCGTTTCCGGGAGGACATCATGGCGCTGCCCGCTCTCTTGAAGGATTCGCTCGAGCTGCCCGTGGTCGGCTCGCCGCTCTTCCTCGTCTCGGGCCCTGAGCTGGTGATCGCCCAGTGCAAGGCCGGCATCGTCGGCTCGTTTCCGGCGCTCAATGCCCGTCCGGTGGAAAAGCTCGACGAGTGGCTGAGCCGCATCGAGGACGAACTCGGTGAATACAAATCGCGCAATCCCGGCAAGAAGGTCGCACCCTACGCCGTCAACCAGATCTGCCACGCCTCCAACGACCGGCTGATGAAGGACATGGAGACCTGTGTGAAGCACAGGGCGCCCATCATCATCACCTCGCTGCGACCGCCCGCCGAGCTCGTCGAGGCCGCACATTCCTACGGCGGCCTCGTGTTCCACGACGTCATCAACGTCAAGCACGCGCGCAAGGCCGCCGAGCAAGGTGTCGACGGCCTGATCCTGGTCTGCGCAGGCGCTGGAGGACATGCAGGAACGCTCTCGCCTTTCGCGCTGGTACGTGAAGTCAAGCAATGGTTCGACGGCGCGATTCTGCTGTCGGGCGCAATCAGCGACGGCTTCGCAATTGCCTCCGCGCTGACGCTGGGCGCCGACCTCGCCTATATGGGCACGCGCTTCATCGCGACGAAGGAAGCCAATGCCGACGAAGCCTACAAGTCCGCCCTGACACAGCACGCCGCACACGACATCGTCTACACCAACCTCTTCACCGGCGTGCACGGCAACTATCTCGGGCCTTCGATCGCCGCGGCCGGGCTCGATCCGGACAATCTGCCGGCCGCCGACAAGACGAAGATGAACTTCGGATCCGGTGGCAACATGAAGTCCAAGGCGTGGCGCGACATCTGGGGCTCGGGCCAGGGTATCGGCCAGATCGCAGACGCGCCGCCGGTCGCCGAGCTCGTCGATCGGATGAAACGGGAGTTCGACCAGGCCCGACAGGATTTCCTGATGCGCGTCAGCGCCTAAGGGCTCGGACCGACAATAAAACGGGAGGACACCATGAAGCTGGCAGCCGCACTGATCGGCATGTCGTTGCTGACGCTCGCGGGCGGCAGTGCTCATGCCGAAGGCAGCGACGAGATTCGCATCGGGCAGACCCTGCCCTACAGCGGTCCGGCGTCTGGCTTCGGCGCGATCGGACGGACGCAGGAAGCGTTCTTCGAGAAGGTCAATGCCGAAGGCGGCATCAACGGCCGCAAGGTCAAGTTCATCACGCTGGACGACGCCTACTCGCCGCCGAAGACCGTTGAGCAGACCCGCAAGCTGGTGGAGCAAGAGGAGGTGCTGATGATGTTCGGCTCGCTCGGCACCGCCACCAACAGCGCCGTGCAGCGCTATCTCAACGCCAAGAAAGTGCCGCAGCTGTTCGTGCTCTCCGGCGCCACCAAATGGGCCGATCCGCAGAAGAACCCGTGGACCATGCCGGGCATGGCGGCCTACGAATCCGAGGGCGTGGTCTATGCCAAATACATTTTGCAGGCCAAGCCCGACGCCAAGATCGCGATCCTCTCGCAGAACGACGATTTCGGCCGCGACTATGTCGCGGGGTTCAAACGCGCGCTCGGGACCAAGGCCGCAAGCATGATCATCGCGGAAGCGAGCTACGAGACCAGCGCGCCGACGATCAGCTCGCAGCTCTCGACCTTGAAGGCCTCGGGCGCCAACGTGCTGTTCGGCGTCGTGCTCGGCAAGTTCACCTCGCAGATGGTCAAGGGCGTGGCCGAGATCGGCTGGAAGCCGGAGCTGTTCTTCGTGCCGACCTCGGCGTCGTCGATCTCTTTCCTGGAACCGGCAGGGCTCGACAACGCGGTCGGCCTGATCTCGTCCAGCAACCAGAAGGACACGATGGACCCACAATGGGCCGACGATCCCGGCGTGAAGGAATATTTCGCCTTCATGAAGCGCTACATGCCGACCGCGGACCTCTCCAACTCCAACTACGCCGCGGGCTATCACTATGCCACGCTGCTGATGACGGTGCTCAACGCGTGCAAGGATGATATCAGCCGCGACAACATCATGCGCCAGGCGGCCTCGTTGAAGGATGTGAAGCTGCCGCTGCTGCTGCCGGGAATGGCTGTTGCGACCGGCCCCGACGACTATCTACCGTTCCAGCAGCTTCAGCTCCGGCGCTTCAACGGCAAGAGCTGGGTCGGCTTCGGCGACGTGCTGGATGATCGCTAGACGAGCGGGATGAGGAGACGCCATGATCATCAGCGGCGAACGCCAGATCAGCTATGACGACATCCGGGCCCGGATCAGGCGGGCGATGAGCGGCTTCCGCGCCCTCGGGCTTGCGGAGGCAGCGCCGGTCGCGATGATGCTGCGCAACGATTTCGCCCTGTTCGAGGTGGTTGCCGCTTCCGCCGCGCTGGGCAGTCCGGTGGTGCCGATCAACTGGCACCTCAAAGCCGAGGAGGTGCGTTACATCCTGGCCGACAGCGGGGCGAAGATCCTGGTCTGCCATGCCGATTTGCTGCCGCAGATCCGCGACGGCATACCGGCGGATGTCCTTCTCCTGGTCGTTGCGACGCCGCCCGAACTCGCGGCGACCTTCTCGATCCCTCGGGAGCTGACCGAGATCCCGGTGGGACTGACCGATTGGGACCGCTGGCGCGACGACCATCCGCAAGCGCAGGAGCCGCCGCGGCGGGCCGCAGCGATGATCTATACATCGGGCACCACGGGCATGCCGAAGGGTGTGCGGCGCATGCCGATGCAGCCCGAACAGGCGGCCGCCTCGGAACGCGTGGGCGGGATCGCCTATGGCATCAAGCCGCGCGAAGACCAAATCGTGCTGATCAACGGGCCGATGTATCACTCGGCGCCGCATTCTTACGGCATGCTGGCGTTCCGCAGCGCTTGCACCATCATCCTCCAGGCGCGGTTCGATGCCGAGGAGCTGCTGGCGCTGATCGAGCGCCACCGCGTCACGCACATTCACATGGTACCGACCATGTTCGTCCGGCTGCTGCGGTTGCCCGAAGCGGTCAGGCAGAGTTACGACCTGTCGTCGCTGCGCTTCGTCGTGCACGGCGCCGCGCCCTGCCCGCCGGACGTCAAGCGCGCCATGATCGACTGGTGGGGACCGGTCATCAACGAATATTTCGGCTCCACGGAGACCGGGATCCCGGTGTGGCACTCGGCCGAGGAAGCACTGAAGAAGCCCGGCACGGTCGGCCGTGCCATCGAGGGCGGCATCGTCAGGATCTTCCGCGACGACGGCAGCCCGTGCGGTGCCAACGAAGTCGGCGAAATCTACATGCGCCAGACGGCGGTGCCCGATTTCGACTACCACGGCAGGTCGCAGGCAAGGGCCGAGGCCGGCCGTGACGGCCTCGTCAGCGTCGGCGACGTCGGTTACCTCGACGCGGACGGCTATCTGTTCCTGTGCGATCGCAAGCGCGACATGGTGATCTCCGGCGGCGTCAACATCTATCCCGCCGAGATCGAGAACGTGCTGATCGGAATGCCCGGCGTGCGCGACTGTGCCGTGTTCGGCATCCCCGACGCGGAATTCGGCGAACGGCTGTGCGCCTTTGTCGAGCCTGAAGCGGATGCCGAGCTCTCGGCCGACGCTGTCCGATCGTTCCTGCGCGAGCGGCTTGCCAATTTCAAGGTGCCCAAGGACGTCGAATTCCGCGACGCGCTGCCCCGCGAGGCAACGGGAAAGATTTTCAAACGCAAGCTGCGGGAGTCCTATTGGGCCACGTGAGCCGGGAGCTCACTTTGGCCCATGATCGATGCAGCCGAGCTTTTCGAAATACGAACTTCTCAGGCAAAAGTGCAGTCTGCATAAACGGGAAAGAGCGGCAATCGTTCCTGGAGTCTTGAGAATTCGCGAACGTTGAATCCACGCGCTTCGATTTCCGAGCAACCGCAACCAATTCGAATCTCGTCTGTTGTCGACCGGCACAATCACTGCCGGAGGATAAACTATGTCACGTCTAATTTCGCTCGCTGCGGCTGTCCTGCTGCTCGGATCAATGCCCGTAAGCGCGCAGTCGCAAAAGGCACAAAGCGCCCCGGGCAACAACGCCGTCAACAGCTCTGATCATAACAACTCAAACGCACCCGTCGCAGGCCGCAACAGCTTCACCGAGGGACAGGCGAAGTCGAAGATCGAGGGCGCGGGCTATTCCAATGTTTCCGGCCTGCAAAAGGACGACAATGGCGTCTGGCGCGGCAAGGCCGACAAGGCCGGGACCAAGGCGGACGTGAGCGTCGATTTCCAGGGCAACGTGAACCCCGCCAAGTAAGGAGGATAAAACATGACCACCACCATTTCTCGACTTTATGACACCTATTCGGATGCGGAACGTGCGGTCAGGCGTCTGGAGGCCGCGGGCGTGCCGCACTCCGACATCAGCATCGTCGCGAACAATTCCGATAATTGGTACGGCTCCTCCACCGGCAAGGTCGACCGCGATCGCGACGGCGTCGACGATCGCGCCGAAGGTGCCGGCACGGGCGCCGGGATCGGCGCTGGCCTCGGCAGCGCGGCGGGCCTGCTTGCAGGACTCGGCTTGCTGGCTATTCCGGGACTCGGACCGGTGGTTGCCGCCGGATGGCTGGCTTCGACCGCAGTTGGTGCCGCGGCCGGCGCCGCGACGGGCGGCATCGTTGGCGCGCTGACCGAAGCCGGCGTCTCCAAGGACGATGCGTCGCGCTACGCGGAAGGCGTCCGTCGCGGCGGAACGCTGGTATCGGCGCGGGTACCCCACCAGGACCGCACACGTCTCGATGCCCTTTTGCACGAGAAGGCCGTGAACCTGCAGGAACGCAGCACCGCCTGGCAGAAGTCCGGCTGGAACGGCTTCGATGCCGCAAGCCCGCCCTTGTCGCCTGACGATGTCGGCCGTGAGCGCGAGCTGTACGGCACTGGGGTGCGGGGTAGGTAGGGATGTTCCGCTCGCCGCTACGCGAGCGGCTGTGAATGCCAAGAGCGCGAGGGAGGCTCCACCAAGGTGGAGCCTTTTTCGCGTGCCCTCCTCGAACACCATGAGGGTGCCGCAGGTCTCTCTCAACGGGCGCATTCCGCTGAAGCAGGGGCACATGTTCTCACTGCTCGGGTAATCGGCTATTGGCCGGCTGCGAAACAGTATAGCGTTCGACCCCAGAGGAAACGCCGCGAAGACGGCACGAGGTCGCATGCTGGACAGGACGAAGGACATTGCCGCATTCGCGCAAGCCTGGCTCGACGAATTTGAGCGCACGCTTGTCGCACCTGATGGCGCTGGGCTGGATCGTCTTTTCCTCGCCTACAGCTATTGGCGCGACGTGCTGGCACTCAGCTGGAACCTGCAAACGATCGCCGGCGGCGACTCGATCAAGCAGGAGCTGACAACGCTCGCCGCAGGCGTCGCGCCGGGCAGCTTCAAGATCGCGCCGAACCGGGCGCGACCGCGCTGGGTCACGCGTGCCGGCACCAATAATATCGAAGCCATCTTCAATTTCGAGACCGCAATCGGCCGCGGTAGCGGCATCGTCCGGCTCGTACCCGACGCCGCCGACGGCGATCGCCTGAAAGCGTGGACGCTCCTCACCGCGCTCGACGAGCTCAAGGGCTTCGAGGAGCAGCTCGGCACCTCGCGGCCGCGCGGCCATGCCTATTCGCGCGACTTCCGCGGACCGAACTGGCTCGACCTGCGCAACGCCTCGCGCGACTACGCCGATCGCGATCCCACCGTGCTGGTGGTCGGCGGCGGCCAGGCCGGGCTCGCGATTGCCGCGCGGCTGAAGCAGTTGAAGATCGACACCCTGATCGTCGATCGCGAGACACGGATCGGGGACAATTGGCGCAAGCGCTATCATGCGCTAACCCTGCACAACCAGGTGCAGGTCAATCACATGCCTTACATGCCGTTCCCTCCGAGCTGGCCGACCTATATTCCCAAGGACAAACTCGCCAACTGGTTCGAGGCTTATGTCGAGGCGATGGAGCTGAACTTCTGGACCGGCACCGAATTCGAAGGCGGCGCCTATGACGATGCCAATGGCAATTGGACCGTCACATTGCGAGGCGCCGACGGTGGCAAACGGACCATGCGCCCGCGCCATGTGGTAATGGCGACCGGCGTCAGCGGCATCGCCAATGTGCCTGTCATCCCAACCCTCGATAACTTCAAGGGCACGCTGCTGCATTCGAGCCGCTACGAGGACGGCGAGACCTGGACAGGCAAACGCGCCATCGTCATCGGCACCGGCAATAGTGGTCACGACATCGCGCAGGATCTTCACTCCAGCGGCGCCGACGTAACGCTGGTGCAGCGTTCACCTACGCTCGTCACCAATATCGAGCCGTCGGCACAACTCGCTTATGCCACCTACAATGAGGGCACGCTCGAGGACAATGATCTGATCGCCACCTCGATGCCGACGCCGCTGGCGAAGAAGACCCATGTGATGCTGACGGAGCAGTCGAAGCAGCTCGACAAGGAGCTGCTCGAGGGATTGCGGCGCGTCGGCTTCAAGCTCGATTTCGGCGAGGCCGGCACCGGCTGGCAGTTCAAATATCTCACCCGTGGCGGCGGCTATTATTTCAATGTCGGCTGCTCCAACCTCATCGTCGAGGGCGCGATCAAGCTCAGGCAGTTTTCCGACATCGAGGGCTTCATCACCGAGGGCGTCCGGATGAAGGACGGCACGATCCTTCCGGCCGAATTGATCGTGCTTTCGACCGGTTACAAGACACAGGAATATTTGGTGCGGAAACTGTTCGGCGACGGCGTCGCCGACCGGGTCGGCCCGATCTGGGGCTTTGGCGACGGCCTCGAGCTGCGTAACATGTACGTGCGCACCAGACAGCCCGGCCTCTGGTTCATCGCCGGCAGCCTCGCGCAATGCCGGATCAACTCGAAATATCTCGCGCTCCAGATCAAGGCGATCGAGGAAGGGATTTTGGGGCGTGAGGCGGGCGCAATTTGAGCCTCCTCGTCATTGCGAGCGCAGCGAAGCAATCCAGCGTCTTTCCCCGGAGACAGACTGGATTGCTTCGCTGCGCTCGCAATGACAGTGTGGAGACGATCGCGCATTGCCGACATGAATAAGAGGAGAACACCCATGCCAGCCATTCTCGGCACCGGCGAGCACCGCTACCGCGTCGTTGAAGACTTCGCAAAGCTGCCGGACGGATGGCAGCTCACCGACGTCGCCTCGGTCGCGGTCGACAGCAAGGACCGCGTCTACGTCTTCAATCGCGGTGCCCATCCGATGGTCGTGCTGGACCGCGAGGGCAATTTTCTCCGGAGTTGGGGCGAAGGCCTGTTCTCGCGCGCCCATGGCCTGCACATCGATGCCGACGACAATCTCTATTGCACCGATGACGGCGACCACACCGTGCGCAAATGCACCACCGACGGCAAGGTGCTGCTGACGATCGGCATCCCCGAGAAACCGTCGCCGTTCATGAGCGGCGATCCGTTCCACCGCTGTACCCACACCGCACTGTCGCCCAAGGGCGAAATCTACGTCTCCGACGGCTATGGCAATGCGCGCGTGCACAAGTTCACGCCCGGCGGCAAACTGATGACGAGCTGGGGCGAGCCTGGCACCGATCCCGGCCAGTTCAACATCGTGCACAACATCGCCACCGATGCCGACGGCTTTGTCTATGTCGCCGACCGCGAGAACCACCGCGTGCAGGTGTTCGACGGCGACGGCAAGTACGAGACGCAATGGAACAATCTGCACCGCCCTTGTGCGCTATGCTGCTGCGGTGGGCCTAAGAGCCCGACCTTCGTTATCGGGGAACTCGGCCCCGGCCTCGCGGTCAACCGCAAGGTGCCCAATCTCGGCCCGCGGCTCTCGATCGTGGACGCCAAGGGCAACCGCATCGCGCGGCTCGGCGGCGAGGCAGGCCCGGGCGTTGCGAGCGGAAAATTCCTGGCGCCGCACGGCATTGCACTGGATTCCAGGGGCGACATCTATGTCGGCGAGGTCGGCGTCACCGACTGGAAGACCAGCTTTCCGGATGAGGAGATGCCGGCCGCGGTGCGCGCGACGCGATGTCTTCAGAAGCTGGAGCGGGTGCGGGAGTAGCTGCCTCGGCACATCGACGTCGCGCTGTCAGAACGACGCTGCCCACCGCCTCGGACCTGGAAATCACGGCGTTTTGCGCGCTTTGCCACCCCCCGGCCGCATTGCTTGCGCCGGAATAAGTCGCTCACCGGGCTTCACAATCCCGTCACGCTGCATGTAGTATGTGAGTTACGTGCTGCTTCGCAGCGTACATTGGAGGCCAGGAGCGTTACTTGAACGCACATGTCTCGCAAGGCCATTGGCCGGTGTTGGTGCTGAATGCGGACTTCCGGCCGCTGAGTTACTACCCACTGTCTTTGTGGTCGTGGCAGGACGCGATCAAGGCGGTATTCCTCGACCGCGTCAACATCGTCGCGCATTACGATCAGGCGGTCCATAGTCCCACGCTGCAAATGCAGCTGCCGAGCGTCGTCTCGCTCAAATCCTTCGTCAAGCCGACCACCCACCCTGCCTTCACCCGATTCAACGTCTTCCTGCGCGATCGTTTCGCCTGCCAATATTGCGGCTCGCCCGAAGACCTCACCTTCGACCATATCATCCCGCGCAGCAAAGGCGGCCAGACCACCTGGGAGAATGTGGTCGCGGCGTGCTCGCCCTGCAATCTGCGCAAGGGCAATCTGACGCCGGTGCAAGCCAAGATGTTTCCACGCCAGCACGCGTTCGCGCCGACCGTGCACCAGCTCCACCGTAACGGCCGGCTGTTCCCACCGAACTATCTGCACGACAGCTGGCTGGACTACCTCTACTGGGATACGGAGCTGGATCCGTAGCGTCGGCGCGCAGGCCCGCGGCAGTCCATCGTTGACTCGCGCCGCTCAACGCCGGGAGAGATCAGCGAGCGTCGCTATCTGCGCGCCTGCTCCAGATCGATCTGATAGACGGAAATCCGGTCGATCTCGAATGCGACGGTAGGCGGCGACTCCGCGTCGACCGGTCCGACGCCGAGAAAGAATTTCGATCCGATCGCGAGATTGACGATCATGTACATGGGATCGTCGAAACCGATCGGGACCTTGATGTCGGACACCGGCCTGCGGTCGATGAAATAGACCAGGCGATCCTCCTCCCACAGCACACCGTAAGTGTGGAATGTGCTCGACGCGTCGCCGACCGCGAAGTCGAAGCCGCAGGACTGGATCTTCTGGGTCGAGGGAATCCGCCAATGCGTCGTCATCACGAGATCACCCGGCTTTTCGCCGCGGCCTTCCAGCACGTCGACCTCCGGCGGCCAGCCGCCGTCATCCGCCAGCATCCAGAACGCCGGCCACACCGCGTGCCCGACCGGCACCTTGGCGCGGATCTCGAAATAGCCGTGCTTCTGCGCGAACGTGCCCTGGGTCGTCAGTATCCCGGAGATGTACTCGTTGTCGAACAGCGCCGGTTTCAATTCCGGCGGCGTACGGCTGGCGACGATCGACAGCACGCCGTCCTTGACCTTGAAGGGATCGAGCCCGAGCGGCGCCGCCGCGCGCCCGGCGTAGCGCGGATCGACATAGATCTGTTGCTCGCCATTGGCGCTGGTCTTGCGCTTGAACTCGGAGCCGTCGCCACCCCAATAGCGCGCCTCCGGCCAGGCCGCACCGCCAGCGTAATGCGGCACCCAGCGTCCGTTCGCCAGCGGATGCTCGTCAAAATCCTCGTTGAAGGTCCGGCGTAGCGGCAAGAAGACCAGCGAGGCCGGATTGACCGTTTCCAGCCGACGGCACTCGATGGTGGAGGGATCGGTCGTCACCTGCAGCGACATGCTCACCGAGGCACCGTCGAGATCGTCCTGCGCGATGGCCAGCGCAGGCACTACGCAGAGACCGATCGCAGCCAGAGCGCCCCTCGTCCAACGCGCGATCATCACCGCTCTTCGAAGATGCCAGAGGAAGGCCGGAAGCTAGCTCGCCCATATCGGGACGGGCAAGAGCGGGCCCGCGACCGCGCACCAATTCGGGAGCGCCACCCGCCCACACCATCCAGATTTTCGTGCAGTTATAAAAAATGGAGCACCGCACGCGGCAGGCGACCGGCGGGTCTCCCTCGGGGACGGAACTCGAAGCGCCGGCATCCGTTCAGAGTCGAGGCCGGATGTCGCGCGGACGCCAGTTGTCCGCGACAGACATATCCGGCCCCGCCACAGCACAAGGGGAGAATAGTCATGGCCACAAGCGAGACGGATCACGTCTACAAGATCCTGGAACTGGTCGGATCGTCCGAGACATCGATCGAGGACGCGATCAAGAACGCGGTCAGCCGGGCCGCCAAGACCGTTCGCGAGATGAAATGGTTCGAGGTGGTGCAAACGCGCGGCCATATCGAGAATGGTGCCGTGCGCCACTACCAGGTGACGCTACGGGTCGGCTTCACGCTGGATGAGTAAGGCAGAAAACGCCGGGCGAAGCCGACGCCAGGGGCCAGCCTGGTTAGCTCGACAATAGCCTGTCCATTGCCGAGGATTGTTCCAACCGGAAGCGCACAATCCGCGCGGATGTTGCAACAGGCCGTTAAGGCCAAAGTGAGAGGTTTGCGCCGAAATGGAGCAAGCCTGATGACCACGGGCCGCGAACTCGGAAAGACGCGCCTTCCGCTCTGGGCAGCGGGTTTCGTCATTCTGACCTGCTTCGCCATCCTCGGCTTGAGCGCTTGGCGTGAATGGGAAACACGCAATGCCGATCTCAAGAACGCCGAGATCGACGTCGCCAATCTGGCGCATTCGCTGATCCAGCACGCGGACGACACCTTCGAACTCGTTGATACGATCCTCGTCGGGTTAGTCCATCGGCTCGAACTCGACGGCACGGGTCCGGACACGATTACCAAGCTTCAGGCCTATCTGCCGACACGGAAATCATCGGACCGCATCCGCGGCATCTTCGTTTATGACGCGATCGGGCAGTGGCTTGCCACGACCGAGCGGCTCGACTTCTCCAAGCTCAACAACAGCGACCGCGGATATTTCCAGCGTCATCGCGACTCGCCCGAGATGGGCACGTTGATCGGACCGCCCGTGAAGAGTCGAGCCGGGGGCCAATGGGTCGTCACCGCGTCCCGCCGGATCAACGATGCCGACGGCGGCTTCGCCGGCGTTGCCCTGCTCACGATCGACGTCAGCTATTTCGTCAAGTTCTACGAGCGGTTTGACATCGGTACCAACGGCTCGGCATCGCTGCTCAACGATAGCGGCATCATGCTGGCGCGCAGCCGCGACGACAGCGGCGCCTTTGTCGGACGCGACCTGTCCAGTGCGCCCTTGTTCAAGGGATGGGAGAGTCGTCCCGCCGCGGCAGTCTACTATTTCAAGTCGCCGCTCGATGGCGTCCAGCGGCTGAGCTATTACCAACGCAGCAGCCGCTATCCCCTGATGGTGCTGGCGAGCAAGTCGCGGGACGACGTGCTGGCGCCCTGGCGGCAAGCCGCGGCTGCGCGCACCATCTTCGTCCTCGGCCTCGTGCTGCTGATCGCGGTGATCGGCTTTTACCTGGTCCGTCAGCTCGTGCAGCGGCAGCGCATGGCCCAGGCCCTTGTCGTCAGCGAAGCAAACTTCCGCCTGTTGGCCGAGCAATCCAGCGACATGGTGACCCGGATCGGGCTGGACAACCGGCTGCTCTACGTTTCCCCCTCGTGCGTGCGCATCACGGGCTGGTCCTCCGACGAACTGCTGTCCACCTCGGCCCTGGCCGGCATTCACGCCGACGACATGGAGCGGGTCGAGCAGGCTATCGCCGCGCTGAAGAATGGCGAGGCCGAGGAGACGCGGTTCGTCTATCGCCAGCGTCATCGCGACAAGGGCGAGATCTGGGCGGAGGCGGCGTTGCACGTGACCCTGGCGTCGGACAGCGGCGAGATCGACGGCGTCGTCGCGGTGGTGCGCGACATGACCGAGCAAAAGGATCTTCAGGACAAGCTCGCCTCGCTTGCAACGACCGACGGCCTCACCGGCCTCGCCAACCGGCGCGCTTTCGACGAGCGTCTCGCAGACGAATGGGCGCGCGCAAGGCGCGACGGCACGCAGCTCTCGCTCCTGCTGATCGATGTCGATCATTTCAAGAAATTCAACGACCAATACGGCCATCTGGCCGGTGACGGATGCCTGCGCGCGCTGGCCCGAATCCTGTCCGCGCACACCAAGCGCCCGGCCGATCTCGCGGCACGCTATGGTGGCGAAGAATTCGCCGTGCTGTTGCCGAACACCGGTCCCGAGGGCTGCGCCGAGGTCGGCGATGGGATTCGCAAGGCCCTGCACGATCTCGCCATGCTGCATGCGCAAAGTCCCCCTTCCCGCCTGGTGACTGCAAGCGTCGGCGGCGCGACGAGCCTTCCATCCCAAACCACGACGGACTGCAGCACGCTGGTCGCCGCCGCCGACCGCGCGCTCTACGCCGCCAAGGACAACGGCCGTGACCGGCTGGTGATGTCGGGACAGGTCGTTCCCTGGCCCGCCAGGAGCGCGTGACGGATCGACCGCTGGCCCGATTTGTCGCCGGCGCTTCAGCGCGGTATGGCTTGGATCACGGCCGGATGTTCGGCCCATCCGAGAGTGCCGCTGTGACTGGTAGAATCAAGCTCGTCCTCTTCGACATGGACAATGTCCTTTGCGACTACGACAGGGCAAAGCGTGTCGCATGGCTGGCGAAGCTTGCGGGGACGACGAGCGAATCCGTCCACAAGGCGATCTGGGACAGCGGCTTCGAGCTGCTCGGCGATTCCGGCACTCTCGATGCCGCGGACTATTTGCGGGGTTTCGGCGACCGCATTGGCTATCCGCTGTCACTGGACGAGTGGATCGAGGCGCGACGCCGGTCAATGCAGGCCGATCATGCCATGCTGGAGATTGCCGGCAGCTTGCGTCAAACCGTCGACATTGCCGTCCTGACCAACAACACCACGCTGGTCGCCGACCATATCGCTGCGCTGCTGCCGGAATTGCCGCCGCTGTTCGGCGCGCGGATCTACGCCTCGGCCCGGTTCAAGACGGCGAAGCCGGACCCGCGCTGCTACCGCCTCTGTCTGTCGGAGCTCGACGTCAAACCGGAGAGTGTCCTGTTCGTCGACGATCTCATGGCCAATGTCGCCGGCGCGCGGGAGGCGGGCCTGTTCGCGCATCACCACACCTCGGTTGAGGCTTTCAGGCAGGCCCTTTCGGAGCACGGCTTGCTTCACGCTTGAATGCGCGCTCCGGATTTCTCGGCGTCAGGCGTCAGGCGAGATGGCACGCCACAAAGTGCCCGCCCGCTCCTTCCTTCAGCTCCGGTGCGCTTTCCGCGCAACGTGGCTGGGCGATAGGACAGCGGGTGTGGAAGTGGCAGCCCGACGGCGGCTTCATCGGGCTCGGAACGTCGCCCTTGAGCCGGATGCGCTCGCGCTTGAGCTTCGGATCGGGCACCGGCACCGCTGATAACAGCGCCCTCGTGTAGGGATGCTGCGGATTGCGGTAGAGGTCGCTGGCCTTGGCGAGTTCGACGATACGGCCAAGATACATCACCGCGACGCGGTC
The DNA here is from genome assembly GCF_055807535.1 of Bradyrhizobium sp. Kon37. Lineage (NCBI taxonomy): Bacteria > Pseudomonadati > Pseudomonadota > Alphaproteobacteria > Hyphomicrobiales > Nitrobacteraceae > Bradyrhizobium > Bradyrhizobium sp. Kon37. The sequence continues at coordinate 550,246 of NZ_JBVVOY010000004.1, forward strand.
GGAGATGTGCTCAACCACCGACAAATCGTGCGCGACGAAGAGGTAGGTGAGGTTCAGTTCGGCTTGGAGATCTTCCAGCAGGTTGATGACTTGCGCCTGGATCGAGACGTCGAGCGCGGACACAGGTTCGTCGCAGACGATCAGCTTCGGCTCGACCGCGAGCGCGCGCGCGATCACGATGCGCTGGCGCTGGCCGCCGGAAAACTCATGCGGATAGCGCCGCATGTGCTCGGCCTTGAGCCCGACCTTCACCAGCAGGCTCGCGACGCGATCCTCGCGCTCCTTGGCGGATGAGCCGAGCTTGTGGATGATCAGCGCCTCGCCGAGGATGGCGCCGACCGTCATGCGCGGGTTGAGCGAGGCGAACGGATCCTGGAACACGAGCTGCATGTTCCGCCGCATCGCGCGCAAATCGGTGCCGCTGAGCTGGCCGACATCCTGGCCGTCGAACACGACCTCGCCGTCGGTCGGCTCGATCAGGCGCAGCACGCAGCGTCCCGTCGTCGACTTGCCGCAGCCGGATTCGCCGACGAGGCCTAGCGTCTCGCCGCGGTTGACGGAGAACGAGACCCCGTCCACCGCATAAACGCTGCCGACCTGTCGCGACAACAGTCCGCCATGCACGGGGAAATATTTCTTCAGGCCGCTGACGCGGAGCAAGGGCTCGGTCATGCTGCGCCTCCCAACTGCGTATCGCCCAGATGACAGGCCATGCGGTGGCCAGGCGCGATCTCGCGCAGCAGCGGCTCCCTCTCGGTGCAGACGCTCATCGCGTGGCGGCAGCGCGGCGCGAAGCGGCAGCCGACCGGCGGATTGATCAGGATCGGTACCGAGCCGCCGATCGCCTCCAGCCGCAGCTTGTGCTCGCTGGCGAGATCGATGCGTGGGATCGAGCGGATCAGTCCCTGGGTATAGGGATGGCCGGGATTGCCGAACAGCTCGTCGACGGACGCCTCCTCCACCACCTTGCCGGCATACATCACGACGACGCGCTGCGCGGTCTCGGCGACGACGCCCATGGCATGGGTGATCAGCATCACCGCCATGCCGAAGCGTTCCTTCATGTCCTGGAGCAGGTCGAGGATCTGCGCCTGAATGGTGACGTCGAGAGCCGTCGTCGGCTCATCGGCGATGATCAGTTTCGGCTTGCAGGCGAGCGCCATCGCGATCATCACACGCTGGCGCATGCCGCCGGAGAACTGATGCGGATAGTTGTGCACGCGGCCTTCGGCGTTGGGTATCTGCACCAGCTTGAGCATCTCGATGGTGCTCTCGAGCGCCTGTTTCCTGGTGACGTTCTCATGGCGGCGCAGGCTTTCGGCGATCTGCTCGCCGATGGTGAGCACCGGATTGAGCGAGGTCATCGGCTCCTGGAAGATGAAGCCAATCTCCTTGGCGCGGATCTCGTCGAGCTGACTGCTCGTCAGCGGCACGAGATCGCGGCCTTCGAAGATGATCTCGCCCGCCGCGATGCGGCCCGGCGGCATCGCGATCAGCTTCAGGATCGACATCGCGGTGACGGTCTTGCCGCAGCCGGATTCGCCGACGACGCAGAGCGTCTCGCCCCGGTTGATGGAGATATCGACACCGTCGACGGCCTGGAGGATGCCGTCGTCGGTGGAGAAGTGGGTTTTCAGTCCCTTGATCTCGAGCAACGGCGCCATCAGATCACCCGCCGCGCATCGAGCGCGTCACGAAGGCCGTCGCCGATGAAGTTGATGGCGACCACCGCGATGAAGATCGCGCCGCCCGGAAACAGCGCCCAGTGCGGGCCGATGTCGAGAAAATCCTTGGCATCATAGAGCAGCCGGCCCCAGGTCGGCGTATCCGGAGGGAAGCCGAGGCCGAGGAAGGACAGCGTCGATTCCGCGATGATGGCGGCGGCCACGTCGATGGTGCCGGCGATGATCACCGGACCCAGCGCATTAGGCAGGATATGGCGCACCACCTGCCGCACCGGGCTTGCCCCGAGCGCGCGCGCGGCTTCGACGAATTCCTTCTCACGGATCGACAGGAACTGCGCGCGAACGAGGCGGGCGACCGGCATCCAGCGCAAGCCGCCGATCACGAGCACGATCAGGATGAAAATGCCGCCCTCGGGGCCAAACGCGGCCTTCAGCCCGTCGCGGAAGAGATAGATCAGCAGCAACAGGAGGGGCAATTGCGGCAACGACAGAAAGAGATCGGTGAGCCACATCAGCCCATGACCGAGCGCGCCGCGCGACATGCCTGCGAGCGCGCCGATCAGCACCCCGACAAAGACCGAGACCAGCATCGCGGCGAGACCGACCGCGAGCGAGATGCGCCCGCCATAGATCATGCGGGCAAGGATATCCTGCCCGAGATCGTCGGTACCAAAGGGATGGGCCAGCGACGGCCCCTGCATGCCCGCCACGATATCGATGTCGTCGATCTTGACCCGCCAGATAAAGGGGCCGACCACCACCGCCAGGATCAGAACGAGGAGCAGGAACGCGCTGACCACGGCAAGCTTGTGCCGGCTATAGCGCCGCCACGTCTCGCGCCAGGGCGAGTAGACGCGCCGCTCAGCGGAGGGAGATGCGAGGGTCAAGCCAGCCATAAAGAACGTCCGCGATGAGATTGAACAGCACGACCAGGCACGCGAAGACGAAGGTGACGGCCATCACCACCGGCGTGTCGTTGGAAAGGATGGAGGAGATCAGCAGCGAGCCGATGCCGGGGATGCGAAAAATCTGCTCGGTGACAATGGCGCCGCCGAACACCGCCGGGATTTGCAACGCAATCAGCGTGACGACCGGGATCATCGCGTTGCGCATCACATGCTTGATGATCACCCGCCGCTGGCCGATGCCCTTGGCGCGCGCGGTGGTGACATAGTCTAGCCGGATCACGTCGAGCATCGCCGAGCGCACGAAACGCGTCATCGACGCAGCCTGGAACAGGCCCAGCACCGCCACCGGCATGATCGCCTGACGGATCGTCTCCGCCAGCCAGTGAATACCGGTGCCCTTGATGTCGGTCGTGTAGACGAAAGGCAGCCAGTCCAGCGTGACCGAGAAGATCAGGATGAACAGGATGCCGGTGAAGAAGGTCGGCAGCGAGAAGCCGACAAAGGCGAGCGTGTTGGCAACCTGGTCGAACAGCGAATAAGGTTTCGTTGCGGCATAGACTCCGACCGGGATCGCGATCAGGAGCGCCAGAATCTGCGCCGAGCCGATCACGTAGAGCGTCGTTGGCAGTCGCTGGAGAATGAGCGTGTCGACGTTCATCCGGCTGACAAAGGAGAAACCCCAGTCGCCGTGCAGCATGGCGTTGAGCCAGTGCAGGTAACGGAGGTAGATCGGATCGTCGAGGCCGAACTTCGCCCGAAGCGCGAGAGCGACTTCGGGCGGCACGTTCGGATTGGTCGCCAGCTCCGAGAAGGGATCGCCCGGGGCTAGTGCGAGCACGACGAACAGCACCAGCGAAATTCCGAGCAGGCTCGGAATCGCGATCAGGAGGCGACGCAGGACATACTGGCTCATGAAGAAGGACCGCTCTAGGCGTGCGTGATCATTCTTCGCGGTACCAGTCGAACAAATTGTCGGTCTCGTTGGCCCAGCCGGAAACGACCGGGCGCAGGTTGTTGGCGGCTGCCTCCACCTTCAGGCGGTGCTGCACCGGGATGAACACGATGTCCTGGTACATCAGGTCATTGGCCTTGATGTAGAACGCCGCGCGCTTGACCGGATCCATCTCGCCATCCGCGGCCAGAATGGTCGCGTCGTATTCCTTGTTGACCCAGCGCGGGAAGTTGGTGCCCTGCCACTTATTTTCCTTGGTCGCGACGAGGTTCGAAAGATAGCGCCGCATGTGTTGCGACGGATCGGGCTGGCTCAGCGGGATCTGGAACATCTCCATGTCGGCGTAGAACTTGGAATAGGTATCGGGATTGCCGACGTCGGAGGAGAAGAACACGGAGGCGACGACCGATTTCAGCTCGACGTCGATGCCCGCTTTCTGGCAGGCCTGCTTGACGATGGCCTGCGTCTTCTGGCGCGGCCCGTTGATCGCGGTCTGGTAGAGGAGCTTCAGCTTCTTGCCGTCCTTCTCGCGGATGCCGTCGGCGCCCGGCTTCCAGCCGGCGTCGTCCAGGATCTTCGAGGCCTTCTCCACGCTGAACTCCCACGAGGTGTTCTTGGACACGAATTTTTCGGGCCCGTTGAGAAAGTTGGCGGTGGTGCGGCCGGCGCGGCCGTAGATCGCCTTCTTGACCGACTCGCGATCGATCAGCAGCGAGAGCGCCTTGCGCACCGCCGGATCGGAAAACAGCGGGTGCTTGGTCTTCATCGAGGAGCGTTCGCCATCGACCTCGGTGTTGGGATCGGTGAAGTTCAGTGCGATGAATTCGGTGTCGCCGCCGACGGCGTAGACGGTCTTTCCCTTGCCGCCCTTCTCCAGGCGCAGCAGCACGTCGTCTTCGACCTGAATGTTCCACCCGAAATCATATTCGCCGGTCTGGATCACCGCGCGTGCGGCAGAGACGGCATCGCCGCCGCCCTTCATCTCGATCGAATCGAAATAGGGCCGGTTGGCCATGTGATAATCGGGATTGATCACGCCGCGGACAAGATCGCCCGGCTTGAACTCGACGAACTTGTAGGGGCCGGTGCCGACCGGCGAGAGGTTGGTCGGCGCCTCCCGCGATTTGGACCCCATGTAGTCTTTGAACAGATGTTTCGGGATGATGGTATTGGGAGCCCCGACAAAGGCGTCGGCCCAGAACGGCGTCGGTTTATTGAAGAGGATGCGGACCGTGAGGTCGTCCACCTTCTCGACCGTGATGTCGCGGAGCGTCGCGATGGTCAGCGCGGAGGTCGCCGGATCCTTGGCATATTCCCAGTTGAAGACGACGTCGTCGGCTGTGAACGGCGTGCCGTCGTGCCATTTGACGCCGGGCTTGAGCTTCCAGGTCACCGACTTGCCGTCCGCGGCGAGGCCACCGTTCTGGATCGAGGGAATTTCGGCGGCCAGAACCAGCTTCATGTTGCCGTCGGGATCCCAACAGGCGAGCGGTTCGTAGAACAGGCGCGCGCCGTCCTGGTCCTTGGTGCCGGTGGCGAAATGCGGATTGAGCAGGGTCGGCCCCTGCCACCACAGCAGCTTGAGCGCACCACCACCGCCGCGCTTGGTCGGCTTGTAGGTCGAGACGCCCTCGGCCATCGCGACGCCGCCAAGCGCGAGGATCTGGTTCGCCAAAGGCGCAGTGAGACCCACGGCAGCCAGGCGCTGAATGAAGCCGCGGCGATCCATCCGCCCGTCCTTCACGTCACCGATCATCGAACGCAGTTCTTTGTCCAGCATGGTTGTCCCCGTCTGGTTCCCGTATGGATGCAGGCGGTCGCGCGAGGCAACCACCGGGCTTGGCTGGCGGTAGATGGCACACCGAATGGGGTGCGCGTCAACTGCGACCGTGTGTATGCAAACGGTCTTCTGACTGTCTGTTGGGCAAAACCATATTCCGCAGCCCATCCGTTCGGCAATCCAGCATCAAAACACGCTGAATTCCGCGCTGCACTGCAGAAAATTTGATCGCCGCATCAGACGAAGTATCGAGGCGAAATTCTACGCCACGGACATGTCGAGCGGCGGCGCGACGTGGTCTGGCAGCGGACAGACGTAGGGCGTCTTGGCCGTCCGCTTCTTAAGGTCAGCCTTGGCAGCCTTGATCAGCTCCGGGTCCGTCAGCGCCTTGATGCCGATGCCGGCCATCGCCTTGGCGGCCTGCACCATGGCTTTGTGCGCATGCGCGCTCTTGCCCTGCGCGACCACCTGCCAGGTGTGGAAGGGTGTGCCGATTGCAACCGTGGGTGCGTGGACCTGCACGGTCGGCACCACCCAGCTCACGTCGCCGACGTCGGTCGAGCCAACCTGCGGGTTACGCTTGGCATCGAGCGGCACCAGGAAGTCGGCCAGCGGCCGCTCGGTCGGCTCCATGCCAATCGCATAATAGACCGCGGCGATGTCCTTGTCGCTCAGCGTTGCGCGGATTTGGGTCGCGAAGTTCTTGTCGGCGTCGTCGAAATGCGGCGGGCCGAGCTCTTCCATGATCCGGTGCAGCGCTTGCTCCAAGGGAGCATTGGGCAGGATGTTGGAGACCGCGGAAACGATCTTCATCTCCATCTTGGTCTCGGTCATCAAGGCTGCACCCTGCGCGATCTTGTTCACGCGCCCGACCAGCTCGTTCATGCCGGGCAGGTCGCGGGCGCGGATCGAATAGCGCACACGCGCGTGGGCCTGCACCACGTTCGGCGCGATGCCACCGGTATCGAGCACCGCGTAGTGGACGCGCGCATCGCTCGGCATGTGCTCGCGCATATAGTTCACGCCGACATTCATCAGTTCCACCGCGTCGAGCGCGGAGCGGCCGAGATGCGGCGAGGCCGCCGCATGCGAGGTGCGGCCGGTGAAGATGAAATCGGCGCGGGTGTTGGCGAGTGACGGCGTCACCGCCACCTCCCAGAAGCTGCTCGGGTGCCAGGTGATGGCGATGTCGGCGTCTTCAAATGCGCCGGAGCGCACCATGAAGGCTTTTGCCGCGCCGCCCTCCTCCGCGGGGCAGCCGTAATAGCGCACGCGGCCCGGCACCTTGTTCTCGGCAAGCCAGTCCTTCACCGCGGTCGCGGCCAGCAGCGCCGCCGAGCCGAGCAGATTGTGACCGCAGCCATGGCCGTGGCCGCCGGTCTCGACCGGACGATGCTCCGCGACGCCCGCCTCCTGGCTGAGGCCCGGCAGCGCGTCATATTCCCCCATGAAGGCAATGACCGGTCCGCCCTCGCCCCATTCGCCCATCACCGCGGTCGGGATGCCCGCGACCTGCTCTGTGATGCGAAAGCCCTGATGACGCAACTCGGCAAGATGCTCGGCGGCGGACCGCGCCTCGGTGTAGCAGACCTCGGGCATGCCCCAGACCTTGTCGCTGAGGTCGATGAAACGTGCCTTGATCGTGTCGATGCCACGCCAGATGTCGCTGCGGTTGTCCATGCTTCGGTCCGTGATCCCTAGGTCAAACGAAGCGGCAATGGTTAGCAGCTTCGGCATGGTCCGCCTAGCAGCGGCGGGGACACCAGCCATGCGGCCCCGGCAGGGTCTCATAGCACGGCTCAAGGCGATTGGCCTCGCGAAGCCGCGGCGAGACTACATTCTCGGCCTCGACAGCGCGTCTTTGCTCACGAACAGGAGGCGTCGCCGAAAGGCCGTCGGGCTCTCGGCAACCAGCACTCCCTTCAGAGATTGCAGACCCCCTGCGAAGAATGGTTCGCGAAGCCCGTTGCCGTGAACCTCGGTCCATTCCGGTATTTGTAATCCGTAAACGCGCGCAAGGTGCTCCGCCACTGCAGCCGCATAGGCGTCGTGCACGGCATCGATCGAAGCGGGCCGTTCCTCGATCGCCTCCCGGCGCGCGTGCGGGTTCGTGTAAAACCAATCGAGAAATTCGCGGAGCGACGGGTCAAACTTCTGCTCGCCAGCTTTTGCGCGGCGAACCACCTCATTCAGCGTTGCGGGCTTCTTGTCAAACAGGCTCATGGCTGACTCGGCAAAGAGGGCGTTTGATCATTGTCGGGGCCAACTTCGAGATTTGAAAAAATCTCCTCAAGACCCAACCGTGTTTTGGGTTGAAGCATGTTTTGTGGATAAAATTTTTCGACCAGCGTCAACGCCTCCTGGCTATTCTTGATACCGATGGCGCGGGCGAGGAGCTTGATATCGTCGATGTCTGAGTTCGATTCGACGCCACCGACACGCATGGCGCGGCATTTCATGGCGAACAGGTATTCCGGTCTTGCCGTATAGACCCGGAGGCCGGGCTCGTCCTCAGCTGGATACGTCTTAAACAAAGCCTTCACATCCGGATCAGCGTCCCTCTTGCTCAGCCACCCCTTCACACCATCGTTCAACCAGTTTTCGTCCCACCCGAGCTCCTCGGCCATCTCGGCTGCCAGCTTCTTAATGAACCCCCCGTTTCCTTCAAATACCGCATCGACGTCTCCGGTGTTGATCTGCCGGTTCAAGGTCAGCAGGAGGGCCGATCCACCGTAGATCACGATTTCAACGGTGCGACCGGCCGCAAAAGCCCTCCGGCCGAGTTCAGCCAGCGCATACTCCAGAGTGGATCTATCGAAATTCTTGTCGTCGCTCATGGTTTCTTCCGCGGCTCGCAGAACGATACGTCTGCAAAAGAAGGCCGACAATAGCCTTCCGCACCCGGCAGCTCGCCGGCCATCGAAACGACTGGGGAATAGACCGATCCAAGGGGCGTTCCTGCCTGGACTTGCGAGGATCGTGCTCAATCTCCTGCAAATGGTCGCGACAAGTCTTTAAAATCGATCATTCGCAGCTTAGATTAATTCTGCTTCGTGCGTCGTTCCGCTAGCCACAGCGGAGCGATGCTCTCAGCCAGGAGAACTCGATGCCCGCCCTGACCGAATGGAGAGTGCCGCCGGCCAATCAACCGCGTGCGAGCGATTACGGTTTCGATCTGGACCGCGCGCTCGCCTCCGTCGTCGGCCTGCATGCCATCATCCCGCCGGACGCCTTCAGCGCCGAGACGCTGGGGACCGAACGCGCCGGCAACGGCGTCGTGATCGACGATGGGCTGGTGCTCACCATCGGTTATCTCATCACCGAGGCAGAGTCCGTGTGGCTGCATGTCGGAGACGGGCGCGTGGTGGAGGGACATGTGCTCGGCTTCGACGCCGTCACCGGCTTTGGCCTGGTGCAGGCGCTCGGCCAGCTCGACGTTGCCCCCTTGCCGCTCGGTGTCTCGGCCGAGACCAGGCTCGGCGACCGCGTCGTGGTCGGCGGCGCTGGCGGACGCACGCGCTCGGTCGCGAGCCAGATCGTGGCCAAGCAGGAATTCGCCGGCTACTGGGAATATCTGTTGGACGAGGCCATCTTCACCCATCCCGCGCACCCGAACTGGGGCGGCACGGCGCTCCTCAACGAGCGCGGCGAGCTGATCGGCATCGGCTCGCTCCAGCTCGAACGCGAGCGCGACGGCAAGGCCGAGCACGTCAACATGATCGTGCCGATCGACCTGTTGAAGCCGATCCTCGACGATCTGCGCAGGTTCGGTCGCGTCAACAAGCCGGCACGGCCGTGGCTCGGACTCTTTTCGACCGAGATCGACAACCGCGTGGTGGTGATCGGGATCTCCGCCAATGGTCCCGCCGCCCGCGCCGAGCTCAAGACCGGCGACGTCATCCTCGCGGTCGACGGCGAGAAGGTCACAAGTCAGACCGGCTTCTACAAGAAGCTGTGGGGCCTCGGCGCTGCCGGCGTCGACGTGCCGCTGACGGTACATCATGAAGGCGTCACCTTCGATGTCACAGTGACCTCGACCGACCGCTTCAAGCTCTTGAAGGCGCCGAAGCTGCACTGACAAGGCGAACTGACGCAGGGAAACGACGATGAGCGAGGCCGTCGTTGACGACATCTTGGCCGTGCTGCCGCCGCTGCTCAATGCGCTGGAAGCGCTCGCCTTCTTTCAGCGCAACCTGCACCCACCGGCCTTCGGCTCCGTGATGAACGCGATCGGCGCTCCCGACGAGGCGTTGCAAACGGCGCGCGCGGCAATCGGAGAATGGCCGGAGCAGTTTACCGGACTGCGCCAGCGGCTCGATCGTGCCTGCGACGAAACGTTCGCCGCCTTTGCCGGCCTGCGCGAGGTCGAGCGTGGCAATGGCGACCTCGTCGCGGTCTTCCGCGCGCTGCGCCATCTGCCGCGCGCGCAGGAGGCACTCTATCCGCTGGCCGTGCAGTTTCCGCCGGTCAGCAGCTTCTTCCTCAACGCCGCCAATCGCGAGAACGCCGACCTGTTGTCACGGCTCGAAGCCGGCGCGGACGCGCACACCGGCATCATCCACGATCAAAACGAGCCCGGCAGCCGCGGCGGCTATTCGGTCTACGTGCCCGAATATTATACGCCCGATCGCGCCATGCCGCTGGTGATGGCGCTGCATGGCGGCAGCGGCAACGGCCGCGGTTTTCTGTGGAGCTGGCTGCGCGACGCCCGCAGTCTTGGTGCGATCCTGGTGGCGCCGACCGCGACCGGCCCGACCTGGGCGCTGATGGGTGACGATTCCGACACGCCCAACCTCATGCGCATTCTCGATACCGTGCGCCACCGCTGGACCATCGACGCCTCGCGCATGCTGCTCACCGGCATGAGCGACGGCGGCACCTTCTGCTACGTCACCGGGCTTGACGGCGCCTCGCCCTTCACGCATCTCGCGCCAGTGTCGGCGACCTTCCACCCGCTGATGGCGGAGATGGCCGACGCCACACGCCTGCAGCGCCTGCCGATCTTCATCACGCACGGCAAGCTCGACTGGATGTTTCCGGTGCAGACCGCGCGGCAGACGCAGGCAGCCCTCGCCGCCGCCGGCGCGAATGTCACCTATCGCGAGATCGACGACCTCAGCCACACCTATCCTCGCGAGATCAACGCGGAGCTGATGCAGTGGCTGAACGGAGAATGAACAACCTCTCCTTACCTGCGCCGCACTGTCGCGGAACAATCGATCCGGGTCGACGTTATCGCCCGTCATTGGAGGTTTCGCGATGCGGATGTTTCTTGGAATGATTTTGGGCGCGCTGCTGCTCGGCTGCGGCGTGTATGTCTATGACTCCATGCAGACGTCGTCGGTTGCCAATGGCGAGGTCGCGACCACCAATCGCACCATCGTGAACTGGGATGTCGCCAAGGCCGATTGGGACGCGCTGCGCGATCGCGCGCACAAGGACTGGGTCCGCATCTCCTCGAAGTAACGAGGTGGCATCATGATGAAATGAGGCGCCGTCGCGGGTCCGCGGCGGCGCCTTCGTATTGCGCGGCGAATATCGCTCGGCTCAGTTCATCTTGGCCTTGCGGGCGTCGGCGATGACCTGCTCGAACTCGTTCATGCTGAGCACGCCCGGTACGCGGTACTTGCCGACGATGAAGGATGGCGTGCCGCGGAAACCGAAGGCTTCGGCCTGCTCGTTGTTGCGCTTGAGCACGGCGTCGATGTCCTTGGCGTGGTCGGCGAGATCGCGCTTCAACCGATCCATGTCGACGCCGGCGGCCGCGAGCAACTCGTTGATGCGTGGCTCGGTCAGGCGCGAGCTGACGCCCATCATGGCGTCATGGGCCTGGTGGTATTTGTCCTGGAATTTCGCCGCGAGGGCCGCCCGCGCCGCGGTGACCGAGACCGGCCCGAGGATCGGCCAGTCCTTCATCACCAGCCTGACCTTGCCGTCGTCCTGGATGACCTGACGCAACTCGGGCTCGAGCTTGCGGCAATAGGGGCAGTTATAGTCGGACCATTCGATAATGCTGACATTTCCGTCGGGATTGCCGGCGACGGGAACATCCGGGTCGCGCAGCACCTTGGCTTCGGTCAGCACCTCGTCTTCGTCGGTCGCCGCGCGCGCCGCGGTGATCCCACCCGCGACAAGGGCGCCCGCCCCGATCAGCGTCAGCGCCGCGCGCCGCGTCGGCACAAGGCCCTTATTCCTGAATCCAGCCATATCTCTTTCCATTTCGGTCCCATCTCCGGCGATACGGTTCGAGACTGGGAATTGTTACAGCTCATATAGAGTGTCGCGGCGCCGATGTCATGGCCACGCTATGCGGGTATCGGGGTCGGCGCTTGCGCAGCCGCAACGCGGGGCAGCATTGCCATCAGCGTCCCGGTCATCGTGGCGATCAACGTGACCTTGCCGTCGTGCTCGGCAAACGCCTTGGCCTCGCAAAAGGTCAGCGTGCGGCCTGGCTTGACCACCTCGGCCTTGAAGACGAAACGCTCGCCCCGTGCCGGCGCGAGCAGCGTGGTCTTGAACTCGACGGTGAGGATATCGGCCTCGCGCGGCATCAGGGTGAAGGCGGCGACACCACAGGCATTGTCGAGTCCTGCGGTAATGATGCCGGCGTGGACAAAGCCGTTCTGCTGTGTGAGGGCCGGCGAATGCAGCATGGCGAGTTCAGCCTCGCCCGGCGCAAGGCGGACGATCGCGATGCCGAGCGTGTGCATTGCCGGCTGGCGATCGAACATGGCGATGGCAGCCGCGCGATAGCCCGGGTTCTTCGGCTCGTATGCGGCCATGGCTCAGGCCTCCGCCGGCTCGGCGAGATGTCTCAAGGCGATCTCGCGAATGGCGTCCGTGAACGGCACCGATTTGCGCTGGCTGCGGTCCATGTGCACGCCCGTGATCTCGCAGAACGCGGCGATCTCGCCGGTCTCGGCATTGGTCATGTCGTGCCGGAAGCGGATCGATCTGTCGCGGATCTCGAGCAGATGGCTGCGGATCTCGACGATGTCGCCGGCGAGCAGTTCGCGCTTGTAGGTGATGTTCTGCTGCACGGCGGCCATGCCGCGGCCGGAGCCGCGCAGATAGCTCGGCGTCAGCCCGAGGCGGGCGAACAGATTCCAGTTGGCCTCGTCGAATTTGCCGACATACCACATGATGTTCATGTGGCCGACGTGATCGCACTGCCACGGATAAACCGTGCCGCGATAGGTCGCCTCCTGCTCCATCGCAATTCTCCTGGCCTTTTCTGGCTTTGATTGTTGATACGGTAGCGTATCAACCTCCTCCCGCGTTAGCAATACGGTACCGTATCAAGGATCGGCGAGGCTTCCTGCATGAGTGACGGCAAAGGCGATGTCTGGGTCGAGGCAGGGTTCACCGAGCTCGCCCGATCTGGGGTCGAGGGGGTTCGGGTCGAGGTGCTCGCCAAGAATTTGGGCGTCACCAAGGGCGGCTTCTACCGCCGTTTCGCCGACCGTGCCGCGCTGCTCGGTGCCATGCTGGAGCGCTGGCGCGAGGGGCGCTCCACGGCGATCGCGCAGCAGACGAGTCTCGATGGCCAAGAGCCCCGTGAACGGCTGCGGGCAGTGATCCAGCTCTATTCGGAGCGGCTCAATCCGGACGGGATGGCAATCGAGCTTGCGATCCGGCAATGGGCCCGCTCGGACGAGGGCGCGGCGGCAGCGGTGGCGAATGTGGACGCGGCGCGGCTGAAGCACGTCGCTGAACTCTATCGCGCGACCGGCCTCGATACCGAGGCGGCTGAAGCGCAGGCCTTTCTGTTCTACTGCTTCATCTTCGGCCAGAGCCTGCTGTTCGTCGAGCGCGGCCCGCGCAAGCGATCGCAGCTCGTGGCGAAATCGGCCGAGAAGCTACTGGATTAAAGCAAGAGGCCGGAGCCAGGCTCCGGCCTCTGCGTCGTCTTGAAGCCTCAGGCGGCGCCCTTCAGCTTCTTGTTGCATTCGCTGTAATAGCCGCCGCCCTTCTCGATCCACTTCATGCCGCCATTGCCGTTGGTGGTCTTGTTGGCGTTGTACTGGTCGACGCAGGTGTGCAGGCGTCCCTTGCCGGGGGTCTCCTTGGCGTATTTCGGATCGACCGCGTTCGGATAGATCGCGGGGCCGGCCGGCAGGGTCGGCGCGGCAGCCGGGGCGGCCTCCTTCTTCGCCTGCTTCGGCTCGGCGGGAGCGGCGGGCGCAGCAGGAGCGGCCGCGGTCGGTGCAGCCGCTGGCGTCGCATCCGCGCCGCACTGGGCCTTGCGGAAGTCATTCCACTTCGTGGTGCCGAGCGAGCCGTCCTTCTTGGCGGCCTGGTATTTCGCGCTGCACTCCTGCGAGGTCAGCGCCTGCGCCGGCGCACTCGCCACCAGCGCGGCAAAGCCCGACAGCGCAACTGCACACAGCAACTTTGATTGAATGGTCATCCTTGGTCTCCTCCTTGATCTTCCCCGAGGGAAGTGAACCGAGGATTGCTATCCTAGCGTGCCGCCCGCTCGCGACAAGGAAGCGATGGCTGCTGCCGCCAAAATATAGTGATCCCCCACGTTCGAATTATTCATGTCGCGTTCAGCAACGCCAGCCGACTTTCGCGCCCTTCGCAATTCCCGCAAGATAGAGTGCAGCACAATGACCTTCACCTCCCGCCTCGCCGTCGTCGCTCTCGCCTCGCTGCTCGCCACCGGCACCGCCTTCGCACAGACCGCCGCGCCGGCAGCAAAGACCGACACCAAGACCACTACCGCCCCCGCCGACAAAAAAGCGCCGAAGGAGCACTCGGCCGAGTCACTCGAATGCTCCAAGCAGGCGGATGCCAAGGCATTGAAGGGTAAGGAGCGCAAGAAATTCCGCCGCGAATGCATGAAGGAAGCCAAGGCCGGCGCGACCGCTGCCCCTGCTGATAAGAAGTAAACCCGTCACGATTTTCGCCGGCTTCGGGAGAGGCGCGCGCATTGCGGCATGACGTGGCCGCAATTGTGCGCCTCTCGCTGATTTGCGATAAGGCGGTGTGAAGCAAATCACCGCCTCCCTGCCGTTCGAATGGCCGAGCCGTGCCAAGATCTTGAGCACGGTGGAAACGCTTGTCATCGGCACCGCCGGGGGGCTCGTGTTTCTGCTCGCGGGCCTTCCGGGGGGATTGATCTCGGGCTCCATGATCGCGGTCGGGATCGCTGCGATCGCCGGTCGCCAGCTGACGCTGCCGCCGATCCTGACCCAGACCGTGCTGGTGCTGCTCGGCATTTCGTTAGGATCAGTCGTCTCGCGCCACCTGCTTCAACAGGTCGGTGCCTATCCGCTCACCATCGGGCTGCTCGCGCTCGCGACCTTCTGCTCGACCTTCGGCTCCAGCTATTATCTCCAGCGCATCCACGGCTGGGACCGCACCTCGGCCTTCCTCGCCGGCAGCCCCGGCGCGCTGTCGCAGATCACGATTTTGGCGGTCGAGCGCGGCGCCGACCTGCCGGGCATCGCGGTGGTGCAGACCATGCGCGTGATCATCCTCACCGCAGCGCTGCCGATGGTGCTGGCGTTCGCCGGCGTCGCCCCCTCCGTCGCGCCGTCGCTGACGACGACCATCGCCTCACCGCTCGACCTGGTCGAGCTGGTCGCGGCCTCGCTGGCCGCGGCACTCCTCCTGCGGCTGATCAAGTTTCCGGCGAGCTGGATGTTCGGTGCGATGATCGGCTCAAGCGTGCTGCATGGCGCAGGCTGGGTCGAGGGCGGCCTGCCGGACTGGGTACGCGGCGTGGCGCTGGTCGGCATCGGCGCCCTGATCGGCAGCCGCTTCGCACGGATGCGGATCAAGACGCTCGCCGGCCACATCAACGCGGCGCTGGGCTCGTTTGCCGTCGCCATCGCCGTCTCCGCGATCTTCGTCGGCATCGTAGCGCTCACCACGCAGGTGAAATTCTCCGACGTCGTGGTCGCCTATGCACCGGGCGCTATGGACGCCATGCTGGCGCTGGCCCTGACGCTGCACATCGACCCGATTTTCGTCGGCGCCCATCACCTCTCGCGTTTCGTCTTCGTGACGATCGCGACGCCGGGCATCGTGCACCTGTTCGGCCGGACGCAGGACGACGTGGATGATTGAGCCTTAGCGCTTTGCCGTTGCAACGAATCCCCACGCGGCGATCGCAGCCATCAGGAGCGAGATCAGCAAATTGTAGCCGGCAAGCGAGAGGCCGAGGAAGCGCCACTGCACCTCGTCGCAGCGGACCACCTTCACGGTGTCGAGCCGCGACAGCAGGTCGGTGGCGCTGCCGAGATTGACGACGGGACCGGAGCAGTCGGTCGGCCCCTTCCAAAAGCCCCATTCGACGCCGGCGTGATAGGTGCCGAGTCCGGCATTGGCGAGGCTCGCCAGCACAAGGATCGCAAGGCCAGCGAACAGCAGCGGCCTCGGTGCACCGCCCCGCGCCGCGAGTGCGATGAGCAGGCCGAGCGGGATCGCGAGGTAATAGGCGTAGCGCTGCTCCAGGCAGAGCGGACAGGGCACGATCCCGAGCACCAGCTGGAAGAACCAGGCGCCCGCGATGGTCGCGGCTGCAATCAGCGTGACCGCGAGCGAAGCGACCAGCGCGGGGCTCGTGGCCGCCGGTTTGAATGCAGGTATTGCGGCACTCTGACTGGTCACGGCGGCCTCTTCCGGATGGATGCGGACTAAGCCTCTAGCCCCGCCCCATGCGGCTGTCGAGAACGGGCGGGATCACTTTGGCGCGGGTTGACCCGGTCCGGTCCATGGCTATAGTCCGCCGGCTTCGCGACGCCCGCTTAGGGCCGACCGAGGGCCCCTGTGGCGGAACTGGTAGACGCGCTCGACTCAAAATCGAGTTCCGCAAGGAGTGCTGGTTCGATTCCGGCCAGGGGCACCAGCCTTCGCTGCTTCGCAGCTACGGCTTGGCAAGCCGGGCTAAATCCTAGCCATGCGAAGCAGCGAAGGCTGTCCCGCCGAAGCCATGGCGAAGGCGGACTGGTTCAACGAGTCCAGTACCTCCCCCTCCCTGGCAATCGTCACATCCCACCTGTATAAACCGGTAGCTTCTTCCGCAATTCGAAGGAGCTCATATGAACGACCTGCACACGTGGCTTTCGCAACAGCACCACGGCCTGCGCACCTTCCGGATCTTTCAGCAAAAGCTCGAGACGCTCGGCCGCGACGACCCCGAACAGCGCGGCCTGTGCCGTCTGTTGAGCGGTCTCGTCGGCAGCTATGTCGAGACCTTCGATGAGGCCCCGCTGCCCGTCGAGGTCGCTGACGGCGCCTATCATCGCCTGCTGGCGCTGGTCGCAAACATCGATCTCGAGGGCGACACCAGCCGGCGGCTCGCTGACATCAACCGGGTTGCGACCTGCGAACTCTGGCAGTGACGAGAGCGGGCCGCCATACGGCTCGCATCCGCATCCCTGGGGACACTTCGCCAGGAGAGGGCCGCGTGCTTCCCTGCACGAGCCTTCCTCGACGGGTTCGACTTCGCAGAGCCAGTCCCTATATCGTGCGGCAACGTATGTTGATGCAGCGAGCAGCTTCGATGGCCAGGAGACGCGCGACGGAAGCGGAAGCCGACGATCTCCCCCGCTTCTTCGTCTGGGTCCGGGGCCTCGAAGGCCCCGAACCGCAGAAATGGATGGCGATGGATTTCGGCGTCGGTGACTGGAAACGGCCGCTCGTGCTCGCCTATCTGGCGCTGCCGGAGGGCGAGCGACACTTGCCGTTGTCGGCGCTGGCCCGGCGATATCCGCCGCCGCGGGGAGAGGCTTCGTAGACGGGCCATCCTGGACGGACGCGAGGATCTCGCCGGCCCTCAACCCAGGGCCAGCACCGCCGCATCACTGGCAGTACTGCTTTCCGCCATAGGTATAACATTTGCCGCCTTCGTTGCTGGCCGGAGCAGACGGCGCACGCTGGCTCGGTTCTTGGCGAGATACGGCCTTTGGCTTCTGGGGCGGCGGATCGGGACGCCGCTGGCATATTCCCTGGGCATCCAGCACGAAATTGTTGTCACAGACGATCTGGACGCAGCGGTCGCCGACCGCCTTTTGCCCCCTCGCACAAACTAGGGGACAGATGCGATCGGGCCGGGCGCGCACCGCATCGAGCGCGTCGAGGCTTGCGACCTTCACATCGAACTTGGTGCCGGCATAGCTGTTGAAGCTGTCGAGCGCCTTTTGCGACGGGGTCGTCCAGGCGCCATCGGCCGCACCGGGATCGCAGCCGACGCGCTTCAGGTGCGCCTGGAGCAGGCGGGCGACGTCCGCAGGATCCATCGCCGGCGCAGTGGTCGGCACCACGGCGACAGCATGAGGCGGCGCGGCGGGCGGGGTCAGGGCGGCAAGCGTAGCCTGGCGCTCCTTCTCGCGCCGCTCCGCCTCGCGCTTCGCCGCCTCGATCTGTTGCTGCGCATCGAGCGCGGCCTGCTTCTTCGCCTGCTCAACCTGAGCTGCCGCGTCCTCGGCCTGCCGGCGCGCCTCCACAACCTGCCGCCGGGCATCATCGAGCTCGCGCTTGGCCTGGTCTGCGATGCGTTGGCGCTCCTTCTCCAGATCGCGCCGGGCTTGCTCGGAGATCTGCTGCGTGGCCCGTTCGGTCTCGCGCGCCGCCTGCTCCTCGATCTGTTTCCTGAAATCGTCGCTCTTCTGCCGGACCTGCTGCTCAGCCTGCCGCTGTACGGCATCGGCGTTCTCGCTGATTTTTTCGGCGGCATCGAGCTTGTCGAGCGCCGCATGCGCAAAGTTGGCATAGATGCCGCTGGCATGAACGGCGAGAAAGGAAAGCCAAGCCTGCTTGGTACCGGCCTGCGCTGCAAGCTCATAATCCCGCCGGGCTCCCGCGTTCGGATCGACCGGCGGCGCAACCGGCGGCACCAGCGCCACGGTATCGCCGCCGAGCGATCCGTAGACGAAGGGCTCCTGCCGCCGCCCCGTGCTCTTCAGCACCTCGTCGCGAACCCGGCCAAGCGTCAGGCGAAGGTCGAGGCCCGGCGTCGCCAAATGATTGAGAAGCGCGGTCGCAAACGGGCTGTGCGCACCGTCGCCGTCGCCAGCGACCGCGCCGGCCTTGGCGGCGAACGCAATCAGCGTATCCGCCGTCGCAGGCTCGATCTTGGCAAGGCCGCGGTTCATCGAACGCGTGGCGACACTGCGTGTCATCCGCTCCGCAAACGGGTTGTCGCGGCAGGCATCGAGGATGACGAGCCGCAGCCGCTTCGCCGGATTTATCGCCTGGAGAATCCGGTCCAGCGGGACCGCCTCGTCCTCGACGTCGAAATCGCTCTGCAGCCTGGCATCTGCCGGAATCAGGAAATTCGCGCCGTTCACCTCGATGCCGTGACCGGCGTAATAAACTACCGCCATATCGGAATCCGCAGCAACCGCAGCAAAATCGCGCACCGCCTGCCGCATCTCGATGACGCCGAGATCCCGGCGCAGATCGACGACGTCGAACCCCATCCGCTTGAAGACGTCGCTGATAGCGGCCGCGTCGTTGTCGGGATTGGCTAGCCGCGCGACGCTCTGGTAGTTGGACACGCCAAGGACCAGCGCCACCCGCCTGTCGGCCTGCGCGGTCGACGCCGCGACCAGCATCCACAAGACCGATAGCGCCAGCCGGCAGGCCAACCGGCTCGAGCGCAACGTCGGGACTGAAGGGCTCAATCGGACCATGATGCGGGCTTCGTTCCACGCTTCGGCAATGGGCTGCAATCTGTATGAATACTATTTCGGTAGCGGTCCGCCCTTAGGTCTGTGCCATCGGTCACATATCAGCCCGGCCTTCAGGCGGACGGTCGCCGCCGCGCCGCGTCCTGCCGGCGACTCCCTGCCCGAAATGATAGTGGAAGGGGCATGGCATTGGGAAGCCGTCCTGCAACCTTCCGGGGATACTTGCCTCCCTCGGGCGCTTGAGCTTCTATGTCGGCATAAATCGCTTTTGCTTCATTGGCCGCCAAGGGGTTTTCAGACAAGGGGTGTTCAGAATGATCCGTCCTTTCATGACAATTGTGTTGTCGCTCGCAACCCCCGCCTTGTTGCTGCTTTCCGACACTGCGAGCGCCGACAAGATGCGCCCAGGCTACAAGAGCTACCAAAACGCTCACGGTTTGAATGCCAACACCGCTTGCCGTCGCCCGCATTTCAACATCTGCCAGGGTTGCAATGTCGTCATCCCGATGCGGGTCGCGCAGGATCGCGGTTGCGGATTCAATTTCCAGTCGCTGGGTCCGTTCGTGGGCCAGGACGTCGTCGTCGCTCCGGCGAACGGGTCTTACAGCCTGGTCAACTCGACAAAGGCTGTGTACCGGCCGAACTCCGGCTTTACCGGCAGCGACCGCTTCGAGAGCCGTCTCTACTTCGAGGACGGTGCCGGCAAGCGCACGTTCCTGAATCTGAAAGTCAACGTCAACGTCGTTCCCAGCCTGTGAGCTGCCGAGGCACCGTGCCCTCGGCACCGGTCTCAATCGCCCTCACAGCTGCCTCCGCATGAATCGGCTCCGCCGGACGGACGTGCGCGACCGCGCGGGCTCGGCTCCTGGCGCGATACCGCCTTTGGCTTCTGCTGCGGCGGATCGGGGCGCCGGCGGCACACGCCCTGAGCATCCAGCACGTCATTGCCGTCGCAGACGATCTGGACGCAACGATCGCCTTCTGCCTTTTGTCCCTTGGCGCACACCAGCGGACAGACACGATCGGGCCGGCCGCGCACCGCATCGAGCACGTCGAGGCTTGCAACTTTGACGTCGAATTTGGTGCCGGCGTTTCGGTTGAAATTGTCGAGCGCCTTTTGCGACGGCGCCGTCCAGGCACCGTCGGTAGTCCCGGGATCGCAGCCGACGCGCTTCAGATGGGCCTGGAGCAGGCGTGCAATATCCGCTGGATCCATTGCCGGTACGACAACCGGCGCAGGGGCGGGCGCAGCCGGCGGAGTTAGCGCGGCGAGTGTGGCCTGTCGCTCCCGCTCGCGCTGTTCCTGTTCGCGCCTTGCGGCCTCGATCTGCTGCTGCGCGTCCAGCGCGGCCTGCTTCTTCGCCTGCTCGACCTGAAGGGCCGCGTCCTCGGCCTGCCGGCGCGCCTCCGCAACCTGCCGCCGGGCATCGTCGAGCTCGCGCTTGGCCTGGTCGGCGATGCGTTGGCGCTCCTTCTCCAGATCGCGCCCGGCTTGCTCGGAGATCTGAAGCTTGGCCTGTTCGGCCTGGCGCGCAGCCTGCTCCTCGATCTGCTTCTTGGCGTCCTCGTTCTTCTGCCTCGCCTGCTGTTCGGCTTGCCGCCTCAGCAAGTCTGCGTTTTCACGGGCCTTCTCCGCCGCATTCAGCTTGTCGAGGGCCGTATGAGCAGACGTAGCGTAGGGGCCGCTACCGTGAACGCCGAGAAACGAGGTCCATGCCTCCCTTGTGCCGATCTGCGCTGCAAATTCGTAGTCCCGCTGGGACTCCGCGTCCGGATCGACCTTTGGGGCAATTTGCGGCACCAGCGCCACGGTATCGCCGCCGAGCGATCCGTAGACGAAGGGCTCCTGCCGCCGCCCCGTGCTCTTCAGC
>NZ_JBVVOY010000005.1:0-302640 GCF_055807535.1 Bradyrhizobium sp. Kon37
GGTGTAGTAGAACGCCCTCAGCAGCGTCCCGCGGCTCTGAAACTCCTTCAGCAGGCGCTTGTAATCGATGTCGAAGCTCAGAGTTTTTGCCGTCGCGTAGAGATTGGCTCCATCGATGAAGAGCGCGATCTTGTCGGTAGGTGAATGGAACATCGGTCTAGGCTTTCGGTGGGGGCAAGTCGGGCTAAAACGTCTTGACATTCGTGACGCAAAGCTTTCGGTCGCATTCTATATGGGTAGCCACCGCAGGTCGTCGAGTAGCGCCGAACGTTTTAAGCTTCAACTAAAATCCGACGTATCTGCGGTGGAACTCTGCCATTGCCCGAAAGTTCTCCCGTCAAATTTCAACCTGACCATTTCGAAGTGCGCATTGAAGGTGTCCCCGGATGAAAGCTGGCGATTTTGCTCTCTTTGATTGGTCGATACATAGGCGCGGTCGTGCCTGGCGATGGTCAGTCACTGACTGGTCGGGCACCCCTTTGTTGATGGGCAGCGAGTGCAGCAGGGCTGCAGCTCGTTACAGGGCCAGCAGGGAAATCTTCCAAATGCTATTGGCGGCTCCGTACCAAAATCAAATCTCAAGGCAGCTTGGTCGCTCTCCTCTAAGAGTGAGGCGCCACGCACCTCCCCAGACCTAGGGAGAAGACGCGGTTGAAATCGATAAGCTAATAGGCCGACGCACGGGGCGCATGCGTGAGGGGCAGAAGATTCCAATATTGATCAGAGGCGCGGCAAGATGATCGCGGAAACTGCGCAACTGATTACTGCACTTTTCGCCCGAGGTCTCGCAGGAGCGCCTGGAGAAAATCACTCGCATGATCGTACCGCGCGACGCCGCTCGCGAGTTCACGGGCGCGCGGCTCCACTACACATCCAACCATTTCCGGACCGAGTAGATCAGCTGCTTCAGACCCTTGCTGCAGTAGGCGATCAGGAATGTATTCCGCAGACCCGAACAACCTCAAAAGAGATTCCTCGCCTTTGGTTTTATGGTCGTGATGAGCTTTCACCGCGTAAAATGCGAATAATCCACGAAAAGCATCAAGGGAAACGGCTGGTTTTGCCATTGCAATGTCCCCGCAGAATTGAGTGCTCAACGAAGAGGCCACCTAAAGGCGGCCTCAGGAGTTGCATACGCTGACCCAAAACAACTCGTACTGAAATGCCTGCCGCAGCGTTGCCGTTGCTTCGGAACCCGGGTGTAAATAGATGAGAGATGAACCTGCCAGCCCGGTTACAGGAGCATGCCAATATGATTCGCTTCTGCCAACAAGAATCTGACTAATGCCGGGAAATTCTGGCAATCCCAGACTTATGTTAGCTCAACTGACGTATCACCGGGCCTTCGGCGAGAGCGAGGGATCATGATGATCTATCAGATTTACGTGCTCGACGAGCTTGGCAATGCCTTGAATTTGGATCTGGTCGACTGCGCGGGGGAGGTCGAAGCAAAGGAAAGGGCCGCTGCGATGGTGGACGAGCACCCCGTAGAACTTTGGTGCGGTGATCGACGGCTCGTCCGCTTGGAGCCGCAGGTGGACTAAAGGCTGTACTCATACCGCGATCAGCCCGCACGGGGAGCAGAACCTTGTTGTTCAGTCTTTGACCGACCATGGCGGAGACATCGTCCCATGAAAAGCTTCAGCGCCAACGCTGCCGTTGCCTGGCGCTGCCGCAAATCGGCGAGGAAGGCAGCGACCTCCCTCGTAGGGCACCGCCGCATGGTGGCCTCGCGCCAGTTTGGAGGGCTTTGGCAACAGATGGTTTTGATGGCCCCGCCAGCAGGCAGGGTTCTCCCCTTCTCGGAGGCCCTTGGCTTTCGCGGCGTCCAGAACCTTGTCAATGCGACCGCGCACGCGCGAGGCGGTTTCGGGGTTCGTGGTCCAAATTGGCTTTAGCACCGCCAGCACGTCGTCGGTGGTGATGGTGTCCACCGCCTTGGACCGCAAGGGGGCCGCGTAGGTCTTCCGTGTCGACTTCCATTGTGCGTTGTGCTTTTTCGCTACGGAAGCCGGCCGAAAGCGCCTCTCGCACTTCATCGGCCAAATCGCCGAAGTCGGGGATGTCGCCGTCGCCGTCGCGTTCTTCGATGGGGTTGAGGCCCTGGGCAATTTTCCGGCGGCGCTGGCGGCGTGTCGAGGGCGTCGGCAAGGGGCTACTGGCTACACGGAGAAGGTTCGATTCCAGTTCCTCTCCCTCCAGGGAGTGAAATTCGAAACCCCCGGTGCTCGCTCACTGCTCCGGCAAGTTCTTTCGACAGAGTAGCTCGGCGAGGCGCTTGCGTGTCAACCTGTCAACCGTGTCAACCCAAGAACTGCCCGAACTGGCTGGCGAATTTTCGGGGCGCGCTTGGGCCGTATGGGGGAGGGGCCGGGGGAGGACCCAGTCGTGCCAACTACGACCCGGGACCCTCCCACCGCTAGTAGATAACAGCCTCCCGTCACGGCCCTCTTCACCAAAGTCCAAAGGACCATTTGCGCGCGTGTGTATGTTCAATGACTCGTGACGGGGTGACATCAGTGACATACGTTAGAATAAGAGAATTTCAGGCCGCACCCTCACGTTGTCACCGGTGCCCGCCGCCTAAGCTTTGTTGACCGGGTCACTGACGATAGGCCTAAAGCCGCGAATCCGATCTTTGCCCTTGCGTCGTTGACATTTTTCGAAGCCCAGCGATCGTAGGCATCGGGACACACGGACCTGCTCCCGCAGTCCCCACTGACCAGCCGGCAAATTGAGCACGTCTGACAGGATTTCTGGAATAGTGATGAACGACCGAGCTGCAACGTGCTTCCCGATCATATTTTCCCAGGGATCGCCTTCGTATCGCGCGCGCTGTTCATCGGCGGCTGCCGCTTGCACATCTTGAGTTTGGAACCACCACTTTTCCCCAGCTGAGTAGGCATGTTGAGCCTCCGCCCAGAGCTGGTCCCGGTCAGCTGAAAGTCCTCCGATGTCCACCTGTTCGACCCTTACTGGCCAGAACCGGCGGCCGCCGGTATCATCCCTCAAGTAACCATCGGAATTTGTTGTTCCCCAAAAGACGCAGGACCGCGGTTGCTCAATGACCCTGCTCCCGTACGGCGGACGATAACGGTCCGTTGTCCGGCTGATAAAAGCTTTAATTCGTCCGGCATCCGCGCGAGACATGGCATCAAGTTCTGAGATTTCAATCAGCCAAGCGCCGCTCAACTGCATTGCCGCATCTTTGCTTCCAAAGTCTGCAATCTCATCCGAATACCAGGGTTCGAAGAGAACCCGGAGCAACGTAGACTTTCCGAGCCCCTGGGCACCTTCCAAGATCGGCATCGTGTCGACCTTCGATCCCGGGCGCCGGATACGTGCCACCGCGGCAATCAGCGAACACCGCCCCACTTGGCTGTGGTACATGTTGTCCTTTGCACCCAGATATTTAGCCATCCATGTAGCCAGCCTCGCTTTCCCGTCCCACCGGCATCGATCCAGATACTCGATGACCGGGTGGAATTTCTGTTGCTCTGCGACCGCTGTTACTGCTTGGGCCGCCACGTTGGAATTCACCGCGATTCCCTGACGCTGGAGCCACTCGGCCGCCCGAATATCGTCACTGCTCGACCAAGGCCGCGGTGCCCATGGCGCATCTGCACAATCCCATGGCGGTGCTCCGACGAGCATGATCCGTGTTGCGAACTGGTCGAGCCTAATGATTCCGGCGAACGGGGGCGCGTTGCTCAACACCGTAATGGCGTTGGCGAGCAGCGGCTTCAGCGCACCGTGTTCTGATCGGAGAAGGCCCGTCTTCCAATCGACCGTCGGCGACTCAGCCGGGCTATCGATCCACCGCGCGATCATTTCAAAATTTTCCATTGGGTCCTCTAGCCGGCGCCCGTGTCGGAAGTGGACCTGCGGCGCTTGGCAGCCATCCATTGGTTCAAATCAGAAGAGGAATAGCGCACAGATCGCCCGATCTTGATTGCCGGTGGTCCGTCGCCAGACACGAAAAGTTTTGCCAAGGTGCTCTCGCCCAGCCTCAAATAGCCGGCCGCTTCCTTACGGGTCAGCCAAACCGACTGCTGGCCGGTAGCAGATGTCGAATCAGTCATAGGTCTCTCCATGCAAGATGAGAGACCTGTAGATCGCTGGAGGAATGATCTGGCAGATGCGGAACGCCAGAAAAAAATGAGATCGATCCGTCCTGGACGGATTAGGAATATTCCGACGTCCTATTCCGTCCGGCTTTGGGCCCGCCGTCTCCGAGCGGCCTGAACAGCCTCGGCGTCCTCGCCGAAGGGCTCGAAGTCTGGATTGTTTAGATAAGGATCGAAATAATATGGCGCCCAAGCGGAGCTGCGTTGAATGACACGCTGACCATCGCGCTGTTCCGTTATTGGAACGTATCCATCGTCGTTAGCGTCGTATCGAAAACTGTCGCGATCGAAATGGTCATGCTCCGGGCGCTTGGCCACGTTATCCAGAACGGTCCGAATTTGCCGTTCAACTGAATCGCTTCCACCAACGCTGTGATAAGCCGCCTCGGCAAAGTCCTGGAATGGCCCACCCCGCGCAGGGTTGCTTCCGGTCATGAGCCGCCAAGTATAGCCGATACCTTCGACGAGCGTCTGTCGCCAAATGTCTCCCCTATTGGAGCTTGGCGACAGGCGCTCGATTTCGGCTTGGGCATCCCGACGTAAATTGCCTAGGCGATAGTGAAGCTCGGTTAGTAAAGGCTCTAAATCGCGATTGTGGATCTCTGCGAACATCATGCGTCGTGTAAAATCGTCGGCCTCGAAGGTCGAGCCGTCCAAATTGTAGGGACTATCGAAAAGACTGACGATATCGAACTTATCGATCGTCTCGATCTTCCGACGAAGCGCATCGGCCGCTGTCGTCAGTTCTTCGATTTGCATTGTCCGTTTTTGAGCTGTTTCGGATATAGCCAGCACACGATTGGCTGCGACCAGCGAGCGCCAAAGTAGGTGACGGCCAGCAAAAAATGGGGACGGGGAGGGATCGTCCTCGAGCAGCCGGATAATGCGCCGGACGGTTGGCACATCCATTGTCAGACGAATCTTTGCGTTCTTGTTAGATTGTCGATCGAGAAGCCTTTGAATCTCACTATCAATGTCGAGCTCGAGCGCTGGTCGCTCATTAGGGGGGATATCGAAATAGTCCTCTACTCCGAACAGCCAACGGTAGGATTCAATTTCGGACAGCCCTTGGACCTCTTTCTCGGAAAGAACTTTCATGGGTTGCTTTCAGCACCAGCAAATTCTTTTCCCGCGGGATTTTCGAAGGTTTCGCCCATCGCTTTTGCGATCTGAGAGGCAATCTCATTGGAAGCCCTGCGCAAGGGATCGTTGTCGAGATGCGCATATCGCGCCGTTGTTGCCGGTTGCGTGTGGCCGAGCAATTTGCCGATGATTGGCAGCCCAAAGCCAGCGCCAGCACCATAGCTAGCGTGAGTGTGACGAAGATCGTGAATTCTCACCCCATCCAAGCCCGATCGCGTGCTCACAAGCTTCCAGGGCTTGTTGAGATCATGGCGTGGCTGGCCCGCGATATCGCTGGCAATCGCGTAGTCATCAACCCGGGGCAGTTTTTCAAGAATAGCGACGGCGGGAGCGTTGAGAATAATCGCCTTCTGCCCTGTCTTGCTATCCGGCAACAGAAGCAGTCCGCGTTGGAGATCGACATATTCCCATTTGAGCTCGAGAATTTCCCGAAGTCGAGCTCCGGTGAGGATCAATAGGCGTAAGGCGGCGGCGACATGAGGCCCGATTTTCGTGCGACCGTTCTTCGGGACATGCTTCGCGTTTGGCTGGTCTTTGTCCACAGCCCACGGAATGCCCACCGTTTCCGCTTCACGAATGGCGTCACCCAGGCGCCCCAGCTCCGCCGAACTCAGGAACCGTTCGCGGCGCTGCTCGCGGAATGCCTGGACATGACTCGCGGGGTTGTGCCCCTTGGCGACGAGGCCGCAGACGGCGGCGTATCGAAAGACGGACCCAACGAACTCGACGACCCGATTCGCGGTCATCGGCGTCTCCTTACCGATCTTCCGGTGCATCTTCGAAACGTCGGCGCTGTCGAGCGCATCGAGCTTCCGGGTGCCGAGGAGGGGAGCGGCGTGCTTGCGCAGATAGATGCGGTAATTCACGACCGTGCGCGGCTTGAGTTTTGTCTCGGCTTCCTCGCTAAGATAGCGCTCGCCGAAGTCGGCAAACGTCGGCATCGCGCGCTCGGTCGAGCGCTTGCGAGCGGGGTCCTGTCCGAGCGCTACCGCTGCCAGCGCCGATTTGGCCGCAAGGCGCGCCTGATCCGGCGTCATGGCCGAGGTCGATCCGAGGACCATCCGGGTCTTGCCGACACTTCGCCCGCCAGCGCCGCTGCGATATTCGACACACCACCTTTTTATACCGGAGGGGAGCGCCTTGAGGCAAAAGCCAGTCAGGTCGCTGTCGTAAAAGATGGTCGGTTTCTCGACCGGCGAGATCGCGTCGATCGCCCTTTTCGTAAGCTTCAAGACCGGCACATTGACCCCCAGAATCGCCACCGAGTCGCCACCGGAACGGGAATGGCCGGATATCTCGGGAAATCGCGATACCAGAGTTCACTAGTATTTTGAGTGGCTTAGGTAAAGCAGGAAGCCTTGGGATAAGTCCAGAAAACTGTGAAATTCATACTCATAACCTGAAGGTCATAGGTTCAAATCCTATCCCCGCAACCAAGTTCGGACCTTACCGGTCCCGATCAGAAAATGGCCCGCTTGAAGCGGGCCATTTTTGTTTTGGGGGAGCCGTGCGTGAGTGTCACGGGCTCCGGCGAATCCCTTGCGGCTGCCTCAGGTGGTTGAGCGTTGCGCCGACAGCGCCGAACTCGGACGTGGCAGCCATTGCGATTTCGACAACCGCTATTGAGTGCACTGTCCCCGTAGTCGCCGGCAGGCGAGCGTCGTTTCGCCGGCACTGCCGAGGAAATCATGCCGCGCCTTGCTCGACGTCGCGCCGAGCATTTGCTGGTGGGGAGGCGTGGTCTCGTGATTCAGCGTCCTTCGAAAGCACGCACAAAAAAAGCACGGGCCGCAAAGTGCCAGCCCGCGCCAGATCGGATGGCGTTGCCGCCAGAGTGCGTCTTACTTTTCGGAGAGCTCCTGCCGGGCCTCGGCTGAGGCATCCGCCTGTCGCGGCTTGGCTGCATGGGGGCAGACCATGGTCAGATTGAGCAATGTCGGCGCGTGGTCCTCGCCATTGCCGTACTCCCAGATCAGACGAATCTCGTGTTGGTCGGAATTGGCGTCGTCCTTCTGGTGTTGCCGGATGTCGGCCTTCATCGGGATCGGCGGCTCCGAGTTGAAGCACTTGCGGATGGACGCATCCAGCAATGCGCATTTCGTCGGCGGGACCACGACGCGCTCGTCGTTTGACAGCGGCGTTGTGTTGGGCTGGGCGGTGAGCTGAAGGCGGGCATGGCCGAGTGCCTTGAACCACACCTTGCCGCTGCCGTTCGGCCATGTCTCCAGCGGCGACAGGATCGGCTGATACTGGCCGTATTCCATCGTCTCGATGTCGATCTGCTTGGAGGCCTTAAGCCTGGCAACGCTCCGCTTCATGTTCTCGAGCGGATAGTAGTTGCCGTTCATCAGGTCTTTGTACTTTTGATCGTCGTAGATTGCGCCCATTGATCGCTCTCGATTTTTCGCCGCGTACTGGCACAGATACTGGCAAGTATTCCACGGCAGCGAGCTCAACGACGAGCCACGCTTGTGCCCCCAAGCTTACCTGCGAACGCTATCATTCGCGAAGATGTGGCGTCAACGAAAGCAATCTGAGAGCGTCTCACTGTGCATGTCTTGCGCTCTTATTTGTCGGCCGCACCGGCCAAGGTCAGCGGGCCTTTCGCATCGGCGTTGCGAGGCCCCCAGCGTGTAAACGCAACTGCGGCGGAGGAAAGGAGGCCCAGCAACATCATTGAAGCAGCCGTGAGCGAGAAAAAGCTCTCGGTCGTTGCCGTCTGCGAGACCAGATACCAGCCGCCAAGCACGATGAAGAGCAGCCGTGCGGTCTGCGCGAGCACTGGACCGAGCACATTCCCGGCACCCTGCGACGAGAAATACATCGCCGAGGCAAGCCCGATGAAGGCATAGAACGGAGCGACGGTGCGGAGAAATTGCCGGCTGGCGGTGCCCGCCTCGGCGTCGTCCGTGAAGAGACTAACCCACGGTCCGGGGAAGAGAGCAACCGCGCACGCTAGCGTCCCGATAACAACCAGTGCCACGAGGCCGGTCGTCCAGGCGATCCGGCGGGCACGCGCGATGCGTCCCGCGCCGATTGCAACGCCAATCATCGGCACCGAGCCGATGCCAACAGAGAAGGCGATGGTCGCCAGCACGTATTCCAGGCGCGCGCCGATGCCATAAGCCGCGAGGACCGCGGTGCCGAACACGGCAAGCATGTGAGTCAAGACGAGGTTCGTCAGCGTATTTTGCAGTGGGGAGAAGCAGCCGACCACGCCGACCTTGAGGATGTCGGCAAACAACGGCCACCGCATACGAAACCCATTCAGCCGGGGAATGATGCGACCCCGGCCGGAGAACAGGTACCAGCTCATAATCGCAATATTGATCGAATACGCGATCAACGACCCTGTCGCGACCCCCGGCATCCCGAATTGGGGTACGGGTCCGAGACCAAGACCTAGCGTTCCGCCAAGGATGATCTGCAAGATCGCAGAGTTGACGATCATCAGCGACGGCAATTTCATGTTGCCGGTGCCGCGCAGGACGCCGGCTAGAATATTGACCAGCCAAGTGAGCACGGCTCCGCCGAAGTACACTTGGCTGTAGGCGACTGCCAGCGCCAGCACATCCCCCTTGCCGCCGAGCAACTCCAGCAGTTGCCGGCCACCGATGAGCATGCCAAGCGTGAAAACCAGGCCGAAGAAGACGGCGATCAGCAGTGCGTGCGTGGCCAGGCTCTCCGCCCGGTCGCGGTCACCCGCGCCGAGCGCGCGGGAAATGGCCGACGCCACACCGCCGCCCATCGCCGCGCCCGACATGCTCATGGTCAGCATCACGCAGGGAAACACCAGCGCCATTGCTGCCAGCGCTTCGATCCCGAGTTTCCCAATATAGGAGGTTTCCGCGATCGCAACCAAGGTGCCGGCCGAAAACGCGAGCGCGTTCGGCCAGGCGAGCGAGAGCAGCGTCCGCAGGATCGGTCCGTCGAGCAGCGTATTCGCGACTGGGCGAGGGGGCGGCGACAACGGACCTTCCTTGTTGTCGAACTGTCGGGTCCGACCAGAGGTCAGGACTTGGGTGGCTTGTGCGGACAGACCATCGTCAAATTGAGCAGTTTGGGCGTCTTGCTGTCGGCCTCGTACTCCCACTCCAGCCGGATCTCGTGCCGATCGGCGTTACGATCCGTCGACGCATGCGTGATGATGTTGGTCTTCATCGGAATCGGAGGCTCCGAGTTGAAGCACTTCCGGACACAGGCATCGAGCAAGGCACATCGCGTCAGCGGAATCACGTCCGGCTCGTCCTTCGACAGCGGCGTGGTATTCGGTTGGAAGGTGAGGTCGACGCGCGCACGGCCCTTCTCCTTGTGCCAGTGCTTCGCGCTGCCCTGCGGCCACTTGCTCTTCGGCGTCAAAATCAGGTGATACTGGCCGTATTCCAATGTCGGGAGATGGATATTTTCCGAGGCTTTGAGCTTCTTTACGCTCTTCTTCATGTTCTCCAATGGATAGTAATTACCATTCATCAAGTCCTTAAATGGCTTACCCGTGTAAACTCTCATGCCCATGTATTTTGTCCCTCAATCAATGCTTGGCTTCCCTGGGAAATATGCAGCTCTGCGAAGCTTGACGGTTAGAACACGAGCCTGTGCCCGTTACTCGTAGCATCTTCTTCGCGCGGCTTTTGGCAAGCTACCACCCAGGACTGTGAATCGTCCAGATCAGCAACCGTTTCTGGGGGCGCTTTGTCTGGGATGCATCGCATGCCCCGTTGCTAAGCGGGTTTTCATAGGCGATCCTGTCGCCATCGTTCGCAGTGGCCTACCGACCGTCCCGCTGCAAGGTCTTGAGAGCACGGAATGCTTTGCACGGCATGTCAGTCGACGATCGAACCAAGCGACAGCCGCTGCCCCAATTGCGGTGCAGGCGTGCGCCGCTCCGATCCCGACAGTGAACGACGGTTTGTCACAATTCTCCGGGCCGATGTCGTCGATTCCACCGGGCTTGTTGCAGAGCTCGATCCGGAGGAGGCGGTCTCGCGCCTGGAGCCAGCTTTGGCCGCTATGAGGGGGGCGGTTCGGCAGTTCGGCGGTATCGTCAGCAAGGAATTGGGCGACGGCCTTGCCGCCGTGTTCGGTGCCCCCATTGCGGACGACAATCATGCGCCCTTGGCCTGCCACGCTGCGATAGAATTGGTTCGGCGCGTCGCGAGCCTTGGTGATCCCGGGCTTCAGGTCCGGGTTGGTCTCCACTCCGGCCATGTCGTTGCCTACATGGTCGCCAGCGAGTTCTCCAAGGTCTACGAGATCGGCGGCGCGGCCCAGCATTTGGCCGCTCGGCTGGAGGCGACGGCTGAGGCGAACCAGATCTGCGTCTCCGAGGCCTGCCAGAAGCTCGCCGACGGGCATGTCCGCTTTGAATCCCTGGGCGGAAAATCACTGCGCGGCTTCAGCCAACCCGTGCCGGTCTATCGGATCGTGGGCGCGAGCGACCTGTCAAGCTGGCGGGTGCGAAGGGCTCGCAGCGTCTCCCGTTTCGTCGATCGCACGACCGAGCGCGCGCTGCTGGAGCGCAGTGCGGGAAGCGCCGCGACAAGCCGGCAGACAGTGCTGCTGCTGGGTGATGCTGGTATCGGCAAGTCGCGGCTGGCGCACGAGTTTGCCCAGCAGCTCAAGGCCGATGGCTGGCGGTTGATCGATGCCGAGTGCAGCCCGAATCTCCAGGGTGCCCCCTTCAGCACCCTCAAGCGGATTTTGCTGTCGGCCATGGACGCGGCAAGGGAGCCGGACAGCCCGGGAGATATTCGACAGGGGCTGCCATCGATTCAGCAAAGTGCGCTCGATGCAGTGCTCGATCGCCCTATATCGAATTCGCATTGGGATGAACTGGAGCCTCATGCACGGGGACGAGCCATCTCCGATGCAAGCTGTGCCATCGCCGGAAGCCTGGCAAATCGCGGGCGAACGGTGCTCCTGCTGGAGGATCTGCACTGGATCGACCGGGCGAGCGACGGCGTCGTGGCTGCCATCGCGTCGTTGCAGGAGGCCGGCCTTCTCGTGCTTTTCACCTCCCGGCCAAATGGCATGCCGGTCTGGATTGCGCGCTGTCAGGCCGAGATCGTCGCAATGCGGCCCCTCGACGACGATTCGGGACTCGCCATGCTGGCAGACATGCTCGGCTCCTCGGAAACCAACGCGGATTTGAAGAGCCGGATCATTTCTCATACCGCTAACGTTCCCCTGTTCATTGAGGAGGTCTGCCGCGGATTGAAGGACAGCGGTACGCTACGTGGCCAATGGGGCGACCTCGCACTCGTGCGTCCGATTGACGAGCTCGGCATTCCCACAAGTATCCAAGGCGTGATTGCAGCACGCCTCGATCGGGTGTCGAAGCAGGAACGGTCCGTTTTGCAGATCGCCGCTAGTCTGGGGCCAAGATCGAGCGAAGTCATGCTGCGGAAGATCGCGGCCCTGCCCGAGGATGTTTTGCAGAGATGCCTCGTCGCACTCGATCGCGCCGAGCTACTGGTCAGGATCGACAGCGAATTGGAAGATGCGCTGGAATTCCGGCATGAGATGGTCCGGCAGGTGACCTACGACTCCATGGTCGAAAGGGCGCGCGAAGACATCCATGCGCGCATTCTTTCGGCCTTGGAAGGCGGCGAGGTTGGAGCCGACGATCCAGACAAGCTCTGCTATCATGCCACGCGAGCGAAGGATTGGACCAAGTCGTTCAGCTACGGCAGAGCCTCGGCGCGAAAATGTCTTGCACGGTCGGCGTTCGTCGATGCGGCTGACTATTTCGAGATCGCGATGAAATCGCTGGATCAGACCCCGATCTCTCCTTCGAGAGAAGCGAACGCCGTTGATGTTCGCATCGAGGCGCGTGCGGCGTTTATCGCCTCTGGCCAGATCGCCGACTGGTTCAACCTTGGCAAAGAGGCTGAGCGCCGCGCCGACGCGATCAACGACATCGGACGGAAGGTCGCCGCCATGACCGTGATGGCTGCCGCACAGAACTTCTACGGCACCCCGCTCGAAGCAGTTACGATTGGTGAGGAGGTCGTGCGCCTCGCGGAGGGGGCGGGCAATCCGGGTTGGCTCAATGCCGCGCAATACGGTCTGGGCCAAGTGTACTTCCTTGCCGCACGCTATCGTGAAGCTGACAGTCTGTTCGCGCGAGCCTGTGCCCAACTGGCGGGGCCGGAGCCGAGTGCTCCTTTCGGCACGACACCGAAGCCTGCCCTGTTACTTTGCTGCATGATGAACAGCATCACCCACACCGTCATGGGCGAGTTCGATGCCGCCGACCAGCTCCAGCAGCAAGCCGCAGCGATCGCCGAGGAAACCGGCCGCCCCTACGACCGGGTCGCCGCCGCCTATAGCGGCGGCTGGCTGATGCTCGGCCGCGGCGAGCCGGCGGCGGCCGCGGCCATTCTCGAGGACGGTTTTGTCCTGGCGCAGAAGCACGGCATCCGGCTGTTCGTGCCGGTGCTCGCCTGCCACCTCGGCATGGCCTATCTGGAGCAGGGGCTGTTCGACCGGGCGCGCGGCATGCTGACGGAGGCGCGTGAGGAGGCGAAGGCGGTCGGCTATACCTCGGCGGTGCTGCGCAGCTCGATCTACCTGGCGCTCGCCACCCACCGTCTCGGCGACGTCCAGGCCGCGCAGAACATGCTGCGCGAGGCCCGCAACACCGCGCGGCAACAGGGGTTCTCCGGTCTGGAGGCGGAGGCGCTGTTCGGCGAGGCTGTGGTGACGCCGCCGTCGGATGCGGAGGCCAAGGCGGCGATCCTTGGCGCCCTGCGCGCGACCATCGCGATCGCCGCCGAGAGCGGCGCGCTGCCGCTGCGGCACAAAGCCGAAGCGATGCTCAACGAGATGCAGGCGACGGGTGACGAGCTAAGTTGACGGCAGCGGCGGCCGGGCTGCCATCGCGGCCGAAATCTGCCCGACGTGTCAAATAAATTCAGCAGGCGTCGCAATGGGTTAGCTACTGTGCATGGGGTTGTTTTCGCCCTTTTATTTTGAAGGGCCACCACGGTGCAGCGCGGAGGAGGGCCCGCTGGTGCGGTCCGCTCCGATGACTATGCTCTTGCACGCGCAGCACGGTCGGCTACCGTCGGCCCTGGCCACACGGCCAGGCGACTTTTGATTTCAATTTTTTAGCATCCGATTTTCCGGCGCCGCGACGGCGCGACGCCCACCGAACGAGGCGGGGCCATGATCACACGGGACCAGTCAGCGCTGCTCGCGCCGGTCGAGCGCGACCTGCGGCTCGATCTCTTCCGCGGCATCGGTCTGTGGATGATCTTCCTCGACCACATCCCGCACGACGTCGTGGCCTGGCTGACCTTGCGTAATTACGGCTTCAGCGACGCCGCCGAATTCTTCGTCTTCATCTCCGGTTATCTGGTCGGCTGGATCTACGGGCCGATCGTCGCCGGCGGCTGGTTTCTCGCCGCGCTGAAGCGGCTGTGGCGGCGCGCGATCGAGATGTATGTCGCCCACATCATGCTGTTCCTGCTGTTCACGGCGCAGATCGCCCGCACCGCGCGCCGCTTCGACAATCCGATGTACGAGCACGAGTTCAACGTCTTCAATTTCCTGTCGCATCCGGACGAGCTGATCGGGCAGGCGATCCTCCTGAAGTACAAGCCGGTCAATCTCGACGTGCTGCCGCTCTACATCACGCTGGTGTTCGCCTCGCCTTTCATCGTGTGGTGTCTGGTGCGCCGGCCGAACCTGACGCTTGCCGGCTCCGTGGTGCTCTACGTGCTGGCGCGCTGGTTCGATTGGAACGTCGCCTCCTATCCGCCCGGCACGCACTGGTACTTCAACCCGTTCTGCTGGCAGTTGATGTTCGTGTTCGCGGCCTGGTGCGGCATCGGCCAGATCGACAAGATCGCGAGATGGGTGTGGTCCAGGGCGGCAATGGCGCTGGCTGCGGCCTGGCTCGCCTTCGCGCTGCTGATCGTGATGACCTGGCACGTCCCCGTGCTCGAAGCCCTGATCCCGAAATGGATGATCAAGGCGATCTACCCGATCGACAAGACCGACCTCGACATGCTGCGCTTCACGCATTTCCTGGCGCTGGCGATCTGGGTCACTCACCTCATCTCGCGCAAATGGCGGACCCTGCACGGGGTCTGGCTGCGCCCTGTGATCCTCTGCGGCCAGCATTCGCTCCCGATCTTCTGCCTCGGTGTCTTCCTGTCGTTCTCGGCGCACTGGATCCTGACGCAATACACCAAGGGCGTCTGGGAGCAGCTCGCGGTCTCCGTCGTCGGCATCGCTATCATGATCGCAGCCGCCTGGCTGCTCGACCGGACCGAGCGGGTGCCGAACCTGTTCGTGAAGGTGACGGAGATCGAGGAGGCCGACACCGTCCTGGAACGCGCGCCTGCGGACAGGTCAGCCGCGGCGCCCGCGGGTCGTTGAGGTTCGCCGGCCTGCATTTTCGTGGAGAGATCCAACGGAGAAGTTTATGTCCAGACTTGTGTTGACGATCGCCGGCACCCTCCTGCTCCTGATCTCGGGCGCATCAGCGCAAGCACCCTCGCCGGAGGCGATGAGCGCGGCGCGCAAGCTCGTGGTCACCTTGAAGATCGCGGACCAGTATCGCGCGCTGTTGCCGCAGCTCCTGCTCAAGCTGAGGCCCGTGGTCGCGCAGGACAGGCCGGAGATCGAGCGCGATTATGATGCGGTGACGGCACCCGGGTCCGGGATCTACACTCCGGCCCTCACCTCGATGGTCGATCAGGTCGCCGCTCTCTACGCCCAGAGCTTCAGCATCGACGAGCTGCGCCAGATCGAGGCCTTCTATGGCCAGCCGGCCGGGAAGAAGCTTCTGGAGAAGTCGGATGCGCTGGCGCAGGCAAGCGCGCAGATCGGCCAGGATGTCGGCCAGAAGACAGCCGACGAGTTGAAGCAGCGCCTGATCGAGGCGCTGCGCCAGAAGGGGCACAAGCTCTGATCTCAATTCTTGCGTAACGGCGCCGCGCTCGCTGGCTGATTTGACGCGGCCGGTTGCCCCGACTACGCTTTTGAAGAACAAGAAGCGCGTGAATGCCATGGTCCGACGTGTGCTCAGAGCGGCACTCACGCAATGAGAAAATTCAGGGGAACGGAAATGACCGGCGACATCGCAGCGACCATATCGAAGGCCCGCGAGCATTCCATCGGCGACCTCCTGCGCCGTGCGGCGGGCCGCGATCCGGGCAAGCTCGCGGTGAGCTGTGGCCATGTGAGCTGGACCTTTGCCGAGATGGACACGATCTGCAATCGGCTCGCTCGCGGCCTGCTTGGCCTCGGCGTGAAAAAGGGTGACCGCCTCGCCGTGCTCTCGCGCAATTCGCACGCCTTTGCGGCGCTCCGGTTCGCATTGGCCCGGATCGGTGCGGTGCTGGTGCCGATCAACTTCATGCTCAATCCGGACGAGATCAATTTCATCCTGAAGAGCTCTGGCGCAAAGCTGCTCGCGGCCGGCCCCGATTTCGTCGAGCCCGCGCGCGCGGCCAGCGCCAGGGATTGCGCGGTCGAGAAGATGATCTGGCTGCCGGGCGAGGATCCCGCCACCGCGCCCGCGGGCCTCACCACTTTCGACGATCTCCTCAGCCCCGACGGCTCGTACCTCGAGGCGTCCGTCGACAGCCGCGATCCCGCGCAGATCGTCTACACCAGCGGCACGGAGTCGCTGCCCAAAGGCGCGATGCTGACCCATGAAGCGGTGATGTGGCAGTATGTCAGCTGCATCATCGACGGCGGCATGAGCGTGGACGACAAATTCCTGCACGCGCTTCCGCTCTATCATTGCGCGCAGCTCGACGTGTTCCTGGGGCCGCAAATCTATCTCGGCGCCTCCGGTGTGATCACGGGCAAGCCTGCGGCCGAAAACATTCTGTCACTGATCCAGGCGCACAGGATCACGTCGTTCTTCGCGCCGCCGACGATCTGGATCGCGATGCTGCGTTCGCCCAATTTCGACAAGACGGATTTGTCGACCTTGCAGAAGGGTTATTACGGCGCCTCGATCATGCCGGTGGAGGTGCTGCTCGAACTCCAGCGCCGCCTGCCCAGCGTGAAGTTCTGGAATTTCTACGGCCAGACCGAGATCGCGCCGCTCGCGACCGTGCTGGGTCCCGCGGACCAGTTGCGCAAGGCCGGCTCTGCCGGCAAGCCCGTGCTCAATGTCGAGACCCGCGTGGTCAACAGCTCGATGGAGGATGTGAAGGTCGGCGAAGTCGGCGAGATCGTGCACCGCTCGCCGCATCTGCTCTCCGGCTACTACAATGATCCGGTCAAGACGGCGGCGGCGTTCTCCGGCGGCTGGTTTCACTCCGGCGATCTCGCCACCGTCGATGACGAGGGCCACATCACCGTGGTCGATCGCGTCAAGGACATGATCAAGACCGGTGGCGAAAACGTCGCGAGCCGCGAGGTCGAGGATATGGTCTACCGCATCCCCGCCGTCTCCGAGGTTGCGGTGGTAGGCCTGCCCGATCCGCGCTGGATCGAGGCGGTGACTGCGGTCGTCGTGGTCAAGAGCGGCGAGAAGCTCGACGAGGACATGGTGATCAAGCATTGCGCCGGCCAGATGGCGCATTTCAAGGTGCCCAAGCGCGTCATCTTCGTCGATGCCCTGCCCAAGAACCCGAGCGGCAAGCTGCTCAAGCGCGAGCTGCGCCAGCGCTTCGTCGGCGGCGAAACGCTCGACAAGGCGATCCAGAAGAATTTTGGGACCTGAAGCTCGCGCCTCAATACTTCTTCACGTGAGCGCCGAACGCGAACCACAGCGCCATGGACGCGAGGCCAAAACCGCCGAGCAGCAGGAACGTCGGGCCGTAGCCGATCCATTGCGCGATCCAGCCGCCCAGCGCGGGACTGAGGCTCGCGCCGATGCCCTGCACGGTGATCACGGCACCCTGACCGAGATTGATGCGGCCGGTGCCATTGAGCGAGCGTGCGACCATGCCGGGAACAGCAACCGTCTGGAGCCCGGTGCCGATGCCGTCGAGCACCTGCATCGGCACGACGCCCCACCATCCCGTGACGAAGAAGGCGAGCACGCCGCGGATGGGCAGGAACATGAAAGAGACGAGGATGATGGGCCAGTAGTTGCGCTTGCTCGCCGCCTTCATTGCAATCAGCGATGTGATGATCATGACGCCTTGCGCGATCACCACGGTGGTCGCGACGAAGCTCGGGCCGTTGGCCTGGCCTTCGGCGACCGCCGCCAGGCCGTAGAGCGGTACGATGGCGGCATTGCCGAGATGAAACAGCGCGAGCGCCATTGCCAGCACCAGCAGCGCGCGGTGCTTGAGCAGCATCGTGAAGGCGTCCGGCGCGCTGTCCGGATCGTCCTCCTTGCTGCCGCGCGCGGCGCGATCGTCGATCGCCTTGGCAGGGATCATCATCACACAGGCGATCGCGATGGCGCCGAACACCGCCGCCAGCACGAAGACCGAGACATAGCCGTACTTGTAACCGAGATAGCCCGACAGCGCGGCGCCGACCATGTTGCCGGCGTGGTTGAAGGCCTGGTTGCGGCCGTTGAGCGCGTTGAAGCCCTTCTGCTTGGCGATGCCGAGCGTGATGCCCGTGACCGCCGGCACGATCGCGGCGCTCGCCAGCGATTGTGCGACTTGCGAGAACGTCACCGCCCAGAAATTCTGCGAGATCAGGATGATCGCGGACGCGAGCACCACGCAGATGCCGGGAATCACGACCCACATCCGCTTGTTGCGGCTGGCGTCGATGAAGCCGCCGATCGGCGTCGTGATCAGCATGCCCGCGACATTGCCGATCGTCATCGCGGTGCCGATCAATCCGCTGGCCCAGCCGCGCTCCTGGAGGAAGACGCCGACGAAAGGGCCGATGCCCGACTGCATGTCGGCCATGAAGAAGTTGAGAGCGAACAGGGGCCAGATACGAGACGAGGAGGGGGACCGCGATGTCGTCGATACCAAAAATTGGTCTCAGCCGGAATACGGCGTGGGACATGATCCTTTCAGCCAATCGTTCTGGCGCGGACCAAACTTTAACGGGCGCTGATCGGGTTGGTTCCAGGGTTCGCCCGGTCGTTGGGGCTTGCGGTCACGGCCAGCAATTCCTTATTGACGGTGGATCGTCTCTGTCGGGAGTACGGCATGCCTCTCTGGATCTGCGAAACCTGCGGCGCGCAATTTCCGGATGGCGAAAATCCGCCAACGTCCTGTCAAATTTGCGAGGACGAGCGGCAATACGTCGGCTGGAAGGGGCAGACTTTCCTCACGCGCGAGGCGCTCTCGGAGCGTCACCGCATGGTCTGGCGCGACGATCTCGGCCTGACAGGCCTCGCGCTCGAGCCAAGCTTTGCCATCGGCCAGCGCGCGCTGTTGGTGCCGCTCGCGGGCGGCTGGCTGATGTGGGACTGCGTCCCGCTGGCGACGCCGGAGGCGATCACGCATGTGCGGTCACTCGGCGGGCTGAAGGCGATCGCGATCTCGCATCCGCATTACTATGGCGCGCTCGCCGATTGGAGCGAGGCGTTTGGCGAGGTGCCGGTCTATCTGCATGCCGATGATCGCCAATGGGTGACGCGTCCGCATGCATCGATCGTGCACTGGACCGGCGAAAACCATCGCATCTCCGACGATGTGCTGCTACTGCGCACCGGCGGTCATTTCGCCGGCGCCACCATGCTGCACCATGCGAGCGGTGCCAACGGCAGAGGCGCGCTGCTCACCGGCGATATCGCGCAGGTCACGATGGATCGCCGCTTCGTCAGCTTCATGTACTCCTATCCGAACTACATGCCGCTCAATGCCGCCGCGGTGCGACGGATTGCGGCGGCCGTCGAGCCGCTGGCGCTCGATCGCATCTACGGCGCCTGGTGGGGCCGCAACATCGCCGCAGGCGCCAAGGCCGCATTCGCGGCCTCTGTCGCGCGCTATCTGGCCGCCATCGCCTGAGCCGGCTCGCGACCGGATTTATCTTGCTGATCCATAATAAATGGACTATAAGTACAGTTATTAGACGCGACGATGCGTCTGCGGGACGGCATGATCGATGCATCGCTGTTTCCGCGGCGCGCTTGCCGCGTGAGCGGGAGTTCGGTCGATGACGGCGGGGCGCGACTACGAGATCTTCGAGGCCGGCGACGTCACGCTCCGGTCCGGGGCCGTCGTCGCTTCGCTCAAGCTCGCCTACAAGACCTACGGCACGCTCAGTCCGGACAAGGACAATGTCATTCTCTATCCGACCTCGTTCAGCGCGCAGCACACCGACACCGAGTGGCTGATCGGCCCCGACGGGGTGCTCGATCCCACGCGCTACTTCATCGTGATCCCGAATCTGTTCGGTAACGGGCTGTCGTCCTCGCCCTCGAATACCGCCGCGCCGTTCCCGATCCTGACCTATCACGATGCCATCGCGGTCCAGCATCGGTTGCTCACCGAGCGGTTCGGCATCTCGAAGCTTGCCCTGGTCTATGGCTGGTCGATGGGCGGCATGCAGGCCTATCACTGGGCGGCACTGCATCCCGATATGGTCGAGCGGGCGGCCGTCGTCTGCGGCAGTGCCCGCTGCGCACCCTATAATTACGTCTTCCTGGAAAGCGTGAAGGCCGCGCTGACCGCCGATCCCGCCTTCCGCGACGGCCGCTTCGTCGAGAAGCCCGTCGCAGGCTATCGCGCCATGGGGCGCGTCTACGCGGGTTGGGCGATGTCGCACGGTTTCTATCGCGACGAGATCTGGCGCGAAGCAGGCTTCACCTCGCTGGACGACTATCTCGTCCGCACCTGGGACGCGGCGTTTGCCCGGCGCGACGCCAACGATCTGCTGGCGCAGATCGGGATCTGGCAGAACGGCGACGTCAGCCACTGCATCGCATTCGGCGGAGATTTCGATCGCGCGCTCGGTGCGATCAAGGCGCACATGTTGCTGATGCCCGGTGCGACCGATCGCTATTTCGACGTGTGCGACAACCAGGACGAACTCGGCCGGCTGGTCAACGCCCACTCTGCGGTGCTGCATCCGATCCCGTCGCTGCACGGCCATCGCGCCGGCAACCCCGTCAACAATCCGCGCGATCAGGCCTTCATCAAGGCTGAGATCGCGGAGCTTCTCGGCAAGTAGGACAGGCATCCGATCATGACTGACACAACCGTTTCAGACTCCGGCCATCGGCTGAAGCCGCTGGCACCGGCGATGCTGCGCGAATTGTCGGTGCGGTCGAACCTCAGAGGTGCCGCGCAAAGCCTCAGCCATTACGGCCTGGTCGTACTGGTCGGCGCGCTGATCTGGAGGATCTCTTCCACCTGGGGTGTCCTTTGGACGTTGCCGCTGGTGGCGGTGCAGGGCTATCTCGTCGCCTTCCTGTTCATGGCCGTGCACGAGACCGCGCACAAGACTGCGTTCAAAAGCCGCGGCCTCAACCTCGTGGTCGGCTATCTCTCAGGCTTCATCATCGGATTGCCTTACGAATATTACTGCCTGTTCCACTGGGACCATCACCGCTATACCCAGGATCCGGACAAGGACCCCGAGCTGGTCGTCGGCGTCAAACCGAAATCCGACACGCAGCTCGCGCTCGCCTATAGCGG
Organism: Bradyrhizobium sp. Kon37; assembly: GCF_055807535.1. Classification (NCBI taxonomy): domain Bacteria; kingdom Pseudomonadati; phylum Pseudomonadota; class Alphaproteobacteria; order Hyphomicrobiales; family Nitrobacteraceae; genus Bradyrhizobium; species Bradyrhizobium sp. Kon37. The sequence continues at coordinate 20,798 of NZ_JBVVOY010000005.1, forward strand.
CGTGCTTCAGGTCGCCGGACGCCTGCGGCTGATGCTCGGCCATGCCGTCACCGGCAAAGTCGTCGTGCCCTGGATTCCCGAGAACAGGCGCGCCATCATCGTCACCGAGGCGCGCGCCTATGCCGCGCTCTATGCATTGCTGCTCGTGCTGTCGCTATGGTTCTCGTCGGCGCTGCTGCTCTGGGTTTGGATCGTGCCGCTGATCATTGGGCAGTTCTTCCTGCGGCCCTATCTCTACGCCGAGCACACCGGCTGCGAGCGTACCCGCAGCGCATTCCAGAACACCCGCACCACCTACACCGGCGCAATCGTCAAATGGATCGCGTGGAACATGCCCTACCATGTCGAGCATCACGCTTATCCCTCGATCCCGTTCCACGCGCTGCCAAAGCTGAACGGAATCGTCGACGGCGAGATCGTCCATCGTGGCCGCGGCTACATCAGGACGACGCGCGAGACCTGGACCTGGTTTCGGCGACATAGACAGACCGGCTAGCCGACGAAATTTGACGCGCAAAGGCCCCGATCGCGGTGCGATCGGGGCTTTGTCGTGAATGCGAATATCAGTAGATCCCGTACGCGCAGACGTTCACGACGCGAACGCGCAGGCCGTGGCGGGTCTGGACGACGCGCTCCTGATAGCAATTGTTGACGCCGCTGTTGACGTAGACGCCGCCAAAGCCCCAGCTGGGACCCCAGTGATGGTGGAAGCCGTGGGCCGACGCGGCGGTGGGGGCGAGAGCGGCAACGCCGAGCGAGCCGGCGGCGATCAGACCAAGTGCAAGCTTACGAAACATCTTCATTCTCCAGTGTGGCGCAAAGGGCCGTTGTTGTGTCCCTGCATCTCGGTCGGGCCGAAACGCGGATGCGTTCATGCAGGCAGGGGAGAATCGTGTTTCAGGAGTGTTTCGTCGGTCGCGGTGCGTTGCGCCGCCGTCCTGCTTTCCGCGCCGCGCGATAGCGCACGGCCATCGCCTCAGTCAGCTCGGCCATCTTCTCGCGCAGATCGGCGGGCTCCAGTACTTCGGCCTCGGGCCCGAGCCGCAACAATTCGGCGGCGGCATGCCATGACGTCTTGCCGGTCGGCACTCTGGCAATGCGCCAGCCGTCTGCATCTGCGGTCTCTTCGAGCTGCGTACGCGCCCTGACGTAAGGCTGGCTCAGTGCATCGAGCAGTTTCACGCCGAAGGGCGACAGCCGAACGACCGCGACATTGGGATGCATCTCGGCCTCGAGACGCAGCGTTGCGTCCCGCCAATAGGCGGCGAGATCGAAGCCGGCGGGCCGCTCACAGCGATCGTCAAGCGCCGTGCAGTCGAGCACGCGCGTGACGCGATAGGTCCGCACGCTGCCGTCAACCAGACCTGCGAGATACCAGCTGCCCCCTTTCAGCACGAGACCGAGCGGCGCGACGCGGCGCTGCTTTTCGGCGCGCCAGCTCTGGTAGCGGATCTTGATCAGTGTCCCGCGCAGAGTCGCGGCAGCGATGGTGCGTAGATGCTTGGGTTCTTCCGCCTCGCCGAACCAGCCCGGCGCGTCGAGGTGAAAACGCTCCTGCATCCGTCCGGCATCTTCGCGCAAATTGGCGGGCAGTGCGGCCATCAGCTTGTTCTGTGCGGCGATCATCGCCGCATCCAGCCCGAACGCCGCCGCCGGGCCCGGCAATCCCCCAAGAAACAGCGCTTCCGCCTCGCTTTGCGACAGACCGTTCAGCCGCACGCGATAGCCGTCGAGCAGGCGATAGCCGCCCTCGGCGCCGCGGTCGGCATAGACGGGGACGCCGGACGCCGCGAGCGCGTCGATGTCGCGATAGATCGTGCGTACCGAGACTTCGCAGGCCTGCGCGAGCTCAGGCGCGGTGACCTGCCCCTTGGCCTGCAGGGTGGTGAGGATCGACAGCATCCGGCTCGCGCGCATGATCCTTTAAACCATACCTGACACAGGATGTCAGGTATGGTTCGCTATAACGCCATCGCCAGCCGGCCAGATGGAGACCCGCCATGACCGATCCGAACCGCATCACGCTGTATTATTCGCCGCAAAGCCGCGCCACCGGCACGCGGGTGCTGCTGGAGGAACTGGGCGCGCCCTATGATCTTCATGTCCTCAACATGAAGGCCGGCGAGCAGCGCCAGCCGGCCTACCTCGCCATCAACCCGCTCGGCAAGGTGCCGGCGATCCACCACAGCGGGCAGCTTGTGACCGAGCAGGTCGCGATCACCATCTACCTCGCCGATTTGTTTCCGCAGGCCGGGCTCACACCCGCGCTGAACGATCCGCTGCGCGGCCCCTATCTGCGCTGGATCGCCTATTACGGCGCCTCGTTCGAGCCGGCCCTGATCGACAAGTTCATGCAGCGCGAGCCGGCACCGATCACGCAATCGCCTTATGCCGACTATGACACCATGCTCGGCGCGCTCGAGGCGCAGCTGTCGAAGGGACCGTATCTGCTCGGCGAGCGCATGACGGCCGCGGATGTGCTGTGGGGCGTCGCGTTCAGCTGGACCATGATGTTCGGTATAGTGCCGAAGAAGGATGTGTTCGTCCGCTATGCCGAACGAATGACGGCGCGGCCCGCGTTCCAGCGCATCAATGCGGCCGACGCCGAGATGGCGGCGCAGCACGCTGCGGCGCTTCAGGGCTGAGTGATCCAAGGTTGAAGATGACGAAGCCGATGCACACGACCAACTGCTTCAACACCTTCATCCGGGTTGCTGAAGATTGTCCTGCGCGCACTGGCGAAGAGCCACCGCTGCGCGCGGGAAAGCCGACGGTGGCGTGCCTGCAATATGGGATGATTGCCAAGGCGCCTTACAAACACACGTCCGACGACGTGATCTTCGCGACGTCCGCGCCAGGACGCGAACTCGCCGTGAAGGCGACGGAAACGGAGAAGCAGGCGGCCCGTGAAGCGTTCTTCTCCCGAGGGCAGGCGTGCATGAGGGCGTCAAGCCTGGGCAAGCGCTTCGGCTGGGGCGTTCATGCCGATAGCAAGGGCCGGATCGCGATCTATCCCATCGAGAGCAAACGCTACCAGGCGCTTGCCCGCGATCCCAAGCTTACGCAGGTGAGGGCGATGCGGTCGAAGCGGGCGTGATCAGAATTTTGGCGGCCGCTTCTCCGCGAACGCCTTGATGCCTTCCTTGATTTCGTCGCCGCGCATACTGTCGCGGTGACGCTGGTCGGCGGCTTGCTGGTCGAGTTCGCCGCGGGCAAATTCGTTGATCGCGCGCTTCATGCCGCGCATCGCTTGCGGCGCGTTGCCGGCGAGGATGTTGGCGAGCTTGTCGACCTCCTCGTCGAGCGTCTCCTCCGCCACCATATCGGTGAGATAGCCGATCCGCAGCATCTCCGGCGCGCTGATCTTTTGCGCGGTCAGGAACAGCTTCTTCGCATTGTCGACGCCGAGCCGCGTCACGTAACGCTTGATGCCGCTGCTGTAGTAATGCAGCCCGAGCCGTGCCGCGGGCATGAACATCTCCGCGGTATCGACCCCGATGCGGAAATCGCAGGCGAGCGCGAGATCGGTCGCGCCGCCATAGACGCCGCCGTTGAGCCGGCAGATCGTGGGGACGCCGAGATCCTCCAGCCGATTGACGACCACCTCGAAGGCGGAGCCCGCGCTCTGCTGCTCGCTCGCACTGACCGCACGCTCGGCAACGGAATTGAGATCATAGCCCGCGGAGAAGGCGCGCCCGGTGCCGGTCAGCACCAGCACGCGGATAGCAGGATCGGCCTCGACCCGGTCGAACAGTTTGACCAGCTCGCCGAGATCCTCGGCCTGCAGCCGGTTGAGGTGTTTGGGCCGGTTGAGGCGGATGGTGGCGCGTGAGCCAATGAGTTCGAGCACCGGGCCAGTGGCTGCGTCGGTGATGTCCGACATTCTTGTCTCCATTTATTTGCTTGTCGCCATTTATTTGTTTTCGAGCGTGCGCCGCTTCGCCTCGGCGTCGATGGTCTCGGCGAGATCGGGATGCCGCGCCATCAGCACGCGGAAGTCGACGAGGTCGAGCACGAGCAGCCGCGACACCTTGGTGGTCGAGACATTGGCGCCGCGCAAATTGTTGCCGAGCAAGGCCATCTCGCCGAAGAAGGCGCCATCGCCGAGCTGCACCTTCTTGCCGGGCAGGTCGACCTCGACCTCGCCGGCGGCGATGAAATACATGCAATCGCCCTGCGCACCCTTGCGGATGATCATGGTGCGCGCCGGCAGCTCCATGGTGCGCAGCATGTGGGTGACGTCGGCGATGGCGGCCGGCCCAAGCGCCGCGAAGAACGGCACCTTGCTGACGGATTCCCAGGTCTTGAGGAAATTGTCGCGCCGGGTCTCCGCGGCAAAGCCGGTTGCCAAAATACCGGTCCAGAGGCCGAACACACCGAGGCCGGAGATCATCACCAGCGCCGCCACCATGCGGCCCAGCGGCGTCACCGGCACGACGTCGCCATAACCCGTCGTCGTCAGGGTTGCGACGGCCCACCACAGCGCGGCCGGCACGCTGCCGAACGTCTGCGGCTGCACGTCCCGCTCCAGGAAATATTCGGCGACCGAGGCCAGGAAGACCACCATCAGGAAGATCACGAGCACGCTGAGCAGCGGCCCCGATTCCAGCACCAGTACGCGGCGGAGCTGCCGCAGGCCGGGAATGCCCGGTACCACCTTCAGCACCCAGAGCACGCTGAGCAGCCACGCCGTCCTGGGCTCGATCCCGAGAATCAGCGCGGCCGGCACGGCCAACGCACCGACCGCGTCGACCAGCCCGGCGGAGGAGGACATGTAGAGTGCGAGGCGCCCCTGTCGCGCCATATGGCGCAGCCGGACCACCCATTCGAACACGAAGTAGACGAGGCAGGCCCAAAGCAGGGCATCGACCCAGCGACGCGCCGTCTCATAGGCCGGGTTGACCGTCAGCAGCACCATGGCGAGCACGCCGACGGCGACGGCCACATAGGCCGCCCTGGTCATGTTGCGGCCCGCCGTGGCGGCCGCGAACTGGGCCAGAGCGGAGATCAGCGGCTTGGACATGCGGGAAGGCGGCTCGGTTTTGTCTTTGCGGTCCCCGGCTGGAACCTCGGTGCCAAAGTGCCTGCCCCGGTCGAGGCCGTCAACGATGGGCGCGGCCGCGGGCCACGTGCCGTTACTTGAAATGCGGCGGTTCGTCGTAGCCGCGACGGCTGCTGAAAAATAGCAGCACCATCAAGCCGATGCCGACGAGAACGGAAAACCCGGCCCCCAGCGCCAGCGCCACATAGCCTTCCGTCGGAATCGGCTCGCCCTCGACCGCCATCGCGGAGTAAGCGAAATAGCCAACCGCGGCCAACATTCCCAGCAGGAAGATGATGAGGAGTGCACGCATGGCGCGGTCTCCGGTTGATCCGAGAACAAACGGTTGTAGACGGGGACGGTTCCCGCACGAGGGTCCCCAGTCGTTCGCGGACGTGCCGGCAAGGCGTCGCCGCAGATCCTCAAATCGATAGGTCAGGCACTCTGAGCTGTCTTCACCACCACGACATTGCTCTCGTCATGGTGGGGAGGGGCCGCATCCTGAGCGGCCTTCTCGCCCTCGCCCGCATGGCGCTTGAGGTAGTCGCGGCGCATGCCGATCTCGTCGCGGACGAATTCGTAGCCGAGCTTGAAGGTGTCGAGCCCGTCGGTACTGATCGTGCCGTCTCGCAAGCCGATGACCGCGCCGCGCAAGATGCCTTCCAGCTCGTCCTGGAGACATTCGAGCTGGTCGAGCGAATGCGCGTGTTCGATCCGCTCGCCGATGTCGAGGATGGCGGTGGAAAGCTCGCTGGCCTTCTCCGGCGCGATCCGGGTGATCTTGGCGTAGATCGCGGCGAAGATCGAGCCGATGACGCTGAGCGCGGCGGCGCCCAGATACATCAGGTCGCTGTACTTATCCATGAACGACTTGGTGTCGTCGTTGATGTAGTCGGCCGCCCCTTGATGCGCCATCACGAAGGCGTCCTTCTCGACGGAGGCCGGTTCGATTCTGCTGGCAAAGCCACTGTCGAGCCCGAGCGCGGACTTGTTCTCGTAGACGGTGCGCGCGAGCTCCCCGGCCGCCGTCGGCGACATCCGGGATTGGACGACCAGCAACCATTCGAGCCCGATCGTGTCGAGATCGTCGTCGGGGATTTCCGGCGATGCAGACAGCGTGCCCGCCGTCAGCGTCTCGCTGGAAATGCCGGGGATCTTGCGCGCCAGCGCTTTCGCCTCGTCGATCGCGTTCAGTGTGAAGCCGCCGCGCCTGGCGACCTGCTCATACGCCTTGTCCCGTACCGCCTTCGAGGCGTGGACGATGGCGACGACCGCGCCAAATCCGCTTGCCGGCGCGAACAGCTTGTCGAGCGTTGCGCCCGGCGGCGCCATCTGGATCTTCGCCGCGTCCGCACCGTCGGGAATGTCGAGGATGCCGCGGACGAAGGCGAGCGAGGATTCGTTCTCGGCGAGGACGGCGACCTTCTTCTTCTTCAGCTCGGCGAGCGACTTGATCTTCTTGTTTCCGGGCCCGAGCAGCAGCACGAGATCGTGCTCGAGGATCGCGAGCGTGCGCGCCCGCAGCGGCACCTTGGCGTCGGTGCGCAGCACCGCGAGGTCGGCCTGCTTGCGATCGAACTGGGCGATCGCCTTGGCATTGTCGGCGTTGTTGACGATTCTGATCCGGAAGCGCGAGGCGTTGTTCTTCAGGACGCTAGCGAGCTTGGCTGCGAACAGCGCCTCGTCGCTGTTGGCGGCACCGACCGCAAAGGTCAGAGTCTCCGAATTGTGCACCAGCATGCGGCCGCCCCAGACGGTGGCAAGCGACAACAGCAGGGTCAGCACGACGTAGAGGAAGACCTGCTGCTGATTGGTCTTGATCACCTTGGGTCGCCGGGGCGGTGGCTCGATCGGCGATGAGGTCGGGCCCTCAGTACTCATGGCAGCACTCTGGCCTTATGCTTCCGGTGGCGGGCGGCTCGCGGATGCGATCGCTGCGGTCGCCCTGTAATTCGTAAACGTCTGAAAAAAGAACGATATTCTCTGCCGGCAATGATAGCGCGCAGGCCGCGGAATGCAAATTCCGAGCCGAAGGTAACCTTACTCAACCCCGCCGCGGCGATTGGTCATCCTATCACCAGTTAGCCACAGTTGGCGATTTTCCGGTTCCCCCCGGCTGCATTCCGCCGCGGGAGGTGTCATAAATCGCAAGTCCCGGCGATTTGACCGGTCCAGGAAGAGATTGCGCTGAACGCTCCAATTCTTCTTGTCACGTCAACGAGGGCGCCTTGTCGTTTCCACCCCTGTCATCGGCGGTCCCGGTCGAAGCCCTCATTGGTTGGATGTTGCTGCTGACGTTCAAGCACGTCATCGCCGATTTCGTCCTCCAGACCGCCTGGATGGCGCATGGCAAGGACCAGAAGCACGGCTGGGCCCTGCCGCTCCTGGTGCACTGCCTGGTTCACCTTGCGGTTGCGCTGCCGCTGATCCTGATCGTGGCGCCGAGATTCTGGTTTGTGGCGCTGATCGACTTCGTGATCCACATCACGATCGACCGCGCCAAGGGCCTCGTCTCGGCCAATTTCGGTGTCGATCTTGCGCATCCCTGGTTCTGGACCCTGATCGGCATCGACCAGGCCCTGCACCATCTGACCGGCTTCGGCCTCTCCATCTTCATGGCGGCGAACTGAGCGCTGCGGCCGTCTGGAGTGACTGTCGGGCCTGCATGGTTCGAGACGGCGCTTCGCGCCTCCTCACCACGAGGGCTGAGAATCTTTCAGCAGAAGCAGACCTCATCCTGAGGGCCGCCGAAGGCGGGCGTCTTGAGATGGCCACAGAGAAAACCCTTTCCAGCCCATTGATTCGCGGCGAGGGCGCAAGGACCCCGGGTGACTACCGGGCAGCGTGGTTAACCTTTCATTAGAGAATTGCACTGCATCTTCCGAGACGAGGGAGAACTGCAATGTTTTCAAGCCGCGATACCTTTGAAGGCGATTCGTGCCCGGTCCGCGACGAACTCCTTGGCGAGATGTACCGCGCCAGCGAGAGTGGCCTGCCGAGGCTGGTTGAAAGTGTTTCCCCTGACGCGCGCGCCAGGCTGGCGCTGTTCTGCTATCGCCGCAGCCATCTACATTCGCTGGCGGTCGCGATCGCCGGCAGCTGCAACGAGCGCGACCTGATCGAGAACGGCGGCCGTGTCGGCTCGACGCTCTACGCGCTCGCGCGTGAAGGCGCGGCGAAATCCTCGCCGTCGCTGTCCGGTGGGCGCAAACCGATCACGCTGTCGACCAAGCCGCTCTCGGTGCTCGCGCCGCTGGACGACGAGATCGACGACGACATCAGCGAAGCCGTCCCGGCCTAAACGCTCGCGATCATTGGCAGCCCGAATTTCCGTCGCGCCATTGCGCATTCGGCATCGCCCGGCATGCATGTGCGGCACACTTCCGGTCGCGCTGCGTAGATGCCGCACGCGGTCGCTTGTCCGATCTCTCCCTGCAACGCCGAACAGCGATCGCCTTCGCAGCGCATGCCGGATTGACGGTCGTTGACGAGCGCTTCGGGAATCGCGGCGAGCTCCTCGTCGCTCTCGATCGAGAAGCGCGGCCAGTTCGCCGAATAGCCGCAGCAGGCGCCGCAACTCTGGCAGCAGCTCGACAGGTCGATGGGGGCGTTCTCGTCCATCGTCACGTATCCTTCACGTATCCTTGGGCGGACCCCAGACCAGGCTCTGCCGCCATTTCGCGCGCAGCACGTCGCGCCTTTCCGGATATCTCTCGTCGGGATAGCTCGCATCCACCACGCGGTCGGTGCGGAAGCTGCGGAAGTCGCCGCGCAGTTCGCACCAGGCCGCGAGCAGGCGCACGGCTTCGAGATAGCCGATCGAAATCGGCCAGATCATGCGCTCGCTGGCGCGGCCCTGCTCGTCGCGATAGCGCAGCATGATCTTCTTGCCTTCGTGGATCTGGGTGCGCGTGCGTGCCATGTCCAGGCGGTCCGGCTCCCTGTTCCAGCTCGGCCGGGCCCGGCTTGCCGGCTCCAGCACGAAGGGACGCAGGCGCTCAGGGACAGTGTCGGCGATCTTGGCCATCAGGTCTTCAGCCGCACGCGCCAGCGCGGGATCGGCATGGCCGGCAACCCATTGCGCGCCCAGCACCGCCGCCTCGATCTCGTCGGGTGTCAGCATCAAAGGCGGCAGGTCAAAACCCTTTTCCAGGATGTAGCCCATGCCGGCTTCACCGCGGATCGGCACGCGCTGGCCGATCAGCGTGGCGATGTCGCGATAGATCGTGCGCTTCGAGGTCTCGAGCTCGGCCGCGATGGCGTCCGCCGTCAACGGCTTACGCGTGCGCCTCAGCACCTGGATGATTTGAAACAGCCGGTCGGCGCGTCTCATGACGGGTCTCTTGTCGGTGGTTTTTCAGATGGTGGCGCGCGGCTGCTGACAGGATGTTGGCAGCAGGGGAGTTCTATACCGGGTCAACACGTCGACTGAAGAGGATTTGTCCATGATCATTCCAACTCATTTCGGCCCGGCCGCTGCGCTGTGGCGGACCCAGCCTTTACAGGTCCAGCTACGAGTCCCTGCTTTGCAGGTCCGAGCTTGGTGCGCATGGGCGTTCGGCCGCCTCGTATCCCTTGATCTCATGGTTCTCGACCTCCGCCTTGCGCTCGCGACAATGGTAGCTCGCTTCCTGGTCCAGGCCGCGGACGCGCTGGTCCGTCATGTCATGGCCCGCGCCTGGCGAGGGGCCCGTTTCGCAGAAGATATCACGGCTGCTGCCACCATGGTGGCAGCAGCCCGCGGTTAAGTTCCCTCAACTCTTTCGGTGGTTTCAGGAGAGCCTTCATGATCACGCTTTACGGCTTTGGCACCGGCTTCGGCCTGCCGGAAATCAGCCCCTTCGTCACCAAGACGGAGGTGCAGCTCAAGATGGCGGGATTGCCTTATCGGAAGGAGCGGGCGATGCCGCCCGCCTCTCCCAAGGGGCAGCTTCCTTTCATCGATGATGGCGGCGAGGCGGTGGCCGACTCCACCTTCATCCGCGCCCATATCGAGCGCCGCTACGGCTTCGATTTCGACGCCGGCCTGTCGTTGCAAGAGCGGGCGCAGGCCTGGGCGTTCGAGCGCATGATCGAGCATCACGTTTATTTTGCGCTGGTCGGGGCGCGCTGGGTCGACCCGGTCAATTTCGCCAAGGGGCCTGCGCATTTCTTCGACGGCGCGCCGGAGCACAACCGCGAGAAGTTGCGCGAGGACGCGCAATTCCGTGTCGCCGAGAACTATTTGCTCTCCGGGCTCGGACGGCACGCGCCCGATGACGACGTTGATCTCGCCGTGCGCTCGCTGTTTGCGCTCTCGGTGCAGCTCGGTGACAAGTCCTATCTGATGGGCAACAAGCCCTGCGGCGTCGATGCCACCGCCTTCGGTGCACTCGCCGGGATCCTGACGCCGTTCTTCGAATCCGCCCTGCGCCGTCGCGCCGAAGGATTTCCGAACCTCACCGCTTATGTCGACCGGATGATGGACACTTACTATCCGGAGTTCGCCTGGACCCCGCTGCGGCAGGCGGCGTAGGAAAGCGGAATATTCTCTTCGTCATGCCCGGGCTTGTCCCGGGCATCCACGTTCTTCGCGCCGTATGGCAAGGCGTGGATGGCCGGGACGAGCCCGGCCATGACGATCCATATGGCAATGCCATTCTAGGAGCCAAAACAAAAAAGCCGGCCCATCGGGCCGGCTCTCGTCGTCTCAATCCTGGCGCCGCGTCTACTTCACCAGCGAGTACTTGCCGTTCTTCACCGTGAGCAGGATGCGCGAGCGCTCGTCGAGGCCGTAGCGGTCCTTCTCGGTGAAATTGTAGACGCCCTGGCTCGCCGCGAGCTCCTTCTCCGACAGCAGCGCCTGGCGGATCGCCTCGCGGAATTCCGGCGTGCCGGGCTTCGCCGTCTTGAGTGCCGCCGGGATGATGCGCTTGAGAATCTCGAACGCATCGTAAGAGTGACCGGCGAATTGGCTGCGGCTGTTCGGGCCGTACTTGGCTTCATAGGCCGAGTTGAGCGCGAGGCCCGGCTTCTTGGTGGCGGCTTCGTCCGGCTGGTCCTCGGGATCCATGACGGGACCAGAGGCCATCAGCACGCCTTCCGCCGCTTTGCCGGCGATGCGGATGAAGTCCATGCTGGCGGCACCATGGGTCTGGTAGATCAGGCCCTGATAGCCACGCTCGCGCAGCTCGGTCTGCGGCAGCGCGGCCGCGGTGCCGGAAGCGCCGACCAGAATGGCGTCGGGATTCGCCGCCACGAGCTTCAGCACCTGTCCGGTCACCGACGTGTCGGGGCGAGCGAAGCGCTCTTCGTCGGCGATGGTTATGCCCATCGGCACGGCCTGCGCCTTCAAATCGTTGAACCAGAGGTCGCCATAGGAGTCGGAATAGCCGATATAGCCGACGGTCTTCACGCCCTTGGCCTTCATGTGGTCGTACAGCACCTTGCCTACGATTGGAATCGGCTGCGGCATCGCCACCGACCACTTCATGCGCTCCGGCGTGATCGGGAACGGCGCCAGGCCGAAATGCGGAATGCCGGCTTCGTTGGCGACGTTCGACACCGCGATGGTTGGCGGCGTCAGCGCCGAGCCCATGATGATGTCAGCCTTGGATTCGGTCACGAAGCGGCGGGCGTTGGTGGTCGCGGTGGTGGGATCGCCACCGTCGTCGAGCACGATCACCTTCAGCGGCACGCCGCCGATCTCCTTCGGCACGAACTCAAGCGCATTGCGCTCGGGAATGCCCAGCGCTGCGCCCGGGCCGGTCGTGGTGGTGGTGATGCCGATGGTGACCTCGGCGGTCTGAGCCAGCGTGGGCACGGCCGGCAGCGCAAGCGCGGCCGCGGTGACGGCGGCGGTCAGGTAAAAGCGTTTCATCTATTCCTCCCTTTATGTGTTTCTTTGAAAGCAGAAATCGGGGGGTAATTCAGCCCCCTCTTTTGGTGATGTGGCGATTTAGCTCCGGGCCTCGCTCCCCGTGAATTTGGCTACCATTTCCGCAGGAAACGGTGCCGATTTCAGTTTGTCGGGGTTAACGGGGTCGCGCCCGACCAGGACACGGGTCTCGAAACCCTCGATCGCCAGCGCCTCGCCCTTGAAGACGCTGTGCTTCACCTCGAAACTCGAGCGCTTGATGCTCTCGATCTTGGTTTCGATGGTGATCCAGTCGCCATAAGTCGAGGGGATGTAGAACTTGGCGCGGGTGTCGACCATGGGAATGCCCACCAGGCCGTATTTCTTGACCAGGTCCTGCTTGGAGAAGCCGGCGACTTCGAACAGGGTCGACGTCGAATCGTCGAACATCGCGAAATAGCGCGGGTAATAGACGATGTTGGCGGGGTCGCAGTCACCCCACTGGATCTGGACGTCGCGCCGGTTCACGAACATATGCCGCGCCCTATTTCGGCGCCATGCGCAGCGAGCCGTCGAGGCGCACCACTTCGCCGTTGAGGTAGGAATTCTCGACCATGTGCAGGGCGAGCGCCGCGAACTCGTCGGCGTGGCCGAGCCGGCGCGGGAACGGGATTGCGGCGGCAAGCGAGTCCTGGGCTTCCTGCGGCAGGTTGGCGAGCAGCGGCGTGAGGAACAGGCCGGGTGCGATCGTCAGCACGCGGACGCCGAATTGCGCCAGCTCGCGCGCGATCGGCAGCGTCATGCCGACGATGCCGCCCTTCGAGGCCGAATAGGCCGATTGCCCGATCTGGCCGTCATAAGCGGCCACGGACGCCGTGTTGATGATGACGCCGCGCTCGCCGGTCGCCTGCGGCTCGAGCTTGGACATCTCGTTTGCGGCGAGGCGGAGCATGTTGAAGGTGCCGATCAAATTGACCTTGATCACCTTGTCGAAATCGGCGAGCGCCATCGGTCCGTCGCGGCCGACGACGCGCTTGGCCACGCCGATGCCGGCGCAATTGACCAGCACGCGCGCGGGTCCATGGGCCTTGGTCGCCTGCGCGATCGCAGCTTCCGCGGAAGCCGCATCGGAAACATCGCAGGTCACCGCGACGCCCTTGATCTCGGCGGCAACAGTTTCGGCGAGCTTGGCATTGAGGTCGCACACCGCGACCCGGGCGCCCTGCGCCGCCAGCTTACGCGCGGTCGCCGCGCCCAGTCCCGACGCGCCGCCCGTGACGACGACTGCCTGGTCCTTCAACAACATGGCGTTCTCCCTTTAGCGAAGTTTTCTTAGCCGACCGATATCACACGGTCCGATGGATTGGCAGCGTAGAGCTCCTCGATCAGCAGGCTGCGATGTTCGAGCACCGCGCGCTGGTTGATCGAGCCCTTGTCGGTGACCTCGCCCTTGTCGATCGAGAGCGGCGTGTCCATGAGGATCGCGCGCGTGATCCGCGTCGAGGATCCCGTGGCCGCGCCGAGAAAGCGGGTCAGCCGTTCGCGAAATGCCTCGCGCACCAGCCGGTCGCGGGTCGCGACGACGAGGTCGTCGGTCGGCAGCGTCGGGTTGATCAGCCGGCAGCCATCGAGATCGAGCACGACGAGCGCGGAAACCTCGTCACGGTTGATGCCGGCGATGACGACGTCGCGCACCAGTGGTGCGCAGGCCGCAACGAAGCGCGCGCGCAACGGGCCGACGCTGACCCAGGTGCCGCTGCCAAGCTTGAAATCCTCACCGATGCGCCCGTCAAAATCGAAGCCGGCATTGAGATCATCGGGATCGACGGGCTTGAGGGCGTCGCCCAGCTTGTAGAAGCCTTCTTCGTCGAACGAATTCGCGGTGATGTCGGGCTGGCGCCAGTAGCCGGGCATCACGTTTGGCCCCTTGCAACGAACTTCCATCTTGCCGTTGTTCGGCACCAGCTTGGCGTCGTTGCCGGATACGGGAAGCCCGACATGGCCGGAGCGGCTGGTGCGCGGGTTGACCGACATGAAGAACGGCGCGGTCTCGGTTGCACCGAGGCCGGTCAGCATCGGCACGCGGTAGCCTTTTTCCTTCACCGCGAGCTCGTCGAGGCTGTTCCAGACGAACGGCGACAGGGCCGCGCCCGAGAAGAACATCGCGTGCAGCCGGTCGAAGAATTTCGCGCGCAGGCCCTGGTCGTCGCGCAGATAAGGCAGCAGCGATTCGTAGCCCTTGGGCACGTTGAAATAGACTGTCGGCGAAATCTCCTGGAGATTGCGCACGGTCTCCTCGATGCCTCCAGGCACCGGCTTGCCGGCATCGAGATACATCGAGCCGCCATTGTAGAGCGTCAGTCCGATGTTGTGGTTGCCGCCAAACGTGTGATTCCAGGGCAGCCAGTCGATGATGACGGGCGGCTCGTCCTTGAGGAAGGCGAGCGTCTCGCGCAGCATCACCTGGTTGGCGCAGATCATGCGCTGGGTGTTGACGACCGCCTTGGGGTTGCCGGTCGAGCCCGACGTCAGCAGGAATTTCGCGATGGTGTCGGGACCGATCTTGCCGTGAACCTCGTCCAGATCGGCGCGGATCGGGGTTGCCATGAGGTCGGCGAGCGAGGTGACGTCGCGGCCCGGCACGTGGCCGTAGGACGCGGCGATCTCGGTGCCGAGCGAGACGTTGGCCGCGAGCGCGTCGGCGAACTTGTCGGCGTCCTCGGCGAAGACGAGGCCGGGCGTCAGCAGCTTCATCAGGTAGGAGAGCTTGCCGTAATCTTTCGATACCAGCGAATAGGCCGGCGACACCGGGCAGAACGGAATGCCGGCATAGAACGCGCCGAACGCCAGCAATGCATGATCGATCGAATTGCCGGAGAGGATGACAACCGGCCGCTCCGCCGACAACCCGCGCGCAATGAGTCCTGAGGCGATGTGCCGGCTCGCGGCGAGCAGCTCGGCGTAGCTGATCTTGCGCCAGGAGCGGCCACCTTCGCGCTCGGCCATGAACACGCGATCGGGCGTCGCGCTCGCCCAGTGATGCAGGCGGTCGGTGATGCGGGCCGGATAATCGCCGAGCGGCTGTTTGGGCCGCAGGTAAATCGTGCCGTCGTCGCGCCGCTCGATATTCACGACGGGATCGCCGAACGAAATGGGCCGCAGCGGGGAAGTGCTCGCGCCGCGCTCCATGCTGGAAGAGGACGACGGCTGCGCGCTCATGATTTCGGCTTCACCTTTGCGGTCTTGTGTTCGAGGAACTCGCGGATCCTGCGCTTGGCTTCCTTGTCGCTCTGCGCCACCGTCGCCATCAGCGATTCCATCAACAGGCCGGCCTGCGGATTGGCCTCCGCGATCATCGGCAACGCCTGGAGCACGGCGAAATTGGTCAGCGGCGCGTTGGAGGCGACCTTGGTCGCAAGCTCCATCGCCTTGCCGAGGCCGTTGCCGGCTTCCGTGACATATTGCGCAAAGCCGTAGGAGGTGCCTTCGGTCGCGGAATAGACGCGGCCGGTCAGCATCATGTCCATCATCCTGGCGACGCCGATCAGCCGCGGCAGGCGCACCGAACCGCCGCCCCCGACGAAGATGCCGCGTTGCCCCTCCGGCAGCGCGAAATAGGTCGAGGGTTCGGCGACGCGGATATGCGCCGCACAGGCGAGCTCCAGCCCGCCGCCGATCACGGCGCCCCTCAGCGCGGCGATCACGGGCACGCGGCTGTACTGGATGCGGTCGAACACCCGGTGCCACATCTGGGAATGGAGAAGGCCGCCGGTGGCGTCATGGTCGGTCAGTTCGGAGAGATCGAGACCGCTGGAAAAATGGTCGCCGATGCCGTGGATGACGACCGCGCCGATATCCTCGGGCAGGGACGCAAAACACTCGCCGATCTCCAGGATGATGCCGTCATTGAGCGCATTGCGCTTGGCCGGCCGATTCAGGCCGACGGTCAAAACCCGGTCCGCCCGCTCGATCCTCAAAAGCCCGGAGGCGCCCGCGTCGGCGGTCTCGGCGTTTCCCTGTGTCATTTGCGTCCTTGTCAGAATAGTTATGTTGTATAACGAATTCAGGGGGAGTCAATACGGCTGACAGCGGGGAGGCCGATGCAGTAGTCCGGAAAAGGACGACACGCGGGTGCAGCGACCCTGCCCGAATGCCCGACACACAGGCTTGGGATAAATGTCGCGGACGCCGATGCTATCCGGCCGCTACGCCGCCTTGGTTCCGCTTTGGGGTTGCGCCACAAGATTGATACCCATGGCGTGGAGAACTTTTATCACAGTGCCGAATTCGGGTTTGGCCTCGCCGCCAAGCGAGCGATACAAGTTCTCACGGGATAGACCGGCCTTTTCGGCAATGGCGCCCATGCCCTGAGAGCGGGCGACGGCGCCGATTGCCATCGTTATTGCGGACGGATCGTCGGATTCAAAGGCTTCGGTGAGATAGGCCGCAACCATCTCGGGGCTGTCGAGGTACTCCGCAGCATCAAATGATTTCACTTTTGCCATTGCTCAGACCTCCAATTCGCTCGCGATCTTCTTTGCCAACGCTATGTCCCCTGGCTGAGAGCCTTTATCGCCACCGCAAAGAAGAACGATGATTTCCTCGCCTCGGGCAACGTAGTAGATCCGGTATCCGGCGCCCTCGTGAACTCTCATTTCGCTGATGCCGCCTCCGACCGGAGCAACGTCTCCGGGATTGCCGAGCGCCAGCCGATCGATCCGGGCGAGGATTTTTGCCTTCGCTCTCCGGTCTCGCAGGCTTCTAAGCCAGTCAGAGAACTCGTCGGTTCTCTTGATCGTCAGCATCTGTAGCGTATACGCTACAGGCCCCGTGATGTCAATGGACTAGCCGGCTTGGTGTGGCGCGACGCGTTCACATCACCTGGTGCACGTCGATCACGACGCGGTCGGCATGCCGCGCTGCCGAGCCGACGAAGATGTGCTCCATCAGCCAGCGGTATTTCTCATGCCCGGTCTCGAACTTCGGCACGGTGCGGAAATAGATCTGCTTCGGGTCGACCGGCTCGCCGCGCTTGAGCTTTTGCAACAGCTCGACCGGGCCAAAGCGCATGCCCCTGTTCTCGACATAGACAATTGCGCCGTCGTCGGTCTCGAAGGCGTATTTGGCCTCGAGATCAATCAGCTCATTCGGGCGGATGGTCTGGAAGTCGGCGCCGAACGGCAGCACCTTGCCGGTGATCGCGCCGGTCACCTCTCCGCCGATGATCGGGATGATGCGGCGAATGCCGATGCCGGTCTCGCCGGCGGTGACGACGTCGCCGATGCGTGCGGTGACGGTAAAGACGTATCTGGTTTCCAGCGCCGGCATGGTCATCGCTTCACCCCTCTCAATGCGCCATCATCCGCGTCGGCAGCCATGTCGCCAGCAGCGGGAAGGCGATCAGGATCACCAGGCGCACGAGGTCTGTTGCAACGAACGGGATCACGCCCCTGAAGATCGTGGAGAAGGAGACGTCCTTCACCACGCTTTTGATGACGAAGACGTTCATGCCCACCGGCGGATGGATCAGTCCGAGCTCGACCGTCATGACGATGATGACGCCGAACCAGATCGGGTCGAAACCGAGATGCATGATCACGGGGAAGATGATCGGCACGGTGAGGATGATCATCGCCATGGCGTCCATCAGGCAGCCGAGCACGAGATACATCACCATGATCAGCGCCAGCACGCCGTAGGGGCCGAGGCCGAGGCCCGTGAGGAATTCCGTCACCTTCTGCGGGGTCTGCGTCACCGTGAGGAAATAGCCGAAGATCAAGGCGCCGATCAGCACGGTGAACACGGCGGCCGCCGTGCGCGTCGCCTGCAGCAGCGAGGCCAGAATCTTCTCGCGGTCGAGGCGGCCGGTCGCCACGCCGATGATGAAGGCGCCGGCAGCGCCGACGCCGCCGGCTTCCGTCGGCGTGAAGCGCGGCAAATAGGGCAGGCCGTAAAGGCCGCCGATCACGAACACGAACAGCAGCACCGGCGCCCAGATGTCCTTCAGGCCGGCGAAGCGCTCGCGCCACGGCAGCACCTTGCCCTTGGGCAGGAAGTCGGGCCGGAAATAGCCGATCAGGAAGATCGTGATCATGTACATGGTCATCGCCAGGATGCCCGGGATGATGCCGGCGATGAACAGCTTGCCAATGTCCTGCTCGGTGATGATGCCGTAGACGGCGAGCACGGTGGAAGGCGGCAGCATCGCGCCCAGCGTGCCGCCGGCCGCGATCACGCCGGTGGCAAACGATTGCGGATAGCCGAAGCGGCGCATCTCGGGGTACGCGACCGCGGAGAAGGTCGCTGCGGTCGCGACCGAGGAGCCGCAGATCGCGGCAAAGCCGCCGCAGGCGCCGACGGTGGCGATGCCGAGCCCGCCGCGCAAATGGCCGACAAAGCCGTTGGCGGCGCGGAACAGCTCGCGGCTCATGCCGGAATTGCTGACGAAGGAGCCCATCAGCAAGAACATCGGAATGACGCCGAAGGTGTAGTCGGTCACCGTGCGCATCGAGGTCTGGCCGACCAGCTTCAGCGCCGGCGTGGCGCCGACGAGATAGGAGAAGCCGGAGACGCCGACGAGGCCCATGGCCATGCCGACCGGCACGCGCAGCAGCATCAGGGCGAACAGGGAAACGAAGCCGATTACGGCGACGGCATCGGTGCTCATGATTACTCCGTCGCCTTCAGCTTGGGGTCGTGCATTTCTTCGGGATGGAAGATCAACCGGTAGGTGCGGATCGCGATCAGCAGCACGGCCGAGACGTCGCCGATCCAGGCGATCGCGAAGAACGGCCAGGTCGGCATGTGCATGTCGAAGGTCTGGACGTTGTCGTTGTAGGTGCCGCGAACCTTGTCGAACAGCGTCCAGGTCTGGACCGTCACGACGAACAGCAGCACCAGGGTCGCGAACACGTCGATCCAGCGCTGGTAGCGCGGCCCGACATTGCCCCAGACCAAATCGACCGTGATGTGGGTGCCGCGATAGGAGGTCGCGGCGATGCCCCAGAAGATGAGGATGCCGAGCAGCATGCGGCCGATGTCGAAACTATCGGGGATCGCATAATTCAGCGTGTTGCGCAGCAACACCGACAGGAAGATGTCGAGCGCGACGATGCCGACGAAAGCGGCTGCGATCCATTCGATCGAATCGATAACGCGATCCATCCAGCTGCGCTTCATGGGAGCTTCCTGCGCATTGTCATTCTCGTTGTCGACTCCGGCGGTGGTCCTTCGCCTCTCCCCGCGCGCGGGGAGAGGCCGCGTCGCATCGCAAGATGCGAGGCGGGTGAGGGGGGCTCTCCGCGAGTCCGTTTGTCACTATTTTTGCGGAACCGGCCCCTCACCCCAACCCTCTCCCCGTAAGAACGGGGAGAGGGGGAAGAAGAGCCCGCCATCGCGCTACTCCGCCAGCGCGTTGTACTTCTTCAGCGAGGCCTTCAGCTCGCTAAGTGCCGCATCCGGATCCGCGCCGGCCTTCTTTGCGCCGTCGCTCCAGGTCTTCACCAGGGGCTCGGCAGCTTTCTTCCAGGCGGCGGTCTGCTCGGGCGTCAGCTTGTAGACCTCGTGACTGGACTCCGCCTTGACCTTGTCGATGCCGGCATCCTCGAACTTGCCCCAGTGCTCGCCGACCACGCCTGCCATTTCGACCGTGCAATTCTTGTCGATCGCGGCCTTCTGCTTGTCGGACATCGCATTGTACTTGTCCTTGTTCATGACGAACACGAAGGTCGTGGTGTAGAGCGGCGCCTCCATGTCGTACTTTGTCACCTTGTCGATGCCGAACAGCACGAGGGAGCCCCAGGGGAAGGTGACGCCGTCGGCGACGCCGCGCTCGATGATGTCGCGCACTTCGGGCGCGGAGGACTGCACATTGGTGCCGCCGAGCGAGGTGACGAAATTCGCCATGGTGGCGTGGGCGGGCCGGATCTTCAGGCCCTTCACGTCCTCCGGCATCACGATCTTCTTGGTCTTGGAGTGGAAGGAGGAGGGCGAGTGGACGAAGGCGAGGCAGTATTTGACGTCCTTCATCTCCTTCTCGGCGTATTTGCGGTACCAGGCATCCAGCCCCATCGAGCCGCCCTTGGCATCCGAGATCAGGAACGGCAATTCGCCGGCGCCGATGATCGGGAAGCGCCCGGGCTGGTAGCCGGGATTGACATAGGTGACGTCGGCGATGCCGTCGCGCGCCATGTCGTAATGGTCGAAGGCCTTGCCCATCTGCTGGGCCGGAAACACCTTGCCCTTGATGGTGCCGCCGGAATCCTTCTCGACCGCGGCGGCCCAGTCCTCCAGCGATTTCTGCAGCGGATGCGATGCCGGCACCCAGTGCGAGATCTTCAAATCGAAGGTCTTGTCCTGCGCGAGCGCAGGGCTCACGCTTGCTGCCAGCAGCAACGCCAGACAGGCTTTCCTCATCACGCGTCTCTCCCTCTTTTGACGGCGGGCTTCGATGGCCCGGTCTCGTTAATTAACATGTTATCTAATTGGCCGGCGCGTTCAAGCCGGAACTGGCGCGGCGTGCCGCCGCGCACTCCCTTTTTGCCCAACCGAAAGCCTACAGGATCGGGAGGAGCAAGTATTGCGGACAAAAGTCGCAATCATCGGGGCAGGGCCGGCTGGATTGTTGCTTGGGCAACTGCTGCACGGTTATGGCATCGACAATGTCGTTCTGGAGCGGCAGAGCCCGGACCATGTGCTCGGCCGCCTAGTTCTTAATGGTTGCTACGAGTGCTCGCGTCGGCGCCGCTTCTTTCAAACACCCGCGCAAATTCCGTTTAAAACTTTGTAGGTGGTGCAACCGTCACGTCCCTCGCGTTCAATGGCGGCAGCCACCAACGCGAGACGGACATGACCAGCACCGACATTCCCGCCGGCTTCGAGCCGCATTTCCGCAAAGCCCCGCTCACCGATCCGTGGGAGCCGCTTTACTCCAGGAAGACCGACAACGGCGTCACCGTGGGATTGCGGCTGGCAACACCGCACACCAATGCACGCGGGCTGATCCATGGCGGCCTGATCGCAGCGCTGGCCGATGCCGCCATGGGCTACAGCTGCGCGCAGGCGACGGGCTGGACCACCTCGTTGGTCACGATCTCGCTGTCGGTCGACTATGTCGGCGCCGGCGAGATCGGCCAATGGCTCGCGGTCGAGGGCGAGGCGATCAAGACCGGCAGCACGATCTGTTTCGCGCAGTGCCTCGCCAAGGCCGACGGCGCCGTGATCGCGCGCGCCAGCGGCACCTTTCGCGTCGTGCCGAAAAAGGGGTGAAGACGTCACCCGAATCTCCACTCCGCGGTCTCCACCACGAGATCGACGAAGGCGCGCACCTTGGCGGAGAGCAGGCGCGAGGTCGGGTAGACGATGTGGATCGGCAGCGCCGGCTGCTCGTAGTTCGCCAATACGATCTTGAGCCGCCCGCGCCGCAAGCCTTCGGCGGCCTGATAGGCCAGCACCCGGGTCACGCCGCCGCCGGCCTCGGCATATTGCAGGGCGGCGTCGGCGCTGTTGCTGGCGAACCGTGGATTCGGCGCCACCTCGATGTCGCGGCCGTCCTGCACGAAGCGCCAGTTCGCGGATGGACCGAAGGCGATGGTCTGGTGCCCGAGCAGTGCCTCCGGCGTCTTCGGCTCGCCATGGCGCTTCAGATAGCCCGGTGTCGCCACCACGATCCGCCGCATCTCGCCGACCTGGCGCGCGACGAGCGAGGAGTCGGCGAGATGGCCGATCCGCACCGCGACGTCGACAGCGTCTTCCACGAGATTGACGAGGTTGTCCGACAGACGCAATTCGCAGGCGACCTCGGGATAGCGTTTGAGGTAGGCGGTCATGACAGACCCGACATGGAGCCGACCGAAGCCGACCGGCGCCGACACCACCAGCCGCCCGCTCGGCCGGTTGCGCTCCTCCCGTGCCGAGCCGTCGGCCTCCTCGACATCGGCGAGGATGCGACGCGCACGCTCGAGATAGCGCGTGCCGACGTCGGTCAGGGTCACTTGGCGGGTGGTCCGCTGCAACAGCCGCGCGCCGAGATGCTCCTCCAGCGCCGCGATCAGCCGCGTCACGGCGGAGGGCGACAGCCGCAGTTTTCGTGCCGCCGGCGCGAAGCCGCGCAAATCGGCGACGGTGACGAAAACATGCATGGCTTCAAGGCGGTCCATGGCATTATTGCATATAACGCAATGATGAAGTGTCAAGCCGGCTGATTGTTTTAGCCGGCGGAAGGTCCATCTTACATCGCGAAGACGCAAGGACGCGCCGGGATTTCAGGAGATGGTCCGATGACGGAAACTCAGACCTACGCCAGCGACGTGGCATTCACGCCGGCGGTGAAGTCGATCCAGACCCGAAAGGGATCACGCGAAGGCTATGCCCATGCCGAGCAGCGCGGCTGGCGCACCGAGGTCGATGAGAACCTCGCGGCGTTTCTGGCCGATGCCAACAGCTTTTATCTTGCCACGGCTTCGGCCGACGGCCAGCCCTACATCCAGCATCGCGGCGGCCCGAAGGGCTTCTTGAAGGTGCTGGACAAGCAGACGCTGGCTTTCACGGACTATGCCGGCAATCGTCAATACATCACGCAGGGAAATCTGTTCGAAAATCCCAAGGCCTACATCTTCGTGATGGACTACGCCCATCGCCGCCGGGTGAAGATCTGGGGCGAGGCGAGGGTGGTCGAGGATGACGAGGCGCTGACGACATCACTGATGCCGAAAGGCTATCGCGCCCGGCCGGAGCAGGTGATCCTGTTCAAGATCGAAGCGTGGGATACAAACTGCCCGCAGCACATCCCCCAGAAGTTCGAAGCGACCGATGTGGCAGCGGCGCTGGCGGCAAGGGATGCGAAAATAGCGGAGCTGGAAGCAGAGGTGGCGGCGCTGAAGGGGGAGAAGGGGGCGAGTTGAGCTTACCTGCCAACGAAAGCTAGAGCGGCTTGTGCGGCGTACCCTCTCCCCTTGCGGGAGAGGGTGGCTCGTCGCGGAGCGACGAGACGGGTGAGGGGTTCTCTCCGCGAATGAAGCGCTTTCCGTTTGGATGGATACCCCTCATCCGGCGCTTCGCGCCACCTTCTCCCGCAAGGGGAGAAGGGAAGAGGAGTTGACTGCGCACTACAACCCGCTCGCGCCTTCGTGCTGGAAGCCGAGATAGCTGGCGGCGACGCGCTCGTTTGCCGCGATGTCGCTGGCCTTGCCGCTGAGCACGAACTCGCCGAGCTCCATGACATAGGCCTGATCCGCGATCTTCAATGCGGCCTGCGCGTTCTGCTCGACCAGCAGCACGGAGACGCCGGCGGCGCGCAGTTCAGTGACGATGCGGAAAATGTCGGCGACGATGATCGGGGCGAGGCCGAGGCTCGGCTCGTCCAGCATCAGGAGCTTGGGCTCGCCCATCAGCGCGCGGCCCATTGCGAGCATCTGCTGCTCGCCGCCGGAGAGCGTGCCGGCGAGCTGCTTGCGCCGTTCCTTGAGCCGCGGAAACAGCGTGTAGACCCGCTCCATCGAGGTTTTCGCCTTGCTTCTCTCGATGCGGAAAGCCCCCAACTCGAGATTGTCCTCGACATTCATGGTCACGAACAATTCGCGGTGCTCGGGAACGAGGCCAAGTCCCATGGCGACGCGGTCCTCGATGTCGAGCCGCGACAGGTCCTGACCTGCGAATGCCACGCGCCCCTTCAGCGGCAAGATCCCCATGATGGCGGAGAGCAGCGTGGTCTTGCCGGCGCCGTTGGCGCCGACGATGGTGACGATCTGGTTCTGGCCGACTTCGAGCGAAACCGAACGCACGGCCTCGACCTTGCCATAGGCGACATGGGCGTCGGCGACGGACAACAGCGCGCTCATGCCGCCACTCCGAGATAGGCCTTGATCACTTCGGGATTGGTCTTGATCGTGGCCGGCGTTCCTTCGGCGATCTTGGTGCCGAAATCGAGCACCACGATGCGGTCGGCGAGGTTCATGACGAAGCCCATGTCGTGCTCGACGAGCAAGACGCTCATGCCGCCGTCGCGCAGCTCCCGCAGCAGGCTCGCGAGCTGCTGCTTCTCCATGTGGCGCAGGCCGGCCGCCGGCTCGTCGAGCAGCAGCAGCATCGGATCGACGCACAACGCACGAGCGATCTCGACGATCCGTTGCTGTCCCAGCGAGAGCGAGCCTGCGAGCTGATGCATCTGCTCGCCAAGTCCGACGCGCTCGATCTGGCGGGCGGCTTCGGCGAGCAGCTTTGCCTCATCAGTGCGGTCGAGCCGCAGCATCGAGGAGATCGGTCCCGAATGGCCGCGCAGATGCGCGCCGATCGCGACATTCTCCAGCACGGTCATATCAGGCACCAGCTTGACGTGCTGGAAGGTGCGGGAGATGCCGAGCTTGACGATCTCCTGCGGCGGCGCCCTGTCCACCTTGTTGCCGAGCACGGAGATCGAGCCCGAGCTGGCCGACAGCACGCCGGTGATCAGGTTGAAGGTGGTGCTCTTGCCTGCGCCGTTGGGGCCGATCAGCGCGACGATCTCGCGAGCCTGAACGTCGAAGGAGACGTTGTTCACCGCGACCACGCCGCCGAATTGCTTCCGCGCCTTCTCGACCTGAAGCAGGACGCTGGATTGGCCAGGCGAGCGGGTGCGCTGCTCCAGTTTCAGCGAAGTGTCCGGCTTCTTGCCACTGGTACGCTGGGGCAGGAACGACATCAGCCAGGGCCAGACGCCGCCGGGTGCGAGCTGGAGCAGCGCCACCAGCATGATGCCGAACACGATGGTCTCGACCTGGCCGGAGCCGGGCAGGATCAGCGGCAGGTAACTCTGCAGCACTTCCTTCAGGACCACGACGAGCGCCGCACCGAGGACGCCGCCCCAGACATAGCCGGCGCCGCCGACCACGGCGATAAAGAGATACTCGATGCCCGCCTGCGCGCCGAACGGCGTCGGATTCACCGCGCGTTGAAGATGGGCATAGAGCCAGCCGGAGAGGCCGGCGAGCACGGCGGCATGGATGAACACCAGCATCTTGGCCCGCGGCGTGTGCACGCCGAACGCCTCGGCCGCGACATGGCCGCGCCGGAGCGCGCGGATGGCGCGGCCGGTGCGGGAGTCCAGCAGGTTCATCGTGAGCAACGCCGAGAGGATCACGGCAACCCAGATCGCGTAGTAGATCGAGCCGGGCGAGAGCATTTTGAACGAGCCGATCGACAGCGGCGGGATCGCCGAAATGCCGTCGTTCCGTCCCAAAAACTCCAGCTTGCTGAAGAGATAGAACAAGCCGAGTCCCCAGGCGAGCGTGCCGAGCGGCAGATAATGGCCGGAGAGACGGACCGTGACGAGGCCGAGCAGCACCGCCAGCAATCCGCTGACCAGCAGCGACAGCGGCAGCGTCAGCCAGGGCGACATGCCGTAGGTCGTCGACAGCACCGCAGTGGTGTAGGCGCCGAAGCCGACGAAGGCCGCCTGTCCGAACGAGGTCAGGCCGCCGACACCGGTCAGCAGCACGAGGCCCATCGCGACCAGGGCGGTGAGGCCGACATTGTCGAGTAGCACGATCCAGAACGGGGGCATGCCCGGAACAAACGGGATCGCCGCCATGACAGCTGCGAAGATGAGGATGGGGAGCCGGCTCTGCATCTTGGCGTCAGTCCTTCTCTTCCTCGACCGCAGGCGCCGCGAGCGAGCGCAGCAGCAGCACGGGAATCAAGAGCATGAAAACGATCACCTCCTTGTAGTTGGAGGCATAGAAGGACGAGAACGCCTCGACGATGCCGACGACCAGCGCCGCGACCGCGGTGAGGGGATAGCTGACAAGCCCGCCGATGATGGCGGCGACAAAGCCCTTCAGGCCGATCAGGAAGCCCGAGTCGTAATACAGCGTCGTGATCGGTACGATCATGATGCCCGACAGTGCACCGATGACGGACGCCAGCAGGAAGGCGATCTGCCCGGACAGCGTGGTGCGGATGCCGACGAGCCGGGCACCGAGCCGGTTCACGGCGGTCGCGCGCAGTGCCTTGCCGTAAAGTGTCAGCCCGAAGAACAGCCACAGCCCGACGATGAAGGCGATGGTGATGCCGTAGACCGTGATGCTCTGGCCGGTGAAGCGCAGCGCGCCGGCGGTGAAAGATCCCGACAGCACGGCAGGTCCGCGCTGACCTTCGGCGCCGAAGAACAAAAGGCCCAAGCCCTGAAGCGCGAGGTGGACGCCCACCGAGGCGATCAGCAGCACCAGTACCGAGGTGTGCGCCAGCGGCTGGAATGCGATGCGGTAGAGAAACAGGCCGATCATCGCCACGATCACCAGCGACAGCGCGATGCACACCGCAACCGGCGGTTTCTGGGCGGCGTAGTAGACAGTCAGCGCCAGTACGATGGCCGGCAGCACGATGTTGGTGAGGGCGCTGCGCAGCACCAGGCGCCCGTGCAACGCCTTGCGCGCAGCGAACAGGTCGAACGCGAAGGCGCCAATGCCGAGGGCGAGCGCGAGTTTCGCCGTGCCCGGCATCTGGCCGGCGGCCAGCGAGGCGTAGGTCAGCGCGCCATAGGTAACGAATTCGCCTTGGGGGATGAGGATGACGCGGGTGACGGCGAACACCAGCACCAGCGCCAGGCCGAGCAGCGCATAAATCGCGCCATTGGTGATGCCGTCCTGCAGCAGGAACAGCATGATGGTGGTATTCAAGACCGGACGCTCCCCCTCAAAGATTCAGGACCGGTCCCCTGATTGTGGTGGACGGTCCGCTCACAGCCATTGAACAGCGCTGACGATATTTGATATGGTCCATAACAATTATCAAATATAACATCAAGGGTGGCGAACGATCCTCCCGAACTTAACGGGATTGCGAGCATGAGGCGATGACCGTTTCCAAAAGCGTTGAAAAGTCCTCTGAAAAACCCGCCGACACAGCCAAGGGCCGCAAGGACGCGGCCGAAGGGCCCGGCGAAGCCCTCCAGCTCGGCGAGCTCTCGGAGCAGCTCGGCTATGTCCTGAAGCGGGCACAGCTCAAGGTGTTCGAGAACTTCCTGCGCTGCGTGGCCTCACTCCAGCTCACGCCGGCGCAGTTCTCCGTGCTGCTGCTGGTCGAGAAAAACCCCGGCCGTAACCAGACCGAGATCGCCTCCACCCTCGGCATCCTGCGCCCGAACTTCGTGGCGATGCTCGACAATCTCGAGAGCCGCGACCTTTGCGCCCGGATCCGCTCCACCAACGACCGCCGCTCGCACATCCTGGTGCTGACCGACAAGGGCAAGGCCGTGCTGGCCCGCGCCAAGAAGCTCGTCGCCACGAAGCACGAGGCGCGGCTGAACGAGGTGCTCGGGCCGTCCAACCGCGAAGCCCTGCTCGGGATGCTCTCGAAGATCGCCAACGAGTTTTGACGGTTGATTGCCTCGGCGACCGGGCTGGCGGCGGTTATGCCGCAGCGAATCGGTCGGGCATGGCAGGTGCTTCCGCGGACAGGAAGCGGCGCTCGATTTCCTCGGCGGGCAAGGGCGGGCTGAACAGATAGCCCTGCATTTCCGTGCAGCCTTCCGCTGCGATCCGGTCCCGTTGCTCCTCGGTCTCCACGCCCTCCGCCGTCGTCGTCATGCCCATCCCGCGCGCCAGTGCCGCCACCGCCCGCACGATGCTGAGGGAGGCCGCATTGTTTTCCACGCCGCTGACGAAAGACCGGTCGATCTTGATCTTGTCGAAGGGGAAGCATTGCAGATAGGTCAGTGACGAATAGCCGGTGCCGAAATCGTCCATGGCGACCTTGATGCCCAGCGCGCGGAGCTGGTGCAGCGTCGCCAGCGTCCCGTTCCTGTCCTGCAGCAGAACGCTCTCCGTGATCTCGATCTCCAGCCGCCGCGGATCGAGGCCCGAGGCCGCCAGCGCGCCGACGATCACCTCCGTCAGGCCCGGCTGGCGGAATTGCACCGCCGAGATATTGACGGCGACGTGCAGATGGTCCGGCCACCGGCTTGCAGTGGCACAGGCCTGCCGGATCACCCATTCGCCGATCGGCACGATCAGGCCGATCTCTTCCGCAAGCGGGATAAAGCTGTTCGGCGCGACCAGTCCGCGCCCTGGATGCCGCCAACGGATCAAGGCTGAAGCCGCTGATCTCGCCGCCGTCGGTCTTCACGACCGGCTGGTAGTGCAGTTCGAACTCGCCGGCGGCAAGTCCGTTGCGCAGGTCCTGCTCCAGCGCGCGACGGCTTTGCGCCTCTTCGCCCATGGCCGGTTCGAAGAAGCAGTGCATGCCGCGGCCGTCGCTTTTCGCGCGATACAGGGCCAGATCGGCATTGTGCAGGAGTTGCTCGGGCGTCGAGCCGTCGCCAGGCGCAATGGCGATCCCGATGCTCGCGCCCACAATAGCCTGGTGTCCGTCGAGCCCGAACGGAGCATTCAGGGTGCTGACCACATCGCGCGCCAGCAGGTCCGCTTCGCTCGAATCGGAAATCGGCGTCTGGAGGATGACGAATTCATCGCCACCCATGCGCGCGACGGTATCGCTGTCGCGCGCGAGCTGCTTGAGGCGGCGGCTGACATCCTGCAGCAGGATGTCGCCGGCCTGGTGGCCCAGGGTGTCGTTGACGGCCTTGAACTTGTCGAGATCGATGTGGTGGATCGCGAACGTCCCGCCCTGTTCGAGCGCCTGCTTGAGGCGCTGACCTAGCACGGCGCGATTGGCGAGGTCCGTCAGCGCGTCGTGGTGCGCCATATGCGCGATCTGCAATTCCGCCCTGCGCTGCTCGGTGATGTCTTCGTGGGTCGCGACCCATCCGAGATCGGGCATCGGTCGGTGCCTGATCTTGAAGGTTCGCCCGTTCCGCATCTCGACGATGCTGTCCATGGCCTCGGCCGACGCGGCGACATCGGTCCGCCATGTGGCGTATTCCTCCCGCGTCATCGCCGGCACGCTGCCGGCTTCGAAGCGCAGGTCGAGGATCTCCTGGAGTGGCGTGCCCGGACGAACGCGGTCGGGCGGCAGGCCGTACATTTCGATATAGTGCGTGTTGCAGACCAGCAGCCGATGGTCGGCGCTGAAGAAGCAAAGTCCCTGCGACATGTTGTTGATCGCGATGTCGAACTGAAAATTGCGTTCCTGTAGCCGCGCGCTGAGCTCTTCGCGCTCTGTAATGTCCTCGTGCGTCGCCATGCCGCCGCCGTCGGGCAGTGGATGGATGGTGTAGGCGATGATTCGGCCGTCGGCGAACTGCTGGACCGTCTGCTCGCTGACGACCGAGCCCTCGGTGCGGGCGCGGACATAGGCGCCGGCTTCTCCGCGAATGTTCAGGCCCAGTTCGAGCCGATGCTGGATCAGGTCCTTGATCGGCGTGCCCGGATGCACCTGGTCGGGCGAGAGCGCGTACATCTCGCGGTAGCGCGGATTGCAGAAAATGACCCTGCGGTCGCTGCCAAAGAGGATGATCCCGAGCCACAGATTATTGGCGGCGCACTTGAGCAGCTCGCCGAGCACGAGCGGATCAATGCTTGCGACCTCCTGATCACTCTCCGCCATGCGCGTTTCCCCCGGGACGACGCGATTAGAGCAGGCGGTGGTGAATGAGCCCAACAATTCGCCCAATTTCGGGGCATGTTCCTGAAACTGCGGCGAATGCGAGGTTAAAGGTGGCGATGCCGCCCCCTGGGAGAGAGGGACGCCGGCGCGAGTTCAGAGATCGTTAACCATGCCGTCGCGCCGAACCGCGCGCAGCGCCGGCGGGATGGCGATGCCGCCGTGTCAGTCGACCAGGATTACCCTGATGTCGTTCACATTGGTCAGCGTGGGCCCCGGCAGCAACAGGTCGCCCGTCGCCTCGAACAACGTCGTCGCGTCGTTGTTGTCGAGATAGGCCTGCGGCTGCAGCCCCTGCGCCGCCATCTTCGCGAACGTCGCCGCGTCGATCAGCGCGCCGGCGGGGTCGGTGGGGTTGCCGGCACCGCCATCGGCGCCGTCGGTGTCGCCGGCGAGCGCGGAGATGTCAGGCGTGTCCTTCAAGAGGGCGGCGAGCGCCAGCGCATACTCCTGGTTCGGGCCGCCGCGGCCATTGCCGCGCACGGTGACCGTGAGCTCGCCGCCGGAGAGGATCGCGACGCGCTTGCCCTGCGCGCGAGCCTGAAGCGCGAGCCTGGCGTGATCGGCGGCAACGTCGCGGGCCTCGCCTTCGAGGTCGGCGCCGAGATCGATCGTCTCGTAACCGGCCTCCTGCGCGAGTTTCACCGCAGCGTCGAGCGATTGCTTCGGACGTGCGATCAATTCGAAATGGGCGCGCGCGAACGCGGCATCACCGGGTTTGCAGCTCTCGTTGGCGGGGTCGTCGAGCGCGCGGCGGACGGCATCGTCGATGTCGAGCTTGTATTTGGCGACGATGGCGCGCGCATCATTGAGCGTGGTCGGATCGGGCACGGTCGGACCCGAGGCGATCGCGGAGGGGTCGTCATGCGGCACGTCGGAGATCGCAAGCGTCACGATCTCGGCGGTATTTTTGCCCGCGCGCGCCAGCCGGCCACCCTTGATCCGCGACAGATGTTTGCGCACGACATTCATCTCGCCGATCGGCGCGCCGGAGCGAAGCAGCGCCTTGTTGACCGCCTGCTTCTGCGCGAAGCTGATGCCGTCCACCGGCGCGATCCAGTTCGCCGAGCCGCCGCCGGTCAGCAGCACCAGAAGCAAATCGTCCGGCCCGCCCTCGGCCGCGAGCGCGAGCGTATCGGCCGCGCCCTTCAGGCCGGCTTCGTCAGGCACGGGATGACCGGCCTCGACCACGCGGATGCGGCGGGTCGGCACGCCGTAGCCGTGACGCGTGGTGGCGATGCCGACGAGGCGCTCCGGTGCGAGCCCGAGCGTGTCGAGATAATGCCGCTCGGCGGCGGCGGCCATGGCGGCCGCGCCCTTGCCGGCGGCGAGACAGATCACGCGTCCCCTTGGCGCGGGCCGCAGGTGCGGCGCCAGTATCGTGCTCGGATGAGCGGCGGCAACGGCGGCGTCGTAGAGCGCGCGGAGCAGGGGGCGTCGGTCGGTCATGACGAAAGGCCTTGAGCGGACAGATAAAGACTGGCGGCAAACGCGCCGCTCACCTGCCTACCGCATCATGCGCCAAAGCGTAAGCCGGCTTCACCATCATTCGATTGTGCAATCGCGTGATCATAATCGACGCGCAAGCAAAAACCCCCTGCGATGGCTCGCAGGGGGTTTTCATCGTCGCGGGTATCAGAAGGTTAGCCGCCGACGTCGGCGCTGATCACGTCACCGAACAGCTCCCACTTGTCGCCCTTGAACTTCTCGAGCTGGAGCTGGCTGATCGGCGCGAAGTCGGTCGGGGAGGTGTTGATCTGCACGCCCGGCAGCAGCACTTCGGTGCGGAAGTTCTTCAGGCTGGCGGCCTGCTTCATGACGTTCGCGCGTGTGAGATCGTCACCGCACTGCTTGAGGACTTGGACCAGGGTCTGCGCCACGCCATAGCCGACGATGGTGCCGTGGTCGAGCTTGTCGCCGTCCGGAAAGTACTTGTTCATGAACGCGACGAAGTCCTTCATGCCGGGATCGCTGTTCCACGCCGGATCCGAAATGTCCTTCAGGTAGTCGGCGGAGATGATGTCCTGCGAGTTCTCGAACCCGGCGGGCTTGAGCACGCTGCCGACGGAGGCCGAGACGTTGTTGAGGAAGTGCAGCGGCTTCCAGCCGATCTCGGCATTCTTCTTGATTGCCTGCGCCGCGAATTTCGGCGTCGTGATGTTCATGAAGACGTCGGCGCCGGTCGACTTCAGCTTGACGATGTGGTTGTCGATGGTCGGCTCGGAGGTCTCGTAGCTCTCCTCCATGACGATCATCGACGCAGCCTTGGCGCCGAGGCCGTCCTTCAGGCCCTTGAGATAATCCTTGCCGTAATCGTCGTTCTGGAACAGCACGGCGATCTTGGCATCCGGCTTGTTCTTGAGCAGCCATTTCGCGTAGATCTGCGTCTCGCTCTGGTAGTTAGGCTGCCAGCCCATGGTCCAGGGGAAATCCTTCGGGTCGTTCCACTTGGTGGCGCCGGTGGCGACGAAGAGCTGCGGCACCTTCTTCGAGTTCATGTATTTGTGGATCGCCGAGTTCGGCGGCGTGCCGAGCGAGTTGAAGATGAACAGCACCTCGTCGCTCTCGACCAGCTTGCGCGCCTGCTCCACCGTCTTCGGCGGCGAGTAGGCGTCATCGTATGAGATGAAGTTGATCTTGCGGCCGTTGATGCCGCCTTCGTCGTTGATCTTCTTGAAATAGGCCGCTTCCGTCCGTCCGATGATGCCGTAGGCGGAGGCCGGTCCGCTGTAGGGCATGATGTTGCCGATCTTGATCTCGGTGTCGGTCGCGCCGGTATCGTATTTCTTCTGAGCCGATGCAGTGGAGGCCGAGGCCGCAATGAGCGCGAGCGCGAGTGACGCGGCCGCAAGTTTGCCGGTGACAGCGGGCATTCCTATCTCCCTATTTTCTTGGTGTGTGTGCGTCCCTTTTCTTGTGTTGCCTGTTTTTGGTGACGCAGCCGCAATTCAATACGATTTACCTGATGCCTTCAACAGAAAGCCCCCGCGGCGGGGGGGCAGGGGCTGCTTCTTTAGTAGTCAGGGACGGGCGTGCGCGCGTGTGCGACTGCGAGAAGGTGCATCCGTCTGAGTTGACGAACCGATCGGGAGCGAGTTTGAGTTGCGCGGCTTCAGTGGCCGAGCTCGCTCGAGATGACGTCCCCGAACAGCTCCCATTTCCGGCCCTTGAACCGCATCATCTGGAGCTGCTCGATCGGGGCGAAATTATCGGCTGCGGTGTTGATCTTGATGCCGGGCAACAGGGTGTCGGGCTCGAAATCCTTCAAGGAAGCGGCCTGCTTCATGACGTTCTCGCGGGTGAGATCGTCGCCGCACATTTGCAGCACCTTCACCATGGTTTGGGCTGCGGCGTAGCCGAACACCACGCCGGCATCGAGCTTGTTGGCCTTGGGATCGTATTTGGCGAGGAAGTTGTAGAACTTCTTCATGCCGTCATCGGCATTCCATTGCGGGTCGGAGCCGTCCTTGGTGTAGCTCGCCGACAGGATCCCTTGCGAGATCTCGAGCCCCGCCGGCTCGAGCACGCCGCCGACCGAGGCCGAGACGTTGGAGATGATGTGGACCGGATGCCAGCCGATCTCGGCCGCCTTCTTGATCGCTTGCGCTGCAAATTTCGGCGTGGTGATGCTGACGAAGATGTCGGCGCCGGAGGCCTTCAATTTCACGACGTGCTCGTCGATTGCCGGCTCCGACGTGTCGTAGCCGTCTTCCAGCACGATCATCGAGGCCTTCGGGCCGAGGCCCTCCTTCAGCCCTTTCAGATAGTCCTTGCCGAAATCGTCGTTCTGATAGAGCAAGCCGATCTTGCCGTCCGGCTTCTCCTTCATGATGTACTTGGCGTAGATGCGCGCCTCGCTGGCGTAGCTCGGCTGCCAGCCCATGGTCCAGGGATATTGCTTCGGATCGTTCCACTTCGAAGCGCCGCTCGCCACGAACAATTGCGGCACCTTCTTCTCGTTCATGTATTTGCGAATGGCGCCGTTGGTGGAGGTGCCGAGCGAGCCGAAGATCAGCAGCACCCCGTCGCTCTCGACCAGCTTGCGGGCCTGCTCCACCGTCTTCGGCGGCGAATAGCCGTCGTCGTAGGAGATGAACTTGATCTTGCGGCCGCCGATGCCGCCCTCGGCATTGATCTTGTTGAAATAGGCTTCCTCGGCCTTGCCGATCGCCGCATAGGCGGAGGCCGGGCCGCTATAGGGCATGATGTTGCCGATCTTGATCTCGGTATCGGAAGCGCCGCTGTCGTATTTCTTCTGCGCCAGGGCCGGGCCGCTCATCGCAGTGCACAACGCGAATGCGGCCAGAACGCCCGCAACCTGAAATCGAACGGCAGTCATCTTTCTCCACCCGGAACGGATCGCCGCCGCATTGAACAAGATTGATGCGGGACGTCAACAAAAAGCCCCCGCGATCGCTCGCGGGGGCTTCTCGAACTGTCGGACTATTGCGTCAGGGTGTCACTCGGTGGCGATGTCGCCGCTGATGATCTCGCCGAAGAGTTCCCACTTCTCGCCCTTGAAGCGCTGCATCTGGAGCTGCGCGATCGGGGCGAAGTCGGTGGGGCCGGTGTTGATCTTGACGCCGGGCAGCAAGGTGTCCGGTGCAAAATCCTTCAACGAGGCCGCCTGCTTCATGATGTTGGCCCGGGTCAGATCGTCGCCGCACATCTCCAGGACCTTGGCCAGCGTCGACGCCGCGCCGTAGCCATAGACCATGCTGGTGTCGGACTTGTCGGCACCCGGCATGTACTTGTCGACGAACTCGTTCCACTTCTTCATGCCGGGGTCGTTGGCCCACTGCGGGTCCGTGGAGTCCTTGGCATAGGCTGCCGACAGCACGCCCTGCGCAGCCTCGAAGCCGGCCGGCTTCATCACGCTGCCGACCGAGATCGACACGTTGGTGAGGATCTGCAGCGGCTTCCAGCTCAGCTCGGCGGTCTTCTTGATGGTCTGGGCCGCGAACTTCGGCGTCGCGTAGATCAGCAGGACGTCGGGATTGGCCGCCTTGATCTTGACGATGTGACCGTCGATCGAGGGCTCGGACACCTCGTAGCTTTCTTCCATGATGATCATGGACGCGCCCTTGGCGCCCAGGCCGTCCTTGGTGCCCTTGAGGTAGTCTTTGCCGAAATCGTCGTTCTGATAGAGGATCGCGATCTTGGCGTCCGGCTTCTCCTTCAACAGCCATTTGGCGTAGATCTGCGCTTCGCTCTGATAGGAGGGCTGCCAGCCCATGGTCCAGGGGAAGTTCTTCGGGTCGTTCCACTTGGTGGCGCCGGTGGCGACGAATAACTGCGGGATCTTCTTGGCGTTCAAATACTTCTGGATCGCGCTGTTCGAGGGCGTGCCGAGCGGGTTGAACACGACGATCACTTCGTCGCTCTCGACCAGCTTGCGGACCTGCTCGACGGCCTTCGGCGGCGAATAGCCGTCGTCATAGGTGACGAAGTTGATCTTGCGGCCGTTGATGCCGCCCTTGTCGTTGATCATCTTGAAATAGGCTTCTTCGGTCTTGCCGATGATGCCATAGGCCGACGCCGGACCGCTATACGGCATGATGTTGCCGATCTTGATCTCGGTATCGGACGCACCGGTGTCGTATTTTTTCTGGGCGAATGCGGCGCCGGAAGTGAGAGTGATGACCGCCGTTGCCGTCACCAGCGCAGCGGTTCGCAGTGTTCTTTCAAAAAACAATTCGGGTCTCCTTGGCTTAATCAACGGATTGTCAGTTCTTTCTGAGCCGGCCGACGAGTTGCTGGCCCATGATAGCGATCTGCCTCGCGCCGTGTGGCACGAGGTAGATGACGGCGAACAGGAGTACGCCGAATACGGCGCCGGAGAGGCCCTTGGAGATGCCCTCCGCCATGTTTGGCACGAAGATGATGAAGGCTGCGCCGACGAACGAGCCGGGCAGCCAGCCGACGCCACCGACGACCATGCCGAGGAACAGCGAGATCGCCAGCGTGATCGTGTAGCTGTCGGGCGCGACGAACTGCACGGCGATGGCGCCAAGCGAGCCGGCAACGCCGGTGATGCCGGCGGACACGCCGAAGGCCAGCGTCTTGTACAGTGCGACGTTGACGCCCATCGAGGAGGCCGCGATCTCGTTGTCGCGGATCGCCATGAAGGCGCGGCCCGAGCGGGAGCGCAGCAGGTTGACCGAGAAGATGTAGATCGCGAGCACGACGGCGAGCGAGAAGTAGTAGAGCCAGGTGTCCTGCGACATCGGCAGCCCGAACGGTGCGTCGGGCTTGGTGACGACGAGGCCCTGCACGCCGCCCGTCCAGTGCTCGAGGAAGTTCAGCTTCAAGAGCTGCGGCATCGCGGTGGCAAGCGCAAAGGTCGCCAGCGCGAGATAGACGCCCGACAGCCGCAGCGCCGGCTTGCCGAACAGGTAGCCGAATCCGAAGCAGACCGTGGCGGAAATCGGAATGGTCAGCGCATAGTTGACGTTGAAGTACTCCATCAGCACCGCCGACGTATAAGCGCCTACGGCGTAGAAGGCGCTCTGGCCGAGCGAAAACTGGCCGGAGCCGCCCGTCAGGATGTTCAAGGCCAGCACCGCGAGTCCGTAGATCAGGAGCATCGTCATCTGGAAGATGATGAAGTTCTTGACGAACACCGGCACGACCAACAGCACCGCCAGCACCAACAGGGAGGTGCCCGTGCCTAGCGTCATCGCCCGCTTCGGAACCGCCTCGACGGCCGGGGCTTCCGTGACGACGTCTTCTGCAGCGCTCATGATCAAACTCGCTTGACGATTTGCCGGCCGAACAGGCCAGCGGGTTTGACGACCAGGACGGAAATGATCAGCGCGAGCGCGATCGGAAGCTTCAACTCGTTGCCGACGCCGGGAATGTAGGTGCCGGCGAGGTTTTCGAAGACACCGACCAGGAAGCCGCCGACCACGGCACCGAACGGGCTGGTCAGTCCGCCGAGCACCGCTGCGGCGAAGCCGTAGATCAGCACGCCGCCCATCATGTTGGGCTCGAGGAACACGACCGGTGCGATCAGCATGCCGGCGATCGCACCGATCGCGGACGCCATGCCCCAGCCGAGCGCAATCATCCAGCTCGTGTTGATGCCGACCAGCCGTGCCGATTCAGGCACGGAGGCGGCCGCGCGCATGGCGAGACCGATCTTGGTGTACTGGAAGAAGAAGTAGAGGCCGAGCAGCAGCAGCACCGTCACGCCGATCATGCCGGCCTGGTGGGTCGAGATCAGCTGGCTGCCGAGGAACGGCGAGGAGCCGAAGGGAGTCGGATACTGCTTGATGGTGAAGTCCCAGATCAGGCCGGCGGAGGAGTTGATGATCGCGAACAGCGCGATGAAGCCGGCGACGTTGGTCAGCACCGGCGCCTTGGCGAGCGGCTTGAACAGGATGCGCTCGATCGCGATGCCGCCGACGAAGGATAATGCCAGCGTGATCACGAAGGCGGCCCAATAGGGAATGCCCCATTGCATCAGCTGCCAGGAGATGAAGGTCGAGAACATCGCCATCTCGCCCTGCGCGAAGTTGAGATGGTCGATCGCCTGGTAGATCATGACAACGGCGAGCGCCATGCAGGCGTAGATCGCGCCCGTGGCGATGCCGGCCAGCACTTGGTTGGTGAACAGCTCCATCGTGCCGGCTCCTCAGTAACCCAGGTAGGATTTGCGGATTTCTTCGTTGTTCGCGATGTCCTTGGCGTTGCCCGACATCACGATGCGCCCGGTCTCGATCACATAGGCCTGGTCGGCGAGCTCGAGCGCGAGCTGGGCGTTCTGCTCGACCACCAGGATCGACACCTTGTCCTCGCGATTGATCTTGCCGAGGATGCCGAACAGGTCGCGCACCACCAGCGGCGCCAGGCCGAACGAAGGCTCGTCCAGCAGCATCAGCCGCGGCCGCAGCATCAGGGCGCGGGCGACCGCGAGCATCTGCTGCTCGCCGCCCGAGAGCGTGCCGGCCTGCTGGGTATGCCGCTGCTTGAGAACCGGGAAATGCGCATACATGCGCTCGATGTCGGAGACGATGCCGGCGCTGTCCTTGCGGGTGATGGCGCCGAGCTGGAGGTTTTCCTCCACCGTCATGGTGGTGAAGGTGCCGCGGCCCTGCGGCACATGGGCGATGCCGAACCGCACGATGCTTTCGGTGGAGCGGTTGTTCAACGGCTTGCCGTCGAACTCGATGCCGCCGGTCGAGCGCACCATGTTGCAGATCGCGCGCAGCGTGGTGGTCTTGCCGGCGCCGTTGGCCCCGAGCAGCGTGGTCAGCGATCCCTCGCTGAGCGAGAAGGACAGGCCGTGGAGCGCCTGGACCTGGCCGTAATAGGCGCGCAGGTCCTTGACGTTGAGCAGCGTCGTCATTGGTCCTTGCTCCCGAGATAGGCCTTGATGACGTCGGGATCCGCCTGCACCTGGGCCGGCGTGCCTTCCGCGAGCTTCTTGCCGAAATTCAGCGCGACGACGTGGTCGGCGATCGACATCACGAGGCCCATGTGATGCTCGACCAGCAGCACGGTCATGTGGCGTTCGTCGCGGATGCGGCGGATGAGGTCGCCGAGCACGTAGACTTCCTCGTGATTGAGGCCGCCGGCGGGCTCGTCGAGCAGCAGGATCTTCGGATCGGCAGCGAGCGCGCGCGCCAGCTCGACGCGCTTCTGCGTGCCGAACGGCAGGCCCGACACGACGGTGTGGGCGACGTCCTCGAGATCGAGATAGGCGAGGATCTCATGCACCTTCTTGTTGACGTCGCTCTCGCTGCGGCGAACCCAGGCCAGCCGTAGCGAGTCGCTGATGATGTCGCTGGAGGTGCGGGCATGGGTGCCGACGCGGACATTGTCCATTACCGACAAATTCGGAAACAGCGCCACGTTCTGGAAGGTGCGGCCGATGCCGATCTCCGCGATCCGGTGCGGCGGGCGCGTCAGGATGCTCGCGCCCTCCATCAGGATGTCGCCGGACGACGGCTGGTACAGCCGCGAGAGGCAGTTGAAGAGCGTGGTCTTGCCGGCGCCGTTAGGGCCGATCAAGCCGAGGATCTGGCCCTTGTGCATGTCAAAGGACACGCCGTTGAGCGCGACGATGCCGCCGAACACGACGCTGACGTCGCGAACCGCGAGCAGGGGCGATGTCCCCTGCGCGAGCTGTGCCTGCGTCATCTCGTCTCGCCCACTCTGTTGGGTGAGCGAAGGAGCGATGTGAACCGCTCTCGATGACAACAAAGGCTATCTGATCCCCTCGGCCACACGCGCAACTTTCCCTCCTGATTTCAGCTTTTTGCTGACGTCTTTTTTGGAATGCGGCATCAGACCCCCAAGTGCCGCTTCGATGTTCCTTACCATCGCAAGCAGACGCGGTCCAATGTCGTTGATCAAACGCTCTTCCGTGAAGCGGAATGCCGGCGCGCCGCAATTGAATGCGTAAGGACCGGTTCCGTCGTTGAGCCTGAGCGCGACGCCGGCGGCGCCGATGTCGTCGTGCCAATCGCCGACCGAAATCGCAAATCCGTATTTCGCGACCGTCTCGCCGGAGCGTTCCAGCCCGTCGCGCATCTTGGGCCAGCGGCTGCCGTAATGTTCGCGCAAGACACGAGACAGTTCCGCCCGATCGTTCTCCTCGAGCGCCCAGAAATAGGCGCGGCCCATCGCGCTGGTTGCAATCGGCACGCGGGAGCCGACGTCAAGTTGAACGCCGACCGTCTCGCTGCCGCGGCTTTGCCCGAAATAGATCATGCTGTGACGGTCGCGGCCGCCGACGGCAACGGCTCCGCCGGTCGCGCGCATCATTTCCTCGCGGAACGGTTCGGACAAATGCCGAACGCCGAGATTGGATAACGCGGCGTAGCCGAGCGCCATCGCGGCCGGCGCAAGCTGATATTTCTCGAAGCGGGGAACCGGCGTCAGATAACCGAGCTTGGTCAAGGTATAGGTCAGCCGCGAAACCGTCGGCTTGGGCAGATTGGTGCGGGCTGCGATTTCCTGATTGCCAAGAAGTCCGTCGCTGGGCTGGAATGCGCGCAATACGTCTAGTCCGCGGGAAAGCGCGACGACGAAATTCCGATCGGTCGCTGTCTTCTTTCCTGTACGCTTCATCCCTGATCTGCTTCTTGCGCGGAGTCGTTGACAAGCCACGTGCTTCAAAATAACCCTGCCGTCAAGATGCGGAATTAAATTCCGCAGTGCGAAATTGAACAAAAGTTACCCCACCAAGGAGGGACACCGTGAGCGAAGTGGTCAAGCTTGAGCGTCATGACGAAGTCGGGATCGTCACGGTCGACAGCCCTCCGGTCAACGCGCTGAGCGCCGCGGTTCGCGGCGGAATTCTGGAATGCATCAAGGCCGCAATCGCCGATCCCGCCATCAAGGGCATCGTGCTGACCTGTGCCGGTCGCACCTTCATCGCAGGCGCCGACATCACTGAATTCGGCAAGCCGCCGAAGGCGCCCGCCCTTAACGACGTGCTTTCCGAGATCGAGAATTCACCAAAGCCGGTCGTGGCCGCGATCCACGGCACCGCGCTCGGCGGCGGCCTCGAGGTCGCGCTCGCCTGTCATTTCCGCGTCGCGGTGAAGGAAGCCAAGCTCGGCCTGCCCGAGGTGAAGCTCGGCCTGCTGCCGGGCGCTGGCGGCACCCAGCGCCTGCCGCGCGCGGTCGGACCGGAGCTCGCGGTCAAGATGATCGTCGGCGGTGATCCGATCGGTGCGGCGGAAGCGCTGAAGAACGGCCTGATCGAGGAGATCGTCGAGGGCCCGGCCGCCGGAGGAGAAGCCTTCGTACGAAAGTTGCTGGCTGAAAAGCGTCCGCTGCGCCGCCTGCGTGACGACGACTCCAAGATCGCGGCGGCCAAGGCCGATCGCTCGATCTTCACCAACGCGGTCGCCGCCATGACCAAGAAGGCGCGCGGCCTGGAAGCGCCGTTCGCGGCGGCCGACGCCGTCGGCTACGCCATCGACCTGCCGTTCGACGAGGGCCTCAAGAAGGAGCGCGAGGGCTTCCTGAAGCTCGTCGCCAGCGATCAGTCCAAGGCGCAGCGTTATGCCTTCTTCGCCGAGCGCGAGGCCAGCAAGATCGCCGGCGTTCCTGAGGGGACCAAGCCGCGGCCCGTGAACCGCGTCGCCATCCTCGGCGCCGGCACGATGGGCGGCGGCATCGCGATGTCCTTTGCCAATGCCGGCGTTCCCGTCACCCTGATCGAGACCGGGGAGGAGCAGCTCAAGCGCGGCATGGGCATCATGCAGAAGAACTGGGAAGCGACCGCGGCGCGTGGTGGCATCCCGGCGGACGCGCCCGCCAAGCGCATGGCGCTGATCAACGGCGTCGTCGGCATCGAGAACGTCGGCGACGCCGACCTCGTCATCGAAGCCGTGTTCGAGACCATGGCGGTGAAGAAGGAAGTGTTCGGCAAGCTCGACCAGTACGTCAAGCCTGGCGCCGTGCTCGCCTCCAACACCTCGTACCTGAACATCGACGAGATCGCGAAGTCGACCAAGCGTCCGCAGGACGTGCTCGGCATGCACTTCTTCTCGCCCGCCAACGTCATGAAATTGTGCGAGATCGTGCGCGCCGACAAGACCGCGCCGGATGCCCTTGTGACCGCGGTCTCGATCGCGCGCAAAATCGCAAAGGTGCCGGCCGTGGTCGGCGTCTGCGACGGCTTTGTCGGCAACCGCATGCTGGCCCAGCGCGGCAAGCAGTCGGAGAAGCTGCTGTTCGAAGGCGCGCTGCCGCAGCAGGTCGACGCCGTCGTGACGAAGTTCGGCATGCCGATGGGGCCGTTCGCAATGGGTGACCTCGCCGGCCTCGACATCGGCTGGCGCTCGCGCAAGGACCGCGGCATCAAGTCGGAGATCGCGGATGCGCTCTGCGAAGCCGGTCGCTTCGGCCAGAAGACCGGCAAGGGCTATTACAAATACGAAGCCGGCTCCCGTTCGGCGCTGCCGGATCCGGAAGTCGAGAAGCTGATCGACGAGACGCTGCTTCGTTTGGGCCGCAAGAAGCGCGTCGTCAGCGACGACGAAATCCTCGAACGCATGATGTATCCGATGATCAACGAGGGCGCAAAGATCCTGGAAGAAGGCATCGCCGCGCGCCCGTCCGATATCGACGTGGTCTGGCTCTATGGCTATGGCTGGCCGATCTACCGCGGCGGCCCGATGTTCTGGGCCGACACCGTCGGGCTCAAGCACATCGCCGATCGTCTCTCTTTCTACGCGAAGGAGACCAACGACCCCAGCCTCGAGCCCGCGCCGCTGCTGAAGAAGCTCGCGGCCGAAGGCAAGACGTTTGCGTCATTGGCCGCGACATCAAAGGCGGCTTGATGGAGCCTTGCGCTTCAATTCTCAGTCATTCCGGGGCGCCCCCAGGGCGAACCCGGAATCTCGAGTTTCCGGGTTCGATGCTTCGCATCGCCCCGGAATGACTGTCTGTGGTTTAAGGAAGCTATGACCCATCCCGGCGAACAGTTTTATCCCGAGGGCGTGCGCTGGGACGACACCATCGTCCAGGGCACGCTCCCCGACCTGCTGGCAAAAGCCGCGGCCGAGTACGGACCGCGCACCGCGCTGGAATTCCGGGATCGTCCGATCAGCTACACCGAGCTCGCCGCGATGGCCGAGCGCGCAGCCGCCGCCTTCCTGCGCGCCGGCTACGGCAAGAACAGTTCGGTCGCGCTGTTCCTCGGCAATACGCCGGACCATCCCGTCAATTTTTTCGGCGCGCTGAAGGCCGGCGCCCGCGTCGCGCATCTCTCACCACTCGACGGCGAGATCGCGCTGACGCACAAGGTCTCCGATTCCGGTTCGCGCCTGCTCGTCACCACCAACCTCGCGGCGCTGCTGCCGACCGCGCTGAAATTCCTGGAAAAGGGCCTGATCGACCGCCTGGTCGTCTGCGAGGAGGACAGTTGGGGCAAGGTCGGCACGCCGCAGGCACCGATCCCCGATGATCCCCGCATCGTCACCTTCAGGGCCTTCGTCGAGGGCGCGACTGCGCCGGCGCAGTGGCCATCCGTGACGACCGACGACGTCGCGCTGCTGCAATATACCGGCGGCACCACCGGCCTGCCCAAAGGCGCCATGCTGACGCACGGCAACCTCACCTCGGCGGTGTCGATCTTCGACATCTGGGGCAAGCCGTCCCGAGCTGCGCGTGGCGACGTGGTCGAGCGCGTGATCGGCGTGCTGCCGCTGTTCCATATCTATGCGCTGAGCCTCGTGCTGCTGTGCTCGCTCCGCCGCGGCTATCTGATCTCGCTGCATCAGCGCTTCGATGTCGAAGCCGTGATGCGCGACATCGAGGTCAAGCGCGCAACCTATTTCCCGGGCGTGCCGACGATGTGGATCGCGATTGCAGCGCTCCCGGATCTCGAGAAGCGCGACTTCTCCTCGCTCAGCACCATTGGCTCCGGCGGCGCGCCGCTGCCGGTGGAGATCGCGAGTTTCTTCGAGCGCAAGGTCGGCAAGAAGCTCAAGAGCGGCTGGGGCATGACCGAGACCTGCTCGCCGGGCACCGGCCACCCGCCGGTTGGTCCCGACAAGCCGGGCTCGATCGGCCTGATGCTGCCCGGCATCGAGCTCGACGTCGTCGCGCTGGACGATCCGACGCGCGTATTGCCGCCGGGCGAAGTCGGCGAGATCCGCATCAAGGGCCCGAACGTCATCAGGGGCTATTGGAACAAGCCCGAGGGATCCGCCGAGGCCTTCGTCGACGGCCGCTTCGTCACGGGCGACATCGGCTATGTCGATAGCGACGGTTATTTCTTCCTGGTCGACCGCAAGAAGGACATGATCATCTCCGGCGGCTTCAACGTTTATCCGCAAATGATCGAGCAGGCGATCTATACCATACCAGGCGTGCACGAGGTGATCGTGCTCGGCATTCCCGACTCGTATCGCGGCGAGGCCGCAAAAGCCTTCATCAAGCTCAGGCCCGGCGCAAAGCCGTTCTCGCTCGACGAACTGCGCGCGCAGCTCGCCGGCAAGCTCGGCAAGCACGAAATGCCGGCGGAGGTCGAATTCGTCGACGATCTGCCGCGCACGCCGGTCGGAAAGCTGTCGCGCCATGAGTTGCGCCAGCAGCAGAAACCATCACAATCCGCCCAACTTGCCACCCGACTTGCATCAGGAGATCGCTCTTGACCGACGCCGTCATCGTTTCCACCGCCCGTACCCCGATCGGCAAGGCCTATCGCGGCGCGCTCAACGCCACCGAGGGCGCAACCCTGCTCGGCCACGCCATCGGCGAAGCCGTCGCGCGCGCCAAGATCGATCCCAAGGAGGTCGAGGACGTCGTGATGGGGGCGGCGCTCCAGCAGGGCGCGACCGGCGGCAACATCGCGCGCAAGGCGCTGCTCCGTGCCGGTCTCCCCGTCACCGTCGCCGGCACCACCATCGACCGGCAATGCGCCTCGGGCCTGCAGGCGATCGCGCTCGCCGCACGTTCGGTGATTTTTGATGGTGTGGAGATCGCGGTCGGCGGCGGCGGCGAGTCCATCTCGCTGGTGCAGAACGAAAAGATGAACGGCTTCCATGCGCAGGACCCGGCGCTGCTCGAGATCAAGGGCGAGGTCTACATGCCCATGATCGACACCGCCGAAATCGTCGCCAAGCGCTACGGCATCTCGCGCGAGAAGCAGGACGAATATTCGCTGGAGAGCCAGCGCCGCACCGCCGCGGCCCAGCAGGGCGGCAAATTCAAGGACGAGCTCGCGCCGATCACCACCAAAATGGCGGTGACCGACAAGGCGACGGGTGCAGTCTCGTTCAAGGACGTCACGCTCTCGCAGGACGAGGGCCCGCGCCCCGAGACGACCGCTGAAGGCCTCGCCGGCCTCAAGGCCGTGCGGGGCGAGGGTTTCAGCGTCACCGCCGGCAATGCCAGCCAGCTTTCGGACGGCGCCAGCGCGAGCGTGATCATGAGCGACAAGGAAGCCGCGAAGCGCGGGCTGAACCCGCTCGGCATCTTCCGCGGCTTCGTCTCCGCCGGCTGCGAGCCGGACGAGATGGGCATCGGCCCGGTGTTCGCGGTGCCGCGCCTGCTCAAGCGTCAGGGCCTCACCGTCGACGACATCGGCTTGTGGGAGCTCAACGAAGCCTTCGCGGTGCAGGTGCTGTATTGCCGCGACAAGCTCGGCATCGATCCCGACAAGATCAACGTCGACGGCGGCGCGATCGCGGTGGGCCATCCCTACGGCATGTCGGGCGCGCGTCTCACTGGCCACGCTCTGATCGAAGGCCGCCGCCGCAAGGCGAAGTATGCGGTCGTCACCATGTGCGTCGGC
Source organism: Bradyrhizobium sp. Kon37 (assembly GCF_055807535.1). NCBI lineage: Bacteria > Pseudomonadati > Pseudomonadota > Alphaproteobacteria > Hyphomicrobiales > Nitrobacteraceae > Bradyrhizobium > Bradyrhizobium sp. Kon37. The sequence goes on from NZ_JBVVOY010000005.1 coordinate 65,471, forward strand.
GGCGGCATGGGCGCGGCGGGGCTTTTTGAGGTGTTGCAGTAATTGCGTCGTCCCGGCGAAAGCCGGGACCCATACTCCGCAGCAGGAGTTTGGTGCACGAACAACAATGGCCTTCGCAAACCAACGAAGGCCGGTGGTTATGGATCCTGGCTTTCGCCAGGACGACACATTCACAGGAGGATCCGATGGATCTCGCATTCACGAAAGAAGAGCAGGCGTTTCGCGAAGAAGTGCGGTCATTCTTCCGCGACAACGTGCCGCCGGATACGCGGCGCAAGCTGGTCGAGGGCCGCCACCTCTCGAAGGACGAGATGGTGACGTGGTGGCGCATCCTCAACAAGAAGGGCTGGGGCGTCAGCCACTGGCCCAAGCAATATGGCGGCACCGGCTGGACCTCCGTGCAGCACTACATCTTCAACGAAGAGCTGCAGTCCTATCCGGCGCCGCAGCCGCTCGCCTTCGGCGTCAGCATGGTCGGTCCCGTGATCTACACCTTCGGCAATGAGGAGCAGAAGAAGCAGTATCTGCCCCGCATCGCCAATGTCGACGATTGGTGGTGCCAGGGCTTCTCCGAGCCCGGCTCCGGCTCCGACCTCGCCTCGCTCAAGACCAAGGCCGAGCGCAAGGGCGACAAGTGGATCATCAACGGCCAGAAGACCTGGACGACGCTCGCCCAGCACGCCGACATGATCTTCTGCCTCTGCCGCACCGACCCGTCCGCCAAGAAGCAGATGGGCATCTCCTTCATCGTGTTCTCGATGAAGTCAAAGGGCGTCACCGTGCGTCCGATCCAGACCATCGACGGCGGCGTCGAGGTCAACGAGGTGTTCTTCGACGACGTCGAAGTGCCCATCGAGAACCTGATCGGCGAGGAGAACAAGGGCTGGGATTACGCGAAATTCCTGCTCGGCAATGAGCGCACCGGCATCGCCCGGGTCGGCGTCTCCAAGGAGCGGCTCCGCCGCATCCGCGATCTCGCCGGTAAGGTCGAATCCGGCGGCAAGCCGATCATCCAGGACGCGGCCTTCCGCGACAAGCTCGCGGCCTGCGAGATCGAGCTCAAGGCGCTCGAGCTGACGCAGCTCCGCGTCGTCGCCGACGAAGGCAAGCACGGCAAGGGCAAGCCCAATCCGGCGTCCTCCGTGCTGAAGATCAAGGGCTCCGAGATCCAGCAGACCACCACCGAGCTGCTGATGGAAGTGATCGGCCCGTTCGCCGCGCCCTACGACGTGCACGGCGACGACGGCTCGAACGAAGCCATGGACTGGACCGCCCAGATCGCGCCGAGCTACTTCAACAACCGCAAGGTCTCGATCTACGGCGGCTCCAACGAGATCCAGCGCAACATCATCGCCAAGGCGGTGCTGGGGCTGTGATCGTACACTATCAACACGCACTCACCGTCATGGCCGGGCTTGACCCGGCCATCCACGCCTAGCGCTACGAAAGAACGTGGATGCCCGGCACAAGACTGGGCATGACGACATCGATACCGGAGAGCAAAGAACATGGATTTTGATCTGAACGAGGAGCAACGGCTTCTCAAGGAAAGCATCGACGGCCTCTTGACCGATTCCTACGATTTCGAGAGCCGCAAGAAGTACATGAAGGAGAAGGGCGGCTGGAGCAAAGCGGTCTGGGGCAAGCTCGCAGAGCAGGGCCTGCTTGGTCTGCCGTTCGCGGAGGCCGATGGCGGCTTCGGCGGCGGCGGCGTCGAGACCATGATCGTGATGGAAGCGCTCGGCAAGGCGCTGGTGCTCGAGCCTTATCTCGCCACCGTCGTGATCGGCGGCGGCTTCCTGCGCCATGCGGGCCGCGACGCGCAGAAGGCCGCGCATGTGCCCGGCATCGTTGACGGCAGCAAGACGCTCGCCTTTGCCCAGCTCGAGAAGAACTCGCGCTACGATCTCTTCGACGTCACCACGACGGCGAAGAAGAAGGGCGACGGTTGGGTCATCGACGGCGAGAAGTTCGTCGTGCTCAACGGCGAGAACGCAGACACCCTCATCGTGACCGCCCGCACCAAAGGCGAGCGGCGCGACAAGAGCGGCATCGGCGCGTTCCTGGTGCCGGCCGACGCCAAGGGCGTCGCCAAGAAATCGTACCCGACCCAGGACGGCCTGCACGCTGCCGACATCACCTTCACCGGCGTCGAAATCGGTGCCGATGCCGTGCTCGGCAATCCCGACGATTCGCTTGCGCTGATCGAGCGTGTGGTCGACGAAGCCCGCATCGCGCTCTGCGCCGAAGCGGTCGGCCTGATGGACGAGTCTCTGAAGACAACGGTCGAGTACATCAAGACGCGCAAGCAGTTCGGCGTGCCGATCGGCTCGTTCCAGTCGCTGCAGCACCGCGCCTCCGACATGTTCGTCGCCACCGAGCAGGCGCGATCGATGTCGATGTTCGCGACCATGGCTGCTGATTTCGAGGACGCCAAGGAGCGCAGCAACGCCGCTGCCGCGGCCAAGGTGCAGATCGGCAAGTCGCTGAAGTTCGTCGGACAGCAGGCGATCCAGCTCCACGGCGGCATCGGCATGACCATGGAGGCGAAGATCGGCCACTACTTCAAGCGCCTGACCATGATCGAGAACAGCTTTGGTGACACCGACTACCACCAGCGCCGCGTGGCGGATGGTGGCGGGTTGATCTAAGCGCCGCCACCGTCATTGCGAGGAGCGCAGCGACGAAGCAATCCAGATTTTCTCGGCCGAAAGATCCTGGATTGCTTCGCTTCGCTCGCAATGACGCAGTCAACGGAATCAACGGAGCCCAACAACAATGAAAAACACCCCGTTCGATCTCACCGGCAAGGTTGCCGTGGTCACCGGCTCCAGCCGCGGCATCGGCCGCTCCTCCGCCGAGCTGCTCGCAAAGCTCGGCGCCAAAGTGGTTGTTTCCTCGCGCAAGGCCGATGCCTGCAAGGCAGTCGCCGACGGCATCAAGACGGCTGGCGGCGACGCCACCGTCATCCCCTGCAACATCGCGCGCAAGCAAGAGGTCGAGGCGCTGATCGCGGGTGCGACCAAGCATTACGGCAAGATCGACATCCTCGTCTGCAATGCCGCGGTCAACCCGTATTACGGCCCGCTGCTCGACATCACCGACGAGGCCTTCGACAAGATCATGGGCAGCAACGTCAAGAGCAACATCTGGCTCTCCGCGCTGGCGATCCCGCAGATGGCGGAGCGTGGCAACGGCTCCGTCGTCATCATCTCCTCGATCGGCGGCCTGCGCGGCTCGACCGTAATCGGCGCCTACGGCATCTCCAAGGCCGCCGACTTCGCGCTGTGTCGTTCGCTCGCCGGCGAATGGGGCCCGAAAGGCGTCCGCGTCAACTGCATCGCGCCCGGCCTCGTCAAGACCGACTTCGCCCGCGCGCTGTGGGAAGACGAAGCAAATCTAAAGCGCCGCACCGCCACCACGCCTCTTCGCCGCATCGGCGAACCCGACGAAATCGCAGGCGCAGTCGCCTACCTCGCCTCCGACGCGTCGAGCTTCATGACCGGACAGACCATCGTCATCGACGGCGGCGTGACCACGGCGGCGGCGTAGGTCTCTCAGCTCGTCGTCCCGGCCTAGTGCGCAATTGCGCACGGGGGCCGGGACCCATAACCACAGGGAGTGGTTTGGCGAAGACTGGTCATGCTGGATCGGCATCGTGCGCAATCGATGAATCACGCGGTATGGGTCCCGGCCTTCGCCGGGACGACAGCTGAGCCCGTCTTGACCTTCCCGCCCTAATCCGCTCCCTTTGGCGAAACACAATAGCCCCTCACCGGACAACGCCGGGACAACGCCAAAGAAACCCCAAGGTTTGCCGCCATGTCTTTCGTCCTCGCCATCGACCAGGGCACCACCTCCTCGCGCGCGATCGTGTTTCGCGGCGACATTTCCATTGCGGCCAAGGCGCAGGCCGAGTTTCCGCAGCATTTCCCCGCCTCGGGCTGGGTCGAGCACGAGCCGGAGGACATCTGGACCTCGACCGTGACGGTCTGCCGCGACGCGATCGCGCAGGCCGGCATCAGCGCAAAGGACATCGCCGCGATCGGCATCACCAACCAGCGCGAGACCACCGTGGTGTGGGACCGCGCCACCGGGCAGGCCGTGCACCGCGCCATCGTCTGGCAGGACCGCCGCACCGCCGACATCTGCGCCAAGCTGAAGGCCGACGGCCGCGAGCCCGTGATCTCGCAAAAGACCGGCCTGATCATCGATCCCTATTTCTCCGGCACCAAGGTTGCATGGATTCTCGACCACGTCCCCGGCGCGCGGGCGCGAGCCGCGCGCGGCGAATTGATGTTCGGCACCGTCGATTGCTATCTGCTGTGGCGCCTCACCGGCGGCAAGGTGCACGCCACCGACGCCACCAACGCCTCGCGCACGCTGCTGTTCAATATCCACACCGGCGAGTGGGACGACGAGCTCTTGGAGATCATCGGCGTGCCGCGCTCGATGCTGCCCGAGGTGAAGGATTCCTCCGCCCGTTTCGGCGAGAGCACGCCGGACCTGTTCGGCGGCGCGATTGCGATCTCCGGCATCGCCGGCGACCAGCAGGCCGCGACCATCGGCCAGGCCTGCTTCCGTCCGGGCATGATGAAGTCGACCTACGGCACCGGCTGCTTCGCCCTGCTCAACACTGGCACCACGCCCGTGGCCTCGAAGAACAAGCTGCTCACCACCATCGCCTACCAGCTCGGAGGCAAACGCACCTACGCGCTCGAAGGCTCGATCTTCGTCGCGGGCTCGGCGGTGCAATGGCTGCGCGACGGTCTCGGCATCATCAAGCACGCCGCCGAGACCGGACCTCTCGCCGATCAGTCCGACTCCATGCAGAGCGTCTATCTGGTACCGGCCTTCGTCGGCATGGGCGCGCCATACTGGAATCCGCGCGTCCGCGGCGCGCTGTTCGGCCTCACCCGCAACACGGGCCCGGCCGAGCTCGCCCACGCCGCGCTCGAAAGCGTCTGCTACCAGACGTTTGACCTTTGGGCCGCGATGCGCGCGGACTGGCCGAGCTCGGAAACGGCCAGCGTCGTGCTGCGCGTCGACGGCGGCATGACCGCATCCGACTGGACCATGCAGCGCCTCGCCGACCTGCTCGACGCGCCGGTCGATCGCCCCGTGATCCAGGAGACCACGGCGCTGGGTGCCGCCTATCTCGCGGGCCTCGAGGCCGGCGTCTATCCGGAGCCGACCAAATTCGCGGACAACTGGCGGCTGGAGCACCGCTTCAAGCCGAACATGAGCCAGGCGACAAGGGAGCGGAAGCTCGCGGGATGGGCGAGGGCGGTGAAAGGCGTGCTCGCGAGCGACGAGGGCGAGGGTTAGGCCGTCTCGTAGCCCGGATGGAGCGCAGCGAAATCCGGGGTTCTCTCCACGGGCACAATTCCCGGATTACGCTGCGCTCCATCCGGGCTACAAGAAACAACAAAGGGAGCACCAACAATGAACACGGATTTCAACCGGGTCATCCAGAAGCTTTTTGGCGCAGCGATCTCCGCCGCGCTGCTCACCTCGACCGCCATCGCGCGTGAGAAGCCGGACCCGCTCGGAAGCGCGCGTCAGGTCAAGACCGACGTCGCCGGTCTCAACGCTCCCGCGCAGATTCTGGTCGATGTCTGGGGCATCCCCCACATCTATGCGGGTAATGAGCACGACCTGTTTTTCCTGCAAGGCTTCAACGCCGCGCGCGACCGGCTCTGGCAGATCGATCTCTGGCGCAAGCGCGGGCTTGGTCTGCTGGCCAAGGATTTCGGCCCGGCCTATGCCGAACAGGACAAGGCGCTGCGGCTCTTTCTCTATCGCGGCGAAATGAATGCGGAATGGGCGGCTTACGGCCCCAAGGGGAAGACCTATGCGGATGCATTCGTCGCCGGGGTCAACGCCTATGTCGCCGACGTGCGCGCGGGCAAGCGCCCGCTGCCGATCGAGTTCAGGATCGCCGGCACCAGGCCGGATCCGTGGACGGCGGATGACATCGTCCGCATCCGCAGCCACGGCTTGACGCGCAATGTCGCCTCCGAGGTCAAGCGCTCCTTGGTCGCCTGCGCGGCCGGCCTCGATGCCGATCGGTTTCGCGTCAAGCTCGAGCCGGCGTGGACGACGAAGGTGCCGGATGGTCTCGATCCCTGCAGCGTGCCGAAGGCCGTGCTGGCGCCTTACGACCTGGCGACGCGCCCGGTCGTCTTTGCCGCGCCGAAAGATCGCCAGGCCGCACTTGCGCACGATCCGGACAAATACCTCACCGAGGCCGACCAGCAACGCGACACCATCGGCTCCAACAATTGGGTGATCGCGGCCTCGCGGACCGCGACGGGACGGCCGATCCTCGCCAACGATCCGCATCGCGAGCACAGCGTGCCGTCGTTGCGCTACATCGTCGGCCTCAATGCGCCCGGCCTCTCCGTGATCGGTGCGGGCGAGCCGGCGCTGCCCGGCATCTCGATCGGCCACAACGGCACCATCGCCTTCGGTCTCACCATCTTCAACGTCGACCAGGAAGACCTCTACGTCTACGAGCTCAATCCGCAGAATCCCAACCAGTACCGCTATGGCAGTGGCTGGGAGGACATGCGCATCGTCCACGAGAAGGAGCAGGTGAAAGGCGAAGGCGATCGCGATCTCGAGCTGAAATTCACCCGGCATGGTCCGGTCATCTATGTCGACGACGCCAGCAAGCGCGCCTTCGCCGTGCGCTCGATCTGGTTCGAGCCCGGCACCTCGGCCTATTTCGGCTCCTCCGACTACATGACCACGAGGGATTGGAACGGATTCCTCGGCGCCATGCGGCGCTGGGGCGCGCCGTCCGAGAATCAGGTCTATGCGGACACCAAGGGCAATATCGGCTGGGTTGCCGCCGGCAAGACGCCGCGGCGCGCCAACTATGATGGCCTGATGCCGGTGCCCGGCGACGGCCGCTACGAATGGCAGGGTTTTCTCTCGCTCGACGAACTGCCCAAGGCCTATCAGCCCAAGCAGGGCTTTCTCGCCACCGCCAACCAGATGAACCTGCCGGCGGATTATCCCGTCAGCGAACGCAAGGTCGGTTTCGAATGGGCGGACAGTGCGCGCTGGCAGCGCATCACCGAGGTGCTGCAGGCCAACAGCAAGGTGACGCTGGCCGACGCCATGGATTTGCAGAACGACGACACCACGATGTTGGGGCGGCGGCTCGTCAAGCTGCTGCAGCCGCTCACTTCGGACGATGCCAACGTGAAGAAGGGCCTCGAATTGCTCAAGCCGTGGGATGCGCGTGATGCCGCCGACAGCGCCGCTGCCGCATTGTTCGAGGTCTGGATCGCCAATCATCTTGGACCGGTACTGTTGAAGACCACGGCGCCCAAGGCCGCCGACCTGATCGCGCCCGAGGCGTCCAGCATTTCGGCGCTTGTCGCCTTCCTGGAATCTCCGGACGCGTCGTTTGGCTCCGATCCCGCCGCCGCGCGCGACCAGATCCTGCGCGACAGCCTCGGCGCCGCGGTGGCCGATGTGGCGGCCAGGCTCGGGGCCGATTCCTCAACCTGGCGCTGGGGCCGCCTGCACGTCGCGAAATTCGACCATGCTCTGATGCCGCTTGCCGACAAGGCGACGGCCGCTCAGCTCTCGGTCGGTCCGCTGGCCTACGGCGGCGCCGCCAATGTGCCGCGCGCGGCCACCTATCGCCGCACCGATTATCAGCTGTTCGCCGGCGCCTCGTTCCGCATGGTGCTCGACGTCGGCAATTGGGATGCGAGCCGCACCATCAACACACCGGGCCAGTCGGGCGATCCCTTCAGCGGCCATTATCGCGACCTCGCGCCGCTCTGGGCGACCGGCCAGTATGTGCCGCTGCTGTACAGCCGCGCTGCGGTCGAGGCGGCGACGGCGGAGGCGATCACGCTGGCGCCGCGGTGAATGAGGCGTATCCACAAACTCCGCCGTCGTCCTGGCGAAAGCCAGGACCCATAACCACCGAGCTAAGTTGTCTTGGACCGCTGGTCGCCCTAGCCTGCCGCAACAGCGACCAGCTGTGGTAATGGGTCCTGGCTTTCGCCAGGACGACCCGGAATGTGTGGCCAGCGTTCAGCTTCAAAGGGACGCATCCCATGATCCTCCCCGACGGCTATTCCGACATTCCCGCCGGCAAGATCGCTGCCGTCGTCACCCATCTCGAGATGACCGCGCGCCCTGCGCGCCGCAGCGATCCGCCTGGCACATGGACCCTGCGCAAGGTCGGTACCCCCGCGCTTCATTGGTATCGCGACCTCCATCGCCGCGTCGGCGAGGAGTGGTTGTGGTTTTCGCGGACGCGCATGAACGACGCCGAGCTCGCCGCAAACATCCACGCACCGGGCGTCGAGATCTATGCGCTTGTCGTGGACGGCAACGATGAAGGCCTGCTGGAGCTGGACTTTCGCGAGGCCGGCCAGTGCGAGTTCGTGTATTTCGGCGTCACGGCAAAACTGATCGGCAGTGGTGCTGCCCGCTTCATGATGAACCGTGCACTTGAGCTCGCATGGTCACGCGCCCTGTCCCGCGTCTGGGTGCACACCTGCACGTTCGATCATCCGTCCGCCGTCGCCTTCTACCAGCGCTCGGGCTTCCGTCCGTTCCGCCGCCGGATCGAGATCGCCGACGACCCGCGGCTCGATGGCACGGCGCCGCGAACCGCGGCGAAGCATGTGCCGATCATCGAATAGTGCGTAGTTGCCTCCCCACTGTCATTGCGAGGAGCCCTTGCGACGAAGCAATCCAGACTGTTTCCGTGGAAAGATACTGGATTGCTTCGCTGCGCTCGCAATGACGGAGTGTGGCGCTGTCGTCGCGTTTTCATTCGGGCTACGCGCTCCCAAGTTGACGCGACGCAAGCAATCAAGCCTCGGAAGCGTAGCCCGGATGGAGCGCAGCGCAATCCGGGACAGTGTCCCCGCATTTCGCTCCGCTCCATGCGGGCTACTCCTCAAAACACCTCCTGCTTCGCCCGTGCCAACGAAAACCCCCGCTGCATCGCATTCAAGCACATCAACCCCGTCTGCTCCGACCGACAGGTGAATCCCGCCCGCTGCCACACATCGCCATAGGCGAGCACCGGCAGTGACGGGTCCATGATGGTGTCGCCAGCGCAGATGCGGCCTGCGGCTCCCTTCGCGCTCATCTCGAAGGCGTTGCCCCATTCCAGCTCGCAATCGGCCGGACGGCGCGGCCGCGTCTCCAGGTTCATGATGTCGCAACGGAGCACGCCTTGGTCATCCCTTTGGCCATTCTCTGTGAAGAACTGGCAGGCGATGTTTTTCGACGGCGTCTGGAAGCCGATGGGACGGTCCTGCGCGTGGACGCCGTGGCCGGTCAGGGCAAGCAGGATCGGCGTCAAGACGAGTCCGCGATACCCTATCATGCGAAGCTCGCTAGCCGTTGAAATTGACTGCCGTGGTGTTGGCGCCGCAAACCAGCACCGCGACCCGCTCGCCGGGTGAGGGACGATAGCGACCGGAGAGCAAGGCGGCAAAGGCGGCCGCGCCACCAGGCTCGGCTACCAGGCGCAGGCTCGACCACAACGCCGACTGCGCCTGCCTGATCGCATCGTCGGTAACCAGGACGACGCGCTCGACATGGGCCCGCGCAATCGGAAACATCAATTGCCCGACACGTCGCGGGGCGAGGCTGTCGGCAGCAATGCCACCCGCGGGCGCATCGACCGGCGCGCCCGCCGCGAAGGCGGCGTGAAGCGTGGGCGATTGCTCCGGCTCGACCGCGACGATGCGCGTCCTGCCGGCACTCCAGGCTGCCATACCACCGATCAGGCCGCCGCCGCCGACTGCAACCAGCACCGTGTCGATGCCCGCTGCATCCTGCTCCAGCTCCATGCCGACGCTGCCCTGACCGAGCAAGGTCTCGACCTGGTCGTAAGCATGCACCGCCATGGCGCCGGTCTGCGCGACATGGGTTTCGCTCGCGGCGAGCGCGTCGGCATAGCGGCTGCCCGCGACCACGAGTTTCGCGCCATAGCCTCTGATCCGCTCGGCCTTGGCCGGCGAGGTGATGTCGGGCACGAAGATCGTGGCGGGAACGCCGAGCCGCTGCGCCGCGTAAGCCACCGCCGCACCATGATTGCCGCCCGATGCGGCGACGACCCCGGCCTCCGGCACCTGCCGCAACAGCAGGTTGGCGAAGGCGCCGCGCGCCTTGAACGATCCGGAATGCTGCAGCATCTCGAGCTTGAAAATGACGGGCGAAGCCGGCAGGCCAAAATCGGCGAGATCGGCCTCAACGAGCGGCGTGCGCCGTATGTGCGGACGGATGACGGCCTCGGTCGCCGCGATCCGCTCCCGATTGATGTCCATTGTTGCTGCCATGATGCCGTCCTTGATAGCGCATCCGGCAGGCGCTGTCGCGGCGCCGTTGCATCCGGCGCAATGCTCCACTTCCATGATTTTGCTTGCGCCACTGCGGCCTTGCCGTGGAAACTGATCGACCCTGCCTCGTCCAAAAGCCAGAGAAGAGCGCAAAACCATGTTCCTGATCGGCCAATACGACTCCCCCTTCGTCCGCCGCGTCGCGATTGCGCTGCGGCTTTACGGGTTCGCCTTCGAGCATCGGCCGTGGTCGACCTTCGGCGATGCCGACAAGATCGCGCCCTATAATCCGCTGCGCAGGGTGCCGACGCTGGTGCTCGACGACGGTGAGGCGCTGATCGAGAGTACGGTCATCCTCGATTATCTCGACGAATTGGTAGGGCCGGAGAAGGCGATGCTGCCGCGCTCCGGCGCCGAGCGCCGGCGTCATTTGCGCATCTGCGCGCTCGCCTCCGGTCTCGGCGACAAGGCCGTGAGCCTGCTCTACGAGCGCGTGTTGCGGAAGGAGCAGCTTGCGCTGTGGGTCGAGCGGTGCGAGGCGCAGATCGCGGACGTGCTGGCAGCGCTGGAGGCCGAGCGCGCCAAGGTGACCACGCCATACTGGCTGGGCGAGCGCATCGGCCACGCCGACATTGCGGTGGCCTGCGTCGTGCGCTTCACCCGCGAGGCGCACCCGCTTCTGTTCGAGCCCTCGCGCTATCCGGCGCTGTCGGCGCATGCCGACGCGTGCGAGGCGCTGGCGCCGTTCCAGGAGATCGTGCAGCCACTGTCACCGCCGAAGGGGTGAGCCGTTTTCAATCTCTCCCGCGGGCGGCAGGGCAATCGCATATGAGGAAGCATATGGCTGGGAGCTCGGCTGCGGCCATCCTTCGAGACGCCCGCCTGCGGCGGGCCCTCAGGATGAGGGATGCGTATGCGGCAGCATCTTCAACGCAGGTCGCTGCAGCTGAGCCTCATCCTGAGGAGGCCGCGAAGCGGCCGTCTCGAAGGACGAGGCGCTCGCTCGGGCGCCGCTGAGACGTCATATGCGGTTGCCCTTCCGCTCGCGGGGAGAGGCGAAGGGCGCCGCTACGCGAACCCGATCTTGATCAGGATAATCAGGAAAAGGCCGCCGACGACCGCGCAGACCGCGGCGCCGATCAGCGGACCCAGCGCGCCTTTCCGGCTTGCGGGCTCCAGCACGGCCTGGCCCGGCTGGTCCGGATCGTAATAGACCTTAACGCTCTTCCCGGGCCGGTATTTCGCCGCGCCCTCTTCGGCGACCTCGCGCAGCCCGGAGATCATGGTGCCGTTCCAATCGACTTCGGTGCCGATGAAGTCGCGCTTGCCGACCCTGTAGGCGTAGCGCAAGTCGACCTGATAGCGGTGGACGAGCTTTGACGTCGTCGGTCGATTGTCGTGCTCGGTCTTCTCCTCGACGATTTCCTCGATCACGTCGCAATGGGTGATCCTGCCGGCAGCGGTCGGCCAGCGCAGGCTGGCGCTCGCCAGCCGGCGCGTCCGGACATAATCGGCGGCGAGGAACACCCCGCCCACGAGCACGATGATCGGCACCGCGAACGCGAACAGCGGCACGCCCTTGTCGGCGTAGAGCACGTGGCCTGCGAACGAATGCGCGGTCAGCGTGGCGGCGATGATGCCGAACACCATTGTGAACGCCACCAGTGCTGCGACGTTCTGCGCGGCGGCGGGCTCCAGCAGCGCCTCGGTCGGTTGCTTCGGATCGACGTGGACGTCGACATGGGCGCCGACCGGATAGCGTCCGGTCAGTTTTGCGGCCAGGACCCTCGTGGTGATGACGGTGCCGCCGACAAAGACCTTGTCGCCTTCCAGCTCCTGGCCGCCGGCCTGATAGCGATAACGGATGATGGGCTTGGCGTCGTTCCGATCGTCCGAGGAATGCGTCGCCGGCTGGTCGACCTGGGAGACCGTGATGATGCCCTCCACCTTGTCCCAACTCCGCGCCGCCACCATCCGGCCTCGCATGCGGATCAGGTTGAACAGCGTCAATCCAAACAGCAGCACGGCGATGCCGGCGGCAATCTGGGTCCACATCAATTGTTGGGCGTTCAGCATCCGATTCCCCTGCGCTTCGGCGGCGACCGCCATTGGTCGCGGCGAACGCGCGTTGCGTTCACGGCATGGTGGGTCGTGGGGGCGCAACGCTCCGCGAGAATGCGAAACGTTTGGATATGTGAGTTGGAGAGGCGATGCCCTTGCCCACACTCCGTCATTGCGAGCGCAGCGAAGCAATCCAGAATCTCTCCGCGGAGACACACTGGATTGCTTCGCTGCGCTCGCAATGACGAGATCGGGGTGGAGAGCCTCTACCGTTCAACGGGCGAGGTTTGCGATGATGAAACAATACAGGTGTTTTGCCCGACGGAGCAAGTCTTTTTCGGGTAAGAAGAAATTCTGCAGGCTTTTCAACCCCATCGCTACTGTGCATGGGGTTGTTTTCGCATTTTTCGTTTGGAGGGCGCCTAGCCCGCGCCCGCGCGCTTCTTCTGCCAGACCAGGTGCACCGCGCAGGTGCAGCCCGGCGGATGCGAGGCAAGCTCCTTCGACGTTTCGTCGTTGGCCGGTGTTGCCGCGAATGCCGCCTTGTCGGCCGTGCCCTCTCGCGCCGGGATGTAGTTCAGGATCGGCGCGAGCCAGCGCTCGGTCTCGGCGACGCTCATGCCCTTCCGCGCAGCATAATCCTCGACCTGATCGCGCTCGATCTTGCCGACGCCGAAATAGTAGCTCTCCGGATTGGCGAGATAGAGCCCCGACACGGAGGAGCCCGGCCACATCGCAAAGCTCTCGGTCAGCTTCACGCCGGCGGTGTTCTCGGCGTCGAGCAGCTCGAACAGCGTGGCCTTCTCGGTGTGATCGGGCTGCGCGGGATAGCCGGGAGCGGGACGGATGCCCTGGTACTTTTCGAGGATCAACTCGTCGGTCGAGAGCGTCTCGTCCGGCGCATAGGCCCAGAACTCGCGGCGCACGCGGGCATGCATGCGCTCGGCGAAGGCTTCGGCGAGGCGGTCGGCCAGCGCCTTGCACAGGATCGAGGAGTAGTCGTCATTGGCCATCTTGAACCGATCGGCGACTACATCCTCGCCGATGCCGGCGGTGACGACGAAGCCGCCGACATAATCGGGCACGCCGGTGCCTACAGGCGCGACGAAGTCGGACAGCGCCGCATTGAAACGGCCCTCGCGCTTCTCGAGCTGCTGGCGCAGCGTGTGCAGCGTCGCGATCGTCCTGGTCCGGCTCTCGTCGGCGTAGAGCACGATGTCGTCGCCCTGCGCATTGGCCGGCCAGAAGCCGACGGTGGCGCGCGCGCGGAACCATTTCTCCTTGACGATCAGGTCGAGCATCTTGCGCGCGTCGTCGTAGAGCGAGCGCGCGACTTCGCCGACCTTGGCATCGTCGAGGATGGCGGGGAACCGCCCGGCGAGCTCCCAGGTCTGGAAGAACGGCGTCCAGTCGATATAGGGCACCAGCTCGGCGAGATCGTAGTCGTCGAAGCTTCGGGTGCCGAGGAAGGTCGGCTTCACCGGCTTGTTCGCAGCGAAGTCGACCGGCACGCGGTTGGCGCGGGCGGTCGCCAGCTTCAGCCGCTTCTTGTCGGCCTGGGCGCGCATATGCGCATCCGAGATCTTTGCGTATTCGGCGCGGACTTCGGCGGCATAGGCTTCGCGCCTCTCGGGCGACAGCAGAGCAGACGCAACACCAACCGCGCGGCTGGCGTCGTTGACATGCACCACGGGGCCGGCGCGATAGCTCGGGTCGATCTTCACCGCGGTATGCACGCGGCTCGTGGTGGCGCCGCCGATCAAGAGCGGCAGCTTGAGGCCTTCGCGCTGCAATTCTGCGGCAAAGAAGGCCATCTCGTCGAGCGAGGGCGTGATCAGGCCGGACAGCCCGACGATGTCGGCCTTCTCCGCCTTCACGGTTTCGACGATCTTCGCCGCCGGCACCATCACGCCGAGGTCGATGACCTCGTAATTGTTGCACTGGAGCACGATGCCGACGATGTTCTTGCCGATGTCGTGGACGTCCCCCTTGACGGTCGCGAGCACGATCTTGCCGGCGGACGAGGAGCCTTCCGTGCCGATGCCGTTGGCGAGATTGCGCGCCTTCTCCTCTTCCATGAACGGCATCAGCCAGGCGACAGCCTGCTTCATCACGCGGGCCGACTTCACCACCTGCGGCAGGAACATCTTGCCGTCGCCGAAGAGATCACCGACCACGTTCATGCCGGCCATCAGCGGCCCCTCGATCACGTCGAGCGGGCGCTTCGAAGCCTTGCGGGCCTCCTCGGTATCCTGCTCGATGAACTCGGTGATGCCGTGCACCAATGCGTGCGACAGCCGCTTCGCCACCGGCCATTCGCGCCAGGCGAGATCGGCTTCCTTGGTCTGGGTCTTGTTGCCGCGGAATCTTTCCGCGAGCGCCAGCAGACGCTCGGACGCACCGGGGTCGCGGTTGAGGATGACGTCCTCGCACACCTGGCGCAATTCGGGATCGATGTCGTCATAGACGATCATCTGCCCGGCATTGACGATGCCCATGTCCATGCCGGCCTTGATGGCATGATACAGGAACACCGAGTGCATGGCCTCGCGCACCGGCTCGTTGCCGCGGAACGAGAACGACAAATTGGACACACCACCAGAAATGTGCGCGCCCGGCAGATTCTTGCGGATCCAGCGCGTCGCCTCGATGAAGTCGACGCCGTAATTGTTGTGTTCCTCGATGCCGGTTGCGATCGCGAAAATATTCGGATCGAAGATGATGTCTTCCGGCGGGAAGCCGACGCGGTTCACGAGGATGTCGTAGGCGCGTTTGCAGATCTCGGTCTTGCGGGCGAACGTGTCGGCCTGGCCGACCTCGTCGAACGCCATCACCACGACGGCCGCGCCGTGGCGGCGGGCGATCTTGGCCTCGTGAATGAACTTGTCCTCGCCTTCCTTCATCGAGATCGAATTGACGACCGGCTTGCCCTGCACGCATTTCAGGCCAGCCTCGATCACGGAGAATTTCGAGCTGTCGACCATCACGGGCACGCGGGCGATGTCGGGCTCGGCGGCGACGAGGTTGAGGAAGGTCACCATCGCGGCTTCCGAGTCCAGAAGGCCCTCGTCCATGTTGACGTCGATGATCTGCGCGCCGTTCTCGACCTGGTCGCGCGCGACCTGCAGTGCGGCGGTGTAGTCGCCGGCGGTGACCAGCTTGCGGAAACGGGCGGAGCCGGTGACGTTGGTGCGCTCGCCGACGTTCACGAAGGGAATGGCGTCGGTCAGGATGAACGGCTCGAGGCCGGAGAGCCGCAAGCGAGGTTCGATCTCCGGCACGATGCGCGGCTTGTGCGGCGCGACCGCAGCCGCGATCGCCGCGATATGGTCCGGCGTGGTGCCGCAGCAGCCGCCGACGATGTTGACGAGGCCATCACGCGCGAACTCGCCGACCAGGCGGGCCATGTATTCCGGGGTCTCGTCATACTGGCCGAACTCGTTGGGCAGGCCGGCATTGGGATAGGCACACACAAGCGTGTCGGCGACGCGGCCGATATCGGCGATATGCGCGCGCAGATCTTCCGCGCCGAGCGCGCAGTTGAAACCGATGGTGACGGGCTTGGCGTGCTGCACCGAATGCCAGAACGCTTCCGGCAACTGGCCGGACAGCAGGCGGCCGGACTTGTCGGTGATGGTGCCCGACACCATCACCGGCATGTCGATGCCGCGTTCTTCCGTGATCTCGGCGATCGCATACAGCGCCGCCTTGGCGTTGAGCGTGTCGAAGATGGTCTCGACCAGCAGCAGATCGACGCCGCCGTCGAGCATGCCGTTGATCTGCTCGCCATAGGATTTGCGTAAGTCGTCGAACGCGACGGCGCGGTAGCCGGGATTGGACACGTCGGGCGAGATCGAGGCGGTGCGGTTGGTCGGTCCGATGGCGCCGGCGACGAAGCGCGGCTTGCCGTCCTCGGCCTCGACGCGGCGCGCGGCGTTGCCGGCGAGGCGGGCGCCTTCGCGCGCCATCTCGTAGACGATGTCGGCGAGGTCGTAATCGGCCTGCGCGATCGAGGTCGTGGAGAAGGTGTTGGTGGCGACGATGTCGGCGCCGGCCCGCAAATAGGCGGCGTGGATGTCCTCGATCGCCTGCGGCTGGGTCAGGATCAGGAGGTCGTTGTTGCCGCGCAAATCGCGATGGAAGTTCTTGAAGCGCTCGCCGCGGAAGGCGGCCTCGTCGAACTGCAGGTTCTGGATCATCGTGCCCATGGCGCCGTCGAGCACGAGAATGCGCTCGCGCGCGGCGTTGAGCAGGGCGGTTCGCTTGGGAGAGGTGGATACGGTCATGCTGTCTTAAGCCGCCTTCTGCGCGCTCTTGGCGCGGATGCCGAGCAAATGGCTGATCGCGAACACGAGATCGGCGCGGTTCATGGTGTAGAAATGGAAGGTGTCGACGCCGTGCTTGGCGAGCTTCTGCACCTGGCCGGCCGCGACGGTGGCCGCCACCAGCTTGCGGGTCTCGGCGTCTTCATCGAGGCCGTCGAACTTCGCGGCGATCCAGTCCGGCACGGAGGTGCCGTTGCGGGTGACGAAATTGCGAGCCTGCTTGAAATTATGCATGGGCATGATGCCCGGCACGATCGGGATGTTGATCCCGCGCGCGCACACGCGGTCGAGATAGCGGAAATAGAGGTCGTTATCGAAGAACACCTGCGTGATCGCGCGGGTCGCACCCGCATCGACTTTGGCCTGCAGCGTGTCGATGTCATCGTCGAAGTCGCGCGCCTCGGGATGTTTCTCGGGGTAGGCCGAGACCGACACCTCGATGTCGCCGTGCCGCTTCTTGATGCCGGCGACGAGGTCGGCGGAGCTCTGATAGCCGTCGGGATGGCTGGAATAGGCCGTGCCGATGCCGCCCGCGGGATCGCCGCGCAAGGCCACGATGTGGCGGACGCCGACCTCGTGATAGCGGTCGACGATCTCGTCGATCTCGCCGCGCGAGGCGCCGACGCAGGTCAGATGCGCGGCCGGCAGCAGCGCGGTTTCTTTCAGGATGCGCGAGATGGTCGCGTGGGTGCGCTCACGGGTCGAGCCGCCGGCGCCATAGGTGACCGAGACGAATTTCGGGTCGAGCGGGGCCAGCCGGTTGATGGTGTCCCAGAGATTTCGCTCCATATCTTCCGTCTTGGGCGGAAAGAACTCGAAGGAAATCGCAGGCCGCTTCAGGTACCCGTCTTGCCCGTCGGTGTGGGCAGGCATCGTCGCGTCAGTCATGGGCACCACTCACTCCAAGGGCGCGCCGGGTCGTTGGCGGGCCGGCGGTCAGGTCTAGATTGGGAGAGGTCAAGATAAGCCAAAGCGGCCGCACACGACAGCCCATCGTAGATGGGAAGTGGCCCACTTTTGTTAATACTGTAGCAGATGTGATGCCTTTTGAAGTCGAGGTGGGAAGAGGGTGTTCAGCTATAATGATAGCTATATCAGTTACATAATCAGAATCTTCGGCCATTTGGCGCAAATTTCTGAAGTGGGCAGTGTGAAGGACATGTTATCAGACCAGTGTTTGTCCCAACGCCACGGCGCGGTCCGGCGCGCCAGCCCGCGGCCTGCACGTCAGACCTGCGCGCCCTGCCCATTGCCGCTGCGCCGCTCTCCACTACGTTAGCGCGCCATGATCCCGCTCTCAGTCCTCGACCTCTCCGTCGTCACCACAGGCACAAAGCCCGCCGCGGCACTGCGCAACAGCATCGACCTGGCGCGCCATGTCGATGGGCTCGGCTATGTCCGCTACTGGCTCGCCGAGCATCACAACCTCGCCTCCGTCGCTAGTCCGGCGCCCGACGTGATGATCGGGCAGATCGCGGCGGTGACGAAGCACATCCGCGTCGGCTCCGGTGGCGTGATGTTGCCCAATCACGCGCCGCTGGTCGTGGCCGAGCGCTTCAAGATGCTGGAGGCGTTGTTTCCGGGTCGCATCGATCTCGGCCTCGGCCGCGCCCCCGGCACTGATGGTGCCACAGCCTATGCCCTGCGCAGCCGGCTCGATCGCCGCGAAGGCGACGATTTCCTCGAGCGGCTGCACGAATTGATCCTGTGGCAGACCCGGGAATTCCCCTCGGGCCATCCCTATCACAACGTCGTCGCGATGCCAGACGATACGCCGTTGCCGCCGATCTGGCTGCTCGGCTCCAGCGATTATTCGTCCGAGCTCGCCGCGCAAGTCGGCATGGGCTTCGCATTCGCCCATCATTTTGCGTCCCACGATGCGATCGATGCGATGGTGCATTATCGCAATCGTTTTCAGCCCTCGGCCTGGAGTGCGAGCCCGCGCGCGATCCTCGCGGTTGCCGTCATCACGGCCGGCACGGATGACGAAGCCGAAAAGCTCGCCGCATCTTTTGACCTCAACCGCCTGCGCCGCGACCGCGGTCAATATCTTCCGCTACCGAGCGTCGAAGAGGCGCTGGCCTATCCCTATACCGACTCGGAGCGCACTTCGATCCAGCGCAACCGCTCGCGCCTGTTCGTCGGCAGCCCTGCAACCGTGCGGAAGACGCTGCAGCCGCTGATCGATGCGAGCAAGCCGGACGAGTTGATGGTGATCACCGCCGTGTACGATCACGAGGCGCGCAAGAAATCGTATTCGCTGCTGGCGGAGGCGTTCGGGCTTAAGGCGGTCGGATAAGGCTCTCACGTCTCTGCGCTGAGCAGCGTCTCGATCCCGGCTCGCGCTTCGCGCGTCCGGGACACGAAACTATTCCATCGTCGCGCGGAACGGGTGGCCTGGATACACGCCGACGATGCGGAATTCGCGCGAGAAGAATTTCAGCTCCTCGATCGCGAAAGCGAGGCCCTTGTCATCAGGGTGGCCGTCGACGTCGGCGTAAAACTGGGTGGCGAAGAAATTGCCGTCGACCATGTAGCTCTCGAGCTTGGTCATGTTGACGCCGTTGGTGGCAAAGCCACCGAGCGCCTTGTAGAGCGCGGCTGGCAGATTGCGCACCCGGAACACAAAAGTCGTGACCAGCGGACCGGAGCCCTGGGCGGCCCATTTCGGTTCGCGCGCGAGCACCACGAAGCGCGTGGTGTTGTGGGCCTCGTCCTCGATGTCCTCGGCCAAAATGTCGAGGCCGTAAATCTTTGCGGCCAGGCGCGAGGCGATCGCGGCGACGGTCTTGTCGTTGCGCTCGGAAATGTCGCGGGCGCTGCCGGCGGTATCGGCGTGCACGATTGGCTTGATGCCAAGCTTGCGAATGATGCGCCGGCATTGGCCGAGCGCGTGCACGTGGCTCTCGACGCTCTTGATGTCCTCGAGCCTGGTCCCCTTCACCGCCATCAGCTGATGCCGGACCGGCAGAAACCATTCGCCGATGATGAAGAGGCCGGAGGCCGGCAGCAAATGATGGATGTCGGCGACGCGGCCCGCGACCGAATTCTCGATCGGAATCATGCCGAGATCGGCTTCGCCCGACGAGATCGCCGACAAGGCGTCCTCGAAGGTGGCGCAGGGCATCGGCTCTGCGTCGGGATAGGCCTCGACGATGGCGATGTGCGAATTGGCGCCAGGCTCGCCCTGGAATGCAATTTTCAGCTTGCTCATGCTCGGCCTTGTAACAGCGGCTCAGGATTTGGAAAGGATGCTGCGGGCGGTTTCCAGGTCCGCCGGCGTGTCGACCCCGCGGGGCACGGTATCGACGATGGTGAAGTCGATGCGCATTCCGGCCTCGAGCGCCCGGAGTTGCTCGAGCTTCTCCTGCAATTCCAGCGGCGAAGGCGGAAGCCGGACGTAGCGCTCCAGCGCGGCGCGGCGATAGGCGTAGAGGCCGATATGGTGGTAACGCGGCCCGTCGCCGGTCGGCGCGGTTGCGCGGGTGAAATAAAGTGCGCGCATGCGTCGGCCGCCGAGCGAGGTCCCGATCGCCTTCACGACGCTCGGCGCGAGGTCCTCCTCCTCGGTGTGGATCTGCGAAGCCAGCGTTGCGATGTCCACGACGGGGTCTTGCAGCGGCGGCAACACCTCGCGGATGTTGTCGATCGTGATGGTCGGGAAATCGCCCTGCAGATTGACCACGATCTCAGCTTTGCCGTCCGGATCGAGCTTCTGCATGGCCTCGTGGATGCGATCGGAGCCGGACGGGTGCTCCGGGCGGGTCATCACGGCCTCGCCGCCATGGGCGGTCACGACGGAGGCGATCTCCGCGGTGTCGGTTGCGACCGCGACCCGGCCTATCCCGGCGGCCTCGGCGCGGCGCATCACGTGCACGATCATCGGCTGCCCCGCGATATCGGCGAGCGGCTTGCCGGGCAGGCGGGCGGCGGCCATGCGGGCCGGAATCAGCACCAGGATGCGGGGATCGATCATGGTTCAAGGGCCTGGAAACGGGGCGTTTTCCGCGCCGGGAAATGGGGTGGGGACGAGCGTGAAGCCCGCTCGCTTATACGGGTTGCCAGACCCCGGGCAAACCGATATCTCAATGGCAAAACTCGGGGAAACAGTAAGGAACGTTGATTCTCCGAGGCTCGTCCTGGCGGCCGCATTGGGCCGCCCGATCCTTCTTGCGGTGTGGGGCCTGGCCGGAAATGGACTCTTTCGAACTGAACAAGATTCTCGGTGCCGTGCTCGGCACCTGTCTCCTTCTGCTGGTGACAAGCTTCACCGCGAGTGCGCTGTTCTCGCCCAAGATGCCGGAAAAGCCGGGCTTCGAGATCGCGGTGAAGGAAGACGCCGGTCACGGCAAGGAAGGCGGCGCTGCCCCCGCGGCCGCCGAACCGATCGAAAAGCTGCTCCAGACCGCCTCGGTCGAGAAGGGCGCCTCCGCCGCCAAGAAGTGCGGCGCCTGCCACACCTTCGAGAAGGGCGGCCCGAACCGTGTCGGTCCGAATCTCTACGGCGTCGTCGGCGACCATGTTGGCGAGGGCCGCGGCGGCTTCAACTTCTCGGCCGCGATGAAGGCCAAGGGCGGCACCTGGGACTTCGATGCGCTCAACAAGTTCATCGCCAATCCCAAGGCGGCTGTCCCGGGCACCGCGATGGGCTTTGCAGGCATCCCGAAGGATAGCGAGCGCGCCGACGTGATCGCTTACCTGAACAGCCTTTCCGACAGCCCGAAGCCGCTGCCCACCGCGGCCAAGTAAGGGCTATCGACTTCGATCTTAGTACGCGGCCAGGCTGAAAAGCCTGGCCGTTTGCTTATCCGGGCCTCGCGGCGTTGTTATCGGGGCGTTTGGCCGCAGCGATCGGCCAGCCGGCCTTCCAAGATGAGGAAAAAGCAACATATTCCGTCGAAACCTCGCCTATATTGGGAACTTAAAGGAGTAGCCTCCTTCAAGACAGGAATGTTGATTTGGCCCTCACCCGACGCGATCTCCTGCTCACTGGCACTGCTGCCGCAACGCTCCCCGCCCTTGGTTCCGTAGGGGGCCTTTCCGGCGTCGGCGCGGCACACGCGCAATCCGCCAGCGAGCCCACTTGGCGGCACGCGCTGTCGCTGTTCGGGCAGGTCAAATACCCCGCGGACTTCAAGCGCTTCGAGTACGTCAATCCGGAAGCGCCCAAGGGCGGCGTCGCGCGCCAGATCGCGGTCGGCACATTCGACAATTTCAACATCGTCGTCTCCGGTGTGAAGGGGCAAGTCGCCGGTGCTGTGGCATTCATCTACGAATCCCTCACGACGGCCGCGCTCGACGAAGTCTCGACCGAATACGGCGCACTGGCCGAGGCCGTCAGCCATCCGGATGATTTCTCCTTCGTGACCTACCGCTTGCGGCCGCAAGCCAAATGGCATGACGGCAAGCCTGTTACCGCGGACGACGTGATCTTCTCGCTCGATTCCTTCAAGAAGCACCACCCGATGTATTCGGCCTATTACAGCCATGTGGTGAAGGCCGAGAAGGTCGGCGAGCGCGAAGTAAAGTTCGTGTTCGACGCGCCGGGCAACCGCGAATTGCCGCAGATCGTCGGGCAGCTCACCGTCCTGCCGAAGCATTGGTGGGAGGGAATGGATGCGCAGGGCCGCAAGCGCGATGTCTCCGCCACCACGCTCGAAGTGCCGCTGGGTTCCGGCCCCTACCGGGTCAAGGAATTCGTTGCCGGACGGTCGATCGCGCTGGAGCGCGTCAAGGATTATTGGGGGCGCGACCTCGCGGCCAATGTGGGCCGAAATAATTTCGACGAGCTGCGCTACGAGTATTTCCGCGACGCCACCGTGGCGATCGAGGCTTTCAAGGCCGATCAGGTCGATTGGCGCACCGAGAACAGCGCGAAGAATTGGGCGACAGCCTACGACTTCCCGGCCGTCACCGACAAGCGCGTGGTCCTCGAGGAGTTCGCCAATCGCAGCTCGGGCGTCATGCAGGCCTTCGTGCCGAACCTGCGCCGCGCCAAGTTTAAGGATGCGCGCGTGCGACGCGCGCTCAACTATGCGTTTGATTTCGAGGAGATGAACAAGCAGATCTTTTACGGCCAGTACAAGCGCATCAGCAGTTATTTCGACGGCATCGATGAGCTGATGGCGACCGGGTTGCCGCAGGGCAAGGAGCTCGAGATCCTCGAGACGGTCCGCGCCGAGGTCCCGCCCGAAGTCTTCACGACGGCCTATACCAATCCAGTCGGCGGCAGTCCGGAAGCCGTGCGCGACAATTTGCGCGAGGCGCTGCGCCTGTTCAAGGAAGCCGGCTACGAGGTGCGCGACCGCAAGCTGATCGACGTCAAGACCGGCGCCCAGTTCTCCCTCGAATTGCTGAACTCGGATCCGAGCTTCGAGCGGATCACGCTGTTCTACAAGCCGTCGCTGGAACGGCTCGGCATTGCCGTCAGCGTCCGGACGGTGGATCCCACTCAGTACGAGAACAGGACGCGCGAGTGGGATTTCGACATCGTCACCAACTCCTGGGGCGAGTCGCAGTCGCCGGGCAACGAGCAGCGCGAATTCTGGTCATCGAAGACGGCCGACATCGCCGGTTCGCGTAATATTACCGGCATCAAGAATCCGGCGGTCGACAAGCTGATCGAGCGGGTGATCTACGCCAAGGGTCGCGACGATCTCGTCGCGGCAACCAAGGCACTCGACCGCGTGCTGTTGTGGAATCACTACGTCGTGCCGCAGTGGACGTATACGAAGGTGCGCACCGCGCGCTGGGATCGCTTCGGCCGGCCGGCGGAATTGCCCAAATACGGTCAGTCCGGCTTCCCGTTCATCTGGTGGTACGACGCGGACAAGGCGGCGCGGATCGCAAAGAAGTCGTGAAGGACATTCTCCGCATGACGCAGCTTTCACGCCGGCATCTGCTGGCCCTGGGTGCCGGTGGGGCGTTCAGCGCGGCCTGGCTCCGGGGCGCGACAGCGTCCGAGATGCCCGCCGAGGCCCACGGCATGTCGGCCTTCGGCGATCTCAAATATCCCGCCGACTTCCATCACTTCGACTACGTCAATGTCGACGCGCCGAAGGGCGGCACCTTCTCGCTGATCCCGTCGGTGCGCGCCTACAACCAGTCCTACCAGACCTTCAACTCGCTCAATGCCTTCATCCTCAAAGGCGATGGCGCGCAGGGCATGGACATGACCTTTGCGCCGTTGATGCTGCGCGCCAATGACGAGCCGGACGGGATGTACGGGCTTGCCGCCAAGTCTGTAAATATATCGGCAGACAAGCTGGTCTATCGCTTCACGATGCGGCCCGAGGCGAAATTCCACGACGGCACCAAGCTGACCGCGCACGACGCGGCATTTTCGCTGACCTCGCTGAAGACGAAGGGCCATCCCCTGATCATCGTGCAGATGCGCGATATGGTCAGCGCGGAAGCCGTTGACGATGCGACGCTTGTCGTGACCTTCGCCAAGGGACGTGCGCGCGACGTGCCACTCTATGTCGCGAGCCTGCCGATCTTCTCGAAAGCGTATTATGCTTCTCGCGCTTTCGACGAAACGTCGCTCGATATCCCGTTGGGCTCGGGGCCGTACAAGGTCGGCAAGTTCGAGGTCAACCGCTACATCGAATACGAGCGCGTCAAGGATTGGTGGGCTGCCGATCTGCCCCCCTGTCGCGGCAGCTACAATTTTGACGTCGTGCGCTACGAATTCTACCGCGACCGCGATGTCGCCTTCGAAGGTTTCACCGGTAAGAACTATCTCTACCGCGAGGAGTTCACCTCTCGGATCTGGGCGACCCGCTATGACTTCCCTGCGGTGAAGGACGGTCGCGTCAAGATGGAGGTCGTGCCCGACGACACGCCGTCCGGCGCGCAAGGATGGTTCATCAACACGCGCCGCGAAAAATTCAGGGATCCTCGCGTGCGTGAGGCACTGATCGACGCCTTCGACTTCGAGTGGACCAACAAGACCATCATGTACGGTGCTTATGCCCGCACGGTATCGCCATTTCAGAACTCCGACCTCATGGCGAGCGACGGGCCTCCGCCGCCGGAAGAACTGAAGCTGCTGGAGCCGTTTCGCGGCCAGGTTCCCGAGGAGGTGTTCGCCGCGCCGTTCACGCCGCCGGTCTCCGACGGCTCCGGGCAGGACCGCAGCCTGTTGCGCAAGGCGCAGCAATTGCTCAGCGAAGCCGGCCTGCCGATCAAGGACGGCAAGCGGGTGCTGCCAAACGGCGAGATCTTCAGGATCGAATTCCTGTTGGACGAGGCTTCGTTCCAGCCGCACCATGGGCCCTACATCAAGAATCTCGCGACGCTCGGCATCGAAGCGAGCGTGCGCCTCGTCGATGCCGTGCAACACAAGGCGCGCCAGGAAGATTTCGACTTCGACATCACGATTCAGCGCTTCAGCATGTCGGCGACACCGGGCGATGCCATGCGCGCATTCTTTTCCTCGCAGGTCGCCGCAACCAAGGGCTCGTATAATCTCGCGGGCGTCGCCAGTCCGGCCATCGATGCCATGATCGAGAAGATCATGGCGGCCGACAGCCGCGAGGACTTGACCATCGCCTGCCGCGCCTTCGATCGTCTGTTCCGCGCCGGCCGTTATTGGGTGCCGCAATGGTATAACAAGACGCACCGGCTTGCTTATTGGGACCAATTCGGCCATCCGCAGAAGCCGCCACGTTATGCCAACGGCGTCGGCGCCCCCGATATCTGGTGGTACGATGGCGGCAAGGCCGCCAGGCTCGAGCAGGCGAAACAGCCATGAGCGCCTATATCGCCCGCCGCATCCTGCTGATGATCCCGACCTTGCTCGGGATCCTCTTCGTCTCCTTCATCGTCGTGCAGTTCGCGCCGGGCGGGCCGGTCGAGCGCGTGATCGCGCAGCTCTCGGGCGCCGACACCGGCGGGACCTCGCGCATTTCGGGCGGCAGCGACTTTGCGCAGCGCGCCCCGGGCCAGTTGGGCGCCGGTGGCGATGCCATCAATTCGAAATATCGCGGCGCGCAAGGCCTTGATCCCGACTTCATCAAAAAGCTGGAAGTGCAGTTCGGCTTCGACAAGCCGGCCCCGGAGCGCTTCGCGCTGATGGTCTGGAACTTCGCCCGCTTCGATTTCGGCAAGAGCTATTTTCGCGATGTCAGCGTATTGCAGCTCGTCAAGGAGAAGTTGCCCGTCTCGATCTCGCTCGGCATCTGGCTGACGCTGCTGACTTACCTGATCTCAATTCCGCTCGGCATCCGCAAGGCGGTCAGGGACGGGACGCGCTTCGACACCTGGACGTCGAGCGTGCTCGTGCTCGGCTACGCCATACCCGGCTTCCTGTTCGCGATCCTCCTGATCATCCTGTTCGCAGGCGGTTCGTTCTTCAATTGGTTCCCGCTGCGCGGACTGACGTCGGACGGCTGGTCGCAGTTTCCGTGGTACTGGAAGATCATCGATTACTTCTGGCATTTGACGCTGCCGCTGATCGCCATGGGACTCGGGGCGTTCACCACCATGACGTTCCTGACCAAGAACTCGTTTCTGGACGAGATTCGCAAGCAATACGTGATGACCGCGCGGGCGAAAGGCTGCAGCGAGAACCGGGTGCTCTATGGTCACGTCTTCCGTAACGCGATGCTGATCGTCATTGCGGGCTTTCCCTCGACCTTCATTCACGCCTTCTTCTCGGGCTCGCTTCTGATCGAGACCATCTTCTCGTTGGACGGGCTGGGGCTACTCAGTTTCGAAAGCGTTCTCAACCGCGACTACCCCGTGGTGTTCGGCACGCTCTTCATCTTTTCGCTCGTCGGCCTCGTGATCAACCTGATCTCTGACCTGACCTATATGTGGATTGATCCGCGGATCGATTTCGAGGCGCGGGAGGTCTGATGACGCTGGCCGCCCCCACCACGCCGATCGAAACCACTGCGAAGTCGCCGCTCGGCAGTGCCGTGCCGATCACGCGCAAACCGTTCGTGCCATCGCCGCTCAACAGGCGCCGGTGGCAGAATTTCAAGGCGAACCGGCGCGGCTATTGGTCGTTCTGGATCTTCCTGATCCTGTTTGTGGTGTCGCTGTTCGCCGAGCTGATCGCCAATGATCGGCCGTTCCTGATCAAATATGATGGCCACCTCTATTGGCCGTCCGTCGTCACCTATTCGGAAACCACTTTCGGCGGCGACTTCGAAACGGCGGCCGACTATCGCGATCCCTATTTGCAGAAGCTGATCAGGGAGAAGGGCGGCAGCATCGTCTGGCCGCTGATCCGCTATTCCTACGATACCCACAATCTCGATCTGCCGACGCCGGCGCCGTCGCGGCCGACCTGGATGTTGACGGAAGCGCAGTGCAAGCCTGTCGTTGAGAAGAAAGGCCTCAAGAGCTGCCGCGATCTCGAATACAACTGGCTCGGCACCGACGATCAGGGCCGCGACGTGGTGGCGCGGCTGATCTACGGCTTCCGCATCTCGGTGCTGTTCGGCCTTTGCCTGACCATCGTCTCATCCGTCGTCGGCATCGCGGCCGGCGCGGTGCAGGGCTATTTCGGCGGCTGGATCGACCTGTTGTTCCAGCGCTTCATCGAGATATGGACCGCGATCCCTTCGCTCTATCTGCTGCTGATCCTGTCGTCGGTGCTCGTGCCCGGTTTCTTCGTGCTTCTCGGCATCCTGCTGTTGTTTTCCTGGGTGTCGCTGGTCGGACTCGTGCGCGCGGAATTTTTGCGCGGGCGCAATTTCGAGTATATCCAGGCGGCGCGCGCGCTCGGCGTGTCGAACAAGGTCATCATGTTCCGGCATCTGTTGCCGAATGCGATGGTGGCGACCATGACGTTCCTGCCATTCATCGTGTCGAGTTCGGTGATGACGCTGACGGCGCTCGACTTCCTCGGGTTCGGACTGCCGCCCGGCTCGCCGTCGCTCGGTGAGCTGCTGTCGCAGGGCAAGTCCAACGTGCAGGCGCCCTGGCTCGGTTTCTCCGGCTTCTTCTCGGTCGCAATCATGCTGTCGCTCTTGATCTTCATCGGCGAAGCCGTGCGCGACGCGTTCGATCCGCGCAAGACGTTCAGGTAAGCCAATGGACGCGATTAACCAGCCTTTGCTCAGCGTGCGCGAGCTCTCGGTGGCCTTCCACCAGGGCGGCGTCACCACGCTCGCGGTCGACAAGGTCTCGTTCCAGATCAGGCGCGGCGAGTGCGTGGCGCTGGTCGGTGAGTCCGGCTCCGGCAAGTCGGTCAGCGCGCTCTCGATCCTCAAGCTGTTGCCCTATCCGAACGCCTCGCATCCTTCGGGCAGCATCCACTTCAAGGGCCAGGAACTGATCGACCGGTCGGAGCAGGAGATGCGGGAGATTCGCGGCAGCGACATCTCCATCATCTTCCAGGAGCCGATGACCTCGCTCAACCCACTGCACACGATCGAGGCGCAGATCGGCGAGATTATCCAGCTGCACAATCCGACCAGCAATGCCGAGGCGCGCAGGCGGACGCTGGAATTGCTGACGCAGGTCGGCATTCCCGAGCCTGAAACGCGGCTGAAGAGCTATCCGCACCAGCTCTCCGGCGGCCAGCGCCAGCGCGTGATGATCGCGATGGCGCTCGCCAATGAGCCGGACCTGCTGATCGCGGACGAGCCGACCACGGCGCTCGACGTCACCGTGCAGGCCCAGATCCTGACGCTGCTCGCAGAGATCCGCAGCCGGCTCGGCATGAGCCTGCTCTTCATCACCCACGATCTCGGCATCGTGCGCCGCATTGCCGACCAGGTCTGTGTCATGAAGGGCGGCGTGATCGTCGAGCAGGGGCCGGTCGAGCAGGTCTTCAAGACTCCGAAGCATCCCTATACGCGCGATCTGCTTGCCGCGGAGCCGAAGCCGGACCCGGCGCCGCCGCAGCCGGATGCGCCGGTGGTGATGTCGGCCGATGATCTGAAGGTCTGGTTCCCGATCAAGCGCGGGTTGATGCGCAAGACGGTCGGTCATATCAAGGCGGTCGACGGTGTCAGCATCGCCGTGCGCAAGGGCGAGACACTTGGCGTCGTCGGCGAATCCGGCTCGGGCAAGACCACGCTGGGGCTTGCATTGCTCCGGCTGATCTCCTCGAACGGACGCATTGTGTTCCTGGGAAAGGATATCCAGGGCCTGCGTTTCAAGGAGATGCGGCCGTTCCGGCGCGACATGCAGATCGTGTTCCAGGATCCGTTCGGCTCGCTCAGCCCGCGCATGTCGGTCGCCGATATCGTCGCGGAAGGCCTCACCGTGCATCAACCGCAGCTCTCGCGCGGCGAGCGTGAGGAGCGCGTCGTCAAGGCGCTCGAGGACGTCGGATTGAAGCCGGATACCCGCAACCGTTATCCGCATGAATTCTCCGGCGGCCAGCGCCAGCGCATCAGCATCGCGCGGGCGGTGGTGCTGGAGCCGGATTTCGTCGTGCTGGACGAGCCGACCAGTGCGCTCGACATGCTGATTCAGGCGCAGATGGTCGATCTGCTGCGTGAATTGCAGCGCCGTCGCGATCTCACCTACATGTTCATCTCGCACGATCTGCGCGTCGTCGCCTCGCTCGCGAGCCATCTGATCGTGATGCGTGGCGGCAAGGTGGTCGAGGAAGGCCAGGCCGCCGAGCTCTTCAAGAATCCGAAGACGGACTATACGCGCGCGCTGTTTGCGGCGGCGTTCCGGCTGGAGACGGCGGGGAACGGGTCTGCGGCGACTTAGTCCGTTAGAGCCGCTTGATCGCGGTGACCGCGCTGCCGGCTTGCTTGATCCGTGCAATCGCCGGCTCGATCGGCTCAATCACCGTTGCCATGTGATGCGCATTGGCATGAACCATGGTGCTGCCATCGCGAACGATGGCGACATGACCCTTCCAGAAAATGAGATCGCCGCGCAGCAAGCTGCTCTGCTCATGCCGCTCCAGCGCTCGGCCGAGCCCGGCCTGCTGCATGTCGCTGTCGCGCGGGCAGCCGATGCCCGCTGATGTCAGCGAGACCTGGACGAGGCCGGAGCAATCGACGCCGAGGCTGCTCTTGCCACCCCAGAGATAGGGCGTGCCGACGAAACGCTCGGCGACGGCGACGAAATCCGGCTCGCGATGACCGAGCGGGACGAGATGAGCCTTGGGCAGATATTGTCCGTCGCGCGTCACGGCGAAGCTGCCGTCCTCGCGTGCAACCGCGATCTTCGATCCCATCACCAGGGTGTCTGCCGGCGGCAGCTTGATCGAGGGACCGGGGAAGGCAAAAGTTCGTAGCGCACCGACCATATCGGTCGGGGCGGCCGAGGGCTTCATCAGCGCTGCATCCGGCAGCCAGCCGACATAGCCGTCACTGGAGAGCTGACCCCAGGCCCAGCCTTCGCCATTGCGGTCGTAGACCGTGACGCGCTCGCCGCGCAACGCTTGTGTCATCAGCATCGCGTTCGACGACGGCTGTTCGCGCACAGGCGCGATCGCCTCGACTATCTCGAATTCTTCGCCCGTGACGAAACGATCCGCCTGCACCTTGCCTTCGAGGTATTTTGCGGCGAGGTCGCCGCGCGCGGGTGTCAGCCTTGGATCGTGGCTTGGATCGTGGCTTGGATCTCGCCCTGGATCACGCATAACGCTCGCTCAGCAATGTGTAGATCGCGCGCGCGGCCTGGCACTCGCCGCCCTCGGGGCGTGCGGGCTTCGCCGACGGCGTCCAGCCGTAAATGTCGACATGCAGCCAGCTCCTGGCATGCTCGACGAAGCGCTGCAGGAACAGCGCGCAGATGATCGAGCCGGCAAAGCCGCCTGATGGTGCGTTGGTGATGGTAGCGGTCTTGGAGTCCAGCCACGCATCGTAAGGCGGCCACAGCGGCATGCGCCACAGCGGATCGTTCTCCTTCACCGCGCATCGTGCGACGTCGGCGGCAAGCATCTCATCGCTGGTGTAAAACGGCGGCAAATCCGGCCCCAGCGCGACGCGTGCCGCTCCCGTCAGCGTGCCGAGATCGATCAGCAGGTCCGGCTTTTCCTCGTCCGCCAGCGCCAGCGCATCGGCGAGCACCAGCCGCCCCTCCGCGTCCGTATTGCCGATCTCGACCGTGATGCCCTTGCGCGAGGTGAAGATGTCGAGCGGGCGGAAGGCATTGCCCGCCACCGCGTTCTCCACCGCCGGAATCAGCACGCGCAGCCGCACCTTCAGCTTCGCATCCATCACCATGCGCGCCAGCGCCAGCACGTTGGCGGCGCCCCCCATGTCCTTCTTCATGATCAGCATGCCGCTCGACGGCTTCAGGTCGAGCCCGCCGGTGTCGAAGCAGACGCCTTTGCCGACCAGCGTCACCTTGGGATGCGCCGGGTCGCCCCAGCCGATGTCGACCAGCCGCGGTGCGCGGCTAGATGCCATGCCGACGGCGTGGATCAGCGGAAAATTTGTCTTCAACTCATCACCGATGGTGCAGGCAAAGCTTGCACCGAATTCGGCGGCGAGATCCTGCGCGGCTGCGGCTAGCTCCTCCGGCCCCATGTCGTTGGCCGGCGTGTTGATGAGGTCGCGCGCCAGCATCGCGGCGTCCGCCATGCGGTTGATCTCGGTTGCGTCGACGCCGTCGGGTGGCACGAGGCGGACCTCGGGGCGATCGGCTTTGCGGTATCGGGCGAAGCGGTAGCTGCCGAGCGCGAAGGCGAGTGCGGCGAGCCGTGCATCGTGCGGTGCATTGGCGAAGCGATAGACGCCCGGCGGCAGCAGGCCGGGCAGGGCGCCCGGTCGGAACAGGTCGCGCGATCTTGCACCTTCGTCCTCGAGCCCGAACAGCACTTGCGCGATCGCGCCATCGGGCGCGGGCAGCGCGAGATAGCCGCCCGGCTTTGCGGTAAAGGCGCTCGCAGTGGCGAACTGGCGTTGCGCCGCCGGCAGCCGCTCGGCGACCTCATCCCAACTCGACTTGGTGACGAAGGTGATCGGAATGGCGGTAGGCGATGTCTCGAAGACAGAAGGCATTGGCGGGTCCGGATCGTCAGATCGAGCGGGTCATACGAACGGACGAGATTTCGCAGAGTTTCGCCGCCGCTGCAATCAGCTTTGCTGCCGCCGTTCAGCGATCAGCTACTCGCAGCAAGGGGGCCATGCTAGGTTCCGGCAACGGCCGTCAGGTGCGGAGATCTCCGGCGGCCGACGACAAAGCCGGCCGGGAGGAAATGCAATGGAATTTGTGTGGAGCGTGGTCACATTCATCGGCCAGGCGGTCGAGGCGATTTTTGGCTATGTCGAGCATCATCATTGGATATTCGCGTTCCTCGCCGGTGGTTACGTCTTCTATCTCCACGACCGCTCCGTTCACGCGCGGTTCGATGCACTGGACAAGCGCATTGACGAAATCCGCAAGCGGCTCGCCATCGAATATTGATCTGGTGAGCGAAACCATCATCGGGCGGGCCCCGTATCTCATGCCGACGACCGCCGTTCACGCAAGCGGCCGCAGGGCTTTACTAGCGCTGCGGTTGTGGCATTATTGGCCAATATTTTAGATTGTGTCGTGCGGTTCTGCACGCAACGAGCGCAACAACGGGGCATGCGGTCGCTTCTTACCCGGCTCATCATGGCCCGGGCTGATACCGGACGGAACCTGATCGTCGAAGGCATTTCTCTTATCGTTTGCGCGGCGCGGCATTCGCAAATAAGCGACGCAAAATGGATAGATCGTTCGTCATCGTACAGATTTCCGACCTGCATCTGGACGGGTCTGGTCGGCTGCTTGCGACGATCGAGACGCTCAATGCCGCAATTCGCGAGAGGATGGCGGACTTCGCGGATGTTCCCGATCGCATCCTGCTGATCACCGGCGATATCGTGGACGACCCGACGCCCCCTGCGCTCGACGAAGCGCTCGCCGTCATTGCGTCCTTCCGGCAGACCGGGCTGTTCACCGACATTCAGGCAATTGCCGGCAATCACGACGTCAAGCGCCCGAGCCAGCGTGCAGGCCGCCACGACGTCTATGATTACCTGCATTTGCCGCGGACCTCGAAGAGCGTCTACTACCGTCAAGCCGGCCTCGATCTGGTGCTGCTGGATTCCAACCGCGCGAGCCTCACGACGCTCGCGAGCGGCAACGTCGACCAGAGCGCCTACAACGCCATGGTTTCGGATTCCGCGCGGCTGAGCGTTGAGCTCGCGGGCAGCCTCGGGTCGGGCGGCCGCGCCGATTATGCCGAGCCGGTTGAAAACCTGGTGCGCGTGCTGGCGCTGCACCATCATCCACTGCCGCAGGCGACCGGAGAAGGAAAGCGGTTTCTCGGCGTGCCCGACGAGCCGCTGATGTATCTCGCCGCGCCCGCGACCTTCCTCGAAGCGGCGACATCGCTCAACGTCGATCTGGTTCTGCACGGACACCGGCATGTCGAAGGGCTGACGCGCTATTCGATTCCCGATCCGCGCGCCACGTCGAGCGAGAGCGATGAAGCATTCTGGCGCACGATCTACGTCCTCTCCTGTCCATCATCGACCGGGCAGGCCGGTGACGATGCCGGCTTCAACGTCATTCATTTCGGCCCGATGTCCCACCCGATGTCCCATGGCGGCCGCACCGAGTATCGCTTTGCGATCGCCCGCTACTCACGTCCGCGCAAGGATGGTGTCTTCAGGCCGCTCGATTCCAACCTGCCGCACGGCGTCGTCAGGCTACCGGCTGGGCGGGATTTTTCCCGAGATCCGGCCGTCCAGTCGGGCATCGAGATTGACGCGTGCACGACGCTGAAACGGGATCAGGTCGCGGCATTCGCCCGCCGGCTCCTGCTGCGCCGCGCCTTCTATGCCGACGGCGAGGCGGATTGGGCTGATTTGCTCCACGTCTATCTGGTGACCTCTCACGCTTGGGCCGATCTCGACAGCAAGTTGTCGAGATCCGCACGCAAGCATGACGTCGAGGCCGTAGCCGTGGTGACATCGCTGCTGCGTCGGTTGGTCGAGCAATCTGCAAATGTGCTCGGCATCGACGATTTTCAGCTCGACCAGCTCCGCGCGAGGCGTCTGGTCAATCGTGACGATCTTCGGCGCGAATTGCCGAGGGTGGCGCGCCCGGACATCGATGTCGAGATCGCGACTCGGCAACGATTGCAATTGCTGCGGGACCTGAACGAGCAGGTGAGGGCGCTCGGCCTCGATCTGGGTCTCGGCGGCGAGGTGCCGCCGCAGGCGCCGCGGTGAGGGACGCGGGCCCGGGGAATTAACCGGCCGTTAGGGTTAACAGTCTATTGCTGGCGCGTTCGGCTCGATCAATCGGCTCGAGAGTCAAAGCGTCATGCGTCAACGGTTCGGTCTTGAACGGCTCAGTCTTGGACGGTTCAGTCTTGGACGGCTCAGTCTTGCCCGGCTTCTTGCGTCCACGTCGCTGGTCGCGGCGGTGGCCATGGGCCTCGGCGGCTGCACGGCGATGCCGAAACTCTCCGACGTCACGGGCTCGGTCGGGCCGCGGGCGGAAGCCGCTCCCACCGATCCCGCGCGCGCTGCCGAAGTTTATGGCGAGCGCTATCGCGCCAATCCCAAGGACGCCGATGCGGCGCTCGCCTACGGCCAGGCCTTGCGCGCCAACGGCCAGCACGCCCAGGCCGCCGCCGTGCTCGAGCAGGCGACCATCGCCAATCCCGGCAACAAGGCGCTGATGGCCCAATACGGCCGCGCGCTCTCGGACAACGGCAATTTCCAGCAAGCCTTCGACGTGCTGTCGAAGGCGCATTCGCCCGACAACCCGGATTGGCGCCTGCTCTCGGTGCAGGGCACCGCGCTCGATCAGATGGGCCGTCACCAGGAAGCGCGCTCCTATTATGCGAGCGCACTCAAGATCGCGCCTGGCGATCCCGGCGTGCTCTCCAATCTCGGCCTGTCCTACATGTTGTCGCGAGATCTGCCGAAGGCCGAAGACGCGCTGCGGCAAGCCTATGCCTCGCCGCGCGCAAACGCGCGGGTACGGCAAAATCTCGGTCTGGTCGTCGGTCTTCAGGGCCGCTTCGCCGAAGCCGAGAGCATCGTGAAGGCGGACCTGCCGCCGGACCAGGCTGCGGCCAATGTCGCCTATCTCAAGGACATGCTGACCCGCAGCGACGTCAAGCGGGGTGCGCCGAAGCGGACTCCGGTCGCCTCGCTCGGCCAGCCCGACTGATCAGACGCGATCGTCCAATCCTGAAGGCAGCCGCGGACCTTGCGCGGTCCGCGTCGAACGTCATTGCATCTCGGTGACCTTGATCCCCGTCGGTCCGAGGATGACGACGAACAGCACCGGCAGGAAGAATAGGATCATCGGTACCGTCAGCTTCGGCGGCAGTGCCGCGGCCTTTTTCTCGGCCTCGTTCATGCGCATGTCGCGGTTTTCCTGCGCCATCACCCGCAAGGAATGGCCGAGCGGGGTGCCGTAACGCTCCGCCTGCTGGAGCGCGAGACATACCGACTTGACGCCCTCGAGCCCGGTGCGCCGCGCGAGGTTCTCGTAGGCGACCTTGCGATCCTGCAAATAGGACAGCTCGGCCGTGGTCAGGGTGAACTCCTCCGACAGCGCGATCGACTGGCCCACGATTTCGACCGCGACCTTCCGGAACGCCATCTCGATCGACATGCCGGATTCGATGCAGATCAGGAGCAGGTCGAGCGCATCGGGAAAGGCGCGCTTGATCGAGAGTTGGCGCTTGGAGATCGCGTTCCTGAGGAACAGCATCGGCGCTTGAAGTCCGAGATAGGCCGCGCCGACGCAGATGCCGATCTTGATCGGCATCGACTGCTGCATATGCGCGATCAGGAACACGTAGATGATCGAGCCGACGAACAGCACGATCGGGGCAACCATGCGGGCAAACAGGAAGGTGATGTAGGGCGCCTGGCCCCGATAGCCCGCCATGATGAGCTTGTCCCGCGCAGCTTCCTGCGCGAGCCATTTGGTCAGGTTGAAGTCGTCGACGACCTTCGAGACGAGCTGCTTCGGCGTCTGGCGCAGCGAGACTTTTTCGCTCTTGTGGAGGCGCTCGCGCTCGCGCTGCCGGATGCGCTCACGCTCGTTCGCCACCGCCTTCATGCGCTTGGAAAGGCCCTCGCCGGCGAACAGTGGCATCACCAGCGTATAGACGGTGGCGCTGGCGGCGATGGCCGCCAGCAGCATCGTCATGAAGTGGACGTCGTGAAGTTTCGCAATGAGGAACTCTACCATAAGGCACCATCAGAAGTCGAAATTGATCATCTTCTTCATCACCATGATGCCAATCGACATCCAGACGACGCAGCCGACCAGCATGAGCTGGCCGGTGGGATGAGTCCAAAGCATCGAGATGTATCCCGGCGTTGTGAGGTAGACGAGGAACATCACGATCGGCGGCAGCGAGCCGATGATGCCGGCCGAGGCCTTGGCTTCCATCGACATCGCCTGGATCTTCTCTTTCATCTTCTTGCGGTCGCGCAGCACCTTGGAGAGATTGCCGAGTGCTTCGGAGAGATTGCCGCCCGATTTCTGCTGGATCGAGATGACGATGCCGAAGAAATTAGCCTCGGGCAGCGGCATCCGATCGTAGAGTCGCGTGCAGGCCTCGCCGAGCGGCATGCCGATCGCCTGCGTTTCGATGATGGACAGAAACTCCGAGCGTAGCGGCTCTGGCGCGTCGGCGGCGACAACTTTGATCGATTCGAACAGCGGCAGGCCCGCCTTGATGCCGCGAACGATCACGTCGACCGCGTCGGGCAGGGCCTTCAGGAATTTGGCTTCGCGGCGCCTCTTCAGGAAGCCCAGCGCCCAGCGTGGCAGACCGAAGCCGCCGGCGAAAGCGAGTCCGGCGGCACCGAGCAGGCCGCCGCCGATGAACAAGGCGACTGCGAACAGCACGCCCGCCACGACGGCGGACACGATCCAGAATTTCTGCGGTGCCCAGTCGAGGCCGGCCTGCGACAGGCGAACACTGAGCGGTACGCTCTTCTCCTGCAGGCGCCGCGCCTCGAGATCCTTGAGCGAGGTTTCGACCTGCTCGCGGCGCGAGCGCTGCGTCTTCTCGGCCGCGCGGGCCGTGGGCGCCTCTGCCCGCGAGATCGAGGCGCGGCGGCTCTCGGCCTTCCGTTCCCCGGACAGCATTGGATAAAGGAAGACCCAGGCGAGGCCGCCGACGGCCGCGGTGGCAAGGAAGGCGAGGGCAAGGACTTGCATGTTCATGGCTGCGCTGACCTGCTCACGTCGTGGGCGCCACTTCCGCGGCGTCGAGCGCCGCGGCAAGGCGCTTCTCTTCGCCGTAATAGCGGGCGCGTTCCCAGAACTTCGGGCGGCCGATTCCGGTCGACCGGTGCCGGCCGATGATCTTGCCGTTGGCGTCCTCGCCGACCATGTCGTAGAGGAAGACGTCCTGGGTGATGATGGTGTCGCCTTCCATCCCCATCACCTCGGTGATGTGGGTGATGCGGCGCGAACCGTCGCGCAGGCGCGCGGCCTGGACGATGACGTCGATCGAGGCGCAGATCATCTCGCGGATGGTGCGTGAAGGCAGGGAGAAGCCGCCCATCGTGATCATCGATTCGCAGCGCGATAGTGCCTCGCGGGGATTGTTGGCGTGCAGCGTGCCCATCGAGCCGTCATGGCCGGTGTTCATGGCCTGGAGCAGGTCGAATGCCTCGGGTCCGCGGACTTCGCCGACGATGATGCGCTCGGGACGCATACGCAGGCAGTTGCGCACCAGCTCGCGCATGGTGACCTGGCCCTCGCCCTCGATGTTGGGCGGGCGGGTTTCCAGTCGGACCACGTGGGGCTGCTGGAGCTGGAGTTCGGCGGCGTCTTCGCAGGTGATGACACGCTCGTCGTGCTCGATGTAGTTGGTCAGGCAGTTGAGCAACGTGGTTTTGCCCGAGCCGGTGCCGCCGGAGATCAGCACGTTGCAGCGGACGCGGCCGATGATCTGGAGGATTTCCGCGCCCTCCGGCGAGATTGCGCCGAACTTGACGAGCTGATCGAGCGTCAGCTTGTCCTTCTTGAACTTGCGGATGGTGAGCGTGGGGCCGTCGATCGACAGCGGGGGCACGATGGCGTTGACGCGGGAGCCATCGGCCAGGCGCGCGTCGCAGATCGGCGAGGATTCGTCGACGCGCCGGCCGACCTGGCTGACGATACGCTGGCAGATGTTGAGGAGCTGCTGGTTGTCGCGGAAGCGGATACCGGTGCGTTGGATCTTGCCGGCGACCTCGATGTAGACAGTGTCGGCGCCGTTGACCATGATGTCGGCGATGTCGTCGCGCGACAACAGCGGCTCCAGCGGACCGTAGCCGAGGACGTCATTGCAGATGTCGTCGAGCAGCTCTTCCTGCTCGGCGATCGACATCACGATGTTCTTGATCGCGAT
This sequence comes from Bradyrhizobium sp. Kon37, assembly GCF_055807535.1. Classification (NCBI taxonomy): domain Bacteria; kingdom Pseudomonadati; phylum Pseudomonadota; class Alphaproteobacteria; order Hyphomicrobiales; family Nitrobacteraceae; genus Bradyrhizobium; species Bradyrhizobium sp. Kon37. The sequence continues at coordinate 103,474 of NZ_JBVVOY010000005.1, forward strand.
GATCTCGTTGACGATGTCCCGGATTTCCTCGCGCGCGGACTCCGAATCGAGCTTGGCGAGCTGGGCGAGGTCGATGGCCTCGATCAGCGCGCCGAAGATGGTCGCCTTGACCTCGTAATAATTGTCCGAGCGGCGGGCTTCCATGGTCGGCGCAGGCTTCGTCGGGGCAAGCGGCGGAGAGGAGACGGCCGGCGGCGGCGGCACGCGCGACACAGCGGGCGCCGAAGCCTGGGCAGGCTCTGACGACACGGCACCGGGCTTCGGGGCCCGAGGGTCGGTGTCTGTTCCGCTACGCTTACCGAACACTTAAGAACTCCATGCGGCGACCTATTTTCCCCGCAACTTCTCAATCAGGGGTGAAAGCAGGGACGACTTTTGCTTCTTCGTTTCGCTGCGGCCGGTCAGGCGCTGGGCGATCTGAAGGAACATCTCGATTGACTTATGGTTGGCCGAGATCTCCGCGATCATCTGGCCGTTATTGGCCGCTGAGCCGAAGATCTGCGGCTCGAACGGGATCGAGACGACCGGCTGGCTCTCGATCGCCTTGGCGAACTCCGCCGCGGCGATTTCGGGCCGTTTCGGCACGCCGACCTGGTTCAGGCAGTAGAGCGGCGGACGGTCGTTCGGGCGCGCGGCCTTCAGGAGATCGAACAGGTTCTTGGTGTTGCGCAAATTGGCGAGGTCGGGCGCCGCCACGATCAGGATGTCGTCCGCTCCGATCAGGGCGCGTTTTGTCCAGCCCGACCATTGGTGCGGAACGTCGAGCACGATGCAGGGCATGGTGGAGCGCAGCGTGTCGAACACGGCATCGAAGGCGTCGGCGCCGAAATCATAGACCCGGTCTAGCGTCGCCGGCGCCGCCAGCAGGCTGAGGTGGTCGGTGCATTTCGACAGCAGGCGGTCGATGAAGGCGGTATCGACGCGATCGGGCGAGAACACGGCGTCGGCAATACCCTGCGGCGGATCCTGGTTATAGTCGAGCCCGGCAGTGCCGAAGGCGAGGTCGAGGTCGGCGACGACCGCATCCATCGCGAGATCGCGGGCGATCGCCCAGGCGACGTTGTGGGAGATGGTTGACGCGCCGACGCCGCCCTTGGCGCCGACCACGGCGATGATACGGCCGACGGCCTTGGCCTCCGGCGCCGAGAACAGGTTGCAGATCGAGCGCACGACGTCGATCGCGCCGACCGGCGCGAGCACGTAGTCGCTGACGCCGCGGCGCACCAGCTCGCGGTAGAGCATGACGTCGTTGATGCGGCCGATCACGACCACGCGGGTGCCGGCGTCGCAGACGGTCGCGAGATGATCGAGCCCGCCCAGGAGGTCGTTGCGGCCGTCGCTTTCGAGCACGATCACGTTCGGCGTGGGTGCCGAGCGGTAGGCTTCGACCGCAGCCGCCATACCGCCCATCTGGATCTTCAGATGGGCCTTGCCGAGACGGCGATCTTCGCCGGCCGACTGCACGGCGGCCGCCGTTTCCACGGTCTCGCAGAAAGCCTGGACGGAAACGCGGGGCGCAGGCGCAATATGCTCCTCGGCCGGCGGGAGCGATGCCTCGGACTGCTCTTCTTGGGGCTGGCGGGCGTAGCTGATCATTTGCCGGTGTCGCTGAGTTTGGCCCTGTCGGCCTCAGGATAGGCGACCGCCGTCGGCATTCCCTTGCGATACTTCTCGAACGCGGCGGTGCGACGCGGCGTGTAGGACGGCGTTTCGGGCCGCGGCTGCTCGAGATCCGACGGATTGTCGACCATCGCCGCAAGGTTGCGCTGATAAGCGCAGCCGTAATTGTAGTAGTCCTTGTTCTCGAACCAGCTCTTGTTCTTCATCGAAGGGCCGATGTCTTCCGGCCACAGGCCGCAGGGACCCGCGACCGCGGCGATCTTGGAATAGGTGAGTCGGATCGGCGGCAGGAAGCGCTTGTCTTCCGGCTGGTAAGAGCGGGCGCTGACGCCGCGCGGCGGAACGCCCGCCGCCGACAGAATCGCCTGGATTTCACGCATGGTGTCCGCGACCGGACGCGCGTTGGGCGTGCCGGACGGCACGTCGATCCGGATCGCGCCGGTGCCTTCGTGCATCCAGGCCGACGCGACGCCCATCACGTCGGCGCGCTGGGCGGCGGTCAAGCCGCCACGGGCGTGGCCGACGAAGACGACGATGGAGCGATTCTGCTCCTCGATCGCGATCGGATGCCGCTGCTTGTAGTCGTCGGGAATGGAGGCCGTGACCGCTTCGTCATGCTGGCAGCCGCCAAGGGCGAGCGCCATGCCGACGAGCGCGCCGCCGAGGTGGATGGCGCGCCTGCGAATCTGGGGTGGTCTAGTGATCTTCATGAAGTCCCCGTTCCGCCTCAGTCGGTGATGAAGCCGTAGGTGCCGCGGTAGTTCTTGGCCGGTTCGGTCCGGCCGGGCACGCCGTAGATGCGGTTGATGTTGCCGAGCAGTTCGGCCTGCGGATCCGCAGGCGCGGAGAAGCCATCATCCGGCCGCGACAGATCCTTTTGCGCAACTGCGCGAACGATATAGGGCGTCACGATCACGACCAGCTCGGTCGCGTTGTTGACGAAGTCGCGGCTGCGGAACAGCGTGCCGAGGACCGGGAGCTGCATCAGGCCCGGCAGTCCGCTGACCGCCTGCTTGGTCTGCTGCTGGATCAGGCCGGCCATAGCCATCGCACCGCCGGAAGGAATTTCCAGCGAGGTTTCTGCGCGGCGGGTCTTGATCGAGGGCACCGTGAGCGAGTTGACCGAGGACGAGGTCACGGCCTGGGACAGCGTGATCGCGTTTTCGTTGGAGAGCTCAGAGACCTCCGTCATCACCCGCAGGCTGATCTTGCCCTCGGTGAGAACGACGGGGGTGAAGTTGAGCGAGATGCCGAACTTCTTGAAGCTGATCTGGGTGGTACAAACGTGCGTGGTGGGGTCGCACGCGTAGCCGGCCGGCACCGGGAATTCACCGCCGGCGATGAATGTTGCCGATTCACCGGAGATCGCGGTCAGATTCGGTTCGGCCAGCGTCCGGATCACGCCCGCGGTTTCCATCGCACGCAGGGTCGCCTGCACCGACGGGGCCCCGCCGAACTTGGTGGTCAGGTTGTTGCCGTCGACGAGGTTGTGGCCGAGAGCGGTGAACGGATTGGAGTTGCTGAAGCTGACGACCGAGGTGCCGTAGCTGAGGTTGGCGGTGAGGTCGATTCCGAGCTGCTTGATGATGCTGCGCTGCACTTCGGCGACAGTCACCTTGAGCATGACCTGGTCGCGGCCGCGGACCACGATCGAGTTCACGACCTTCTCGGGGCCGCCCGCGAGGCGCACGGCGAGGTCGTTGGCCTGCAGGGCTTCGGCGGGATTCGCGGCCGAGCCGGTCAGGATGATGCCGTCGCCCAGCCCGTCGATCTGGATGTCTGAGTTCGGCAGGATCTGCTTCAGCGCGGCCCGCACGCCGTTGAGGTCGCGCTTGACCGCGATGTCATAGGCCGCAATCTGCTGGCCGGCGGAATCGAAGAACACGATGTTGGTCTGGCCGATCGCGGCGCCGATGATGTAGGCGCGCTGCGCCGAGCGGACGACCGCATTGGCGATCTTGGGATCGGCGACAAGCACGTCCTTGATGTCACGCGGAAGGTCGATCACGATCGACTTGCCGATGCCGAGCGAGAGGAATCGCGCGTTCATCTGACCGTCGGCCGCAGCCTGCGCCACGGGGCGATAGTCGGCGGCGACCACAGGGGTCAGCACCGGGTTGAGCGCGAGCGCGACGGTGGCCGAAAACGACAGGGCGCGGACCACAGAGGTTCGCATCGTCGCCAAGTTCGCCCTGCATTTCATATCGACAGTCCTCATCGTGCCTTCGCCGTCGAGCTTGGGATACCGTACCGAATGATCGAAATGCCATCGCGCTTCTGCGCGGAATCATCGAGCGTGATCTCGCTCAGCTTGACGTCGACGATGCTGCGCAACGCCAGCGACAGCGTGCCGCTCTGGCGTGCGGAGGAGAGCGTCGCAGTCTGCGCAGGATTGAGCTCGAGGGTGACGGTCTTGCCGACCACCGCGTTCTGCCCGTCCTTCTCCTTCGGCGCCTGGTCGATGGCCAGGACGCGGATATTGGCCAGGATGATCTCGGATGTGATCACATCGGGGGCGCCGCTGCTCTGGTCCGGGTTCTTGAGACGGCGCGTCAGAAGCACGTCGACGCGGTCGTTGGGGAGGATGAAGCCGCCTGCGCCGGTTTCCGGCGAGATCTCGGTCGAAATCGCCCGCATGCCGGTGGGCAGGATTGCCGCCATGAAGCCGGAGCCTTCGGCCTTGACCAGCTTCTGGTCGCGGATCGGCTCACCCTGGATGAAGGGAGATCGTGCGATCGAGCCGGTGACCTGGGTTACCCCCTCGGGGCGCTCGTTGCGGCGGATGAAGGTGGTGCTGGCGGTCGCGGACGGCCAGGTCTGCCATTGCACGTCTTCCGGCTTGACGGTCTGGCCGAGGCCGATGTCGTTCTTGGCGACCAGCACGTCGACGGTGGGAAGCTGCGCGACCGGAGCCGGAGGCGGCGCAGAATTGTCCGAGCCGCTCGCCAGATACGCGGCGACACCGCCGGCGCAGATGGCGACCGTCAGGACGACAATGCGTGCCCTATTCATACGCTTCACTTTCCAACAAACGCCGCGACGCTGACGCCGCCGTAATCGGCAGTTGACCAGCTATTCGTCAAAGCATGGTTAATGAGGCGTATCTAAATCGCCTTAACGCCGGGTTGACCCGATGCGTTCAGCGCAATGCGAGGTGAGCGAGGTCGATCGCCTTCACCCATTCGGTCTCCGGGTAGACCATCAGCGCACTCATTGCGAGCGCGATGCCGTAGGGAATGCCGCTCTCCTTGGCGTGCAGCCGCGCGAGCCAGGCTTGGCCCGCCAGCCCATAAGGCAGCGGCCATTGCCGGAACTGGAGCAGGAGCAGCGTCAGCGCCCCGCCGAACAGCGAGGCGTAGAGCAGGAAGTTCATCAGCTGTGCGAACCCGAACCAGAGTGCGACGGAGGCCGCGACCTTGGCATCGCCACCGCCGACCCAGCCCATCGCAAAACAGGTGAAAGCCACGACCAGGACGAGCGCGCCTGAGCCGACATGGCTCAGCATCTCGTAAGGTGCCATGCCACCGGCGAGAGCAAGCGCGAAAAAGCCGGCGACCAGCGCCAGCGATACGCGGTTGGAGATCGTCATCGTGAAGAGATCGCTCGCGGCGGCAAACGCCATCAGGGCAGGGAAGAGCAGAAGGCGCGCAAGGTCGAGGATCATGGGCTGCGTCTTGAGGCCTGGGTTTGCCGCGGAGCTGGCGTCGCCGGATTCTAGCCGGCAGTGCTAAACAAACCGAAAACGGCGGCAGCGGTTCGATGGGCGGAACCAGCCGAAGGCGTGCTCACCAGAGGGAGGCGATGCGTGCGGCGAGCGCGACGGTCGCAAGCAGCAGGGCCAGACAGACCCAGTAAGCCGGCGAGCCGGTCTGCGCGGCCTCCGCCGCGTTTGCCGCGACCGCGGCATCGGTTCTGTACTTGCTCAACGCCACTGGAACTCGCGGTCTGAAAAACAAAGGCCCCGGAGGCCCGGGGCTTTTGCCGTCGTTCGTCGATCGCTTACTTCAGCGAGCTGCTGATCGAGTTGAACTTGGCGTTCAGCGTGCTGCCGAGATTGTTGACGACGGTGATGATGGCCAGCGCGATGCCGGCGGCGATCAGACCGTATTCGATGGCGGTGGCGCCGGATTCATCCTTCGCGAAACGCGCAATCAGGTTCTTCATGAACAAAACTCCATCTGGGGTGGGATCGCCTCGTTCGGCGTGTGCTTGACGCAACGACCATGAGATCCGAGCTCTTTCGGGAGAGTTAATTCGATCGGGCAAACCCGCTTGCCGCTGGCCAGAGTGAATTTCGCCTTAAGGCAGCCAGCTGCAATCGCTCCAGTTCCCGATGTGCAGCAAGCGCAGCTCCGGCTTCACCGTCCCTTAAATTTGGGGGAGTACGCGTAGGCGGGACCAGCAATTCGCAAGAGAGGCGACAATGTCGAGCCTGCCCATGGAAATCGCCCTGATGCTCGGCGAGACCATCGCGAAGGTGATCCCCACGACTTTCGCGCTCGCGGTGGTCTTCACCGTGCTCGAGCACGTCTGGGCCTGCAATCCCGGCGTGCCCTGGTGGCGCAAGCGGGAGATCGTCACGGACATCTGCTACTGGTTTGTCGTTCCGGTGTTCGCACGCGTCATGCGGATCAGCCTTCTGATCGTCGGTGCGAGCTTCGTCTTCAACATCCATGATGCCGACGGGCTCATCGCCTTCTACGACAATGGCCACGGCCCGCTGGCGCTATTGCCGCTCTGGGTCCAGGCCGTGCTGTTCCTGGTGCTGTCCGATTTCATGCTGTACTGGCTGCACCGGCTGTTCCACGGCGGCGGGTTCTGGAAGTACCACGCGATCCATCACTCCTCGGAGGAGATCAGCTGGATTTCCGCGGCCCGCTTCCATCCCGTCAATCTCGTGCTCGGTACGATCGCGGTCGACGTCGTGCTGCTGATGGCCGGCATTTCGCCGAACGCCATGGTCTGGCTCGCCCCGTTCACGACCTTCCATTCGGCCTTCGTGCACGCCAACCTCAACTGGACCTTCGGGCCGTTCAAATATGTGCTGGCGACGCCGGTGTTCCATCGCTGGCACCACACCTCCCTCGCAGAGGGCGGCGACACCAATTTCGCCGGCACGTTCCCGATCTGGGATGTGCTGTTCGGCACTTTCCGCATGCCCGCGGGGCAATTGCCGCAGGATTACGGCAAGGATGAAGCCACCATGCCGAAGGAGATCGGAGGGCAGCTTGCCTATCCGTTCCGCCGCTAGGTTCTCGAGGGCCGCGAAATGCCAGTCCGTTCAAACAATAGTCGGCGAATTTGCGGAACGTTCACGAATTGAGGGCAGGTTAGCCGGGTCGGGCACCGGCTCGGCTGTATCTGATTGCTTCTGCCGGTTTGTGACGTCCCGGGGGTAAGAGTATGCGTAAACAACTGCTGCGCCGTCATGCGCGCGTCTGTCTTCTGGTTGCGGCCGCGGTGCTGGCATCGCCGGCTGCTGGCCTTGCCGAGCCGACCGCAGATGCCATTGCCGTGAATGTCGACCAGGCCAAGCTGGTGCGGTTGCCTGGCAAGGTGGCGACCATCGTGGTCGGCAATCCCATGATCGCCGACGTCACGCTCCAGCCTGGTGGCATGATCGTCGTGACCGGCAAGGGCTATGGCGCCACCAATTTCATCGCGCTCGACCGAGGCGGCGAGATCCTGGTCGACCGCCAGATCCAGGTCGAAGGTCCGAGCGATCGGCTCGTCACCGTCTATCGCGGGATCGAGCGCGAGTCCTACAGCTGCATGCCGGTTTGCCAGCGTCGCGTGACGCTCGGCGACAGCGACACCTATTTCAACAACACGATGAGTCAGGCCGGTTCGTTGAGCAGCACGGCCAGCGGCAATGCTGGTGCGGGCGCCAAGACGAACTGAGTAAGACGAACTGAGTAAGACCAACCAGCGAGTTTGATTGGCGGGTTTGCCGAGGCAAGGATCGCCCCGGGCCGACGCGGGCGCGTGAGTTTCTCTCTCCGTATGCTCGTCTCAATGCTCTCGTCTCCTTGGCCTGGGTCGTTCACGGTTAACGCGCCCTTAATGGTCCGGGCCGCCGGGTGTGGATCGCCTGAAACACTTAAACAATCAGTTTCCGCTATTGAACATGGCAGATGATTGCTGCTGCTGGGGAATTTGATGCCTTCGCCTGCACCTACGAGGTTCACGCTCCTCGCCATGCTGCGCCGGTTTCGCGGCAGTCGCCGCGGCTCCGCAGCCGTCGAGTTCGCGCTGGTCGCACCGATGTTCTTCGCGCTGCTGTTCGCCGTCATCGAGACGGCGCTGATGTTCTTGGCGACCCAGGTGCTCGAGAGCGCCAGCCAGAATTCCGCGCGGGTGTTGCTGACGGGGCAGGCGCAATCCGGTTCAGTGGCGGCCTGCGCGGTGTCCGGCGTGAGCACGCCCTGCTCGCAAACGACGTTCAAGGCTTACGTCTGCAGCCAGATCCCAGCGCTCTTTGATTGCACCAAGCTCTACGTCGATGTTGTGAGTACAAACTCGTTCGGAGCACTAAGCCTCACCAGCTACGGCAATTCCTGCAGCTTCAACCCAGCCGGCGTGCAGTACAATGCCGGGGCCGCCGGCCAGGTCGTCGTGGTGCGCCTGTTCTATCAGTGGCCGCTCATCGTCACCGGCCTTGGCTTCAACATGGGCTGCAGCAACAAACGGCTGCTGGTCGCGACCGCGGCCTTCAAGAACGAACCTTTTTGAGACAGATGGATTCGAGCGAGCCGATGCAGCCGATTGCACATATCTGGAGGAATACCGGTCACTTCGTGCGTGACTTCGTCGCCGACAAGCGCGCGCTCGCGGCGACCGAATTCGCGGTCATCGTGCCGCTGATGCTGGTGATGTTCTTCGGTACCGTCGAATTTTCATCGGCCGTGGCGATTGATCGCAAAGTCACGATGATTGCACGGACACTGTCCGATTTGACGTCGCAGTCAACGTCGCTCGACGCTGGTGACTTGCAGGACACGTTCACGGCAAGCATTTCGATGATCATGCCTTACGACGCTACGCTCGTGAACGGCACGGTTCTTCAGATCTATATCGACTCGAGCAGCGTCGCCAAAATTAAATGGAGCCAGTCCGCCACCATTGCCAACGGTGCGACGCAGGCCACGCTGACGGCTCCGCCCTCGGCTCTGGCTGCTGGTACCACGGTCACCTCGATGGTTCCGTCGACGCTCTTGATCCCGAAGACCTACCTCATTTACAGCGAGGCGAGTTACCTCTACACGCCTTCCGTCAAATTTGTTCTGAAGTCGGGCATCATGCTGAGCGATGTCTCCTACACGCGTCCGCGCCAAGTCACCTGCGTTCCTTACAACGGCGTACCGTCGCTGCCGTGCCCCCTGAACTAGAAAAAAGGCCGGGCATTGCGCCCGGCCTTTTCTTTTGACTTGTTCGCTCGAGCCGATCGGGGCCGTAAGCGGTAGGCTCAACCGGCGGAACGAAGGTTGTCCGCTGCCGACTTGCCGGAACGGCGGTCGGCCACGATCTCGTAGGAGATCTTCTGACCTTCGCGCAGCGTGCCGAGGCCTGCACGCTCCACAGCGCTGATGTGGACGAACACGTCCTGGCCGCCATCGTCGGGCTGGATGAAGCCGAAGCCTTTGGTCGCGTTAAACCACTTCACGGTTCCCATGCTCATGGGGGTAGTCCCTTCTCAGATAACACAATGTCAGAGCCCGCTCGCGCGGACAGGTTAGATCGAATTTTTGGAAGGGTCGTCAGCGTGTCTGAACCGGCTGTACCGGTGGATGCTAATGTCGTCCGGCCGAAAATCGATTAATTCATTTTATTGGAAACAGAACCCCAAAACAATGCTGGCGTGCACGATTTTTTGATCCGCCGTGATGCTCACGGCGGATCAGCATACAGGTCGGAACTTCAGGTCCGCGCTCGCGCGCTGAGCCCCCGACTAGCGGCGACGGAACTGGCCGCCGCGCTGTCCGGGGCGCGGAGGTCCGCCCATCCCGCTCGGACGTTCGTCCTTGTGGCGGAAAATCAGCCGGCCCTTTTCGAGGTCATAGGGCGACATCTCCACCGTCACGCGGTCGCCCGCCAGAGTCTTGATGCGGTTCTTCTTCATCTTGCCGGCGGTGTAGGCGACGATCTCGTGTCCGGCGTCGAGCTGCACGCGGTAGCGCGCGTCGGGGAGGATTTCGGTGACCAGTCCTTCGAACTGGATCAGCTCTTCCTTAGCCATGAATTTCTCCAGGTCGTGGACGGCTAGTGCGAATGGGGTTTGCGGTTCGGTTGGCCGTTCGGCCGACTCTCGCGGCGCAAAAAGGCAACGCCTTGTATCCCATCAGACGCCCCGGCGCTATGCGCGGAACGCTGTTCCGGACGGCCGTTTGGCGAAGAATGCGCCTTGCCGCCGGTGTGGTCGCGACGAGGAGCCTTCGAAGCCTTCGGGCCAGTACCGGGCCGTGCGTCAGCACGCCTGGCGTCGCCATGCCGTCCCTCGCCGGGTCTTCCGTCGCCCTGCTTGGCGGCACTGTGGTGACGACCGTCAGCATGCCTTTCGTCGGCACGCCGCCCGTCGCCATGCCTTGCGCCTTGCGCACGCTGGCCCGGGCGGCCCGGCCGACCCTGTCGTTGCTGCTGCGGGGGAGGGCCCGCATCGCGGCGGCCAGCGTCGGTGCGGCGATCCTCACGCGGCAGCGCCACTTTGATCAGCCGCTCGATGTCGCGGAGATAGCTCAGCTCCTCGCCGCCTGCGACCAGTGAGATCGCGGTACCCTCGGCACCCGCGCGCGCGGTGCGGCCGATGCGGTGCACATAGGTCTCCGGCACGTTGGGCAGATCGAAATTGATGACATGGGTGATGCCGTCGACGTCGATGCCGCGGGCGGCGATATCGGTGGCGACCAGCGTGCGGATTTCACCGGTGCGGAACTGGGCAAGCGTCCGTTCGCGATGGTTCTGCGACTTGTTACCGTGGATGGCGCTGGCGGGGATGCCGGCCTTCTCGAGTGTCTTCACCACCTTGTCGGCGCCGTGCTTGGTGCGGGTGAAGACGAGGGCTCTGTTGACCTGCTCCTGTTTCAACAGCTGGGCGAGGAACGCCGGCTTCGCGGAGAAGTCGACCTGGATGATGCGCTGCTGGATGCGTTCCACGGTCGAGGAGACCGGGGTCACCGCGACGCGGGCGGGATCGCGCAGCATGGCGTCGGCCAGCTCGGCGATGTCCTTCGGCATGGTGGCCGAGAAGAACAGCGTCTGCCGCTTGATCGGCAGCTTGGCTACGATTTTGCGGATGTCGTTGATGAAGCCCATGTCGAGCATGCGGTCGGCCTCGTCGAGCACGAGGAATTCGACGCTGCCAAGCTTCAGTCCGTTGCTCTGCACGAGGTCGAGCAAACGGCCGGGGGTGGCGACCAGCACCTCGACGCCCTGCATCAGCGAGCGGACCTGACGGCCCATCGGCACGCCGCCGATGGCGAGGGTCGAGGACAGGCGGATGTGGCGGCCATAGGCGTTGAAGCTGTCGAGGATTTGGCCGGACAGTTCGCGGGTCGGCGACAGCACCAGGACGCGGGTCGTCTTCGGCTGCGGCTTGATGCGATTCTCGAGCAGGCGGTGCAGGATCGGCAGCGCGAAGGACGCGGTCTTACCGGTTCCGGTCTGGGCGATGCCGACGACGTCGCGGCCGGTCAGCGCGGTCGGAATCGTCTGGGCCTGGATGGGGGTGGGGGTGACGTAGTTCTCTTCGGTGAGAGCACGAGCGATGGGTTCGGCGAGGCCGAAATCCTGAAACGAAGTCAAAAGGTGGGTTCTTTCCATGTCAAAAGCGGGCGCCCGGCGCATTCGGCGCGGCGCGCGCAAAAGGGTGTCGAGAGGGACACCTGCGTGTTTGGGGTGTCGGATGGCTTGATGGGATGGGGCAAGCCAGACGCCCGTAAGGGCTTAAGAACACGCGGCTCGCAACGGTCTCTGATTCGCAAGAGACCTCGGCCCCCATATGGAACATTGAGGCGGCGCTTTCAAGGCAGGCGCACCACAAATGGCGATCGCGGTGCAGAAATAGTTATGCCGGAAATTTAGCCAGAGCGGGAAATTTGCTCAGAAAATAGCCTGCCTGCCGCATTCGCATACATTTGAATTGCTCAATGTTTAGGCGACCATGCCATGGCGATGCTTCGTTTTCTGTCGATTTCACCAGCGAAATCAATAGCCTATTATGTGTCCAATCCATGGCACGGTTCTTGCGAATCCGTTAATCGCAGGCGGCCGTTGGGGCCGTTTCGCAGCGTTTTTCACGTCTGCGTCAGGGAGATGAGACACTCATGCATAGCAAATCCACTCACGATATAGCGGCGCCATTTAGCCGCCGTGGCGTTCTCGCCGCGACCGCCGGACTGATGCTTGGTCTGGCTTCCATTTCCGGTGCGAAAGCCGCGGACGACACCATCAAGGTCGGCGTGCTTCATTCCCTCTCCGGCACCATGGCCATCAGCGAAACCACGCTGAAGGACACCATCCTCTTCCTGATCGACGAGCAGAACAAGAAGGGCGGCGTCAACGGCAAGAAGCTCGAAGCCGTCGTCGTCGATCCCGCTTCGAACTGGCCGCTGTTCGCCGAGAAGGCGCGCGAGCTGATCACCAAGGACAAGGTCTCGGTCGTGTTCGGCTGCTGGACCTCGGTGTCGCGCAAGTCGGTGCTCCCGGTGTTCAAGGAGCTGAACAGCATCCTGTTCTACCCGGTGCAGTACGAGGGCGAGGAGAGCGAGCGCAACGTGTTCTACACCGGTGCCGCGCCGAACCAGCAGGCGATCCCCGCCGTCGACTATCTGATGAAGGACGAGAAGGTGAAGCGCTGGGTGCTCGCGGGCACCGACTACGTCTATCCGCGCACCACCAACAAGATCCTGGAAGCCTATCTGAAGTCCAAGGGTGTCGCCCAGGAAGACATCATGATCAACTACACGCCGTTCGGTCATTCCGACTGGCAGACGATCGTGGCCGACATCAAGAAGTTCGGTTCGGCCGGCAAGAAGACCGCGGTGGTCTCGACCATCAACGGCGACGCCAACGTTCCTTTCTACAAGGAGCTCGGCAACCAGGGCATCAAGGCGAAGGACATCCCGGTCGTCGCGTTCTCGGTCGGTGAGGAAGAACTCGCCGGCATCGACACCAAGCCGCTGCTCGGCCATCTCGCCGCCTGGAACTACTTCCAGTCGATCAAGTCGCCGGAGAACGAGAAGTTCATCAAGGCGTGGCAGACCTACACCAAGAATCCGAAGCGCGTGACCAACGATCCGATGGAAGCGCACGTGATCGGCTTCGACATGTGGGTCAAGGCGGTCGAGAAGGTGAAGTCGACCGATCCGGACAAGGTGATCGACGCGCTCCCGGGCATCGAAGCCAAGAACCTGACCGGCGGCACCTCCAAGATGCTTCCGAACCATCACATCACCAAGCCGGTGTTCATTGGCGAAATCAAAGCCAACGGCCAGTTCGACGTGGTGTGGAAGACCCCGGGTCTTGTCGCGGGCGACGCCTGGTCGAAGGAGCTCGACGGCTCCAAGGACCTGGTCGGCGACTGGGTCGGCAAGAAGTGCGGCAACTTCAACACCAAGACCAACAAGTGCCTCGGTTCGGGTTCCTGATCCGAATCTGACGCTCCATTGCACGATCGGAGAAGGCGGCGATCCCGCCGCCTTCTCCACCCTTTTCTGCCGGGGTCTCTCACAGTGCCAGCCAATTTGTCCGCCCGCCTCTGTTCGCTCCTGCTCTCGTTGTTCCTGATCGCGTTCGCACTGCCGGCCTTGGCTGGTCCGTTCGAAGATGCGGTCGCCAAATTCGCCAACGACGATTATTCCGACACGGAAGAGGCGATCGGCGTGGTCGCGAGCAGCGGCAATACGCTGGCCTTTCCGATTATCAGCGCGCTCCAGGACGGCCGGCTCATGGCCGATCCGGACAGCAAGAAGGTTTACGTTACCGGTGCCGACGGCAAGTCGATCGATGCCGCGACCGGTCAGGCCGTGGCCAGCGTGCCCGACAGTGCAAGCGCGGTCCGCCTCAACAACCGCCTGCGCCGCAGCGTCGATGCCGCGATCGGCAGTCTGACGCTGCAGTCACCCGACATCGGAGCGCGGCTCCAGGCCGCGCAATCCGTCTTCAAGTCGCATGAGGAGACGTCGCTCGAAGCCGTCGACGGCGCGCTCGCCAAGGAAACCAACCGATCCGTCAAGGCCGCGCTGGGCGACGCCCGCGCGGCGATCCTGTTGTTCAAGCCTGACGCCACCGAGCTCGAGAAGCTCGAAGCCGTTGCCACCATCAAGGCGCGCGGCGACCAGGAGGCGATGGCGCTTCTCACCGGCATGGGCGACCAGCCGGCCTCGGTGACCAAGGCTGCCGCGAGCGCAATCGGCTCGATCCAGAGTTCGCTCGCGGTCTGGTCGATGGTGCAGAATGCGTGGTACGGCCTCTCGCTCGGTTCGGTGCTGCTGCTTGCCGCGATCGGGCTTGCCATCACGTTCGGCGTGATGGGCGTCATCAACATGGCCCATGGCGAGATGGTGATGATCGGAGCCTACACCACCTTCGTGGTGCAGGAGGTGATCCGCACCCGCTATCCCGGCCTGTTCGACTATTCGCTGCTGATCGCGGTGCCGCTCGCCTTCCTGGTGGCGGGCGCGCTCGGCGTCGTGATCGAGCGCAGCATCATCCGCTTTCTCTACGGCCGTCCGCTGGAGACGCTGCTGGCGACGTGGGGCCTGTCGCTGGTGCTGCAGCAGGCGGTGCGCACCATGTTCGGTCCGACCAACCGCGAGGTCGGCAACCCCTCCTGGATGAGCGGCGCGTTCGAGCTCGGCCAGATCACGATTACCTATAACCGGCTCTGGATCCTTGTCTTCACGCTCGCGGTGTTCGTCATTCTGCTCGCGATGCTGCGCTACACGGCACTCGGGCTCGAGATGCGCGCGGTCACGCAGAACCGCCGCATGGCGGCTTCGATGGGCATCGCGACCTCGCGTGTCGATGCGCTGACCTTCGGCCTCGGCTCGGGCATTGCCGGCATCGCCGGCGTGGCGCTGTCTCAGATCGACAATGTCAGCCCCAATCTCGGCCAGAGCTACATCATCGACAGCTTCATGGTCGTGGTGTTCGGCGGCGTCGGCAATCTCTGGGGCACGCTGGTCGGCGCCTTCACGCTCGGCATCGCCAACAAATTCCTGGAGCCGGTCGCCGGCGCCGTGCTCGGCAAGATCGCCATCCTCGTTCTCATCATCCTGTTCATTCAAAAACGGCCGCGCGGTCTGTTCGCGCTCAAGGGCCGTGCGGTGGAAGCATGACCCCTCACATGCTGACGCGATCGCTGGACCGCGGCGCGACGATCTTCCTTGCCGTCGTTGTGGCCTGCGGCATCCTCATCCCGCTCTCCAACCTGCTGCTGCCCGCGGGCTCGTTCCTGCAAGTGCCGACCTATCTGGTCGCGCTCTGGGGCAAATATGTCTGCTACGCCATCCTGGCGCTCTCGATTGACCTGATCTGGGGCTATTGCGGCATCCTCTCGCTCGGCCACGGCGCCTTCTTCGCGCTCGGCGGCTACGCGATGGGTATGTATCTGATGCGGCAGATCGGCAGCCGCGGCGTCTACGGCAACCCGATCCTGCCTGACTTCATGGTGTTCCTGAATTATTCGAAGCTGCCCTGGTACTGGTACGGCTTCGACATGTTCTGGTTTGCCGCGCTGATGGTGTTGATCGTACCGGGGCTGCTCGCCTTTTGCTTCGGCTGGCTCGCCTTCCGCTCCCGCGTCACGGGCGTGTATCTGTCGATCATCACGCAGGCGATGACCTATGCGCTGCTGCTCGCCTTCTTCCGCAACGATTTCGGTTTCGGCGGCAACAACGGCATGACCGACTTCAAGGACATTTTGGGCTTCAACGTGCAGGCCGAGGGCACGCGTGCTGCGCTGTTCGCGCTGAGCTGCCTGGCGCTGATCGTTGGCTTCCTGATCTGCCGCGCCATCGTCTCGTCCAAGCTCGGCAAAGTGCTGATCGCCGTGCGCGATGCGGAATCGCGCACGCGCTTCCTCGGCTACCGCGTCGAATCCTACAAGCTGTTCGTGTTCACGGTCTCGGCCTGCATGGCCGGCGTCGCCGGCGCGCTCTATGTGCCGCAGGTCGGCATCATCAACCCAAGCGAATTCGCGCCGGGCAATTCGATCGAGGCAGTGATCTGGGTCGCGGTCGGCGGCCGCGGTACGCTGGTCGGCGCTGCGCTCGGCGCCGTCGTCGTCAACTACGCAAAGACGTTCTTCACCTCCGGCATGCTTGCGCCCTACTGGCTGTTCATGCTGGGCGCCATGTTCATCCTGGTGACGCTGCTGCTGCCCAAGGGCATCGTCGGCACGTTCAACGCCTGGTGGGACTCGTCGAAGGAAAGGCGCGACGCCGCGACCATTGCGAGCGCCGCGGCCGAAGACGGCGTCACCGAACCCAAAATGGCGGAGGAAGCGCAATGAACGTCATGGACACCCGCGCGACCTCCGCAATGCTCTATCTCGACGGCGTGCACGTCTCGTTCGACGGCTTCCACGCCATCAACAACCTCTCGCTGACGCTCGAGCCCGGCGAGATGCGCGCCATCATCGGCCCGAACGGCGCCGGCAAGACCACGATGATGGACATCATCACCGGCAAGACCAAGCCTGACGAAGGCACCGTGCTGTTCGACGGCGTCACCGATCTGACGCGGCTAGACGAAACCCGTATCGCCGAGCTCGGCATCGGCCGCAAATTCCAGAAGCCGACCGTGTTCGAGAGCCAGACCGTGCAGGACAATCTGTTGCTCGCGCTCAATGTCGACCACAGCGTCAAGGCTACGCTGTTCTGGCGCGGCAGCCGGGCGGAGTCCGAGCAGATCGACAAGGTGCTGGAGACGATCCGCCTCACCGATGCCCGCAACCGTCTCGCCGGCAGCCTCAGCCACGGCCAGAAGCAGTGGCTCGAGATCGGCATGCTGCTCGCACAGGATCCGAAACTACTCCTCGTCGACGAGCCCGTCGCTGGCATGACCGACGTCGAGACGCATCTCACCGCTGAGCTGCTCAAGGAAATCAACAAGACCCACACCGTGATGGTGGTCGAGCACGACATGACGTTCGTGCGCGAGCTCGGCGTCAAGGTCACTTGCCTCCACGAGGGTACCGTGCTCGCGGAAGGCACCATCGACCAGGTCTCGTCCAACGAGCGGGTCATCGAAGTGTATCTGGGGCGCTGAGCGATGCTTGAGGTCAAGGACATCAACCTGTTCTACGGCGCGGCGCAGGCGCTGCGCGGCGTCTCGATCGCGGCCGAACCCGGCAAGGTCACCTGCGTGCTCGGGCGCAACGGCGTCGGCAAGACCTCGCTCCTGCGCGCCATGGTCGGGCAGTACCCGATTTCCTCGGGCGCGATCGTGCTCGACGGCAGCGATATCACCGGCCTGAAGCCCTATGAGCGTGCGCGCAAGGGCATCGGCTTCGTGCCGCAGGGGCGCGAGATATTTCCGCTTCTGACGGTCGAGGAGAATCTCAAGACCGGCTTCGGCCCGCTCAGGCGCGAGGACAAGCACATTCCGGACGACGTGTACTCGCTGTTCCCGGTGCTGCAATCCATGCTCGGCCGGCGCGGCGGCGATCTCTCCGGCGGCCAGCAGCAACAGCTTGCGATCGGGCGCGCGCTGGTGATGCGGCCAAAGCTGCTGCTGCTCGACGAGCCGACCGAGGGCATCCAGCCCTCGATCATCA
Organism: Bradyrhizobium sp. Kon37; assembly: GCF_055807535.1. Taxonomy (NCBI): domain Bacteria; kingdom Pseudomonadati; phylum Pseudomonadota; class Alphaproteobacteria; order Hyphomicrobiales; family Nitrobacteraceae; genus Bradyrhizobium; species Bradyrhizobium sp. Kon37. The sequence goes on from NZ_JBVVOY010000005.1 coordinate 120,869, forward strand.
AGGACATCGGCCGCGCCATCTCGTACCTGCGCAATCTCGGCAACATCGCGATCGTGCTGGTCGAACAATATCTCGACTTTGCCTGCGAACTCGGCGACAGTTTTGCGGTGATGGATCGCGGCGCGGTGAAGTTCACCTGCGACCGCTCCAATCTCGACGCGAGCGAAATCAGCCGCCAGATGGCGCTGTAGGCCATTCTGCCGCGACCGGCTGGGGAGGCGGATGCGCAGCGACGTTTTAGCGACATCTTCGGTGTTCCACGCCAACCGCGCCCGCGGCGCGGTGCGCTTCGACGTCCACGCGCGCGACGGTGTGACACGTCGCGGGATATTGCATGAGTCCGGCTCCCTGCGCGTGCGCTTCCCTTCGCCGGAGGACGAGGGGCTCTCCGGCGTGTTCGTCAACACGGCCGGCGGCGTTGCGGGCGGCGACCGCTTCGACATTGAGATCGCGGCCGCAGATGGCTCGAAGCTGACGCTGACGACGGCAGCCGCGGAAAAGGTCTACCGCGCGCCAGGGCAGGCGGCGGAGCTCAATATAGCGCTGAAGGTTGCCGCAGGCGCACATCTCGGCTGGCTGCCGCAGGAGACGATCCTATTCGACCGGGCGCGCGTGCGACGCCGCTTCGACATAGACCTCGATGCGACTGCCTCGCTCCTGCTGTGCGAGATCGTGGTGTTCGGCCGTACCGCCATGGGCGAACGGATGGAGCAGGGCGAGTTCGTCGACCGCTGGCGGCTGCGTCGTGGCGGCAAGTTAGTGTTCGCCGAGACCGTCAGGCTCGACGGCAACATCGGCGCAAAGCTTGCGCGATCGGCAGTGGCGAAGGGCGGCGCTGCGATCGGCACGGCGCTGATCGTGCCCGGCGACGAGGCCCTGATCGAGCGTCTCCGCGAGGCCTCGGAATCCTTTGGCGGCGAGGTCGGGATATCCGCCTGGAATGGCTTTGCAATGGCGCGGTTCTGTGCCCAAGATGCGGCGCGGCTGCGCGCCGACATGATGGCCGTGCTGGCGCGCACCGGTGCGGCGTTGCCGCGGCTCTGGCTCAATTGATCGGCTGAAAGTGTTGAACGGAAGAGATTTCGCATGAACCTGTCTCCCCGCGAAAAGGACAAGCTTCTGATCTCGATGGCGGCGATCGTGGCCCGCCGCCGACTGGATCGCGGCGTCAAGCTCAACCATCCCGAGGCGATCGCACTCATCTCCGATTTCATCCTCGAAGGCGCGCGCGACGGCCGCACGGTCGCCGAGCTGATGCAGGCGGGCGCGCAGGTCCTCACCCGCGACCAGGTGATGCCGGGCATTCCCGAGATGATCCACGACATCCAGGTCGAGGCGACCTTTCCGGATGGCACCAAGCTCGTCACTGTGCACGAGCCGATCAGGTAGGAGAGAAGCATGATCCCCGGCGAACTCTTCATCCAGGATGGCGAGATCGAGCTCAATGCCGGCCGCAAGACCGTGACGCTCACGGTTGCGAACACCGGCGACCGTCCGATCCAGGTCGGCTCGCACTACCATTTCTTCGAGACCAACCCGGCGCTGAAGTTCGACCGCAAGAAGGCCCGCGGCATGCGCCTTGACATCGCCGCCGGCACGGCGGTCCGCTTTGAACCCGGCCAGACCCGCGACGTCCAGCTGGTCGCCGTGGCCGGCAAGAAGACCATCTATGGCTTCCGCGGCGACGTGATGGGGAAGCTGTGAAATCCACAGGAACGAGCGTGGCACGCCACGGTTGAGGCGAAAACGGAGGACTTTGCCATGCTGTCAGCTGTCCGCCTCGTCTCCGAAGCCGCCGAGCTCGCCGCGCGCCGTCACAACGGCATGGCGCGCAAGGGCCGCGGTCATGAGCCTTACATCAACCACCTCGCCGAGGTCGCGAACCTGCTTGCCACCGCGACCGACGGCGCCGACGCCGAACTCGTTGCAGCCGGCTGGCTGCATGATGCGATCGAGGACACCGACACCGCGCGCGAGGAGCTCGCGCAAAAATTCTCCGACCGTGTCGCGTCGCTTGTCGAGGAATGCACCGACGATATGAGCCTGCCGAAGCCGGAGCGGCGGCGGCGCCAGGTGCTCGACGCACCGAAGAAATCGGCTGGCGCCAGGCTGATCAAGATCGCCGACAAGATCAGCAATATCGGCGCGCGCGTGCATTCCGATCCGACGGCCGAGGAACGCGACGATCTCGTCGATTACACCGACTGGGCCGAGCAGGTTGTTGCCGCTTGCCGCGGCGCCAACTCTTGGCTCGATACGACATTCGACGACATGGTGCTCACAGCGAGGACCTCGCTGTGAGCACCGATCCGAAATTCAAACGCAAACGGGGCTTGTGATGTCCGTCAAAATAAAGCGTTCCGTCTATGCCGACATGTTCGGCCCGACCACCGGCGACAGGGTGCGGCTGGCCGACACCGACCTCATCATCGAGGTCGAGAAGGATTTCACCACCTACGGCGAGGAAGTGAAGTTCGGCGGCGGCAAGGTGATCCGCGACGGCATGGGCCAGTCGCAGGTCACCAACAAGCAGGGTGCGGCGGACACCGTCATCACCAATGCGCTGATCGTCGATCACTGGGGCATCGTGAAGGCCGACGTCGCGATCAAGGACGGCATGATCGCCGGCATCGGCAAGGCCGGCAATCCCGACATCCAGCCGGGTGTCACCATCATCATCGGCCCCGGCACCGACGTGATCGCGGGTGAAGGCAAGATTCTCACCGCCGGCGGCTTCGACAGCCACATCCATTTCATCTGCCCGCAGCAGATCGAGCACGCGCTGATGTCGGGCGTCACCTCGATGTTAGGGGGCGGCACCGGCCCCTCGCACGGCACGTTCGCCACTACCTGCACGCCGGGGCCGTGGCACATGGGGCGGATGATCCAGTCGTTTGATGCTTTCCCGGTCAATCTCGGCATCTCCGGCAAGGGCAACGCCTCGCGGCCCGCCGCGCTGGTCGAGATGATCAAGGCCGGCGCCTGCGCGCTGAAGCTGCACGAGGACTGGGGCACCACACCGGCCGCGATCGACACCTGTCTGTCGGTCGCCGACGACTACGATATCCAGGTGATGATCCACACCGACACGCTGAACGAATCAGGCTTCGTCGAGGATACCATCAAGGCGTTCAAGGGCCGCACCATACACGCCTTTCACACCGAGGGCGCCGGCGGCGGTCACGCCCCTGATATCATCAAGGTCGCGGGGCTGAAGAACGTGCTGCCGTCTTCGACCAACCCGACGCGGCCCTTCACGCGCAACACCATCGACGAGCATCTGGACATGCTGATGGTGTGCCACCACCTCGATCCCTCGATCGCGGAAGATCTGGCGTTCGCTGAAAGCCGCATCCGCAAGGAGACCATCGCGGCCGAGGACATCCTGCATGATCTCGGCGCGCTCTCGATGATCTCCTCGGACTCCCAGGCCATGGGCCGCCTCGGAGAGGTCATCATCCGGACCTGGCAGACCGCCGACAAGATGAAGAAACAGCGCGGGTCGCTGCCGCAGGACAACGGCAAGGACAACGACAATTTCCGCGTCAAGCGCTACATTGCCAAGTACACGATCAATCCCGCGATCGCCCATGGTGTTTCGAAGCTGATCGGCTCGGTGGAGAAGGGCAAGCTCGCCGATCTCGTTCTGTGGTCGCCGGCCTTCTTCGGCGTCAAGCCGGATTGCGTCGTCAAGGGCGGCATGATCGTCGCGGCGCCCATGGGCGATCCCAACGCCTCGATCCCGACCCCGCAGCCGGTGCATTACCAGCCGATGTTCGGCGCCTTCGGCAAGGCGCGCACTGCGTCTTCTGTGGTGTTCACCTCGAAGGCCGCGATCACCGGTGGCCTCGCGCGCAAGCTCGGCATCGACAAGAAGCTCTATGCGGTCCAGAACACCCGCGGCAGGATCTCGAAGAAGAGCATGATCCACAACGACGCCACGCCCAATATCGAGGTCGATCCGGAGACCTATGAGGTCCGCGCCGACGGCGAGCTTTTGACCTGCGCCCCCGCCGAGGTGCTGCCGATGGCGCAGCGATATTTCATGTACTGAAATAGCGCCTCGACGCATGTCTCAGGACCATGTCCTGGTCGCATATCGGAGGCAGCTTTTCCGGTTTTGCGTTCGATCCCGCCTGGTCTAAGGTCCCGCCCGGTATCTGAAGCCCAGAAGAAAAGCCGGGAGGATTTCTCGTGATCTACGTCGTCGCCACCTTGACCATCAAGCCCGAAACGCGCGCCGAATTCATTGCAGCCGCCACCGCCTGCATCAAGGAGACGCGGAAGGAGCCCGGCAATATCGCCTATGATCTGCATGAGAGCGTCACCGATCCCGCCAAGATGGTGTTCGTCGAGCAGTGGGAGAATGCCGAAGCGCTGGTGCCGCATCGCGCCATGGAGCACATGAAGACGTTCGGCCGCGTCGCGGTGAAGTGTTTTACGGCGCCGCCGAAGATCGAAGTGATCACGCCCGAGAAGGTCGAGACACGGTAACGGGGTAAAAGCGCATGATCCGGGCGACGCAGGTCAGGGGACAACACCGCTTCGCGGAAGCGCCGGCGGATACGGTCGTGCTCGATTTCGACGATCGACACCGCCGCCGCATGGCAATGACGGGGACGCGGGGGCTCGAGTTCCTGCTCGACCTGGAGAATGCCGTCGCGCTGCGCGGCGGCGATGCGCTGGTGCTGGAGGACGGCCGGCTGATCGAGGTGGTCGCCGCGCCCGAGCCGCTGCTCGAGATCCGCGGCCACGATCCGCACCACCTTATTCGTGTCGGCTGGCATCTCGGCAATCGTCATCTGCCGACGCAGATCATGGCCAAGGGCCTGCGCATCCGCCGCGACCACGTCATCGAAGCCATGGTGAAGGGCCTCGGTGCCCACGTGATCGAGATCGAAGCGCCGTTCGATCCCGAAGGCGGCGCCTATGCCGATGCCGGTCATGCCCATGGACACGACGACCACGCGCATCACGATCATGGCCACGACGATCATCATGATCATCACGGTCATGATCACCACCATGATCACGCCGCACATGGCGACGGTCACGATCACCGCCACGACGAGCATTGTGATCACCCCGATCATCACCACGGCCACAAGCATGCTCATGACCACAAATGAGCCGGTCGCGGCCCGCGACCTCGCGGAGCGCGAGGCGGCAGCGCTGTACCGGCTGATGACGTGGCTATCGCCCGCGTTTCCCGTCGGCGGCTTTTCCTACTCCAGCGGCATCGAATGGGCGGTCGAGGCCGGCGACATCACCGACGTCGCGACGCTGGCGGACTGGCTCGACGCGATGCTTCGCGATGGCTCGGGCTTCTGCGATGCGATTTTTCTGGTCCACGCCTATCGCGCCACTGAAGCGGGCGAGGGCGACACCTTGAGCGATATCGCGGAGCTCGCCGCGGCCTTCGTGCCGTCGCGCGAGCGGCAGCTGGAGACGACATCGCAGGGCCGTGCCTTCATCGACATCGCCCGCGCCGCGTGGGATGCCGACGGGCTGGATGCCATGGTTGCGGCATGCCGGACGCCACTGGTCTATCCCGTTGCCGTTGGCGTGGTCGCCGCGATGCACGGCGTGCCGCTGGCGCCGACGCTGCACGCCTTCCTGCATGCGCTGGTCTCGAACTGGATCTCCGCGGCCAGCCGGCTCATTCCGCTCGGCCAGACCGACAGCCAGCGCGTGCTGGTGAGGCTGGAAGCCGCGGTTGCCACGACGGCGAATCGTGCGCTGAATGCGACCTTGGACGATGTCGGCGGGGCGAATTTTCGCGCCGACCTCGCCGGCCTGCGGCATGAGACGCAATATACGCGGTTGTTCAGATCTTGATTGCGGCCAGTACACTCCGCAGCCGCCAGGACGACGATAGGAAAGAAGCAATGGCTACATCTCACGGTCCCTTGCGTGTCGGCATCGGCGGTCCGGTCGGATCGGGCAAGACCGCGCTGATGGACCTGCTCTGCAAGACCATGCGCGAGCGCTACGACATCGCCGCGATCACCAACGACATCTACACCAAATGGGATGCGGAATTCCTGGTACGCTCGGGCTCGCTGACGCCGGATCGGATTGCCGGGGTCGAGACCGGCGGCTGCCCGCACACCGCGATCCGCGAGGACGCCTCGATGAATCTCGCCGCGGTGGCGGATATGCGCGCCAAGTTTCCCGGGCTCGATCTCGTGCTGATCGAATCCGGCGGTGATAACCTCGCTGCCACTTTTTCCCCGGAGCTCGCCGATCTCACCATTTACGTCATCGACGTGGCGGCCGGCGACAAGATCCCGTCCAAGGGCGGCCCCGGCATCACCCGGTCCGACCTCCTTGTCATCAACAAGATCGACCTGGCGCCCTATGTCGGCGCCTCCTTGGAAAAGATGGAGACGGACGCCAGGCGCATGCGCGGCGAGCGACCGTTCGTCATGACCAACCTGAAGAAGAGCCAGGGAATGGACCGCATCATCGGTTTCATCGAGGCCAAAGGCGGCTTGAAACGGGCCGGCTGACCGGCGCGACCACTTGGCGCAGGCGTTTTCCCCGGATAACGGCATGGGCAGAGCCGTGTCCGCGGAACAAATTTCGGTCACGGCAATTGATTACCTCCGGTGCCCGGAGCAATCCATCCCGGCCGGACCATCGGCCGGGCGGCTTTAAGCTTCTCAGGCGACCCAAGTTGCGTATCGATGCCTCCTCCTCCATTATCTCGGCCATTGGGGTTCACCCTGTTTCGGCACGTGCCCGTTCGAGCGGCGTCCATATGCTCCGTGTTTATTGCCGACCTCCTGCTTTCGCCTGAGTAGTCGCGTGGTCAGGCTGGGTTTCATCATCGGCTTCATTGCTCTTCTCGGAGCCCTGCTCTCCGGGCTTGCGGCTTATCGTGTCCACGACCAGGAGCTGGCGCTGGACCGGATCGCGCTGGCGCGCGCGATCGACGTCCATGCGAGCCTGGTCCAGGACCGGCTCACCGAGCGCGAACTGCTCGCGCGGGTTGCCTCCGGCCTGTTCCGGGCGCCGTCGGTGCTCAAGCCCAACATGCTCGAGCCGCTGCGCTCGGCCATCTACGCGTTCAAGACCGATTTCGTGGTGGCGGGCTGGGTCGCCCGCCTGAAGCCGAACGAGCTTGCCGCAGCGCAGGCCGCCATCGCGAGCGCCGGCTTCCCGAATCCGCGAATCCGCAGCTATGACGACAAGCCGATCGATCCGGCAGGTGTCACCCAGCCGATCGACGTGCTGATGGATCTCGAGCCGCGCAGCAACGAGACCAAGGGGCTGCCCGGCCGCAGTTACGACCAGGACCAGGTGCGCAGCGCCATGCTGACGCGCGCCAGAGTGGAGAAGAGGTCGGTTGCCTCAGAACCGGTTGCTCTCCTGCGTGGCGACGGGCCGATCGGCATCATTGTGGCCGCTCCCGTCATCCCCGAGGGCGCGACGGAGCCGGCGGGTTTCATAACATTTTCCTACGAGCTCTCTTCCCTGATGCTGACCAACGACGACATGTCGTTGTTCGCGGTCGCGCTGAAGGATCCGCGCCGGGACGGTGGCGAGCTGGTCGCCAACGATCAAGGCGTGGTCTCGGCCCGCCCGACGGCGGCCGATGGGCCGGCGCCGTCGGCGACGCGCACGGTGAGCTTCGGTGGTCGCGACTGGCAGCTCGGCTATTACGCCAAGACCAATTCGGCGCGCCGCGCCGAGCAGACTGCGATCATCGTGGCGGCGATCGGCTTTGCGATCACCGCGATGGTGTGCGGCCTGTTCGGCTATGTCGCCTACAACAATTTGCGGCTCAGCCGGGAAATCCAGGTCAGAATCGGCTTCGAGCGCCGGCTGACCGCTGTCATCGACGAGCTCAACCACCGGGTCAAAAACATCCTGGCGGTGATCCAGTCGATCGTGACCCGCACGCTGCGCCATGGCTCCGACATCGATGTCGCGCGCGAGCTGCTGATCGGCCGCATCCACGCCATGTCCAACGTCGTCTCGCTGCTCAGCGAGAGCCAGTGGCAGGGTGTCAAGCTGAAGGGCCTGTTCGAGGCGCGCGCCATTCCGCATGCCGACCGCATCGCCGTTACCGGTCCTGATATCGCAGTCAGCGCGCGCGCGGCGCAGAGCCTCTCGCTGCTGTTCTTCGAGCTCGCCTCGCACTCCGACGAAGGCCTGTCGCTGGTCGGCAAGCATCCGCACATCACGGCCAATTGGACGGTGACGAACGAGGGCGCCGGCGAGGTCTTCTATTTCCGCTGGGAGGAGTTCAACACCAGCGAAGCGACGCGCCGCCCCGATTCCGACTTCGGCCTGATCCTGCTCGACCGGGTCGCGCCCGAGGCGCTCGGCGGCACTGCCAAGCGCTATTTCACCGACGTCTCCTATGTCTACGAGCTGACCGCGCCGATGGAGACGGTCGAGGACATGACCGAGCGCGACCGCACCGACAAGCTTTCAGCACCGATCCGGCCCGCGCGGTGATTCCAGGTTAGCTCTTCGGCCGCAGCACGAGGTCAACCAGAGTCCGCGCGTAGGCCGGCGTGATCGGCGCAATGCCGAAGACGTAGCGGTAGAACAGGCCGCCATAGATCGCGTCGTAGAGATCCTGGGGCGGTGCGTCCGCCAGAATGCTGCCGTCGCTCTGGCCGGCGGCGATCATCTCGACCAGCGCGTCGCGGCGGAACTGCAGGTAGCGGGCGTAGAACAGCTCCGCCGAGCCGGTCTTGGAAATGCATTCGGAGATGACGGCGAGCTGGACCTTGCCGAACTCGCCCTGGAGCGCTTCGGCATAGGCGGCGGCGTGGCGGCGTGCGCGCGCGGCGGGGCTGCCCGAGCTTGCAGGCGGCAGCGGCAGCATCTGCGCGGCTTGATGAAGGAAGGCGTCGATCAGCAAGGCTTCGCGAGACGGCCACCATTTGTAGATCGTCATCTTGGAGACGCTGGAGTGGCGCGCGATCGCGTCGATGGTGGTGGCGGCAAGGCCGGTGGTGGCCATCAGCGCATAGGCGCTTTGGAGAATGGCGTTGGTGGTCTCGATCGACCTCGGCCGGCCGCGCCGGGGCGCGCTGTCGGCTCCCTCACTCCCGCCATTCGCCATCACCACGCCCGGCCTCCTCGCGCAATCCGCTGCCGCTCCGCTTAGCCCAGCCGCGATGGCCGGCCTAGCGGAATCGGAAGGTGCCGGGCTAGGCCTGTTGCCGCAAGGCTGCCGGCAGGTCCTGCCGCTTCGACCAGGCGATGTAGTATGCGACCGCGGCCATCGCCGCGAAGCCGGCCAGACTCACGGCGATCTGCATCACCACCAGATTGGCACCGGTGATCAGGATGAGATGGCCGGCGAAGGACAGGAACACGCCGACGCAGAACACCGCGAGCCATTCCTCGCCGCATCGGATGACCGCCCGTAGCGATCTCCATTGCAGCCCGGGATGATCGGCCGGCACGAGATGTGTCGCGAGGAAAGCGAGCGCGAGGAAGTGGACCACGCGATAGGGCGCGAGGTTTTCATTGTCGGTCGGCGTGATGTTGTCGAGCACGATGTTCGGCAAGTAGGCGGCAAGCGCCGGCGAGTGGCGCATCAGCGTGATCGCCATCGCGGATACGAGATAGGCGCCCGCAAGCACGCGTAGCCAGGGCAGGCCATGCAGCGCGCGGCTCGACGCACCGGTCACGGCGAACCAGGCGCCCAGCACCATCAGCATCTGCCAGCAGTATGGGTTGAAGGTCCACTCCTGGTCCGGATAGACCCGGAAATTCCATTCGAACCAGCGCGCGGCGACGTACAGCGCGACCGATGCAGCCAGCGTCAGGTTCGGCCGCCGCAACAGCCCCCACAGCGCGAACGGAAAGAAGGCCATCAGCGGGATCATCAGCTGTAACAGATCGAGATTCAGCGGCTCCTCCTGGAGCACGAGGCCACGCACCAGGATGCGCAGCGGGTGCTCGAGAATTCCCGATATGTTGTATTCGTGGATGATCTCGGGCGCCTTGGATTGCGAGGCGACATAGGCGATGGTGTCGATATAGATCACGAACAGCACGACATAGGCGGCATACAGCCGCCAGACGCGGCGAAAGATGCGCGTCGCCGCGACGACATAGCCGCGCTCCAGTGCGATCCTGCCGTGAATGATCGCGACCCCATAGCCCACCACGAACACGAACAAGTCTGCGGCGCCACTGAAGCCGAAATTACGCAGCGTCAGCAAATTGACCACGTTGTTCGGGATGTGGTCGACGAAAACCGACCAGTTGGCGATGCCGAGCGTCAAATAGAGCCGGGGGTCGTGATGGAATGCGGCGAGGTTCGCCTGGACAGACGGTTTCATCGAAAAAATGACTTTTGGAATCAGGGGCGCTGCTTTTAGCGGCAACCGCCTGCCTATCCGAGTAGCGTTTGCGTGAGTAGGGACATTCGCGTTGGGCGACGCAAATTTGGCGGGGCGCCTGCGGGTGTCGAATTCCGAAAGATGCGCTTGCGGGACCTATGACGAAATTTTCTAACGCCCGCTAGCTGCTACTCGGCAGGTTCGGCCGATGCCTCGTCGGGTACGCTTGCGCGGCTCGCCATGATTCCGAGGGCGACGCCGCCGATCGCCAGGATCGGCAACAGCCGCTTGATCCCGATGGCGCGAACGATCTGGAGTCCGGTGGCGAGCAGCATCGGGTCCGCGAGCATGCTTGAGGCCGCCGACTTCGTGGCGCGCTCGGCTGCGATATGAGCTTGCTTGCGCAGCTGCCGTTTGTAGACCCAATAGCTCACCGCTGCGGTCAGAGTCAGCAGAAAGAAGATGCCTGCACCGGCGAGGCAGGCCTGCACCGGACCATATTTGTTGAGCACCGAAATGAACGCCGCTGCGCACAGGAAGCACGTGGTGATGAAGAGTGCGAACGCCGCGCCTGCTGCCAGCGAGGTCAGCCGCACAGTGGTGCCGGTGGATGCGCTGATCCCGTCGATGATGCGCTGAAACATGGCCTTGCTCCTCAGATCCCCACAAGCCGGCACCGGCGGCGCCGCTGCGCCACCGTCTTAATACCCGTTCGCGATCTCAGCGACGCCAGACCGCGCCGATCAGGAAGCCGATGCCGAGCGCGAGCCCGACGGTCGCGAGCGGCCGCTGCGTGATCGCGTCCTCCAGCGTCTCCTCGATCGAGCCGTAGGCCTCCTGTGCCGCGCCCATCATCGCGCTGCCGCGCTCCGACATGTCGTCGATCGCGGAATCCACGTTTTCGCGCGCCTGGCTATAGCCGCGGCGGGCTTGCTTGCTGGAGGAGTTGGCAAAAGTATTGAGCGCGTCGGTGATCTGATCGGTGAGGGCGGCGATATCGCTTTTCACGGCTGCTACATCCTTCTCGAGGCGTTCTCGGGTGGCTTTGTCGGTCCAGTCTCTCATCCCGGCTTCGGCATTGGTGGCGGACATCTGGGGCTCCGAGCTGTTGACGGTTGAGACAGCCGGGAAACGTTTCGTCGTCGCGTAAGTTCCGTTCACGGAAACCGGTCAGTCCTGCGGGAGCTGCGGCGAATCCTGCGGCAACAGATGCTCCTTCAGGATCAGGGCGACGATCAGCAGCGGCGACGACAGGAACGCGCCCATCGGGCCCCACAGCCAGGTCCAGAACGCCAGCGCCAGCAGCACCGCGAGCGCATTGAGCGCCAGCCGTCGGCCGATGATGGTCGGCGTGACGAAATGTCCCTCCAGGAAGGTGATGCCGCCAAAGGCGAGCGCCGCCATCAGGCCGCCGCTGACGGTCGGAAAGGTGACCAGTCCCACCACGACCAGAATGGCGAACATGGCCACCGGTCCGATGATCGGAATGAAATTGAGGGTGGCCGCGAGCGCGCCGAGGCCAGCCGGATTGGGCATTCCGGTGAGGGCGCAGACGATGCCGGCGGCGACGCCGACGCCGACATTGATGAGGGTCACGGTCAAGAGGTAGTTGCCGAGATGGACCTCGATCTCGTTGAGGATGCGTAGCGTGCGCAGCCGTGCCTCATGATCGCTGAAGGTCATGATCATCGCCCGTCGCAGGTCCCGCCAGCTGGCGATGAACAGGATCAGGGTGACGAAGAACAGCAGGAATTCGGTAAACGTCGGTGACAGGAATTCGATCGTCGGCTGCACCCAATCGAATTTCGGCATCTGGAAGCTTGGCAATCCCTCCGAGCCGCCGAGCATCATCTGCAGCTCTCGCCACAGCGCCAGCGGCCGGTCGAACACGTGGACCTTGTCTTTCAACTGCGCGCCGAGTTCGGGCAGGCGCGAGCTCCATTCCATCGCTGGCGAGGCGATCAGCGCGACGATAAAGCCGACCACGGCGGTCACCGCGAGCACGATCAAGGCGGCGGCGAGCCCGCGCGGCACTTTCTGCTTCTCAAGGAAGGTCGCCGCCGGCGAAAGCATCGTGCCGGTGACGAACGCCATCACGACCGGCAGGAAGAACGCCTTGCCGACATAGAGTACCGCGACGATGGCGATGAGGAGCAGTCCGGCGAGCGAGAAGGCGACGAGCTCGGTGCGGCGGATCACCGGCGGGAGCTCGCCGTGGCTCTCAGGAAGTGGAGTGCCTTCGCCGTTGCCGGAAGTCATACGTTCACTGGGAAGGACGCGCACAATACCTCTCCGGCACGGAGGCTTCGGTCCGCGCGCCCATGACGAGAGGAGAACGTCCAAGCGCCCTGCGGGTTCCATCGCGGCTTCGTGAAGAGACGCTCGCTTGACTGTGACGTCGCTGCTGCATCGCTCCACGGAACTTGTATCGGCTCGGCCGCGTTGATCGAACCAGCGCATCACCCAGATGCGGGCATCCAACGGGGCAGCACATGACAAAGTTCTCTGCAGTCCGACGCCGCTTATCGCCGCGCCGCATCACCGCGTTCGCCTTCGCAACCGCCTTGCTGGCAGTGCCGTTCGGCGCCGCAAGCGCACAGACGCTGGGCTACACCTATCCGCAGGATCAGGCTTACCCGCAGGACCAAGGCTATTCGCAGGGTTATGCAAACCAAGGCTATGCAAACCAAGGCTATGCGAACCAAGGCTATGCAAGCCCGAACGCGCAGGCCTCCGACGAGGATGCCGCGCTGCCCGATCGCCTGCGCAAGCAGATTGTCAGCTTCGACCGCAGCGAGCCGGCCGGTACCATCGTCATCGATACCAACAATACGTATCTCTATTACGTGCTCGGCCAGGGGCGCGCCATTCGTTATGGCGTCGGCGTCGGGCGCGAAGGTTTCACCTGGTCGGGCGTGCAGAGCGTCAGCCGGAAGGCGGAGTGGCCGGACTGGCATCCGCCGGCTGAGATGATCGCGCGCCAACCCTATCTGCCTCGCTTCGTCGCTGGCGGCCCCGGCAATCCGCTCGGCGCGCGTGCGATGTATCTCGGATCGAGCGAATACCGCATCCATGGCACCAACGATCCCACCACGATCGGCAAGTTCGTTTCGTCTGGCTGCATCCGCATGACCAACGAGGACGTCACCGACCTGTTCGGCCGCGTCAATGTCGGTGCCAAGGTCGTTGTGCTGCCGAAGAACGCGCCGCTGATGGCCAAAGGCGGGGATTCCGTGCGCAAGCGTCCGGCCGTGACGGCGCTGCCCTCGGGCCGTCAGGCGCTGAACATTTCGAATTCGGCCGTGAACTAAGGGTCGAGTGAGGTCACATGAAGAGACGTTCGATCGGGAGACTCGCCGGGGGCGCGGCGGCATTGGTCGCCGTTGCCTCCTTCGGCCTCGCGCTGACGCCATCGGCCCATGCGGAGGACTTTTTCTCGGCGCTATTCGGCGGCTTCCGCGGGCGGGCGGCGCCCGAGATCCGCATGCCGTTCCAGACCGATGACGCTCCGCGCTACGACACGCCGCGCCAGCGGGCCTCCTATGGCGGCGGCACGGCCTATTGCGTGCGCGGCTGCGACGGACGTTATTTCCCGGCGCAGGGAAATGATTCCGAGAGCAAGGCGCAATCCTGCAAGAGCTTCTGCCCGGCGTCGGAGACCTCACTGGTCTATGGCGGCAACATCGAGGACGCGACCACGGACAAGGGGAAATCCTATTCCGACCTGCCCAACGCCTTCCGGTACCGCAACGAGATCGTGGCAGGCTGCACCTGCAACGGCAAGGATCCGGTCGGGCTCGCCCAGGTCAAAGTCGACGACGATCCCACCTTGCGCAAGGGCGACATCGTCGCGGGCGCCGACGGTCTGGTGGTCGCCAGCCGCAATGCCAACGACCGCCGCGGCGTCGCGATGAATTTCTCCCCATTGCCGGATTCGGTGCGCGCAAGATTCCGACAAGTGCCGGTAGTGGCGAAGGAGTAGCGCTCAACGTCGTCCTGGCGAAAGCCAGGACCGATTACCCCAAATGCCGATGTTGCCCCCACACCGCTGACCACCAGCCTGCCCCTTGCAGAGTGCGGTGGCTATGGGTCCTGGCTTTCACCAGGACCACACCGGCATGTGTGGCTCTAGATACCTACCCTACGCCGCGCGGATCTTGCCGAGGAAGTCGCTGACCTCATGGCCGAGCTGGCGGCTCTGGCTCTCCAGCATCTCGGAGGCGTGCTTTACGTTGTCGGCGGCTGCCGCAGCAGCGTCCGCATCGGATTTGACGCCGGTGATGTTGTCCGAGACGTTCTTGGTGCCCTGCGCGGCAAACTGAGTGCTGCGGGTGATCTCTTGCGTGGCCGCCCCCTGCTCCTGCACGGCGGCGGCGATTGCGGTCGCGACCTCGTTCACTTCGCCGATGATGCCGCCGATGGTCTGGATCGCGCTGATGGCATCGCCCGCGACCTTCTGGATGTCGGCGATCTGCTCGGAGATCTCCTCGGTCGCCTTGGCCGTCTGGCTCGCCAGCGACTTCACCTCGGAGGCGACCACGGCAAAGCCGCGCCCGGCTTCGCCGGCCCGGGCCGCCTCGATCGTGGCGTTGAGCGCGAGCAAATTGGTCTGTTGCGCAATGGTGTTGATCAGGCCGACGACCTCGCCGATGCGGCCGGCCGACTTCTGAAGTCCCTGGACCGTGCCGTCGGTGTCGCGCGCCTGGGTCACGGCGCGGCTGGCGATGCCTGCGGCATGCGCGGCCTGCTGGCTGATGTCGTTGATCGAGGCGCTGAGCTCTTCCGCGGCGGCGGCGACGCTGTCGACGCTCATGGAGGCGTCATTGGAGGCCTTGCCCGCGATTTGCACGCGGTCGTTGGTCTGCCGCGACACCGCGGAGAGATCGCCCGAGGTCTTGCGCATCTCGCCGGAGGCCTCGCTCAACTCGCCGAGCGTCTTGCGCACCGCGCCCTCGAACTCGCCGACATAGGTCTCGACCGCGCGCTGGCGCGCGGAGGCGCCCGCATTGCGTTCGCGCTCCTGCGCCTCGATCGTGAGCTTCTCGTTGGCCTGCTGCTTGAAGGTCTCCAGCGCGCCGGCAAGCGCGCCGATCTCGTCGTTGCGATCGAGATAGCCGCTGTCGACGGCAAGGTCGCCACCGGCGACCTTCAGCATGGCGTCCCGGATGGTGTTGAGCGGAGTGATGACGCGGCGGCTGACCAGCATGATCGCGCCGACGGCAAGCCCCACGGCGAGCGCCAGTAGCGTAAGCTGCACGAACAGTGCGCGTTCTGCGGCGCCGCGCTGCTCCTGCGTGTGGATCTTGGCGGCATCGAGCGCACCTTCTGCCACTGCGACCGCGCTCGCCATGCGGCCGACCGTGAGCGGGCTCCATTGGTTCGCCGTCATCTCGGGCTTCTCACCCTTGACCAGCGCGTCCGCGAGACGGTCGCGCAAGGCCAGATATTGCGGCTCGAAATAGGAGGTCTTGGCGGAGGCCATCGCGGAGGCGAGCCCCGCCGGCAATTGCATGCCGGAGGTCGACAACTCCAGCGCCTTCCACATCGCGCTCGTGCCGCCGACATGTTGGGTATAGGCGTAGCGGCCCTCCGGCGTGATCTTGCCGGCGGCAAGCCCGGTCGAGACGATCAGCGACGCCTCGCCTGCGGTATTGCGGAGCAGCCAGGCGTTCTGCTTGATCGACAGGAGCTGGTCGATCGCGGCGTCCAGGTGATTGACGGTGGCGGCCAGCGTGTTCGAGAGCTTGTCGAGCGTGTCGAGCAGGCCCTGCGTCGTCTCCATGTATTCCTTGGGCAGGCTGGCGCGGCGCTGGTCCTTTGGCTTGGCCACATCCTCCCAGAACTGCTTCTGCTCCTCGATCAGCAGCTTGTAGAGGCGCGCGAGCTCCGGTACCAGCGTACCCGATTGCGGAAAGTCGATGGTCGGCAGCAGCTCGAGCGCGCGCGCCATCGCGGGCATCTGCGCATCGCGCAGGGCGCGCAAATATTTCTCGATCTCGCCGTCCATCGGCTCGGTCGCGTTCAGGAGGCGGACCGTGGTCGAGCGGTCGGTGCGCAGGTTGTGCATCGCCTTGAACAGATCGGCGGACGTGTCGGCGATCTGCGAGATGCGATTGGCGGTCTTCAGGCGATCCCAGGACTCGTAGGCGGTGAGCGAGAGTGCGATCACCACGCAGATCGATGTGATCGCGATCACCGCCTTCAGCAGCGCGGATACGGTCAGACGATTCAGCATCGAAGTCCCCCAATTCCCATTACAAAGTGCGTGAAGTCGCCCCGGCAACATCGGAAAACTGGGCGCACGCAAGACCAGGCAATCGCATGCCGTTTGTGGCTCAGGGCCCAACGGTGACTGCATCTGAAAGGAAAAGGGTAAAGTTTTAGGCAGGCCGGCTGACGGTAGAAGTACGGAATTACTAGAAGTTGCAGAGGGTTGCCTCGATGGAACCGGCGCGAGAGTTGTGCGTTAAGAAGCGTCAGCAACTGGCCTAATGGGGGTCCTAGCAATGTTGGTCGGCGTCCTCGTCACCTTTCTCGTCGTCATTCTCGTACTTTACCTCATCAACATGCTGCCGATGGACGGCCGCGCCAAGCAAATCGCGCGCGTTGTCGTCATCATCATCGGGATCGTGTCGCTGCTGAAATATCTGGCAGTGTTCTAGCCGCGCTACTGCTCCAACAAAAAAGCCCCGGCGCGAGCCGGGGCTTCTGGTGCTCGCTTATTCGGGCCTACCCCGCCGCTTTGGCCTCGCGGCGGCGGGCGGTGAGGATGTATTCGGTGTAGCCGTTCGGCTGCTCGCGGCCCTTGAAGATGAGGTCGCTAGCCGCCTTGAAGGCCGTGCCGTCGAAGTTGGGTGCCATCGGCTTGTAGACGGGATCGCCCGCATTCTGCTTGTCGACGACGACCGCCATGCGCTTGAGCGATTCCATCACCTGCGCCTCGGTGATGACGCCCTGGTGCAGCCAGTTGGCGAGGTGCTGGCTGGAGATGCGCAAGGTGGCACGGTCTTCCATCAGGCCGACGTCGTGGATGTCAGGCACCTTGGAGCAGCCGACTCCCTGGTCGATCCAGCGCACGACATAGCCCAGAATGCCCTGGCAGTTGTTGTCGATCTCCTGCTTGACGTCGTCGGGTGCCCAGTTCGATTTCGACACCGGGATGGTGAGGATGTCTTCGAGCTTTGCCCGCGGGCCGCCCTTGGTGAGTTCCTGCTGGCGCGCGGTGACGTTGACCTGGTGGTAGTGCAGCGCGTGCAGCGTCGCCGCCGTGGGCGAGGGCACCCAGGCGGTGGTGGCGCCGGCCTGCGGATGGGCGAGCTTCTGGGCAAGCATGTCCGCCATCTTGTCGGGCGCGGCCCACATGCCCTTGCCGATCTGGGCATGGCCGGGCAGGCCACAGGTCAGGCCCATGTCGACGTTCCAGTCCTCATAGGACTTGATCCAGGGCTGCGCCTTCATCTCGTTCTTGCGGATCATCGGACCCGCTTCCATCGAGGTGTGGATCTCGTCGCCGGTACGGTCGAGGAAGCCGGTGTTGATGAACATGATGCGCTTGGAGGCGCGCTGGATGCAGGCCTTGAGGTTGACGGTGGTGCGCCGCTCCTCGTCCATGATACCGACCTTGAGCGTGTTCTCGGGCAGCGACAGCATCTTCTCGACGCGGTCGAAGATCTCGCAGGTCAGCGATACCTCGTCGGGTCCGTGCATCTTCGGCTTGACGATATAGGCCGAGCCGGTGCGGCTGTTCTTGACCTTGGAGTTGCCTTTCAAGTCGTGTACGGCGAGAAGCCCGGAGACGGCGGCGTCGAGCAAGCCTTCCGGAATCTCCTCGCCCTTGTCGTCCAGCACCGCGTCGGTGAACATGTGGTGACCGCAATTGCGCATCAGGAGCAGGCTGCGGCCGTGCAGCTTGACCTCGCCCTTGCCGTCAGGCGTCTTGTAGCTGCGGTCGGCATTGAGCGAGCGCGTCAGCGTCTTGCCGCCCTTCTCGAAATCGGCCGACAGCGTGCCGTTCATCAGGCCCAGCGTGTTGCGATAGACCAGCACCTTGTCTTCGGCATCGACGGCCGCGACCGAGTCTTCCATGTCGAGAATGGTTGAGACCGCGGATTCCATGACCATGTCCGCGACGCCGGCCGGATCGTCCTTGCCGATCGCGCTGGTGCGGTCGATCTTCACCTCGACATGCAGGCCGTTGTTGGCGAGCAGCACCGCGCTCGGTGCGGCTGCGTCGCCCTGGAAGCCCGCGAATTGCGCGGCGTTCTTCAGCGCGGTGGCGTTGCCGCTCTTCAGCTTCACCGCGAGCTGGCCCGCGACCACGCTATAGGCGGTGACGTCGGTGTGACTGCCGGTCGCCAGCGGCACGGCGGCATCGAGGAACGCTTTTGCCTTGGCGATGACCTTGTCGCCGCGCGCCTTGTTGTAGCCCTTGCCGCTCTCGGACGGCTCGTGCGGGATCGCGTCGGTGCCGTAGAAGGCGTCATAGAGCGAGCCCCAGCGCGCATTCGCCGCGTTCAGCGCATAGCGTGCATTGGTCAGGGGCACGACCAGCTGCGGGCCGCAGATCGTGCCGATCTCCTCGTCCACATTGGTCGTCTCGACCTTCTGCGTCGCCGGCTCCGGGACGAGATAGCCGATCTCCTTCAGGAATGCGGTATAGGCGTTGAGGTCGAACGCCTTGCCCTTGTTGGCGCGGTGCCAGTCGTCGATCTTGGCCTGCAACGTGTCGCGCACCGCCAGCAGCGCGCGGTTCTTCGGTCCCAGCTCCTTGATGATGGCGGCAAGCCCGGCCCAGAACGCATCCGGCGCAATCCCTGTCTTCGGGGCCGCTTCCTTGGCGATGAAATCGAACAGGACGGGAGCAATCTTCAATCCGTGGGCGTCGACGCGTTTCATGATGGGCTTTCTCGTTGGAAATGGCTGTTTTTGGCTGCTTTTGACCCGACAGCAGCAAAATGCGCCCATAAGGGGCGGCTTTCAGGGTCTTATTAGCCCCAAAATCGGGGCCGTGAGAAGGCCCCCAAAAGTTGTCAAAATGTCAAGGCGAGGTGGGCGGCTCCCGCACGGTGTCATTCCCCGCGAAGGCGGGGAATCCAGTACGCCGCGGCCTCTCGGCTGAATCACTGCTGTCGGTGGAATACTGGGTCGCCCGGTCAAGCCGGGCGACGACAGCGGGGCAGCAGCCCGCCTTCAAATATTCGCGGCGAGGTCCACGAGTTCGTCGAACAGCACGCCGGTCGTCTTGAGCATCTGTTCGATCTCGTCCGCCGCCTCGGCGACCGTCCGCGTCGAGGTGTCGATCACGAGCTCAGCGGCTTGCGGCGTCTCGTAGTCGTTACCGATACCGGTGAACGACGCGAGCGTGCCGGCGCGCGCCTTCTTGTAGTGGCCCTTGGGGTCGCGCTCCTCGCAAATTTCCGCCGGCGTCGCCACGTGAATCTCGCGGAACGAGGTGTCGGCGATGCGGCGCGCGGTGGCTCGGTCCTCGCGGGCGGGCGAGACGGCGGCGACAATGGCGATGTGGCCGTTACGGGCGAGATGCGTCGCGACTTCGGCGAGGCGGCGGATGTTCTCGCTGCGATCGGCGGCCGAGAAGCCGAGATCGCTGTTGAGTCCGGCGCGCAGCGTGTCGCCGTCGAGCAGGATCGGCGAGCCGCCATTGCTGAACAGCCGCCGCTCCAGCGCTTTTGCGAGAGTCGACTTGCCGGAGGCGGGAAGGCCGGTGAGCCAGACCACGGCGCCGTTGTGACGATAGCGCGCGGAGCGCTCGTCGGGCCGCAGCGCGGATTCCACCGGCACGATGTCGACGGGCACTGCGCGCTGGCCGGCGTCGACCGACAGCACGAGGCCGCCGCCGGCGATGCGCCCGGACACCTCGATCACGAGACGGCCGGTGCGGGGATTTTCCGTGTAGGGATCGGTGGCAATCGGATTCGAAAGGGAAATGTCGATCTCGCCGACATGGTTGCGCCCGATCGCCTTGTTCTCGACGCTCGACAGCTCGCCCGGATCAACCGCCTTCTCGATCGCGACGACGGTGGCGCGGCTTTCCTTCGGTCCGCAGCGAACCAGGAGCTGGTCGCCCTTGGCCAGCGGCTTGTCGTGCAGCCAGAAGATCCGCGCGCGCAGCCGTCGCGTCTCGCGCGGCGCCCTGTTGGCATGCGCGATGATATCGCCGCGTTCGAGGAACAGCTCGCGGTCGAGCGTGATGCCGACCGAGCGGCCTGCACCCTGGCGGCCCGCGACCGGCGTCACCGGCCAGCTCTCGACCGTCTTGATCCTGGCGATCTTGCCGGCGGGCATGATCACGATTTCGTCGCCGGCAACCAGGCTGCCGGATTCGATCCGGCCCGCGACGATGCGGCGGTCGTCGAACTTGTAGATCGCCTGCACCGGCAGGCGCAGCGCCAGCGCTTCCAGCGGCCGCGCCGGCTCGAGCCTGTCGAGGGCTTCGACCACGGTCGGACCCTTGTACCAGCCGATGCGGTCGGTGCGCTCGGCGACGCCGTCGCCGTCGCGGGCGGAAATCGGAATCACGGCCGTGGGCTTCACGCCAAGGCTCTGCAGATGCGCCGAGATCTCGTCGCTGATCTCCTTGAAGCGCTCGGCGGAGAAGTCGACGCGGTCCATCTTGTTGACGACGACCGCGACCTGCTTCACGCCGAGCAGATGCAGGAGATAGCCGTGCCGCCTTGTCTGATCGCGCACGCCTTCGAGCGCGTCGATGATCAGCACCGCGCCGTCGGCCTGCGAAGCGCCGGTGATCATGTTGCGCAGGAATTCGGCGTGGCCGGGTGCGTCGATCAGCACGATGTCGCGTGAATTAGTGCGGAAGCGGATCTGCGTGGTGTCGATGGTAATGCCCTGGTCGCGCTCGGTCTGGAGCGCGTCGAGCAGGAACGACCATTCGAACGGCATGCCGCGCCGCGCGCTGACGGCCTTGAGCATGTCGAGCTTGCCGTCGGGCAGGCTGCCGGTCTCGTGCAGCAGGCGGCCGACCAGCGTCGACTTGCCGTGGTCGACATGGCCGACGATGACGATGCGGACCTGCGGTCGCGTCGTGCCGTTCGGGGTGGCGGGCGATGCGGGGGTGACGATCATGTTCATACGACGCTCGCGTCCTTGATCAGAGATAGCCGGCGACGCGCAGGCGCTCGAAAGCGTCCTCGGTCTCGTGGTCGAGCGCGCGGCCGGACCGTTCCGGCACCTTGGTCTGCTCGAGCTCGATCAGGATCTCGTCGATGGTCGACGCGTTTGAGGCGACCGGATTGGTGATGTCCTGATCGCCCAGCGAGCGATAGCGCTTGCCGTTTTGAGACAGATACAACGGGATGATCGGGATGTTCTCGCGCTTGGTGTAGGCCCAGATATCGGACTCGGTCCAATGCAGGATCGGATGGATGCGCAAATGCGCGCCTTGCGGCGGCGACGCATTGAAATGATCCCAGAACTCCGGCGGCTGGTCGCGCACGTCCCAATTGCCCTCCAGGCCGCGCGGCGAGAACACGCGCTCCTTGGCGCGCGTCGCCTCCTCGTCGCGGCGGATGCCGGCAATCAGGCCGTCAAAACCGTATTTGCCGAGTGCCATCTTGAGGCCCTCGGTCTTGCGCGCGGCGGAACGGGCGGCGGGCGGCAGCGTTGGGTCGACGGCATCAATCGGCGGGCAGGGCTCGACGCGCAGATCGAGATCCCATTCCTTGCCGTAGTGATCGCGGAAGCGATACATCTCCGGAAACTTCTTGCCGGTGTCGACATGGAGGGCCGGGAACGGCAGACGGCCGAAGAACGCCTTGCGCGCCAGCCAGATCATGACGTTGGAGTCCTTGCCGAGCGACCACAGCAGGGCGATCTTCTTGAGGCGGCCGAAGGCTTCGCGGAAGATGTAGATGCTCTGGGCCTCAAGCTGGTCGAGATGGTCCATGCTCGGGGCAAGGTCGGCAGAAAATTCTTGCGCGGGCACGCGCTCGGCGAGAGCGGGGCTGCTCAGCCCGCCAGCAGTGGAATTGTCCTTGAGAAGATGCATCTCTGCCACTTTGCGTTTGGAGGCGAAAATTCTATAGTTGCGGTGCGAGAGAGAAGAAAAAATTTTCTCTTTGCGCGCTCGAAAAGACACATATATAGAAAATAATTCCAGTCAACCCCGGATCTGGGGGGAGCGAGTATCGTATGCGGTTCTTGCCGGTGTTCCTCGATCTCACGGCCGGTCCGGTGGTTCTCATCGGCGCGGGTGAGCTTCTGCGCGCCAAGCTGCGCGTGCTCACTGCGGCCGGTGCGCGCATTCGCGTGCATGCGATCGACGGCAATCAGGACCTGAGTCTGAGCTCCGGGGATGCGGCGCGTATCGACATCGCGGCCGCCGATCCGCTGACAGCAGATCTCTCTGGCGTCATCGCTGTCGTTTGCGCCGGCGCCGGCGATGTCGGCGTGGCGATGTCGGCCCGCGCCAAGGCGCTCGGCCTGCCCGTCAACGTCATGGACGATCTGGAGCATTCGAGCTTCATCTTTCCGGCCATCGTGGATCGCGGCGATGTCGTGGTCGCCGTCGGCACTGGCGGCACGTCGCCGGTGGTGGCGCGGCGCGTGCGCGAGCAGATCGAGGCGCTGCTGCCGGCGCGGATCGGCGAACTCGCCGAGTTCATCGGCAGCTTCCGCAAATCCATCAACGAACGCATTGCCGAGTTTCCGCTGCGTCGCCGCTTCTGGGAGCGCGTCATCGACGGCCCGATTGGCGCTGCCATTCTGGCCGGCCGCAAAGGCGAGGCGGACGCAGCGCTCAAGGCGATTTCCGATCCATCCGCCTTCGCCCGGGCCGACCAACCGGAAGGCTCCGTTGCGCTGGTCGGCGCCGGTCCGGGGGATCCGGATCTGCTCACCATCAAGGCGCTGCGCGCGCTCCAGGATGCCGATATCGTCTTCCACGACGAGCTGGTCTCGCCTGAAATTCTCGACCGCATCCGCCGTGACACCACGCGCGTGCCGGTCGGCCGCCGCGTCGGCAAGCCCGGCATCGGGCAGGACGCCATCAACAAGCGCATGATCGAGGCCGCGCAATCCGGCCAGCGTGTGGTGCGGCTGAAGGGCGGCGATCCCTTCGTGTTCGGCCGTGGCGGCGAAGAGGTCGAAGCGCTGCGTGCTGCCGGCGTTGCCTATTCGATCATTCCCGGCATCACTGCAGGCCTCGGCGGCGCCGCCGATTTCGAGGTGCCGCTGACCTACCGTCATGAAGCAACCCGCATCACCTTCCTCACCGCGCACAAGGCGCGCGACGCGGAAGTCGTGGACTGGTCGACGCTGACCGACGCCAGGATGACCGTCGTGGTCTATATGGGCATGACGGCTGCGCCGGCCGTACGCGCCGGCCTCTTGGCCGCCGGCCGTTCGCCGGAGACGCCGGTCGGCGTGTTCGCCCGCGTCACGCGCCCCGATGCGCAAGGCGCGATCGGCACGCTGCGCGACCTGCCCGAGCTGGTGCGGCGGACCAACGGTGGCCCTGCCATTCTCATCATCGGCGATGTGGTCCGGCATGCCGGCTCGCTTCGCCGCCAAACCCCAAAGCAAATCATCTCTGACCTATTGGATGCAGCCGAATGACCTCCCCGCTTGAACAGAAGAAGATCAAAATCGCCGGCCCCTCGGTCGTGACCGCCAACCGCACCTGGGACGGCATCGTGGTTTACCGCACCGCCGCCAAGAGCTGGTCCGCGGACCTGTCGGAAGCCGCGATCGTGCGCAACTCCGATGAGGCGAAAGCGTTGCTTGCGGAGTCCGTGGCCGATGACGTGGGCGCGATCGGTCCCTATATCGCCCCGGTACAGGTCGGCGCCGACGGCAAGATCGAACCCGGCAATCTGCGCGAACAGATCCGCCGCACCGGCGTGACCATCGGACAGCCGGTCCAGGTTTAAGGCAATCTCTCATGTACGCTTACGATGAAATCGACCGCACGCTCGTCAACGAGCGCGTCTCGGAATTCCGCGACCAGGTGAAGCGCCGCCTCTCCGGCGAGCTCACCGAGGACGAGTTCAAGATCCTGCGGCTCCAGAACGGCGTCTATCTGCAACTGCACGCCTACATGTTCCGGGTCGCGATCCCCTACGGGACGCTGGCGTCGAACCAGCTGCGGGCGCTCGCCCACGTCGCGCGCAAATACGATCGCGGCTACGGCCATTTCACCACGCGGCAGAACATCCAGTTCAACTGGATCAAGCTCGCCGAGCTGCCGGATGCGCTGGCCGATCTCGCCGAGGTCGGCATCCATGCGATGCAGACCTCCGGCAACAATATGCGCAACGTCACCTCGGACCAGTGGGCCGGCGTCGCGCCCGGCGAGATCGAGGATCCCCGCATCTGGTCGGAGCTGATCCGCCAGCACACCACGCTGCATCCGGAATTCTCGTTCCTGCCGCGCAAGTTCAAGATCGCGATCACCGCGTCGGACCACGACCGTGCCGCGATCAAGATCCACGATATCGGCCTGCGCCTGATCAAGAACGAGAAGGGCGAGACCGGCTTCGAGGTTCTGGTCGGCGGCGGGCTTGGGCGCACGCCGTTCATCGGCAAGACCATCAAGCACTTCGTGCATGGCCGCGACATTCTCAGCTATATCGAGGCGATCCTGCGCGTCTACAACCAGTACGGCCGCCGCGACAACATCTACAAGGCGCGCATCAAGATCCTGGTGCACGAGCTCGGCATCGAGAAGTTCTCGCGCGAGGTCGAGGAGGAGTGGCAGCACATCCGCAACTCCTCGCTCCAGATCGACGACGAGGTGGTCGAGGACATCCGCTCGCGCTTTACCTATCCCGCCTACGAGAAGCTGCCGCACATGCCGGACGAGCTGCGCCAGGCCGCGGCCGATCCGGATTTCGAGGCATGGCGCAAGAACTCGGTCGCTCCGCACAAAGTCCAGGGCTATTCCATCGTCACGATCTCGCTGAAGCCGATCGGCGCGCCTCCAGGCGATGCCACCGCCGAGCAGATGGATGCGCTCGCCGACCTCGCCGACAAATATTCGTTCGGTGAGATCCGCGTCGGCCACGAGCAGAACCTCGCTTTGCCGCACGTCGCCAAGCGCGACCTGCCGGCGCTGTGGAAGGCGCTCGACAAGCTCGGCTTGGCGACGCCGAACGTCAATCTGATCACCGACATCATCGCCTGCCCGGGTCTCGACTATTGCTCGCTGGCCAATGCGCGCTCGATCCCGATCGCGCAGGAACTGACACGGCGCTTCGCCAATCACGAGCTGGCCAATCTGATCGGCCGGTTGCACATCAACATCTCCGGCTGCATCAACGCCTGCGGCCATCACCATGTCGGTCACATCGGCATTCTCGGCGTCGAGAAGAACGGCGAGGAGGTCTACCAGATCACCATCGGCGGGCGCGCCGACGAGAGTGCCGCACTCGGCAATCTGATCGGCCCCGGCGTCAAGTTCGACGAGGTCGCCGATGTCGTCGAGGACATCGTGGAAGCCTATCTGGCGCTGCGCGAGCGGCCCGAAGAGCTGTTCATGGACACGGTGAAGCGCCTTGGCGTCGAACCCTTCAAGGAGCGCGTTTATGCCACTCGTTAACGGCGGAAAGATCGCCGACGACAGCTTCGTCAAGCTCGCCGTCGACACGCCGCTGCCCGAGGGCGGCGACATCCTGGTGCCGGCCGAACGCTTCGTCGGCGAGGCGGATGCGCTGCTCAAGCGGACCGGCAAGGTCGGTGTGATCTGGCCGAACAATCGCGACATCGCCGAGCTGGTGCCCTATCTCGGCAAGATCGCCGTCGTCGCGCTGGTGTTCCCGACCTTCCGCGACGGGCGCGCCTACAGCCAGGCGCGGCTGCTGCGCGAGCGCTACAATTACCGCGGCGAATTGCGTGCGACGGGTCAGATCCTGCGGGACCAGTTCGTGTTCATGCTGCGCGCTGGCTTCGATTCCTTCGACGTCAAGAAGCAGGCCGACGCGGAAGCTTTCATGCAGACCGCGAAGCGCTACTCGGTATTCTACCAGCCCACCGGTGACGGCCGCATCACGGCGCTGCACCGGCGCATGCAACTGCGTCATTCCGAGGGTGTCGGCACGTGAACGCAATCGCCTCTCCGTCAATCTCCGTCTCGGCGCTGCCCTCGGCGGAGGAGCTCGATCGCGCTTTGCGCGATGCCTCGCCCGCCGAAATCATCGCCGCTGCGCTGAAGACGGTCGGACGCGACAAGCTTGCGCTGGTGTCGTCCTTCGGCACGGAATCGGCGACGCTGCTGAAGGTCATGGCCGACGTCGATCCGGCGATCCCGGTGATCTTCCTCGACACCGGCTGGCTGTTCGAGGAGACGCTGGCCTATCGCGACACGCTGATCGCGACGCTGGGCCTGAAGGACGTCCGCTCGATCAAACCCGCCGAGGAGACGCTGTCGCGCGATGATCCCGACCGCGACCTCTGGTTCTCCGATCCCGACGCCTGCTGCCGTATCCGCAAGGTCGAGCCGTTGGCGCGGGCGCTGAAACCGTTCGATGCGTGGCTCAATGGCCGCAAGCGCTTCCAGGGCAGTACCCGCGCTGACATTCCGGTGGTCGAGGACGACGGTGCGCGGTTGAAGTTCAATCCCTTCGCCAATGTTTCGCGCGAGGAACTCGAGGCCATTTTCGCCCGCGCCAAATTGCCGCGTCATCCGCTGGTTGCGTCGGGATTCCTGTCGGTTGGGTGTATGCCTTGCACGAGCAGAACGACTGAGGGCGAGGATGAGCGTGCCGGTCGCTGGCGCGGCCGGGCCAAGACGGAATGCGGCATCCACACGATGAAGACTTCGTAGCAAAGTTACGCTGCCCTGCTACGAACAAGAAAATCCGGTTCCGTTGACTTAAGCGCGTTTCGACCCGAGTTATGCCCGCACGTCTTCGCTGACACCGATGTCATCGAAGTGAATGGAGATGGACATGATGCGCCGTATCGTTCCGCTCGCTGCAGGACTGCTCGTGACAGGCTTGTTGGCAAGCTCGGCTCTCGCCGCTGACATCAATCTGCTGAACGTATCCTATGATCCGACGCGTGAGCTCTATGTCGAGTTCAACAAGGCGTTCGCGAATGCCTATCAGAAGGAAACCGGCAAAAGCGTCGAGATCAAGCAGTCGCATGGCGGCAGCGGTTCGCAGGCGCGCGCCGTGATCGACGGATTGCAGGCCGACGTGGTGACGCTTGCGCTCGCCTACGACATCGACGCCATCGCGGGCAAAGGCCTCACGACGGCTGACTGGCAGAAGCGGTTGCCGCAGAATTCGTCGCCCTACACCTCGACCATCGTGTTTCTGGTCCGCAAGGGCAATCCGAAGGGCATCAAGGACTGGGACGATCTGCTCAAGCCGGGCGTCGCCGTGATCACGCCGAATCCGAAGACGTCAGGCGGCGCGCGCTGGAATTATCTGGCGGCCTGGGGCTTTGCGCAGAAGAAATACGGCTCGGCGGACAAAGCCAAGGATTTCATCGGAAAGCTCTATCAGCAGGTGCCGGTGCTCGATACCGGTGCGCGCGGCGCGACCGTGACATTTGTCGAGCGCGGCGTTGGCGACGTGCTGCTCGCCTGGGAGAACGAGGCGTACCTGGCGCTCAAGGAATTCGGTCCGGAGAAATTCGAGATCGTGGCGCCGCCGCTCTCGATCCTGGCAGAACCGCCGGTCACGATCGTCGACAAGGTTGCCGATAAAAAAGGCACCCGCAACGCCGCCGACGCCTACCTGCAATATTGGTATACCAAGGAAGGTCAGGAAATCGCGGCGCGCAACTTCTATCGTCCGCGCGATCCTGAGATCGCCAAAAAACATGAAAACTCCTTCGCGAAGGTCGAGCTGTTCACGATCGACGAACTTTTCGGCGGCTGGACCAAGGCGCAGAAGGAACATTTTGCCGACGGCGGCGTCTTCGATCAGATCTACAAGAACTGATCGGGCGCTGTCGGCGGGGCTTAAACAGGGGGCCTGGTGAGCGCAATCGCAGCACGACGCCGGACATTGCCGGGCTTCGGTCTCACCATGGGGCTGACGCTGTCCTGGCTGTCGATCATCATCCTGATTCCGCTCGCCGGCCTGTTCCTGAAATCGCTTGAGCTGAGCCCCGAGCAGTTCTGGAACATCCTCTCCAGCCGCCGCACCCTGAATGCGTTGCGCGTCTCCTTTGGACTCGCCTTTGCGGCCGCCTGCGTCAATCTCGTGATGGGCAGCATCATCGTCTGGGCGCTGGTGCGCTACCGCTTCCCGGGACGGCGGCTGTTCGACGCCATCGTCGACGTGCCCTTTGCGCTGCCGACGGCGGTTGCCGGCGTCGCGCTGACCGCATTGTTCGCCGAGAAGGGCTGGCTCGGCGCGCCGCTCGCGGCGGCCGGCATCAAGGTGGCGTTCACACCGGTCGGCATCTTCGTCGCCATGATCTTCATCGGCATCCCCTTCGTGGTGCGCACGGTGCAACCGGTGCTCCAGGACCTCGACCCCGAGATCGAGGAGGCCGCGGGCAGTCTTGGCGCGAGCCGCTGGCAGACCATCATCCGCGTGATCCTGCCCTCGCTCGGCCCGGCGCTGCTCACGGGGCTCGCGCTCGCCTTCGCGCGCGCAGTCGGCGAATACGGCTCGGTGATCTTCATCGCCGGCAATCTGCCGAACGTCTCCGAGATCGCACCGCTGCTGATCGTGATCCGCCTCTCCGAATTCCGCTATGCCGACGCGACCGCCATCGCAGTGGTCATGCTCGTCGTGTCCTTCGTCATTATCTTCGCCGTCAACCGGCTCCAGCGCTGGGCGCAGAGCCGGATCCCGGCACGCTGAGGGCGGATCATGACGATGCAGATCGCAGATTCCGTCCCACTCTCGGCCCCCGACGCCAAGGCACGCGCGCATGCGGCGGCCGCGCGGAACAATCTGCGCACCGAACCGCGCGCGGTCCGCATCGTCATCATCGCGCTGGCATTGACCTTTCTCTCTGTCTTCGTCGTGCTGCCGCTGGTCGTGGTGTTCGCGCAGGCCTTCTCGAAGGGAATCCTCGCTTATCTCGCCGCGCTGACCGACCCGGAGGCGCTGTCCGCAATCAAGTTGACGCTGTTGGTTGCGGCAATTTCCGTCGGCCTCAATCTTGTCTTCGGCCTGGTCGCTGCCTGGGCGATTGCAAAGTTCGAATTCTCAGGCAAGACCTTCCTGATCACGCTGATCGATTTGCCATTCTCGGTCAGCCCCGTCATCTCGGGCCTCGTCTTCGTGCTGCTGTTCGGCGCTCAGGGCTATTTCGGCGGCTGGCTGCGCGATCATGACATCCAGATCCTGTTCGCGGTGCCCGGCATCGCGCTTGCGACCACCTTCGTGACCTTCCCCTTCGTGGCGCGGGCGTTGATCCCGCTGATGCAGGAGCAGGGCACGCAGGAGGAGGAGGCCGCGATCTCGCTCGGCGCGTCGGGCCTGCAGACCTTCTTCCGCGTCACGCTGCCCAACATCAAATGGGGCGTGCTCTACGGCGTCCTGCTCTGCAACGCGCGCGCGATGGGTGAGTTCGGCGCAGTCTCCGTGGTCTCCGGCCATATCCGCGGTGAGACCAACACGATGCCGCTGCTGGTCGAGATTCTCTACAACGAATACCAGTTCGTCGCGGCGTTCGCGATCGCCTCGCTGCTCGCGATGCTGGCGTTGATCACGCTGATCGCCAAGACCGTTCTGGAAAATCACCTCGACGAAGGACACGACGCAAGTGAGCATTGAAGTCAGGAATCTCGTCAAGAAGTTCGGCAGCTTCAAAGCCCTCGACGGCGTCGACCTCAAGGTCAATGACGGCGAGCTGCTGGCGCTGCTCGGTCCGTCCGGCTCCGGCAAGACAACGCTGCTGCGCATCATCGCCGGCCTCGATTGGCCCGATTCCGGTGAGGTGTCTTTCAACGGCGAGGATGCGCTGGCGCAGGGGGCGCGCGAGCGGCACGTCGGATTCGTATTTCAGCACTACGCGCTGTTCCGCCACATGACGGTATTCGAGAACGTCGCCTTCGGGCTCCGCGTGCAGCCGCGCGCGATCCGCAAGGACGAAGCGACCATCCGTGCGCGCGTCAAGGAGCTGCTCGATCTCGTGCAGCTCGACTGGCTCGCCGACCGTTATCCGAGCCAGCTCTCCGGCGGCCAGCGCCAGCGCATCGCGCTGGCCCGCGCGCTCGCGATCGAGCCACGTATCCTGCTGCTCGACGAGCCCTTCGGCGCGCTTGATGCCAAGGTGCGCAAGGAGCTGCGCAAATGGCTGCGGTCGCTGCACCACGAAATCAACGTCACCTCGATCTTCGTCACCCATGACCAGGAGGAGGCGCTCGAAGTCGCCAACCGCGTCGTGGTGATGGACAAGGGCAAGATCGAGCAGATCGGCTCGCCCGATGACGTCTATGAGAGCCCGGCGACCGCCTTCGTCCACAGCTTCATCGGCGAATCCATCGAGCTTCCGGTGCTGATCGCGGACGGTCTCATCACGCTCGGCGACCGACCGCTTCAGCTCGCGGCAGACGGCCTTGCGCCTGGCGCGTCAAGACTGTTCGTACGGCGACACGACATGCTGGTCGGTCCGCCCGGCAGCGGTGCCTTCGAGGGCGCCGTGCAGCATGTCCGGAATTTCGGCCCCGTGCAGCGAGCCGAGGTGGCGCTCGCTGGCGGCGAGACCATCGAGATCGACGCTCCCCGCGGCAGGGAACTGCGCGCCGGCGATACGATCGGCCTGGAGCCTCGGCGTTACCGGATCTTTGCGGGCACCTGAGCGGGGTCAACGGATCAATTTTTCCTCAATATTCACCTTTCAGCCACGGTTGGTATGCAACAACGGCCCCTGATTTTGGGGGCTCCTGTTCATGCGCGCCGCGGCCGCAATACTCATCACTTTGCTGCTCGCCGGCTGCGCCGGCAACGAAGCACCGGTCCAGCAGCCGTCCATGTATGCCGATATGTCCGTTCCGGGCTCCAAGCTCGATGCGCAGGCGGCAGCGATCATGATCTCGCAATACCGTCAGAACAACGGGCTCGGCACTGTCGTGATCGACCCTGCCCTGATGGGTCTCGCCGAATCTCAGTCCCAGGCCATGGCAGCGGCCAACAAGATGGACCATGACGTCCGCGCGCCGCTGGCCAAGCGCCTCAGCGCCGGCGGTTATCCGGCGACCGTTGCGGTCGAGAACGTCTCGGCCGGCTATCATACGCTGGCGGAAGCGTTTTCCGGCTGGCGCGACTCGCCCCCGCACCGCGCCAACATGCTCAAGAGCGGTGTCACAAAATTGGGCATCGCGGCGGGCTATGCTCCCGGCACCAAATACAAGGTGTTCTGGACCATGATCCTGGCCTCGACGGACTCCCGATAAGCCAGACTTGATCCCGGGATGCATTGACGCCGCGGCAGACTGTCGCCACGGTCGCTCGCCATCTGCTACTGTTCCCGCATGACCGATCATAGTCCAGAAGTCGCAACAATCCCCGCGAACGCGCAACGTGTCCTGGTCCTCCAGGGCGGCGGCGCGCTCGGCTCCTATCAGGCCGGCGCCTATCAGTCGCTCTGCCATGCCGGCTTCGAGCCGGATTGGGTCGCCGGCATCTCGATCGGCGCGGTCAACGCCGCGATCATCGCCGGCAACGAAGGGCAAACGCGCGTCAAGCGGCTCAAGGAATTCTGGGAGATGGTCTCCGCGCCGGTGCCGTGGAAACCGATCGGCAAGAGCGACCACAGCCGCGAGCTGTTCAACTCGACCAGCGCCGCATTGATCGCGACCTTCGGCGTACCCGGCTTCTTCACGCCGCGCATTCCGCCCGCGCCGCTCTGGCCGCCCGGCAGCCCGCAGGCCGAGAGCTATTACGACACCGCACCGCTGAAGAAGACGCTGGAGCGTCTGGTCGATTTCGACCGCATCAACGATCTGAAGACGCGGCTGTCGGTTGGTGCGGTCGGCGTCACCTCCGGCAACTTCAAATATTTCGACAATTTCGAGTTCAGGAAGCTCGGCAAGAAAATCGGTCCCGAGCACATCATGGCCTCCGGCGCGCTGCCGCCCGGCTTTCCGTCCATCGTCATCGAGGGCGAGCATTATTGGGACGGCGGCATCGCCTCCAACACGCCGCTTGACTACGTGCTGGACGCCGAGACCGACCGCGACCTCCTGATCTTCCAGATCGACCTGTTCAGCGCCCGCGGCGATCTGCCGACCTCGCTGCTCGAGGCGACCGAGCGCGAGAAGGACATCCGCTTCTCCAGCCGTACGCGGATGAACACCGACAAGAACAAGCAGGTGCACAACGCCCGCAGGGCCGTGCGCGACCTGATTTCCAAATTGCCCGATTATCTCAAGAACGACCCTTCCGTGGAATTCCTTGCCAAGGTATCGCGTGAAAGCACCGTGACTGTGGTGCACCTGATCTACCGCAGCAAGAACTACGAATCCTCGTCCAAGGATTACGATTTCTCGCATGTCGCCATGGTCGAGCATTGGGAAGCCGGCGTGCGTGACGTGCATCTGTCGATGCGCCACAAGGACTGGCTCGAGCGGCCGCAATCCGGCGAGACCATGGTGACCTACGATCTCACGGGGGACGTCACTGCGCCCCCGCCAAAAAGGAGCGAGTAATATGGGAAGTCTGTCAGGCAAGAACGCCGTCGTGACCGGGTCGACCAGCGGCATCGGGCTTGCCTATGCGCGCGCCTTCGCCGCCGCCGGCGCCAATGTCGTCATCAACGGGTTCGGCTCGCCGGAGGACATCGAGAAGGAGCGCGCCAAGATCGAGTCCGATTTCGGCGTGAAGGCGGTCTATTCGCCCGCCGACATGACCAAGCCGGTCGAAATCGCCGGAATGATCGCTCTCGGAGAGAAGAGTTTTGGTTCGGTCGACATCCTCGTCAACAATGCCGGTATCCAGTTCGTCTCGCCGATCGAGGAATTCCCGCCGGAGAAATGGGACCAGATCATCGCGATCAACCTGTCCTCGGCCTTCCATGCCATTCGCGCCGCCGTTCCCGGCATGAAGAAGAAGGGCTGGGGCCGCATCATCAATACCGCTTCCGCGCATTCGCTGGTCGCCTCGCCCTTCAAGTCGGCCTATGTCTCGGCCAAGCACGGCATCGCCGGCCTGACCAAGACCGTGGCGCTCGAGGTCGCGACCAGCAAGATCACCTGCAACTGCATCAGCCCGGGCTATGTCTGGACGCCGCTGGTGGAGAAGCAGATCCCCGACACCATGAAGGCCCGCAATCTCACGCGCGAGCAGGTCATCAACGACGTGCTGCTCGACGCGCAGCCGACCAAGGAGTTCGTCACCTCCGAGCAGGTCGCGGCCCTCGCGCTGTTCCTGTGCGGCGACGATGCCGCGCAGATCACCGGCACCAACCTGTCGATCGACGGCGGCTGGACCGCGGAGTAGTTCGGCGGTGCCGTAGGGTGGGCAAAGGCGCGTCAGCGCCGTGCCCACCATTCTTGTTCGAATGAGGAAAAGTGGTGGGCAC
The DNA here is from genome assembly GCF_055807535.1 of Bradyrhizobium sp. Kon37. Lineage (NCBI taxonomy): Bacteria > Pseudomonadati > Pseudomonadota > Alphaproteobacteria > Hyphomicrobiales > Nitrobacteraceae > Bradyrhizobium > Bradyrhizobium sp. Kon37. Next base: position 154,648 of record NZ_JBVVOY010000005.1, read on the forward strand.
GCTTCGCTTTGCCCACCCTACAAGATGATATCGGACGACGCCATTTTCGTTCAGTGCGTCCAGGCCAGCGCCGTCTCGAACGCCGAGGATAGGTGCAGCTCCGCGAACATGATCTTGCCGGCGACCACGAACAGCACGCTGGCAAGGGTCAGGCGCAGCACCGTCTCGGGCACGCGTGTCGCGCTGAAGCTGCCGACGATGATGCCGGGCAGCGAGCCCAACAGCAGCACGCCCATCAGCGCCCAATCCACGTCGCCAAGCGCCCAGTGCCCCATTCCGGCTATCAGCGTCAGCGGGACCGCATGGGCGATGTCGGAGCCGACGATGGTCGCCATCGGCAGGCGCGGATAGAGCAGCAGCAGAACGGTGACGCCGACCGCGCCGGCGCCGACCGATGAAATCGAGACCAGCACGCCCAGCACGATTCCGGTGACGACTGTCGCGATCGCGGTGGTGCGGTCATCGACCTGCTCCAAACGCCGGCGATAGCGCTCCATGATCGATCTGCGGAAGATCAGCGAGGTCGCGGTCAGCAGCAGCGCGAAGCACAACACCAGATTGACCAGGCCGCGCTCGGAATCGCTGTTGAGGTCGAGCTTCCACAGCACGAGCAGCGTCAGCGCGCTCGCCGGAAGGCTGCCGCAGGCGAGCCGCAGCACCGCCGGCCAGTGCACGCTGCGCGACCAGCCATGCACCACGCTGCCGCCGGTCTTGGTGGCGGCGGCATAGAGCAGGTCGGTGCCGACGGCGGTCGATGGATGAATCCCGAACAGCAGGATCAGCAGCGGCGTCATCAGCGAACCGCCGCCGACGCCGGTCATCCCGACCAGCAGGCCGACGCCGAACCCGGAGGCGACGTAGAGTGGATCGATCATGTCCAGGGAATCTTAGGTTTATCTCGTCAGTTGGGCAATACGACGTAGAATAAACTTTCCCTTGGGCGCAACCGGTTGGACCGAATAAGAAAAATCCTCCTGCAAGGGGGCAGAGTGGAGGCGTTTTCTCCAATTCATCGCTCTCTTGCGAAACGGACGTTTCGGCGAGACGTCAAAACAAAGATTTAGAACTTCGGTTCTGATTCAATCAGATCCGACAACGGTCTAGGCATATTGCCTACCGGGCTCATTCAGCCCCGCGAGCGGCCGCCGTGACGTGTGGCGAATATGGACAATATGGATCACATCGTCGCTGACGCGGTAAAATATGCGGAATGGATAGCGGACGACCGTTACCACGCGGATTTGGGAGCGGTTCGCAACGCGAGGCGCTGCGAAAGGCGCACCCCGAAGGCGCTCGATGACATCGGCAAATCTCCGTCCGACGGCTTCCGCGATCACAGGGCTGGCATTGCTGGCATAATAGGTCGCGATGTCTGCGAGATCAGCAAGCGCCTCTCGCGTCCAGACGACCTTCATCCCCGTCGAAACTTCGCGAAGGCCTCCGCAACCTCGGCATCCGTAGCGACTTCGCCGCGATCGATGGAGGCCAAGGCCGTGTCGATGCTCCGCAACTCATCTTGCGTCGCCAAATACTCGCCGCCGAGCAGCTCACTCTCGATTTCGCTAGCAATCGCAACGAGCTCGTTCTGGGCCTCTTCGGGCCAAGTCTGAGCACGTTCCAGAAGGTTTCGCAGATCGCTTGCAGCCATGACCCCTATTATATCAGGTGCCGCATTGCTTTCCAAATGCCTTGAGCCGACGGTTAGTGGCCGAACGCCAGCACGTGCAGGCCGAGCCGCTGTCGCACGATCCAGAACAGCAACACCGTCTCGAAACTGAGCGAGATCGAGGTCGCGGCCGCAGCACCGTGGCCGCCGAAGCGCGGCACCAGCGCGATGCAGAGCACCAGGTTCATCGCAAAGGCCAGCGCATAGGCCAGCGCGCAGATCTTCTGCTGGCCGAGCATGTTGAGCAGCCGTTCGACCGGGCCGATCGCGGCACGGACCACGAGGCCGATCGCGGCGACGAACATGATGTCGTAGCCGACCACGAATTGCGACCCGAACAGCCAGAGCAGCGGCTTGCCGAGCGCGAGCAGCACGATGGTCGCCGCCAGCGACGGCCAGAACGTCCAGTTGATGGCATGCGCCACGTAAGCCGATAGCCGCGCCTTGTCGCCCGCAGCGTTGTATTCGGCGAAGCGATGCGCGGTCGTCGCCGACATCGCATAGTGGATGAACGAGACCAGCGCCAATGTCTTCACCACGGCGAAATAGACGCCGACCTCGTCGGAGGGACGGAACTGCTGAAGCACCAGCACGTCGGTGTAGGACAGCAGCAAATAGAAGCTTTCGACCAGCAGGATCGGCAGTGAGACGGCGAGCCAGCCGCCGACGTCATAGGCCTTGGGGCCCGGCTCGATGTGATCGGCGAGCTTGCGGTTCAGCACCGCCATCTGCCCGGTCATCGCGATCCACACCGCGCCGGCGCTCGCGACCATCGCGGCGACCGCGCCGAGATGATAGCCGAGCAGGAAGGCGCAGGCCGTGATGCCGATGATCAGCGCCTGGCGGATGATGAATTGCGGCATCAGGCCGAGCTGCATCCAGTCATGCGAGCGCGCGATGCCGTCCTGGGTGTTGGCGACCACGAAAGCGGGCAGCGTCATGCAGCCGATATAAAGCGGCAGCTCTTCGGCCGGATCGATCCAGGGCGACAGCAATTTGACGAGACCGGCGAGGCCGAGCGACACCAGTGCGGAAACGGCAAAGGTCAGCCAGCGGCTGCCCGAGAGAAAGCCGCGCAGCAGCGCATGTTCGCCACGGGCGCGGTATTCCGGAATGATCTTTTGCGCGGAGGCCGAGATGCCGAAGTCCATCATGCTGCCGAGCAGCAGCACCCAGGTCCAGACATAGACGTAGACGCCGTAATCCGACGTCCCCATCCAGCGCGCGAGCAGGACCTGCGAGAAATAGGCAAGGCCGGCGCTGATCACGCGGATGACGAAGATGGTGCCGGCCAGCCGCCGCGTCAGCGATGCTTCGCTCGACCCGCCCGTCAACTTTTCGCGCAGCCGCGCGATGAGGCCGGCAGGTCCGGTCGTTGCGGGTTCTGCATCCATCACGGCCAATTCGAGGGGTCTCCGAGGCGCGCACGAGTGCTGCGGCAGACTTGCCGCAGGAGCCCATGGGATTAGCAACCATTCGTTAAGATTCGGTTGGATCAAGGATGTCGTCCTGGCGAATGCCAGGACCCATACCGCGTGACCTGTCAGGAGGAATTGGGTAGCAGTTCCAAAAAAGGAATCTTCGCCAAACTAATCCCTGGGGTAATGGGTCCTGGCGTTCGCCAGGACGACCACTCACTCCAAATTCGTATTGAACTCGTACGACTTCTCCGGTCCGACCAGCGTGAACTTCAGCGCTGCGCCGTCGGGCTTGGCGCCCGGCGGCAGTCCGTCGAGCTCGAAAGAAAATCGCTTCACGCCCGGTGGGCTGGGCTCGACCGGTGCCGGAATGGGCAACGCCCAATCGGGCGTCGGGCCTTCCACGTACAGATTGACGGTGCGCGCATCGGGCGCGACCACGTCGACCACGACATTCTTGGGCCCGTCACGCTTGACGTCGCGGATGGTGAGCGGGTTGGGATCGCCGATCGTGGCAGGCTTGGGCACGGTGTCGAGTGCTGCGCGCAGATTGGCGTCCTCGGTCGAGGCGACGCTGTTGAAGCCGAGCTCGGCGCGGGCCTCGACCGGAATGCAAAGCTTTTCGCACACCGCATAATTGATCTCGGCGCGCAACGTCACCGGCTTGTCGGCCGCCTTGGCGATGATGCGCAGGGGCAGCACGATCTGGTCGTGGTAGCCGATCGAATGGCCGCCCGCGCCGTCGTCGAATTTCTGCGGGGCCGGCCACATCACCGTCACCGCCTCGACATTGTCGGATTTCGAGAAATCGAAGCGCGGCGGAACGCCGGAATCGCCCGGCATGCGCCAATAGGTTTTCCAGCCAGGCTGGATCTGGAAGGCGATACCGCCGAGCAGGACGGCGCCGCTGCGCGATCCCGCCAGCAACCGCACCGCGGAATGTCCATCGCGCTGCCACGGCGATGCGTCGCCGGCATGGGCCGCAAGCGCCAGCGACGACGCGAGCAGGGTTGTCGCGACGCCAATCGCCGCACGCCGGGGAACTCTTGTCAGCATGGTACGTCTTTACAGGGTCACCCCGCGGCAAACCATTGAATTGCTTGTGATGGACGTACTTGAATCGAGGCCCTGCAAGCCTTGATTTGACAGCCGGCCGGCCCGACATCAGGATAGGAATTGAAACCGGAGTGCTTCACCGATGGCTCCCACAGGCAAGAGGACGGGCGAAAGCACCCGCAAGTCAGCCCCCGCGCTCCCGAGCTCGGCGGGCTACCTCGATGGCCAGCTGTTGATCGCCATGCCCGTGATGGGCGACGAGCGCTTCGAGCGCTCGGTGATCTATCTCTGCGCCCACTCCGCCGAAGGTGCGATGGGCATCATCGTCAACCACCCGGCCGGCAGTATCGACTTCCCGGAGCTGTTGCAGCAGCTCGGCATCATCAACAAGGGCGAGCACATCAAGCTGCCGGAGAATGCCGAAAGCATGAAGGTGCTGCGCGGCGGTCCGGTCGATACCGGCCGCGGCTTCGTGCTGCATTCGAGCGATTTCTACATCGAGAACGCGACGCTCCGGATCGACGACGGCGTCTGCCTCACTGCGACCGTCGACATCCTGCGCGCGATCGCCAACGGCTCCGGCCCCAAGCACGCCATCCTCGCGCTCGGCTATGCAGGCTGGGCGCCGGGCCAGCTCGAGACCGAAATCCAGAGCAATGGCTGGCTGCATTGCGACGCGGATTCGGATTTGATCTTCGGCGACGACGTCGACGAAAAATACGGACGCGCGCTGCGCAAGATCGGCATCGATCCCGGCATGCTCTCGAATGAGGCGGGGCACGCGTAGGCTTGCTGTCGTAGGCTTTCTGTCATGCCCCGCGAAGGCGGGGCATCCAGTACGCTGCAGCGTATCGGTTCTATGAGCGACGTCTCGGAGTACTGGATCGCCCGGTCAAGCCGGGCGATGACACCGATTGCTGAGTAGCGCCTACTCCGCCGCCTGCTGCTGCACCGTCGGCTCCGTGCCTGCCACCGTCGCGCGCCGCATGTCGCGGGGCTGCGACTGGTCGTAGCGGCGGACGCGGTGCATGGTCTGGCGATTGTCCCACATCACGAGGTCATGCAGCGTCCATTTGTGGACGTAGACGAACTCGCTTTGCGTCGCGTGCTCGTTGAGATCGCGCAGCAGCAGCCTTCCCTCGGGGACGCTCATGTCGACGATCTTGCCGGCATGCGATGAGAGATAGAGCGATTTGCGGCGATGCACGGGATGGGTGCGCACGAGACGTTGCAGCACCGGCTTGAACATCTCTTTCTCGTCGTCGGTGTATTCGGTGAAGCCGAGCGATCCCCGCGAATACATCAGAGAGTGCTCGCAGACGAGGTCGTCGATCTCCGCCTTGATCTCGTCGTCGAGCGCGTCATAGGCCGCGCGCATGTCGGCGAATTCGGTGTTGCCGCCCTTCGGGTTGAGCACGCGGGCCGACAGCAGCGAGAATTTTGCCGGGATGGGGCGGAACGAGCTGTCGGAATGCCACAGACAGTTGCCAAGGTTGAACAGATGCGCGCGGCTGTCCTTTGCCAGCGGCTTGCCGTCCTTGCCGAGATTGGAGACGTCGTTCAGGCCCGATTGGAGCCGGTAGTCTTTTTCCTTCGTGACAGTGCCGCCGCGCGCGTCCTCGCGCTGGCCGAAATTCAGCGCAAAGGCCATCTGCTGTTCGTCGGTGATGTCCTGGTCGTGGAACACCAGCACCGCATATTTGTCCATGGCGGCTTCGATCTCGCGCGCCTCGGCCTCCGTGAGAGGTTGCCGCAGGTCGAGGCCGGAAACCTCGCCGACAAAATGTTTGTGAAGCTGCCGGATGGCGATCGTCATGACGTTTCTCCCGGGCGTGCGAGCGGTTGGTCCCGCTCTGTCGTGGAAAAAGTTACTCCCGTAACAGGCGATGTCAACGCTTGGGCAGCATACCTCTCACGCGTTGCGCGCCATCAGGCCGCCGTCGACGGGGATCACCGCGCCGGTGAGGAAGGACGCTGCCGGCAGGCACAGGCTCAGCGTCATGTGCGCGACCTCCTCGGGATCGCCGTAGCGGCCCAGTGCAGTGCGGCGCTTGGCGTAGATGGTCTTGTGCTCTTCCGAGATCCGGTCGGTGATGGCAGTGCGGACCGGCCCCGGGCAGATGCAGTTGACGGTGATGCCTTCACGGCCGAGCTCCACCGCGAGCGAGCGGGTGAGGCTGGCGACGCCGCCCTTCGCCGCCGAATAGGGGCTGTGCAATGCGGTGGCGCCGAGCGCCTCGGTCGAGGCGATGTTGACGATGCGCGGGCTCTTCGACTTGCGCAAGTGAGGCAGCGCGGCGCGGATGATGCGCGGATGCGCCGTCAGCATCACCGCGATACCCCTTGCCCAGGCGTCCTCATAGGCCTCGTCGTCGATCGCGACGCGCACGGAGATGCCGGCATTGTTGACGATGATGTCGAGCCCGCCGAAATGCGCAGCGACGTCGCCGACCACGCGCTTGATCTCATCGCCATCGGCAACGTCGAGCTTCCAGGCTTTCGCGGCGCCGCCGCTTGCCGCGATCTCCTTCGCCACGGCCAGCGCGCCCTGCTCGTCATAGTCGGTGACGGCAACGTTTGCGCCGTCAGCGGCGAACACGCGGGCCGTTGCACGCCCCATGCCGCGGGCCGCGCCGGTCACGAGAACGGTCAGGCCCTTCACGGAGCGACTGAGCTGTTTGAAATCGGACATGGTGTTTCCTCGTGCGTTGCTTATTCTTGTTGTGATTGACAAGGCTGTCATCGATCCGCAGACAGGTCAAACAAGCAAGATGATCGGGGAGGCCAGCGATGACGAACGAGCTCGATTTCTCAGGCAAGCAGGTGCTGGTCGTCGGCGGATCCAGCGGCATCGGCAACGGCATTGCGCAAGCCTTTCGCGTCAGGGGCGCGCAAGTCGCGGTCTGCGGCACGCGTGCCCACGCGAAGGAATATTCAGCTGAGGAGGGCTCGGATCTCACCGGTCTCTCCTACGCGCAACTCGACGTCGGCAATGCCGGAGCGGTCGAAGCGTTCAAGCCGTCGTTCGATCGGCTCGATATCCTGGTGCTGGCGCAGGGCGCGGTGCTCTATCGCCGCGGCGAGTTCGAGATGGCCGGCTTTCGCCAAGTGGTCGAGGTCAATCTGATGAGCCTGATGGCTTGCGCCACGCGCTTTCATGCCATGCTGCGGGACTCACGGGGATCGCTGATCATGGTGTCCTCGACCGCGGCCTATCATTCCACCATGGGCAATCCCGCTTACAACGCGTCGAAGACCGGCGCGGTCGGATTGACGCGCACACTGGGCGAGGCCTGGGCCGAGGATGGCATCCGCGTCAACGGCATCGCGCCCGGTCTGGTCGACACCAAGATGACGAAGGTGACGACCGACAATCCCAAGCGGCTCGAAGGTGCACTTTCACGCATTCCGCTGCGGCGATTGGGCACGCCGGCTGACATGGCGGGCGCGGCGCTGTTCCTGGCATCGCCGCTGTCGTCCTACATCATCGGCCAGACATTGGTCGTCGACGGCGGGCTGATTCTCTGAGTCCAATTTCAAGTCAGATGGAACTGCGCCGCTCCTGATCGGTTACTTGGGCTGACCCCCGAGGAGGAGCATCATGGATAAAGATCGGATTGTCGGATCGGCCAAGGAATTCGCCGGACGCGCGGAAGGCGCTGTCGGTGATCTCGCAGGCGATGCGCAGACACAGGCGTCGGGCAAGGCGCGTGAAGCCGCCGGCACCGTGCAGAATCTCTACGGCCAGGCCAAGGATGCCGTACGTGACGCCACGGACACCGCGGCCAGCTATGCCAAGGACGCCTACGACAAGCCGGCAGAAACCTTGCGCGACGGCTCGCAGGCGCTTGCCCAGAAGGTACAGGACAACCCGATGGGCGCGCTGCTGGTCGCCGGCGGCATCGGTTTCGCGCTCGCGTTGCTGATGGCACGGCCTGCGCGCCGCCCGCCGCCGCGCTGGCGCTATTACGGCTAAAGCCAACGCGCGATATTCATCGGGCCCCGGACGCAGCACGGCGTGTAACGCCGCGTTGCTGAGCCGGGGCCCATTCTTTTTGAACGTGCTGGGCTGCGCAGCAGCGTTTCACGCTGCAGCGCGTCCGGGACACGAGACCTCAGCTTAGAAAGATTACCGGAACACTTCCGCCGATCGCCCGACATTGCCAGGCGGCCGCGGGATCGCGGGGTTGGGATTCGGATTGCGCGGCGCCGGCGCCAATTGACGCGGCGGGGGCGGCGGCGAGCCAAAGCCGAAGAAATCGCGCATCGATGGCGCTGCCTGTGCCGGTTGCTGCGGCGCCGGTGGCTTCTTCGGCGCAAGCTTTGGCGGGGCGATCGCTGCGGCCGCACCCGGCGTACCGCCATCAGGTGTCGTCGCGGCCACCGGCGTATCGCCCTTGGCCTGCTCGCGGCCGACTTCGCGGCGCGGCCAGGCATAATCGTCAGCGCGGCCGGCAGGCGCAGCCAGTGGCTCGCCCTTCACCATCGTCTTCGCAGCGAGCGCATCGACGGCGGCAGGACGTGAGCCCGGCCCACCCAGCAATTGATCGGTCGAGATCGAGGCCGCAACCAGCGGCACGATCGGGCCGGCCAGCGGCCGCGGCGCGGGCTTGCCGGGCTCGGCACTGGTGTCGGGGGTCGCCGGCTCGCTCGGCAGCGCGATCGGGCCGGAGCGCCCGGCGAGCAGGCGGGTGATCTCGCGTTCGACATAGTGGGCGAGCTTGCGCGCGCCTGGCTTGGTGAAATAGACGCCGTCACCGCTGCGGAGCTGACGGATCTGACCTTCGAAGTCCGGGCCCTTCTGCAGGAAACGGCCGGCCTCGTCGACAAAGCCGTCCCAGACGTCGACGTAAGTGATGCCGGCCTTGGCCGCGCCTTCACGATAGAGCGAATCCAGGAACAGCATGTCCGCGGTGCCCTTGGGACCGCGGATGGCAGGCAGGCCGACCCAGAGCACCGGCACGCCCTTGGACTTGAGGACGTTGGCGAGCTCCTCGATCTTCTTGCCGTAGAGTTCGACCCAGCGCTCGTCGCGGAATTCGTACAGGCCGTTCGGGTTACGCGCGGTCTTCTCGGGCGCTGCGACTGCGGGTGCGTCAGCGTTGTCGGCATCATCCTGCGGCAGGTCGGCATCGGCCGGCTTGTCGTCCGGCTTCGCGGCGGTGTCGCCGGGCTTGGCATCGCCGGGCTTGGCCGGTGGTTTGCCGCGCGCGCCCTTGTCATTCTTCTTGTCCTTGTCCGTCGCCTTGTCCGATTTATCGGGCGCCGCCTCGCGGATCGCGATGCGGTCGTTGAGGCCGAGCATCACCACGATCACGTCGGGCTTCTCGGTCTCGAGAATGCCCTTTGCAGCAGCCGTCCAGTCCGAGGGCTCACCCTTGGGCTGATACTTGATCAGGCCGGACGTGGTCTTGTGCTTGCGGATCACGCCCATGTCGGGCTGCTCGGTGTAGGCGTCCTCCAACCCGTAGGCGAGCCAATCGGCCATGGCGTCGCCGATCACCAGCACGTTCCTGTCGGGAATGGTGTCGCGCTTGGCCGGCGCCGGCGCGCGCGAAAAATCCTGACGCGGTGCTTGCGGCTGTTGCTGCTGGAACGGCGCGAAGAAGTCGCCGCCGAACCATCCGCCACCGCCACCTCCACCTCCGCCGTTCCGCGGCGGCGGCGGAGCCGAACGCTGCGGTGGGCCGCCGAAGCCGGGGAAGTTGAAGAACTGCGCCGAGGCGGGTCCCGCGACCGACACCAGAATCGCAAGCGCCGTCCCCAGCGCGATCAGCGGGCCGGTCTCGGTCAGCACCTTGAGCAGGGACTTCTTCGACATGCGATCTCGGCACGGGCAATAGGGATCGGGACAGGCTCGATATAATAGCGGAATCGGGCGCCAAACGGGCAGATTCTCTTTTCAGATTCTCTCAGATCCTGGCCCATACACGGCGAACCTCCGCCCCGGTCAAGGTTGCCGGGCAAAATCCCTGTTCAAGGTTACTTTCGGCGCGATTTTACCGCCCGCGCAGCCGGTTCAGCGCGTCGGAGGAGGCAAATCCGTCTGCGGGGACCCCGATCGAGGCCTGGAAGTTGCGCAGGGCTTCCCGGGTCTGGCCGCCGAACTGGCCGTCGGGGGTGCCCTTGTAGAAGCCGCGCTGGGCCAGCAGCTGCTGGAGTTCCAGCCGCTCGGTCCGGGACAGCTCCCGTTCCTGCCGCGGCCAGGGCTGCACGAAGGGCTGGCCGCCGCGCAGGCGGTCGGCGAAATGGCCGATCGCCAGCGCATAAGCCTCGGCCGGATTGTACTTCATGATGACCCGGAAGTTCTGCAGCATCAGGAAGCCCGGCCCCTGCGCGCCGGCCGGCGCCAGCAGATAGGCCTTCTCGGCCGGATGCGGGAAGGGCTGGTTGGCCGGGCGCTTGAGGCCGAGCTTTTCCCATTGCGCCACCGTCATCGCCTTGGCGCGATCGGCCAGCATGTAGTTGAAGCCCTGGGGCACCACGACCTCGTAGCCCCAGGTCTGGCCGGCCTGCCAGCCGTCCTTCTTCAGATTGTTGGCGGTCGACGCAATCAGGTCGGAGGGATTGTCGACGACGTCACGCCGGCCGTCACCATCGCCGTCCACGGCAAAGCGCTTGAACGCGGTCGGCATGAACTGGGTCGGGCCGAAGGCGCCGGCCCAGGAGCCGCGCAATTGTTCGGGCCTGAGATCGCCGCGGTTGAGGATCTCCAGCGCGGAGAGGAATTCGTCCTTGAAGTAAGCTTGGCGGCGGCCGATGCAGGCGAGCGTCGCGGTCGATTGCAGCACGCTGCGGTCGCCCATCTGCGTCGAGTAGTTGGACTCGATGCCCCAGATCGAGGCGATGATGTAGCGATCGACGCCGGTGGCTTTCTCGGTGGCGTCGAACTGCGCCTTGTATTTGGCCAGGACCTCGCGGCCCTTGGCGAGGCGGTTGTCGTTCACGAGGATGTCGAGATAATCCCAGATCGACTTGGTGAACTCGGGCTGCGAGTCCATGAGGTCCATGATGCGCAGATCGGGTGCGAGGCCTGCCGTGAAGCGCTGGAAATTTTCCTGCGTGACGTTGCGCCGTGCGGCATCGGGCCACATCCCCGCGACGCAATTGTTGAAGTTGCCGGCGGCCTCGCGGATCGCGGCGGCCGTCATCAGCGGATGCCCGGAGGCGCCGTCCTCGCCGGTCCAGGGTTGAACTCCCGTTTGAGCGCCGCTGGGCCCGGGCGCTGCTGGCGAAGGCGCCTGGTTCGGGCCGGAGAAAATACCGCCGAACAGATTTGACAGACCGTTCTGAGCCTGCGCGCTGGCGGGAAGCGGGAACAGCAGGGCGGCCGCAATCATCGTCGCACCGGTCACGGACCCGCCCCGTTTTGCCAGCCCTGCCATTGATTGCATCATGTCCACACCTGTCCGGCCAAAATCCGCCCTCAGGAGGCCTGGTTACGGTTGCCAACAGCTTAACAAAGGTGAAATTTTGATGGTGGCCTTTTTCTTAACTCTGTGAGGATGAGGCCCCACATCCGCCTTTGTTGGCGGCTGCAAACAAGCTAGCAAGATGCCATTGCTCCCTTCACGTGTTCCTCAGGTATTCGATCAATCCCATGAAAATCCGCAAAGCCGTATTTCCCGTTGCCGGCCTCGGCACCCGCGTCCTGCCCGCCACCAAGGCGATGCCGAAGGAAATGCTGACGATCGTCGACAAGCCGCTGATCCAGTACGTCTATGACGAGGCCCGGGAAGCCGGCATCGAGCACTTCATCTTCGTCACCGGCCGCAACAAAAGTGTCATCGAAGATCATTTCGACCGGATGTTCGAGCTCGATGCGACGCTGGCCGCGCGCGGCAAGAAGACCGAGCAGGACGTTCTGGCGCAGAACCAGCCGGAGGCCGGCGCCGTGAGCTTCACCCGCCAGCAGGCGCCGCTCGGCCTCGGTCACGCGGTCTGGTGCGCGCGCGACATCGTCGGCAACGAACCGTTCGCAGTCGTGCTGCCGGACGAACTCGTGCTCAATTCGCCCGGCTGCCTGAAGCAGATGATCGACACCGCCAGCAAGCTCGGCGAAAAATCCAACGTCATCGCGGTCGAGCCGGTGCCCGATCATCTGACCCATCAATACGGCATCTGCGGCGTCGGCAAACGCACCGGCAAGATGTTCGAGGTCGACGGCATGGTCGAGAAGCCGGCCAAGGGCACCGCGCCCTCCAACCTCTCGATCACTGGGCGCTACATCCTGCAGCCGGAGATCTTCAAGATCCTGGAGACCCAGGAGCGCGGCGCCGGCGGCGAGATCCAGCTCACCGACGCCATGATCGGCCTCGCCAGATCGCAAAAATTCTACGGCGTCGAGTTCGAGGGCGAGCGCCATGATTGCGGCTCCAAGCCCGGCTTCCTCCGCGCCAACATCGCCTACGGCCTGAAGCGGCCGGAGCTGCGTGACGGGCTCATTGCGGAGATGAAGAAGTATTTGGGGCAGTAACGCTCCGTCGTCATTGCGAGGAGCGAAGCGACGACGCAATCCAGGCTGCCTCCGCGGAGACAGTCTGGATTGCTTCGCTTCGCTCGCAATGACGGAACGAACCCCTCACGCCACCAGCGACAGCTTCGGCAGGCTCGCGACCACCGACTGGTTGCGGCCGCCGGCTTTTGCGGCGTAGAGCGCCTTGTCGGCGGCGGCGACCAGCAGCGGCCAGTCCATGCCCGTGGTCGGAACGAGGCTCGCGATGCCGCAGGACACCGTCGAGCTCGTGTGGTCGTCGGACCATCCCTGCACCTTGGTGCGGATCTTCTCGGCGACATCAAGGGCGTCGGTGACGGAGGTCCCCGGCAGCAGCACGGCGAATTCCTCGCCGCCATAGCGCGCCGCGCAGTCGCCGGCGCGGCTCACCGAATCGGAAATGCAGATGGCGATGCCGACCAGCACCTGGTCGCCGGCCTGATGGCCGAACGTGTCGTTGTAGGCCTTGAAGTGATCGGCATCGATCATCAAGAGCGCGATCGGCGTCTGCTGCCGCATTGCGCGGCGCCATTCGACCTCGATCACCTGGTCGAACTTGCGGCGGTTCTTCAGGCCGGTGAGCGCGTCGGTCGTCGCCATCTCTTCGAGCTTGCGCTCGGCCTCCGCGCGCCGGCCGATCTCGCGCGCGAGCACCAGCGTCGATGCCAGCATGAACAGGCTGAGCGCCAGGACCACGGCGCCGATGCGGTAGGCTTCCCTCTGCCAGAGCTCGAACACGGCGTTCAGTGGCTTGCCTGCCACCACGAATAGCGGGCCGGTCCCGCTGCTGCGGACATAGAGCCGCGGCGTGCCGTCGATCGGCCCCTGTCCGGCGAATGCGCCGCCGACCTTCAGATTTTCGGCCTTCCAGATCGGCCGGGTGGCCAGATTCGTGCCGATCACGTCGAGATCAAACGGCCGCCGCATCATGACGGTACGGTCGCGCCTGAGCACGGTGATGGTGTCTTCGGGATCGAGGCTCAGCCGCTCGAACAATTCGTGGAAATAGCTGAAGCGGATCGATCCGGCGACGACGCCGAGGAAGCCGCCGTCGGTATCGCTGATGCGCCGGCTCAGCACGATCGAATAAGCGCCGCGGAACAGCATGGGACGGCTGATGAAGAGGCCTGCGTCCGGATTGTCCCGATGGGCCTTGAAGTAATCCTCGTCGCCCCGGTTCACGGCAACGGGATCGAGTGTCGAGGCGTCGATGGTCAGCCGGCCGTCGGCGTCGAACACCTGGATCGCGCCGAAATGCCTTGCCGTGGTCGAATGGTCGAACAGGATGAGGTGACGGATCGGCTTCGAGACCGTGGCGATTTCCGGCAGCAGCATGTTGCTGGCGACCGCCTTGAGGGCCAGGTCGTAGATCTCGATGTTGCGGCTGACGTCGGACTCGATGGTCGTCGCCAGGTTTTCCAGCGTCTGGCGGGCGAGCGCCTCCTCGCCGCGGCGCATGTCCAGCATGACGTTGACGCAAATGGCGGAAAAGCCGATCACCGTCACCACGGACGAGATGATCAGCAGCTTCGCCGAAAGCCGCCATGGCCGCCGGGCCGTGACGTCGCGCCATCGAGATAACATCGTTTGCTCCCGGCACCAGTGAATGCGCCTGAAAGCTTGAGTAGTGTTTAAGCCGGGACGGCGCTGCCGGAATGAGTTAAAAATTGGTTTCCGCGGCTCACGTTTTTGGGCAAAGCGGGGCTTCGACCAGCGAAGAGGACAGCGGTGAACGACTACGACGCGTTGCGCGATTATCTGATGCGGCAGAAGCAGGCGGAATTCGTGCTGACCTATGAACAGATCGAAGAGATCATCGGCGCGGCCCTGCCGCGCGCGGCCAATCGCGCCTCATGGTGGGACAGCCTGCGCAGCCCGGACATCCAGATGCCGCAACGCGAAGCCTGCCTCGCCGCGGGTTTCAAGGCGATGCGGATGCCGGACGGCGAGAGCGTGCGGTTCACCAAGCTGAAGAGTGACCGGCGGCGTTGATATCGAGGAGAGGTCCGCTCTTCCCCTCTCCCCTTGTGGGAGAGGGTGGCTCGCCGCGTAGCGGCGAGTCGGGTGAGGGTCTCTATCCTCACGTCAGCGTTTCGATTCGTAGAGACAACCCCTCATCCGGCGCTTCGCGCCACCTTCTCCCACAAGGGGAGAAGGGGAGAAGGATCAGCTCGCCGCTTCCAGGCGCACTTCCGTGAGCAGGCGCATCGCGGCGTCGGCGTCCATGGGTTCGCCGAAGGCAAACCCTTGCGCGTATTCGCAGCCCATCTGGTAGAGCTCGACCGCGTCGGAATCGGTCTCGGCCCCTTCGGCGACCACGTCCATGCCGAGGTCGTGCGCGAGCGCGATGATGGACTTCAGGATCACCGGGCGGGTGCCGCGGTTGGTGGTGCGCACGAAGGACTGGTCGATCTTGATGGTGTCGAACGGGAAGCGCTGCAGATAGGCCAGCGACGAATGGCCGGTGCCGAAATCGTCGAGCGACAGCCCGGTGCCGAGCTCGCGGATCCGCGTCAGCATCTGCGCCGCGTGCTCCGGATTCTCCATCACCAGCGATTCCGTCAGTTCCAGCTTCAGCGTGCCGCGCGCGACCGAGGAGCGCGACAACACGGTGCGGATGTCGTGGATCAGATCGTGCCGCAGCAATTGTCGCGAGGAGACGTTGACGGATGCGAAGATCGGCTCGCGCGAGCGCATCGCGCGCTGCCAGATCGAGAGCTGCTTGGCGGTCTGGTCGAGTACGAACATGCCGAGATCGATGATCAGGCCGGTCTCTTCGGCGATGGTGATGAATTCCGACGGCGCCATGCGTCCGAGCTTGGGATGATCCCAGCGCACCAGCGCCTCGAAGCCGGCGACGGAGCGGTCTTCAAGCCGCACGATCGGCTGGTACAGAATCGTGAGCTCCTGCCGCTCGATGGCGCGGCGCAGTTCGCTCTCCAGCGTCAGCCGGTCGGTTTTTCGCGCGCGCATCGCGGACTTGTAGACGTCGATGCGGTCGCCGCCGATGCGCTTGGAGTGATACATCGCAAGCTCGGCGTCCTTGATGATCTCGTCCGTGAGCTGAACTTGCGGATCGGACAAGGCAAGGCCGATCGAGGCCGTGAGAAAGATCTCGCGTTCGTTGAAGGCGATCGGCGCGCGGATGGTCTTGCGGATGGTCTCGGCAAAGGCGGTGATGCGGGCGGGGTCCTGCTCCGAGAGCAGGATCAGGCCGAACTGGTCGCCGGCGAGCCGCGCCAGCGTATCCTGCGGCTTCAGGATGCGGGTGAGGCGGCGGGCCAGCGTCAGCAGGATGGAATCGCCGACCGCGATGCCGACGGAATCGTTGACCTGCTTGAAGCGGTCGAGGTCGATCACCATCAGCGTCGGCCGCAGAGTCGGCATGGTTTTGGCGAAATGCGCGACGGCGCCGAGCCGGTCCATGAACAGCTTGCGGTTGGGCAGGCCGGTCAGATTGTCATGCACGGAATCGTGCAGCAGGCGCTCCTCGGCATTGCGCAGCTCGGTGACGTCGGTGAGGGTGCCGACCACGCGCGAGACCTCGCCGTCGGAGCCGACCACCGGGCGCGCCTTCAGCGCGAACCACATGAAGTGACCGTCCGGCGTGCGCAGGCGGAAATCCTGCACCAGGCGGCCGCGGCGCTGGTCGAGTACGCTGTCGAGCGCGGCGCGGAAACGGTCCTGGTCGAGCGGGTGCAGCACTTCCAGCCAGGAGGCGGCCGGGCCTTCCAGCGTGCCGCGCTTGAGGCCGAGCAGGGCTTCGGTCTCGGGGCTGGTGAAGACCTTGTCGGCGGACACGTCCCAGTCCCAGATCAGATCGCCGGAACCGGCCAGCGCCAGCGCGCGGCGCTCGATGTCGGAGACGACGCCGGTGCTGGCGCCGCCGCCGGCGAACGCATGCTGCATCACCGTGAAGCCGATCAGCATCACGATCAGCACGAGGCCGCCGAGTAGCGCCGGGCCGACGATGTCGTTGGTGACGGAGCCTGCGACCGTCATGCCGGCCGCGACCACCCAGACCACCAGCAGGAACCAGGTCGGGATCAGCAGCACCGCGCGATCGAAGCCGTGGGTGGAGAGATAGACGATCAGCGCGAAGCCGGCGAAGGCAATCAACACCAGCGATATGCGCGCGATGCCGGAGGCCACCGCGGGATCGAACAGGGCCAGCGCCACCAGAGAGCCCAGGAACGCGAGCCAGCCCACCGTGATGTGGGAATAGCGCACGTGCCATCGACTGAGATTGAGATAGGCGAACAGGAACACCAGCAGCGTCGCCGCCAGGATCGCCTCACCCGCCGCGCGCCAGATGCGCTCGGCGTTGTTCGACATGTCGAGCACCTTGCCCCAGAAGCCGAAATCGACGCCGATATAGACCAGCACCGCCCAGGCCAGCGCCGCGGCGGCCGGGAACATGATGCTGCCCTTGACGACGAACAGGATGGTCAGCACCAGCGCCAGCAAGCCGGAGATGCCGATCACGATGCCCTGGTACAGCGTGAACGAGTTGACCTTGTCCTTGTAGGATTCCGGCTCCCACAGATAGAGCTGCGGCAGCTTGTCGGTGCGCAGCTCCGCGACGAAGGTGACGACGGCGCCGGGATCGAGGGTGACGCGGAAGACGTCGGCGGTCGGGCTCTCCTGCCGCTCCGGCCGGTCGCCGGTCGAGGGCGTGATGGTCGCGATGCGCGACAGCCCGAGGTCGGGCCAGAGCAGCCCCGAGGAGACGATGCGGTAATGCGGGGCGACGATCAGGCGGTCGAGCTGGTCGTCGGTGTTGTTGGCGAGCGCGAACACCACCCAGTTCTGGCCACCCTCGCGGGCACGCACCTCGATGCGGCGGACGATGCCGTCGGTGCCGGGCGCGGTGGAGACCTGGATGCGGTCGGCGTCGCTGCGCTGATGCTCGAGCACGCCGGTGAGATCGATCGCGGGCGCGTCACCGCGGACGCTGACAGCGTCGAGCGCGCGCGCCGGGAACGCGCAGACGAGAATCATGAGGCCCAGCGCTATGGGCGCGAGGCACCTGATCAGACGCAAGGTCAGTTCTCCGCGTTCGACGCAAACTGTTCGGTGCAGGCTCTTCGGTGCACGGCGTTTTCCGAACGGAACAAGGTGGTTCGGTGCGTCGCGATAGATGCCACGAAAGCAAGGAAAATCAAAGGGTTTCCGGCTTGGCCTGTGGGCCGCTGGCCTAGACCTCCAACACAATTTTGCCAATATGTGCCGAGGTTTCCATCCGCCGGTGCGCGTCGGATGCCTTTTCCAGCGGGAAAGTGCTGTCCATCAGCGGCTTGACCCGGCCTTCGCGCAAAAGCGGCATCACTTTCGCCTCGATTGCGGCCACCATCGCCGCCTTGTCCGCATTACTACGGGGGCGCAGCGTCGAGCCGGTATGGGTCAGGCGCTTCACCATCACCTTGGCGATGTTGACGGTGACCTTGGGCCCGTTGAGGGTTGCGATCTGCACGATGCGGCCGTCGAGCGCGGCGGCGTCATAGTTGCGGTCGACATAGTCGCCGGCGACCATGTCGAGGATCAGATTGGCGCCGGCGTTGTTCGTCTCCGCCTTGACCACGGCGACGAAGTCTTCGTCCTTGTAGTTGATGGCCCGATCCGCGCCGAGCTTGAGGCAGGCATCGATCTTGTCCTGCGATCCCACGGTGACGATCACCTTGGCGCCGAACGCTTTGGCGAGCTGGATTGCCATGGTGCCGATGCCGGAAGAGCCGCCATGGATCAGCAGCGTCTCGCCGGCCTTCAGGCCGCCGCGCTCGAACACATTGTGCCAGACCGTCATCAGCGTTTCCGGCAGTGCGCCGGCTTCCTTGATCGACAGCGACGGCGGCACGCTCATCGCCTGGCCGTCCTGGGCGATGCAGTACTGCGCATAGCCGCCACCGGCGACCAGCGACATCACCTTGTCGCCGATCTTGTGCCGCTTGGCGTTGCTGCCGACGGCCACCACTTCGCCGGCGATCTCGAGGCCGGGCAGGTCGCTGGCGCCGGGCGGCGGCGGATAGGCGCCGGAGCGCTGCGCGACGTCGGGCCGGTTGACGCCGGCGGCCTGCACCTTGACCAGGATCTCGTCGGGACCGGGCTGCGGCAGCGCCCGCTGTTCCGGCACCAGCACCTCCGGTCCGCCGGGTTTGGAGATGGCGACCACGGTCATTTGCGCGGGCAGCTTGTCCATGATGTGTCCTTGAGCAAAGGTGCGGGATGCAACGAGGCCATTGCTTAGCCAGCGCAATGCAGGCTGGCAACCGCCTCAGCCGCTTGTGATGCGAACGCAGGAGGAACAAGGATGGCGATGGAAGACGACGACCGTCCGCGCAAGAAGATCAGCCATGACATCGGACAGGATCTCTCACTCTTGTCAGTGGAGGAACTGACCGAGCGCATCGCGCTGCTCAAGGGCGAGATCGCAAGATTGGAAGAAGCCACAACAAAGAAGCGCGCCTCGCGCGATGCGGCCAACAGCGTTTTCAAGAAGTAGGCGTCGCACCACCGCCGTCGTCCCGGCCTAGTGCGCAATTGCGCACGGGGGCCGGGACCCATAACCACAGGGCGTGGTTTGGCGACGACTCGGAGTTACGCCTTCGCGCGACGACCTTTCCCTGTGGCTATGGGCCCCGGCCCCCGCGCGCAATTGCGCACTAGGCCGGGGCGACGGAGAGAATTTGTTCCGCGGGCGCACTCGGCCACTGACCGACATGGCTAACGAACCCTCAAAATAATCGCTCGTTTACTCGACATTAAGCTTTCGAGTTTATGACTAGGAACTGTCCTTGTTTGGACACCGAGTGGCTCCTGTCCACTCTGTTTGACGCCTCCCTGTTATCAACTTTCAAAGCCGCCGGTTTTCCGGCGGCTCTTTTTTTGCGCCGACGCCCCGCTTTTTTGCGTCTCGCCGCGGTTGAATTCCGGGCAAAGACCCGTGGAAACCATATCCGCGCTTGTCACTGGACTCGGCGTCTCGCCCGCGCAATGATTTGTTCATCATAAGCCGGCGCCAAAGCCGGGCAGTCAGACAGTTGCGTAAGGGGCGTTAACCATGGAACGTTTGCAAGCCGAAGGCGCTCTCGTTCAACTCAGCGAGCGGTTCACCAATTCTGCGGCGTTCGGCGTCCTGTTCCGTGAGGGCATGGACCTGGTCGAGGAGACCGCCGCCTATCTCGATGGCGCCGGCCGCACCGAGGCCAAGGCGCTCGACCGCGCCGTCAGCCTCACCTATGCGACCGAGAGCATGCGTCTGACCACTCGCCTGATGCAGCTGGCCTCGTGGCTGCTGCTGCACCGCGCGGTGAAGGAAGGCGAGATGACGCTCGGCCAGGCCAACCGCGAAAAGACCAAGGTCAAGCTCTCCGCCGCCGATCCCGGCTCCACCGACAGCATCGAGAAGCTGCCGTCGC
Source organism: Bradyrhizobium sp. Kon37 (assembly GCF_055807535.1). NCBI lineage: Bacteria > Pseudomonadati > Pseudomonadota > Alphaproteobacteria > Hyphomicrobiales > Nitrobacteraceae > Bradyrhizobium > Bradyrhizobium sp. Kon37. The sequence goes on from NZ_JBVVOY010000005.1 coordinate 174,697, forward strand.
AGCTCCAGGATCTGATCCATCGCTCGATGAGCCTCCAGACCCGCGTGCGCCGCCTGGACACCACCATCCACACCCCGCCGGTCGATCATTCCTCGATCGGCAACCCGCTGGTGCCGCACCTCAACGCGCTGAAGGCCGCGTTCGAGCGGTAAACGCAGGTGCCGTAGGGTGGGCAAAGGCGCGCAGCGCCATGCCCACCACTTCTCTCAGAATCGCAATCAAGGTTGGTGGGCACGCTACGCTTTGCCCACCCTACGAGTTCTCGGCCTGGTCGAGAGCACATCCCCCAAAACAAAAAACGCCCCCGGCTCTCCGGGGGCGTTTTCGTCTCCAGCCTTGCGGCCGGATCAATCCTTTTTGAGAAAGCCCGAAAACTTCTTCTGGAAGCGCGAGACGCGGCCGCCGCGATCCATCAGCTGGGCGTTGCCGCCGGTCCAGGCCGGGTGCGACTTGGGGTCGATGTCGAGGTTCAGCGTGTCGCCTTCCTTGCCCCAGGTGGAGCGGGTCAGGTACTCGGTTCCGTCGGTCATCACGACCTTAATCGTATGATAGTTCGGGTGAATTTCGGCTTTCATGGCAATTCCTCGGCGCCCCGGCGCCTCACTTGAGTGGCTATCGAATGACGGATTTGGCGCGGTCTATACCCCACGAGGCCCTGTAAAACAAGCCATTGCAGGGTCTTGGCGACGTCTTGGCAAGCCCTTTAGGGCCTTAGGCAGCGGACCGGGCGGCCCCCTAAGGGACATCCCGGATTTGCCACTCCCGCTCGCCCGGCCTATCTGGAGCGGAGCACCTCTCTTTGTCTTTTGGTCGGATCTCATGAGCGCAGTTGAACGGCTTGAAACCGGGCCCGCGGAAGCCCCGTCGATCGAGGCCGACCTGATCGAGGCGCCGGCGAAGAGCCGCGCGAAGCTGCGGCCGCTGCTGGCGCTCGCGCCCTATGTCGCCCGCTATCGCGGCCGGGCGGCGCTGGCCTTCGTCGCGCTGACGATCGCGGCGTTGACCACCCTGCTGGTGCCGGTCGCGGTGCGCAGGATGATCGATTTCGGCCTGACGCCCGAGGGCATCGAGCTGATCAACAGCTACTTCTCGGTGATGATTGCAGTCGTCGCCGTGCTCGCTCTCGCAAGCGCCGCGCGCTACTACCTCGTGATGACGATCGGCGAGCGCATCGTCGCCGATCTCAGGCGCGACGTCTTCGCCCATCTGCTGTCGCTGTCGCCGGCCTTCTTCGATTCCGCGCGCAGCGGCGAGCTGGTGTCGCGCCTGACCGCCGACACCACCCAGATCAAATCCTCCGTCGGCGCCTCGGTCTCGATCGCGCTGCGCAATCTCATGATGTTCTTCGGCGCTGCCGCGATGATGGTGATCACCAGCCCGCGTCTGTCGGGATTCGTGCTGCTCGCCATTCCCCTGATCGTGCTGCCGCTGGTCGCCTTCGGGCGCTGGGTGCGCCGGCTGTCGCGCAATGCGCAGGACACGCTGGCCGAGGCCTCCGCCTATGCGAGCGAGCTGGTGGGCGCGATCCGCACCGTGCAGGCCTATACCAGCGAGAGCCTCGCCGAGAAGCGTTTCGGCGGCGAGGTCGAGCAGGCCTATGAAGCCGCGCGCACCTCCACGCAGGCGCGTGCCGTGCTCACCGCCATCATCATCTTCATCGTGTTCGCAAGCGTGGTCGCGATCCTCTGGATCGGCTCGCACGACGTGCTCACAGGCACCATCACGCCGGGCCGGCTCGGCCAGTTCGTACTCTATGCGGCTTTCGCCGCGGCCGGCCTCGGCCAGCTCAGCGAGGTCTGGGGCGAAATCTCGGCGGCGTCGGGCGCTGCCGAGCGCCTGTTCGAGATCCTGCATGTGCAGCCCGACATCACCGCGCCCGCCTCGCCACGCGCGCTGCCGGTGCCGGCGCGCGGCGAAGTCGGCTTCGATCGTGTCAGCTTCGCCTATCCGGCGCGGCGCGACGTCAATGTGCTGGATGCCGTCTCGTTCACCGTGCGCCCCGGCGAGAAGGTTGCCATCGTCGGTCCCTCCGGCGCCGGCAAGAGCACGATCTTTCATCTGCTGTTGCGCTTCTACGATCCGCGCAGCGGCGCGATCTCGCTCGACGGCGTGCCGGTCAAATCCGCCGATCCCCGCGATTTCCGCTCCCGCATCGCGCTCGTGCCGCAGGAATCGAATGTGTTCGCGGCGAGCGCCCGCGACAACATCCGCTTCGGCCGGCCCGACGCCACCGATGCCGAGGTCGAGCGCGCGGCCGAGCTCGCGCACGCCGCCGAGTTCATCCGCCGCCTGCCCGAAGGTTTCGACACCCCGCTCGGCGAGCGCGGCGTGACGCTGTCAGGCGGCCAGCGCCAGCGCATCGCGATCGCCCGCGCCATCCTGCGCGATGCGCCGCTGCTGCTGCTCGATGAAGCCACCTCCGCGCTCGATGCCGAAAGCGAGACGCTGGTGCAGACCGCGCTGGAAGAACTGATGCGCCACCGCACCACGCTCGTCATCGCGCACCGCCTCGCAACCGTCCTGTCCTGCGACCGCATCCTGGTGATGGACCAGGGCAAAATCGTCGAGCAGGGCACGCATGCGGAGCTTGTGGCTGCGAACGGGCTCTATGCCAGGCTGGCGAGGTTGCAGTTCGAGGGGGCGTGAGGCGGAGTACTCCGGACTGCCGCCCCGCTCACAGTGTCATCGCCCGCGAAGGCGGGCGATCCAGTACTCCGAGACGGTCGTGATCAATCGAGAAGCTGCGGCGTACTGGATTCCCCGCCTTCGCGGGGAATGACAGCGGAGATTTGGCGAGAGCGTCGCACCACATGGTCTCCGTTCGTAGCCGGTCGATAGCGGATATTCGTCCATCTGATCGAGCGCCACGATCCGAATGGGCGCATCGCAAGGTTGGTCGGGCTGTTTCCTTCCCGGCTTTCGGTTCGGCCGGCCGGCGCCGCGACTCGCAGAAGCCTCGAAATTTCGTCACGGAATTCTGGCCAAGCGCGCACAGCGTGAGCCCGGAACGATTTTTACCGAAGGTTGTTAGAGGCTCAAGTTATCTGATGTCGCTTCTATCCTGGCATGAGGCCCGACAGGAAGGGCACTTCGTCCAGCTTTAGCCCCCGAGCTCTTTGTCGATGAGATGGCGGTCGGCTTTCGTTCGGTCGAACTTCAAAAGGAAAAATGGGATGACGAAAAGCACCCTCGATCTGGCACGTGCCAGGCTAAAGGCATACGTCCAGAAGGATCGGACAGCGATCGAAACGCTTCTTGCGGACGACTATCACTTCTCAAGTCCGATCGACAATGAGTTGGATCGTGCGACTTATCTGCGCCGCTGCTGGCCCAACAGCGAAAAGACCAGTTCGTTCGATGAAGTCATCGCGACCGAGGATGGAAACCGAGCAGTCATTGTCTATGAGGCAGCTGCTGCTGGAGGTCACAGGTTTCGTAATTGTGAGGTAACCACCGCGCGCGGAGACAAGATCGTTCGGGTGGAAGTCTACTTTGGATGGGACATACCTCACAAAGCTCCGAAGGGCGGCTTCATCGAAAAATGATGCGAGGGTCACGCCTAGCAGGATTGGGGGGCGAGGACGCGCTTTTTGCAAGGTCCGACTGCGATGATTGCCATTGGCTTCCGCCGATAGACATCGGCTTGTGACCCAAAGCAGTTTTCAAAGCGGCTCGAAGATCATCTGCCAGCCCTTTCGGGTGTCCATATATTCGCGAACCAGCTTGATGCGGCCGCCCGAAAGGACAAAGACGAAGCAATAATCATTCTCGTAGGGCTTGCCTCCAGGAAGAGTGGCTCGCATCCGCTCCTCGACCACCACAGTGTCACCATCGGCATGAAGGCCCAGAAACGAGATCTCGACGCTCGAGAACAGATGATGCATTTCCGTGGCAATGAAGCGGGCGATTTGGTCCGGTCCAATCATGTGGTCGGTGTGCTTGAGAGCGACTGCGGTGGCGTTTCCGGCCGGCGCAATCCATTCGGCATCGGGAGTAAACAGCTCCGCGATCAAGCTGGCATCACGGGTTTTGAAAGTCTTCCAGGCATTGATGACGATGTCTTTAGGATTCGTGCTGTTCATTTCTTCTCCAAGTGCTCAGCGGATCTGGCCTCTCTCTATACGGAGGGCGCGCCGACATCGCTGGCCGGAATCGGACCTGATCATCCCAGGACTGTTCTTCTGGCGCAGCCTACGATAAAATGAGTGATGCTCAGTTTTGAGGTGTGCAACTCCGCGCGCTTGCAGCGCGATCCGCGCTATGACGGCCGTTTCTACACGGCCGTGAGGACCACGCGAATCTACTGCCGTCCCGTTTGCCCGGTGAAGCAGCCGTTGACCCGCAACGTGGCCTACTATCAAACTGCGGCCGCTGCCGAAGCTGCGGGATACCGGCCTTGCTTGCGTTGCCGTCCGGAGACCGCGCCCTTCTGTGCTGCCTGGAATGGCACGCGCTCGACAGTCGCGCGCGCCTTGAAATTGATCGATGGTGGCGCGTTGGACGACGGTTCGGTTGCTGCACTCGCCGATCGGCTCGGGGTAAGCTCGCGCCATCTTGCGCGTCTGTTCGATCGGCATGTCGGGGCCAGCCCCCAGCAGGTAGCAAAGACCATGCGTGTACAGCGGGCGAAGCGCCTAATGGACGAGACTAATGATCAATTCGCCCAGATCGCCTACCGGGCCGGCTTTGGCAGCGTGCGCCGGTTCAACGCCGCCTTTCGCGAGCTCTATGGACGCTCTCCGTCCAGCATTCGCCAGCACCGTAAGGTATCCGCGTGATATAGGCATCGCTAACATTGGTCAGCTTGTGGCCTTGGCCGACGTGCTCATCAGCTTTTTCTGAGGTCTGACACCGCCTTAGCGGACTCCAGTCCCACAAAGCGAAAGTCGTATTGCGAAGGGCGGCAGCCAGAGCGCGGAACGATGTAGTGACTTTGCAGTTGTATGTTGTCCCCCCTCATCGGAGCCGGCCATTTGCAGACCCCTCAGTCAAAACTTGACGGGATCGACGATACCGCGCGACTTCAACTGCTCATCGATGCGATCGTTGATTACGCCATTTACATGATCGACATAGACGGCACCGTCCGCAGCTGGAACTCCGGCGCGCAGCGGCTGAAGGGCTACACGCCGGACGAAATCATCGGCAAGTCGTTCGCATCCTTCTATACGCCCGACGATCGTACCAAAGGGCTCCCGGAGCGCGCCTTGAGCGTCGCAGCGCAAGCAGGCCGCTTCAGCGCCGAGGGATGGAGAGTCCGCAAGGACGGAAGCCGTTTCTGGGCATCGGTGATCATCGATGCCGTCCGCAACGAGGCTGGTGAGCTGATCGGCTTCGCCAAGGTCACGCGAGACGTAACCGAGCGTCAGCAAGCCCATGAAGAGCTTCTCCACAGCGAGCGGCGCTACCGTCAGCTGATCGAGGCGGTGGTCGATTACGCGATCTTTCAGCTCGATCCGCTCGGCAACGTGACAACCTGGAATCCCGGTGCGGAGCGAATCAAGGGTTACGCGCCGCCGGAGATCATTGGCCGGCACTTCAGCGCTTTTTACACGCCCGAGGACATTGAACTCGGTGTGCCCAAGCGTGCGCTTTTAGAGGCGGCGGAGCATGGGCGGTTTGAAGCGGAAGGGTGGCGCCTGCGAAAAGATGGCTCCCGCTTTTGGGCGTCGGTCATCATCGATCGCATTACGGACGAGGCTGGCAACATCGTCGGGTTTGCCAAGGTCACGCGCGACGTTACGGACCGGAAGCGCGCCGAGGACGAACTCAAACACGTTCAGGAGCAACTCGCCGCATCCCAAAAGCTGGAAGCGGTGGGGCAACTCAGCGGCGGAATCGCGCACGACTTCAACAATCTGCTGATGATCGTCCTTGGCAATCTCGAAACAGCTGAGCGGCACGCCAAGGCGCCCGGAGCCAATCTGAACCGGGCGCTCGCAAACGCGAAACGAGGCGCGCAGAGAGCCGCGGCGTTGACCAGTCGCTTGTTGGCATTTTCGCGACGACAGGCGCTCGATCCCAAGCCGATCAACGTGAACAACTACGTCAATGGTCTGCAGGAATTCCTCCAGCGTACGCTGGGGGAGAGCATCGAAGTCCAAACGGTCGGAAGTGCGGGTCTGTGGCAAATTGAAGCCGATGCCAATCATCTGGAGTCGGCCATCGTCAACCTGGCAATCAACGCTCGCGACGCCATGCCTGACGGTGGAAAGCTGACTCTGGAAGCTGCCAACATCGCCGCCGACGAGGATTACTGCCGTCTCAATCCGGAATTGGCGCCCGGTCAGTACGTCGCTATCTGCGTGACTGACACAGGCGTCGGAATGTCGCGGGACGTTCTCAATCACGCGTTTGAGCCCTTCTTCACCACGAAGGAGCCGGGCCACGGCACCGGGCTTGGGCTAAGTCAGGTCTATGGCTTCGTCAAACAATCCGGAGGCCACGCAAAAATCTATACCGAGGTGGGGCAAGGCACGACGATCAAGATGTATTTCCCACGCTTCTCTGGGAGTGCACGACCCGAGGAAATCGCGCCAGAAGAAATCGCGGAGGGTGAGATATTCGAGACCATTCTCGTGGTCGAGGATGATGAAGATCTGCGCGTCTATATTTCTGACGTCCTTCGCGATCTCAACTACCGTGTCCTCTCGGCCCGCAGCGCCCAAGCGGCCCTGACCATTCTCCTGCAGGACGAGTCGAAGGTGGATCTTCTTCTCACCGACGTGGTCATGCCGGGGATCAATGGTCGCGAACTTGGCAGGCGCGCGCACCAAATTCGACCGGAGCTGAAAATCCTGTACATGACCGGGTATTCGCGTAATGCCGTCGTGCACCAGGGAAGGCTTGATGAAGGCGTCAATCTGTTGGAGAAGCCGATTTCCCAAGCGAAGCTTGCACTGAGGGTGCGAGAGATTCTCGACCAGAACGAATGAACTAGGCCTCAGATCGAGCGTCTTGACGATTTGAAGAGGTTAGTTCCGCCACAGATGCGCGCGCAATCGCTGGCTTCCGGAATTTCGGATAGGGCAGCCCACGCCCCTGAGCCGAGTGGATGGACCTTGCAGTTCCCCCGGATGTGGCGCCTAATCAGGTATCGCCGGCCAAAGGCTCGTCCGTAGGCGTCGGTGCCTGAGAGATGATTTGTGCTCCCGCCTCAACGGGAGTGCGCCTCATGGCCCAGCCATTCAGCAAGGAAACCCGCGAACTCCTGGAGCGGGCGCAGCGCGCGATCGATGCGTCGATCCAGCTTCGCGAAGACAGCCACCGCGCGATCCGCCAAGCCGAATTCTGGCAGTTCGATCTTGAACTCCGCTTGAGCCGAGAGCGCCTCGCGGCGAGTTGCGCGACAGCGCCGCTCATCGACACTTCGGCGACAGCGCCGGCACGTTCGGCCACGGCCAGTTCTTCCAGCTCCCGTCCTCATCAACGCAGGCCGATGGCCCAAGGCCGTTCGTCGGAGCACTCGTCGTCTTGACCGGCGTGGCGAGGCGCTGGTCGACATAGCTGGTCGAGACATAGCCGGCGACGATGACGCCGAGCAGGACCGAAGATCCCTTGGCCAGATCGCTCAGTTTCATCGGTCATCTCCATCCGCTTGCCGGCGCAACGTCCGGGCACAACGACTAGCCGACGTCCCGGGATCCCGACGTGACGGGCGTCACGCCCGCCAGAACAAGATCGCCAGAATCTAAGGTTGCCACATCATCTTCAGCACCGGCCGTCCCGAGGTCGGGTTCACCTCGTCGCCGGCATGGGCAAAGCCGTTGCGCTCGTAGAAGCGGATGGCGCGGCTGTTGTCCTTGTTGACGAGCAGCGTCACGCCCGCAGGCGACAGGCGCTTGGCCTCGTCCACCAGCAACCGCGCCGCGTCCGAGCCCCAATGCGCGGGATCGACCACGAGCTGGTCGAGATAGCCGTCGCCGTCGATGGTGACAAAGCCCGTGAGTGCGCCGTCCTGCTCCGCCACCACGATCGAAGCCTTCGGCACCAGCTCCTTGCGCCAGCGTTCGCGCCACCAGTCCAGGCGGGCCGCGAAGTCGATCTGCGGATAGGCCTGCTGCCAGGTGCGATGCCACAGGTCGATCGAGGCGGCCTCGTCCTCGGCGCGGTAAGGGCGGAGGTGGAGGGCGCTCAATTTACGAAGACCGTCATGCCCGGGCTTGTCCCGGGCATCCACGCCTTTCTGCCGTAGACCGAAGAACGTGGATGGCCGGGACGAGCCCGGCCATGACGCTGGGATGAGCGTTGAGCCATTTCCTCACTACCGCTCCGTCAACTTCAGCTCGATGCGGCGGTTGCGCTTGTAGGCTTCCTCGGTGTTGGCGGTGTCGAGCGGCTGGAATTCGCCGAAGCCGGCAGCGACGAGGCGCTGGGCCGGCACGCCGAGCGAGATCAGGTACTGCACCACCGAGATCGAACGGGCGGCCGAGAGGTCCCAGTTCGACTTGAAGTTCGGACCGTTGACCGGGCGCACATCGGTATGGCCGTCGACGCGCAGCACCCAGGGGATCTCGTTCGGGATCTTCTTGTCGAGATCGATCAGCGCGGTCGCCAGCGTGTCGAGCTCGGCGCGGCCTTCGGGCAAAAGCACCGCCTGTCCGGTATCGAAGAACACTTCGGACTGGAATACGAAGCGGTCGCCGACGATGCGGATGTCCGGGCGGTTGCCGAGGATGGCGCGCAGGCGGCCGAAGAATTCCGAGCGGTAGCGCGACAATTCCTGCACGCGCTGCGCCAGGGCGACATTCAGGCGAGAGCCCAGATCGGCGATTCGATTTTGCGATTCCTTGTCGCGCTTCTCGGAGACGTCGAGCGCTTCTTCCAGTGCCGCCAATTGTCGCCGCAGCGCGCTGATCTGCTGGTTCAGCACCTCGATCTGCGCCAGCGCGCGCGCCGAAACCGCTTTCTCGGAGTCCAGCGCCTTGCCGAGCTCGGAGGATTTGCCTTGCGCGTCGTTGCCGGCGGCGGCCAGCCCCTCATAGAGACCCTTGATGCGGTCGCGCTCGCTCTCGGCCGAGGCGAGGCCGGCTTTCAGCGACGAGACCTGGTCGTCGAGCGTGAGCTTGCCGAGCTTCTCCAGCGACAGCAATTCGTTGAGCTGCGCGATCTTGGCGTTGAGCAGCTCCAGCGCCTTGTCCTTGCCGGTGACCTCCTGCGACAGGAAGAACTGCACGACCAGGAACACCGACAGCAGGAACACGATCGACAGCACCAGCGTCGACAGCGCGTCGACGAAGCCGGGCCAGTAGTTGAAGGAGGTATCGCCGCGGCGGCCGCGCGCCAGTGCCATGTCGCTAACCCTTCTCGGGCTGACGCGCGATGCGCTCCAGCAGGCGCCGGATCTCGCGGTTCTGCTCGCCCTGGCCGTCGGCCCATTCACGGATCATCTGCTGCTCGGTGCGCATATGCGAGACCAGCGCCTGGATGGCTTCGGCAAGGCTCGCCATCGCCGCAGTGGTGCCGCGGCTGCCGCTGCCTTCCTCGAGCACCGTGCGCAAGCGCTCGACGACAGCCTGAAGCTCGCCGCTGGCAATGCCGCCGCCACTGCCGCTGGCGGCGACAGCTACTTCGCCACTGCCATATTCGCGCACGGTGGTGGCAAGCCAGTCTTCGAGATCGGTGTAGAAACGGTTCTGCGCCTGGCTCGATTGCAGGTCGAGAAAGCCCAGGATCAGCGAGCCGGCGAGGCCGAACAGCGAACTCGAGAACGAGATGCCCATGCCGCCGAGCGGGGCGGCCAGCCCCTCCTTCAGCGTGTCGAACAGGGCGCCGGAATCGCCCCCGACCTTGAGCCCGTCGATCACCTTGCCGACCGAGCCGACCGTCTCGATCAGGCCCCAGAAGGTGCCGAGCAGGCCGAGGAAGACCAGAAGCCCGGTCATGTAGCGGGAGATGTCGCGGGCCTCGTCGAGGCGGGTCGCGATCGAATCGAGCAGGTGCCGCATGGTGGTCTGGGTGATCGACATCCGCCCGGTGCGCTCGCCGCCGAGGATCATCGCCATCGGCGCCAGCAGCTTGGGGTGACGGGCGGGCGCAAGGCCAGGATCGGCGATGCGGAAATTGTTGACCCAGGAGACTTCGGGATACAGCCGGATCACCTGGCGGATGGCCAGGATAATGCCGATGAACAGTACGCCGCCGATCAGGGCATTAAGCCCGGGATTGGCGAAGAAGGCCTGGATGATCTGCTTGTAGAGCACCACTCCCACCAGGGCGCAGAGCACCAGGAAGACCAGCATCCGCACCAGAAAGACGCTGGGCGAGGAAAGCTTGGTGTATTCGATGTCGAGGGAAGAGCGGGGCGAGGCGCCTGGCGGCATGGCCGGTATCATCCGTTAACTTGCTTGCGGGGCGCACTATGGCACAGCGCCAGCCCAAAAAAAGCGCCGGATGCGCCGATTTCGGGGAGAGCTGGGGAACCCAGAGCTGAAACGGGGCTTTGGTACGGACGTACTTTCCTAATCCTCGGCATTCCACAGGTTCAAGTCGTACTTTTTCCCCTGCCGCCCAAGATCTGGCGCCCAAGATCTTCCGCCCAAGATCTGCCGCCCAAAGACGGAGTCGTCGCATGAGCGTCGTGTCCGCAATCATCGGGACTGTCGAACGGGTGCCTTTGCCTGATGTCGTGATCCGCGCGGCGATCCAGCGCCTGTGCTCGCGCACGGTGACCCGGCTGTCCGCGCTGGGCGGGGCCGACGATGCCGCCTTCGCCGGGCGGATGATGCTGCGGCCGATCGCCGAGGACCCGGATGCCGGGCATGACGAGGTGCCGGCTTCGTTCTTTGCGAAGGTGCTCGGCCCCAACCGCAAATACTCGTCCTGCTTCTACAAGACCGACGCGACCACCTTGCGAGAGGCCGAGGAGGAGGCGCTGCGCCAGAGCGCCGAGCATGCCGCTCTTGCCGACGGCCAGACCATCCTCGAGCTCGGTTGCGGCTGGGGCTCGCTGTCGCTGTGGATGGCGCGGCAGTTTCCGCACGCCAAGGTGACGGCGGTGTCGAGTTCGCAGGCGCAGCGCACTTATATCGAAGAAGAGGCGCGGCTGCGCGGTCTCCTCAACCTGCGCGTGGTCACGGCGGACATCAACGTGTTCGCGCCCGACGGGCAATTCGACCGCATCGTTTCGGTCGAGATGTTCGAGCATGTGATGAACTGGCGCAAGCTGATGACGCGCCTGCGCGCGTGGCTCGCGCCGGAGGGGCGGTTCTTCATGCACATCGTCGCCCATCGCTCTGGCTCCCACCTGTTCGACCGGGCCGATCGCGACGACTGGATCGCGCAGCGCGTCTCCACGGGCGGGCTGATGCCGAGCCATCACCTCGTCAGGCAATTCGACGATATCTTCACGGTCGAGAAGGAGTGGTGCTGGAGCGGCACGCATTATCAGCGCACCGCCAACGACTGGCTCGCGAATTTCGACACGCATCGCTGTTCCATCGAGGCGGCCTTGCGCAACATTCATGGCGAGGAGACCGCCCTGCAGATGCGACGCTGGCGCTGGTTCTTTCTCGCGACCTCGGGCCTGTTCGGCTACGCGGACGGAACCGAGTGGGGCGTCAGCCACTATCGGATGAAGACGGCGGGGTAATTGCGCTGTTCCGTCGCAGCACGCGGTGATGGAACCGGACTCACAATCGGGTGAGGCGCAAAAAATGTCGTGAACCCAGCAGCTTAAGCCGTGTGACATTGAGCCGCCCGCAACGTGCGTTGCGTCGCAGCAAGTCCCCTCTATTTTGGCGGCATCGGCCGCGCGGAATCACCCAGAACGGGGTCCCGCGGCGCGTGATCAGTTTTCAACAATATCGGGGCACTTAACTTCATGTCAGGACTTCGCGCGCGATCGGCATGCGTTGCAATGATGCTCGCGGCCTTTACGCCGCTGTTGGCAGGCTGCGACGAATCCAGCTCCGCCATTTCAGCCGCCCAGCCCAACGACCCCGACGTCAGCATCGTCATCGTCAAGCCGCAGCCGCGCGCCGTGGTGCGCGAGCTGCCGGGCCGCATTGCGCCGACGCGGGTCTCCGACGTGCGGCCGCGCGTCTCCGGCATCGTGGTCGAGCGCCTGTTCCGACAGGGCAGCGAGGTGAAGGCCGGCGATCCACTGTATCGGATCGATCCGCGTCCGTTCGAGGTCGAGGTGATGGCCAACGACGCCGCGGTCGCCAAGGCCGAGGCCGCGCTGATGCAATCCCAGCAGCAGGCGCGCCGCATCGCCACGCTCACAGCCCAGCGCGCCGCGCCCGAAGCCGAGAACGAGAAGGCGATCGCGGCCGAGCGCCAGGCCCATGCCGAGGTCGAGGGCCGCAAGGCCGATCTCGCGCGCGCCAAGCTCAATCTCGATTACGCCACCGTACGCGCGCCGATCGACGGCGTCGTCGGTGCCGCCCTGGTCAGCGAGGGCGCGCTCGCGGTCCAGAACGAGACCAATCTGGCCACCATTCAGCAGCTCGATCCGATCTATGCGGACTTCACCCAGTCGGTGAACGAGCTCAACCAGCTCCGCCGCGCCTTCGAGAGCGGCGACCTCGAGCGCATCGCGCCCGACGCCGCCAAGGTGCATCTCGTGCTCGACGACAACACCCTCTACTCGCTCGACGGCAAGTTGCTGTTTTCGGATGCCAAGGTCGACGCCAACACCGGTCAGGTGACGTTGCGCGGTGAGTTCCGCAATCCCAAGCGCGAGCTGCTGCCGGGCATGTATGTCCGCGTCCGCATCGACCAGGGCCTCGATAGCGACGCGATCGCGGTGCCGCAGCAGGCGATCCAGCGCAATGGCGGCGGCGGCAGCGAGGTGTTCGTCGTCAAGGACGACAACCACATCGCGGTGCAGCCGGTGCGCACCGGTTCGGTGCAGGACGGAATCTGGTTCGTCACCGAGGGCCTGAAGGCCGGCGACAAGGTCGTGGTCGAAGGCTTCCAGAAGTTCGCCGCCGGCGACAGGGTCAAGCCGCAATCCTGGTCGGAAGCGGATGCGACCGCCGACAACCGGCATGCCCAGAAGCTGATGCGGTAACGCGCCATGGCGAGCTTCTTCATCGACAGGCCGATCTTCGCCTGGGTTGTCGCGCTGTTCATCTGTCTGGTCGGCGCAATTTCGATTCCGCTGTTGCCGATCGCGCAATATCCGATCATCGCGCCGCCCTCGATCTCGATCTCGACCAGCTATCCCGGCGCCTCGCCCGAGAACCTCTACAACAGCGTCACGCGGCTGATCGAGGAGGAGCTCAACGGCGCCTCCGGCATCCTCAATTTCGAATCGACCAGCGACTCGCTCGGCCAGGTCGAGATCATCGCCAATTTCGTGCCGGGCACCGATACCAGCGCCGCCTCGGTCGAGGTGCAGAACCGCATCAAGCGCGTCGAGGCGCGGCTGCCGCGCGCGGTGATCCAGCAAGGCATCCTGATCGAGGAAGCCTCCAGCGCGGTGCTCCAGATCATCACGCTGAACTCGACCGACGGCAGCCTCGACGAGGTCGGGCTCGGCGACTTCATGATCCGCAACGTGCTCGGCGAGATCCGCCGCATCCCCGGCGTCGGCCGCGCCACGCTGTATTCGACCGAACGCAGCCTGCGTGTCTGGGTCGATCCCGCAAAGCTGGTCGGCTATGGCCTGACCGCCGACGACGTCAACAAGGCCATTGCCGCGCAGAACGCGCAGGTCCCTTCCGGCAGCATCGGCGCCGAGCCGTCGACCGCGACCCAGCGCACCTCCGCGCTGGTGCTGGTCAAGGGCCAGCTCTCGTCCCCGGACGAATTCGGCACCATCATCCTGCGCGCCAATGCCGACGGCTCGACCGTGCGGCTGCGCGATGTCGCGCGCATCGAGGTCGGCGGCCTCAGCTACCAGTTCAACACCCGTCTCGACGGCAAGCCGACCGCCGGTCTGTCCGTGCTGATGTCGCCGACCGGCAACGCGCTGGCGACCGCGAGCGCCGTCGAAGAGAAGATGAAGGAGCTGTCGCGCTTCTTCCCGGCCAATATCGGCTACGAGATCCCCTACAACATCACGCCCGTGGTCGAGGCCTCGATCAAGAAGGTGCTGTCGACGCTGGTCGAAGCCATCGTGCTGGTGTTCGTGGTGATGTTCCTGTTTCTGCAGAACATCCGCTACACCATCATCCCGACCATCGTGGTGCCGGTGGCGCTCTTGGGCGCCTGTACCACGCTGCTGCTCGCCGGCTATTCCATCAACATGCTCTCGATGTTCGGCATGGTGCTCGCGGTCGGCATCCTCGTCGACGATGCCATCGTCGTGGTCGAGAACGTCGAGCGCATCATGGCGGAGGAGGGGCTGCCGCCGAAGGAAGCGACGCGGAAAGCGATGTCGCAGATCACCGGCGCCATCATCGGTATCACGCTGGTCTTGATGGCCGTGTTCGTGCCGATGGCGTTCTTCCCGGGTTCGGTCGGCATCATCTACCGCCAGTTCTCCGTGACCATGGTCGCCGCGATCGGCTTCTCCGCCTTCCTCGCGCTGTCGCTGACGCCGGCGCTGTGTGCGACCTTGCTCAAGCCCGTCGCTGCCGGCCACGGTCACGCCAAGAAGGGCGTGTTCGGCTGGTTCAACCGCATGCTCGACGGCAGCAAGGAGGGTTATTCCCGCACCGTCGGCTTCTCGCTGAAGCGCACCGGCCGTTTGATGCTGGTCTATGTCGCCCTGCTCGCCGGCCTGTCCTGGGCCTTCGTCAATCTGCCCGGCGGCTTCCTGCCCGTCGACGACCAGGGCTTCGTCACCACCGACGTGCAGACGCCGTCGGATTCGTCCTATGGCCGGACCGAGGCGGTGATCGAGAAAGTGGAAAAATACCTGGCGCAGCGCCCGGGCGTCGACAACGTCACCTTCCTCACCGGCTTCAGCTTCTCCGGCCAGGGTATGAACACCGCGCAGGCCTTCATCACCCTGAAGGACTGGTCGGAGCGCGGGCCGAAGGATTCGGCAGCGGCGATCGTTACCGACATCAACCGCGATTTGTCGTCGACAATCCGCGACGCCAAGATCTCCGCGCTGCAGCCGCCGCCGATCGACAATCTCGGCAACTCCTCGGGCTTCTCGTTCCGCCTCCAGGACCGCGGCCAGAAGGGCTATCCTGCCTTGATGCGCGCCGCCGATCAGTTGATCGCGGAGGCCAATGCAAGCGCTGTGCTGCAGAAGGTCTATGTCGAAGGCCTGCCCGAGGCCGGCGTGGTCAATCTCGTGATCGACCGCGAAAAGGCCGGCGCCTTCGGCGTCACCTTCGAGGACATCAACAACACGATCTCGACCAATCTCGGCTCGAACTACATCAACGACTTCCCGAACCGCGGCCGCATGCAGCGCGTCGTGGTGCAGGCCGACGCCCGCGACCGCATGCGGACCGAGGACATCCTCAACTACAACGTCAAGAACAGCCGCGGCCAGCTCGTGCCGTTCTCGTCCTTTGCCACCGTGGAATGGGCGCGCGGACCGACGCAGATCGCCGGCTTCAATTATTATCCGGCGGTGCGCATCTCCGGCGAGGCGAAACCCGGCTTCACCTCGGGTGATGCCATCGCCGAGATGGAACGGCTCGCAGGCAAGCTGCCGCGCGGCTTCGGCTATGAATGGACCGGGCAGTCGCTGCAGGAGAAGCTGTCGGGCTCGCAGGCGCCGTTCCTGCTCGGGCTTTCTGTGTTCGTGGTGTTCCTGTGTCTCGCCGCGCTTTACGAGAGCTGGACCATTCCGCTCGCGGTGCTGCTCACCGTGCCGCTCGGCATCGTCGGCGCCGTGGTCGCCGCAATGCTGCGCGGCCTGCCCAACGACGTCTATTTCACCGTCGGCCTGATCACCATCATTGGCCTTGCGGCCAAGGACGCGATCCTCATCATCGAGTTCGCCAAGGATCTGCGGAAAGAAGGCAAGCCGCTGGTGGACGCCACCATCGAGGCCTGCCGCCTGCGCTTCCGCCCGATCCTGATGACCGGCCTCGCCTTCATCTGCGGCGTGCTGCCGATGGCCATTGCACACGGCGCCGGCGGCGCCAGCCAGCAGGCACTCGGCAGCATCGTGATGGGCGGCATGATCGCGGTGGTGATCCTGGCGCTGCTGATGGTCCCGGTGTTCTTCGTCTCGGTGCAACGCGTGCTGGGCGGGGATCGGGAGAAGGCGGCGAAGGGGCCCGAGATGTACGGGCCGCCGGCACCGGCCAAGCTGTAAGGTGAGGTGTCATGCTCCGCGAAGGCGGGGCATCCAGTACGCCGCGGCCTTTGTGTGAATCACCACCGCCTCTGGAATACTGGATCATCCGCCTTCGCGGATGATGACGGTCGGGTTTGCGCTGGTGAACGCCCGATCGGTCGGCTTGATTTCTCGGAGGCCTCAATCCAGACTGCATCCCTGGATTGAAACAACGTGTTCGCGCCGCCCCGCGAATGCACCGGCGCCCGCCGATCGAGAGCATGTGATGCGTCCGACTGACATTGCGATCTCGAACTATCGCTCCATTCGGCGGCTCTCCATACCCATCCATCCCTTGTCGGTGTTTGTCGGCGAAAATGGCGTCGGCAAATCCAATCTCTACAAGTCCTTGTCGCTGTTGCGCGACGCAGCGACCGGTCAGATCACCCGCACGATCGCCGATGAAGGCGGGTTGAATTCGGTCTGCTGGTCCGGCATACGCAAACGAGGCGAAGATGGGCGGCTGCGACTGTCGGCCACATTCGACAGCATGAGCTATTCCATCGAGCTCGGGTTTCCCAGCCCGCTTCAGGCCGCGTTTTCCGGCGAGCCGATGATCAAGACCGAAATTATCGAGGCGACGCACGGCAAACGAACGGTCAAGCTGATGGAGCGGATCAATTCGCTCATCAGCGTCCGTGGCGAGAGCGGCGCCTGGATCGCTCACAAGGATGCGGTGCTGCCGTCGGAGACCGCGCTTGCGGCTTTTTCCGACGGCAAGCAATGCCCGGAAATCGACCTGATCAGAAATGCCATGCTGGGCTGGCGATTCTATCATGACTTCCGCACTGATCCGGCGTCACCGATACGAAAGCCTTGTCTCGCGATCGCAACGCCCTCGCTCAGCGCCGATGGCATCGATCTGGCTGCCACCCTGGCGACCCTCTATGTCATTCGGGAAGACGCCAACGACCTGCAGGACGCGATCCAGGATGCCTTCCCGGGCGCCGAACTCCGCGCATGGGAAGAAAATGGCAGGTGTGAATTCGATCTGCAATTGCCGGATATGCCGCGGCCGTTCAGGGCTCATGAACTATCCGACGGGACGCTGAAATACATCTGCCTGCTCGCGGTGTTCATGGGCTACCGGCTGCCGCCGTTCATCGCGCTGAACGAACCCGAGACCAGCCTGCATCCGTCGTTGCTGGCGCCGCTGGCCCGGCTCATCGCCAAGGCATCGCGCCGCGCCGACATCTGGATCGTCACCCATTCAGAACAGTTGATGGACGCACTGCGAAGCGAGAGTTCGGTCCCGCTTCGCCGGGTGATCAAATCGAAAGGCGCCACGGCCATCGAGGGCCTGACCATCGGCGGTGAATATCGCGACGAGGAAGAGGATGAGGACGAGGACGACGATTCGTGAACGTCGTAAATCGAGCCGTCGTGCTGTTACGCCGGCTTCCGCAAAATCTTCACCAGCTCCCCGTGCACGAACTCATTCCCGCACACGACATGCCCGGTCGCCAGCGCATCGCCCGGCGTGTCGATGTCGGTGATCGTTCCGCCCGCCTCGCGCAGCATGATTATGCCGGCGGCGACGTCCCAGGATTGCAAATTGCGTTCCCAGTAGCCGTCGAGGCGGCCTGCGGCAACGAAGGCCAGATCGAGCGAGGCGGCGCCGAAGCGGCGCAGGCCGGCGACGCGCTCCTGCATCGCGGTCATCTCGCGGCGGAATTCCTCATGGTCGCCGCGGCCGATATGGGGCAGACCGCAGGCCACCACGCATTCGTTGAGCTGGCGGCGGCCGGCCACGCGCAGGCGCTGGTCGTTGAGGAATGCGCCCTTGCCGCGCTCGGCAATGTAGAGCTCGTCATTGGCGGGGTTGTAGATCACGCCGGCGATGATCGTGCCCTCGCGCGACAGCCCGATCGAGATCGCGAATTGCGGGATGCCGTGCAGGAAGTTGGTGGTGCCGTCGAGCGGATCGACGATCCAGGTGTGGCTCTTGTCGGAGCCCTCGCGCGTGCCGCCTTCCTCGCCGATGAAGCCGTAGCCGGGCCGCGCCTTGGCGAGGTCCTGGTAGAGGATCTCCTCGGCGCGCTTGTCGGCCAGCGAGACGAAATTCGCCGGTCCCTTCAGCGAGACCTGGAGATGCTCGATCTCGCCGAGATCGCGCTTGAGGCTGCGGCCGGCGCGGCGCGCGGCCTTGACCATGACGTTGATAGTTGCGGAATACAGCATGAGCTTCCGGTCTTGATCGGGGGAAATGGCGCGAAATCGCGCCTGTTTGAGGGATGGGGTGCCCTGCGGGGGCCTCAACGTCAAGTCATTTGGCCCCGAGCCATTTCCTGGCGGCGGCCTCGGCCTTGGCCCGGTCCTCGGCCGGCAAATCGGACAATTGCTTGTCCAGCTCCGGATCGCCCTTGCCGGCGGTCTTGGCCACCAGATGCCATTTGAAGCCCTCGACCTTGTCCACGGCCGTGCCCATGCCGTTGATCAGCACCCAGGCCAGCCGGTTCTGCGCGATCGCGCTGCCCTGGCGGGACGCCTTGCGGAGCAGGGCGACGGCCGCAGGCTGGTTCTTCGGCGTGCCGGTGCCGTTGAACAGCGCAATGGCGTATTCGACCTCGGCATCGACATTGTCGGTCAGCGTGGCGACCTGGAGCAGACGCACCGCCCGTTCCAGGTCCTTCGGCACGCCAGTGCCTTCCTTGTAGAAGGTCGCGAGCGCGTATTGCGCCTCGGGCAGGCCGGCATCAGCCGCCTGGCGCAGCAGCTCGGCGGAGCGCTTGACGTCCTGCGGCAGGGTCTGTCCGTCGAGATAGAGCAGCGCGAGGTTATAGGCCGCCTTGGGCTCGCCGAGCTTGGCGGCGGACGCCATCAGCTTGACCGCCTCGTTCTTGTCGACCGGGCCGCCGCGGCCGGACATCCTGAGCATGGCGAGCGCGAACATCGCCTCGCGGTCGCCGGCATCAGACGCGCGCTTGTACCATTGCAGCGCCTTGGCGTAGTCGCGCCGGATGCCCATGGCGTTGGAATAGAGCTCACCCAGCATGGTCATCGCCTTGGCATCGCCGGTCTCGGCACGAGCGGTGGCGAGTTCGAAGGCGGTCTTGTATTGACCGCGCTGATAGGCGCCGAACACCAGATCGACGTTGGGATTGTCGGTCGGAGGCGCCGGGATCACGGTCGCAGCCGGAGCAGGCTTTGAGGACGCTGAAGGTTTGGGGGAGGCTGACGGTTTTGGTGCCGGCGCCGCTTCCTTCTTCTTGGTGATGGTGTGCGGCGTGGCCTTCGGCTTGTCCTTGCTTTTCTCGGCCGAAGGGTTCGGCGTTGCCACGGGCGGCGTGATCTGGAGCTGCGCGGCCGCGGGCACTGTGAGCAGCAGCGTGGCCAGGATGGTGATGCGCGGGAGCTTCATGACGGGCGCTAGCCGTGCTCCTGTTCTGCAAGCGCAGTCGCATGAGCCTTCTTGATCGCAGCGTCGGCCTCAATCAGCGCCGCCTTGGGTCCGCGCGGATCGGTCCAGATGAAGTCGCCCACCAGCACGAAATCGGCCCCGCTGGCGGCGAATTCGTGGGCCTCTTCCAGCGACATGGCAAAGCCGACGCAAGGCGGCTCGAACAGCTCGGCCCACCAGTCCAGCCGCTCGGCGATCGCTTGCGACGACGGCCGCTGGCCCTTTGCGTCGGGCTCGCCGAACAGAACGTAATCCGCTCCGATCTCGCCCGCATCCATGGAATGGTGCCGCGTCGTCAGCCCGCCGACCCCGGCGATGCGATCGGGCTTCAGCGATGGCAGCGCCTCTTTCAGCGCGGCGATGCCGGGCAGGTGCGCGCCGTCGGCGCCGCCGCGTGCGACGAGCTCAGGATGGCCGTCGACGAGCAGGGCTGCGCCCGCTTTCTGAACCGGCGGCGCGAAGGCCTTGATCCGGGAGATCATGGTGCGCTGATCGGTCACCTTCAGCCGCAACAGCACGGCCGCGACGTCGGCGGCGGCGAGCAGGCCGGGCAGATCGACCAGAAGCGAAGCGGGATCATCGACGACGGGCGTCGCGAGATAAAGGCGCGGCGCCGGGCGCGGCGGAGGAGATTTGTTCGACAAGATCTAGGCTGCTTTCTGTTCCAGGCCGCTTTGCCATTCGCCTTTGGAGGCGAGGCCGTTCATGCGCGCGCGATGACTGAATGCGTTTTGTCCGGCTGCGACGTTCTCGGCCTTGCCCGACCAGGCCTTCTGCGGCGCGGCCTGCAGTGCGCGACCGTAGGAGAAAGTCAGGCCCCAGGGCAGCGGGCCGAGCTTGTGCATGGCGTTGAGATGCGCCGTTGCCTCTTCATCCGACTGGCCGCCGGAGAGGAACGCGATGCCGGGCACCGCCGCGGGCACGCAAGCTTTGAGCAGCCGTATCGTCTTCTCCGCGACCTCCTCGACGGAAGCCTGCTTGGCGGATTTCTTGCCGGAGATGGCCATGTTCGGCTTCAGCACCATGCCCTCGAGCGCGACGCGCTGCACGCGCAATTCCTGAAAGGTCTTGTTGAGCACACGGCTCGTCACCTCATAGCAGCGATCGATGTCGTGATCGCCGTCCATCAGCACTTCGGGCTCGACGATCGGCACGATCTGCGCGGCATGGCACAGCGCTGCATAACGCGCCAGTGCGTGGGCGTTGACGCTGATCGCGGTCATCGAGGGAATACCGCTGCCGATGTCGATCACCGCGCGCCATTTGGCGAAGCGGGCGCCGCGCTCGTAGTATTTCTTCAAGCGCTCGGCAAGCTTGTCGAGCCCGACGGTGACGAGCTCTCCCGGGCACATCGGCAGGGGTTGCGTGCCCTCGTCGACCTTGATGCCGGGAATGGCGCCGCTACTCTCGATCAGCTTGACCAGGGGCGTGCCGTCCTTTGCGTTCTGCCAGATCGTCTCGTCGTAGAGGATGACGCCGGAGATGTGCTGGTTCATCGCGTCCTTCGAGCGGAACAGCATCTCGCGATAGTCGCGGCGGTTCTCTTCGGTCGATTCCACGCCGATCGCGTCGAAGCGCTTCTTGATGGTTCCGGAGGATTCGTCGGCGGCAAGGATGCCCTTGCCGGGCGCGACCAGAGCGGTCGCGATCCTGTTCAGCTCAGTCAGATTCATCGAGATGTCCTCCCAAAACGATTCTGCCCTTGCCGGTGAAAATAGACCGTTCTCGGGCAAATGCCGAGTTAACGTTCGTCGCAGGGTAAGGGGGGAGGGCTTGTTCACCTCTCCCCGCCTGCGGGGAGAGGTCGGATCGCCCTTGCGATCCGGGTGAGGGGGTACAGGTCCCGCAGTCATCTCATCTGCGGAGAGAGCCCCTCACCCCAACCCTCTCCCCGCGAAGGGCGGGGCGAGGGAGACGACAGGGCGTGCCGGACTTCACGCTACCTTCGGGGCGAGCTCGCCCTTGGCGTAGCGCTTGGCCATCTCGGCCGTCGTCAGCACCTTCTTGATCTTGGAGGCTTGGCCTGCGGTATTGAATTCCTGGAGCCGCTGCTTGCACAGCTTGGTCATCGCTTCCATCGCGGGCTTCAGGTATTTGCGCGGGTCGAACTCTTCCGGATTGTCCTTGAGCACCTTCCGGATCTGGCCGGTCATCGCCATGCGGTTGTCGGTGTCGATGTTGATCTTGCGCACGCCGTTCTTGATGCCGCGCTGGATCTCGGCCACCGGCACGCCCCAGGTCGCCTTCATCTTGCCGCCATAGGCGTTGATGATGTCCTGGAGGTCCTGCGGCACCGACGAGGAGCCGTGCATGACGAGATGCATGTTCGGCAGCTTGCGGTGGATCTCCTCGATCACGTTCATGGCGAGGATGTCGCCGTCGGGCTTGCGGGTGAATTTGTAGGCGCCGTGGGACGTCCCCATCGCGATCGCGAGCGCGTCGACCTGGGTCTCCTGGACGAACTTCACGGCTTCATCCGGATTGGTCAGGAGCTGGTCGTGGCTGAGCTTGCCCTCGGCGCCGTGGCCGTCTTCCTTGTCGCCCATGCCGGTCTCGAGCGAGCCGAGCACGCCGAGCTCGCCTTCGACCGAGATGCCGCCGAGATGGGCCATGTCGGTCACGGTCTTGGTCACGCCGACATTGTAGCCCCAGTCGCCGGGGGTCTTGCCGTCGGCCTTGAGCGAGCCGTCCATCATGACGGAGGTGAAGCCGGCCTGGATCGCGGTCATGCAGGTTGCCGGCTCGTTGCCGTGGTCGAGATGCACGCAGACCGGAATGTGCGGGTAGATCTCGGTCACCGCGTCCATCATGTGCTTGAGCATGACGTCGTTGGCGTAGGAGCGCGCACCGCGGGAGGCCTGGATGATGACGGGCGCGTCGACCTGGTTGGCCGCGTCCATGATCGCCAGCGCCTGCTCCATGTTGTTGATGTTGAAGGCCGGGACGCCGTAATCGTTCTCCGCCGCATGGTCGAGCAATTGACGCAACGTGATCCGAGCCATCTGTGTATTTCTCCCGTTTGGGCCTGCAAGGCCACTGCTTGAAGGCGGCTGACGACTTGCCGACCGATTACTTGGTGCGCAGAACTTCGACGCCGGGCAGGGGCTTGCCTTCCATCCATTCAAGAAATGCGCCACCGGCGGTCGAGACATAGGTGAACTGACCGGCCACATGGGCCTGGTTGAGGGCCGCCACGGTGTCGCCGCCGCCCGCGATCGAGACCAGCTTCTTGGCCTTGGTGCGCTCGGCGGCATGCTTGGCGGCGGACATCGTGCCGCGGTCGAACGGCTGCATCTCGAAGGCACCGAGCGGTCCGTTCCAGACCAGCGTCGCCGCATCGTCGATCGCAGCATGAACACGCGCGATCGACTGCGGACCGACGTCGAGGATCATGCCGTCGGTCGGGATCGCGTCGAGGCCATAGGCGTGCGACGGCGCGTTGGCCGCGAAATGATAGGCGACGGTAGCGTCGACCGGCAGGATGATGGCGCAGTTGGCGGCTTCCGCCTTTTCCATGATGCGCAGCGCGGTCGCGGCGAGATCCTTCTCGGCCAGCGACTTGCCGATGCCGACGCCCTGGGCGTGCAGGAAGGTGTTGGCCATGCCGCCGCCGATCACGAGCGCGTCGACCTTGGTCACGAGGTTTTCGAGCAGGTCAATCTTGGTCGAGACCTTGGCGCCGCCGATGATCGCGATGACGGGCTTGGTCGGCGAGCCCAGCGCCTTCTCCAGCGCGACCAGTTCGGCCTGCATGGTGCGGCCGGCATAGGCGGGCAGCTTGTGGCCGAGGCCTTCGGTCGAGGCGTGGGCGCGGTGCGCGGCCGAGAACGCGTCATTGACCCAGATGTCGCCGAGTTTTGCGAGCTCCGCGACAAAGGCCGGATCGTTCTTCTCTTCCTCTTTGTGGAAGCGGGTATTTTCCAGACAGAGGATGTCGCCGTCGTTCAGCGCCGCCACGGCCTTGGCCGCGGGCTCGCCGATGCAGTCGTCGGCAAACGCAACGGGCTTCTTCACGACCTTCGACAGCGCCTCGGCAACGGGCTTGAGCGAGTCCTTGCCATCGCGCCCTTTCGGCCGGCCGAAATGCGCGAGCAGGATGACCCTGCCGCCCTTGTCGGAGATTTCGGTGATGGTCGGCGCGACGCGCTCGAGCCGGGTCGCGTCGCTGACGCGCCCGTTCTCCATGGGCACGTTGAGATCGACGCGCAGCAGCACGCGCTTGCCCTTCACGTCGACGTCGTCGAGGGTGCGGAATTTGTTGGTCACGAGGGATCCCCTGAACCGCCTTGGGTAATGTTGGGCCAGTCCTCGATCTTCCGATCCGGATCGGGCTTGATCTTCGAGCCCGATCGCAAGAACAGGAACAACAGGCCGCCCATCAACGCCAAGAGGAGCGCGAGGGCGACGAGTTGCGAGGTCATGGCGTTCTCCGGCTGTGCCGTGACGCGTCTTGGTTAGATCACCTTCGACATCGCAACGGCGGTGTCCGCCATGCGATTCGAGAAGCCCCACTCGTTGTCGTACCAGGACATCACGCGCACCAGCGTGCCGTTCTGCACCTTGGTCTGGTCCTCGTGGAACGTCGAGGAGTGCGGGTCGTGGTTGAAGTCGATCGAAACGTTCGGCGCGCTGGTGTAGCCGAGGATGCCCTTGAGCTGCTGCTCGGAGGCGCGCTTCATCGCCGCGTTGATTTCCTTGACGTCGGTGGCGCGCTTGGCGACGATCTTGAGGTCGACGACCGAGACGTTCGGGGTCGGCACGCGGATCGCGACGCCGTCGAGCTTGCCCTTCAGTTCCGGCAGCACGAGGCCGATCGCCTTGGCGGCGCCGGTCGAGGTCGGGATCATCGACATCGCAGCCGCGCGGCCGCGATAGAGATCCTTGTGCATGGTGTCGAGCGTCGGCTGGTCGCCGGTATAGGCGTGGATCGTGGTCATGAAGCCGGTCTCGATGCCGACGAGGTCGTTCAGCACCTTGGCGATCGGCGCGAGACAGTTGGTGGTGCAGGAGCCGTTGGAGACGACCAGATGTTCCCGGGTCAGCGTGTCGTGGTTGACGCCGTAGACGATGGTGGCGTCGGCGCCGTCGGCGGGCGCCGAAACGAGAACGCGCTTGGCGCCGGCGGTCAGATGCGCGGAGGCCTTGTCCTTCGAGGTGAAAATGCCGGTGCATTCCATCGCGATGTCGATGCCGAGATCCTTCCAGGGCAGCTTCGAGGGATCGCGCTCGGCGGTCACCTTGATCTTGTTGCCGCCGAGGCTGATCGTGTCGCCATCGACGGTCACGGTGCCGGGGAAGCGGCCATGGACGCTGTCGAAGCGAAGCAGATGCGCGTTGGTCTCGACCGGGCCGAGGTCGTTGATGCCGACGACCTCGATGTCCTTGCGGCCGGACTCGGCGATGGCCCGCAGGATGTTGCGGCCGATGCGGCCAAAACCGTTGATTCCGACGCGGACTGCCATGTTTCGTCTCCTTCAATGACCGTTGTCATCCCGCACAACGCGCTAGCGCGCCTGCGAGGGTTTTTTTAGGGCGGACGCCCGGTTCGGCCGGGCGGGGCTTGATCATATGAGAGTTAGGTAGTCCTTTTTTTTGGCAATCTCAACTCTCAGGAAACGCGTTTCAGAACGGCGTTAACCGCGGCCTCGGCGGTAATGCCAAAGTGCTGGAATACCTTGTTGAGAGGGGCGCTGGCGCCGAAGGAGTGCATGCCGATAAATTCGCCATCCTGGCCGATCACGGCGTCCCAGCCCCAGCGCACGGCGGCCTCGATCGCGACCTTGACCGGGGCGTTGCCGATGATCTCGTCGCGGCGTTCCTTTGGTTGCGCTAACAGGAGCTCGAGCGAGGGAACCGAAACCACCCGGGTCGGAATGCCGCGCTCGGCGAGCTGCTTCTGGGCGGCCACGGCCATCTCGACTTCGGAGCCGGAAGCAAACAGCGTCGCCTTGGCTTCGCCCTGGGCGGCCACCAGCTCGTAGGCACCGAACCGGCACGGGCTCTCGTTCGGTGCGGCGGTGCGCAGCTGCGGCAGGTTCTGCCGGGTCAGCGCCAGCACCGTCGGACCGTCGATGCGGTTGAGCGCGAGCTCCCAGCACTCGGCGACCTCGATGGAATCGCACGGGCGGAACACGCGCATGTTGGGAATGGCGCGAAGTGCCGAGAGATGCTCGACCGGTTGGTGGGTCGGGCCGTCTTCGCCGAGGCCGATGGAATCGTGGGTCATCACATAGACGACCCCGGTCCCCATCAACGCGGCGAGCCGCATCGCGGGCCGCGCATAATCCGTGAACACCAGGAATGTCGCGCCGTTCGGCGCAAAGCCGCCGTGCAGGAAGATGCCGTTCATCGCCGCGCACATGCCGTGCTCGCGGATGCCGTAATGGATGAAGCGGCCCTTCGGCGTCTTGGCCGAGAACGCGGTTGCCGACTTCGCCTTGTTGTTGTTGGAGCCGGTGAGGTCGGCCGAGCCCGCCAAAAATTCCATCGGCATCGCGCCGGCAATCACTTCGATCACGGCTTCCGAGGATTTGCGGGTCGCCGCTTTCATCGGCTTTTCCAACAGCTCCTTCTTGTAACCCTTGAACGCCTTTGCCAGCGCGGCCGGGCGCTCGTGGCGCAGGCGACGCTCGAATTCGGCGCGCTTGCGGCTGCCGAGTTCACCGAGCCTTGCTTCCCATTCCTGTCGTGCTGCCGCGCCACGGCTGCCGGCCGCGCGCCAGGCCTTCAGCACGTCGTCGGGCACCGAGAACGGCTCCAGCGAAATGCCGAGATTTTCCTTGGCGGCCTTGAGTTCGTCGGCGCCGAGCGCTTCGCCGTGGACCTTGTTGGTGCCGGCCTTGTGCGGCGCGCCGAAGCCGATGGTGGTGCGGCACGCGATCAGCGTGGGTTTGTTTGATTTCTGCGCGCGCGTGATCGCGGCTGATATCGCGGCCTGGTCGTGGCCGTCGATCTTTTCGGCGGCCCAGCCGCACGCCTTGAACCGCTTCACCTGGTCGACGGAGTCGGAGATCGAGGTCGGGCCGTCGATCGAGATGCCGTTGTCGTCGTAGAGCACGATCAGCTTGTTGAGCTTCCAGTGCCCGGCCATCGCGATCGCTTCCTGCGACACGCCTTCCATCAAATCGCCGTCGGAAGCGATCACATAGGTGTGGTGATCGACGATCTTCCTGCCGAACTCGGCCGCGAGCATCTTCTCGGCGAGCGCCATGCCGACGGCGGTGGAAATGCCCTGGCCGAGCGGACCGGTGGTGGTCTCGATGCCCTTGGTGTGGCCATGCTCGGGATGTCCCGGTGTCAGCGATCCCAACTGACGAAAGTCCTTGAGCTGGTCGATCGTCATCTCGGGGCTGCCGATCAGATACAGCAGCGAATAGATCAGCATCGAGCCGTGCCCGGCCGAGAGCACGAAGCGGTCCCGGTCCGGCCAGTCCAGCGCGGCGACGTCGAATTTCAGGAATTGCGTGAACAGCACGGTCGCCATGTCGGCGGCGCCCATCGGCAGGCCCGGATGACCCGATTTCGCCTTCTCGACGCCGTCCATGGCAAGGCCGCGGATCGCATTGGCCATACGGTTGTGATCGACCTGCGTCATGTCTGAAAATCCGTCTGAAATGAGGCGCTTGTGGCTGGATTTGGCCGCGCCGGAAGGAGCCTTTCGGCCGCTGGGGTCGCGGCTGGGATAGCATCTCGGTTCCGGCAGGCCAAGGCAATCAAACGCCGGTTTGGCCGCAAAAGTTGCTTAGCAGTGCATAGTTTCGTGGCGGCGTTGCGCTCCGCTAGCTTGCCACGTAAATTTCTGCTTCTAACCGCTTGCCGAACCGAGTCTTTTGCCGGACGGCAAGCTCCAAGGTAAATGCCCAAAGGAAAAGCCCAAGGGCAAGGCCACAGGTTCCGCCGCTGACTGCATGAACGATCGCGTATCCAACAGCTCTGCCATGACCGAGTCCTCGGCCGTCGAGATCGAGATCGCGACCCGCAGGCTCATGGCGGCGCTCGACTCGCTCGAAAGCGCGGTGGAGCGGCGGCGCGACGCCGACCGCGACGAGAACGAGCTCGCGGCGCGGATTCAGGCGCTGGGCGCGGACCGCTCGCGCCTTGCCGACGAACTCGACGGCGCGCTGGTGAAGGCGCGCAAGCTCGAGCGCTCCAGCCGCGAGATCTCCGATCGGCTGGATTCCGCGATCGTCACGATTCGCTCGGTGCTCGATACCGGAGAGGACGGATGAGCCATATCAACGTCACCATCAACGGCCGGCAATACCGCATGGCCTGCGAGGAAGGCCAGGAGGTGCGGCTGCTCAAGCTCGCCGAAAGCCTGGAGACGCGGATCCAGTCGCTGCGCGGAAAGTTCGGCGAGATCGGTGATGCCAGGCTCACCGTGATGGCGGCGCTGACCGTCTGCGACGAATTGGTCGATGCCGGCAACCGCATCCGCACCATGGAGCAGGAGCTGACCGAGCTGCGGGATTTCCGCAACGCCGCCGTGGAGCGCGCCCGGCTGACCCAGACCGCGGTTGTGAACGCACTGAACTCTGCGGCCGAGCGCATCGAGAAGTCGACCCAGGTCCTGAACCGCACCGTCGGCAACGGGATCGCCATCGGCTGACCCTTCACCGGGCTGGCGATTCGTCAGCATCGTTGTTACATTGCCCGGGCGGGGCTGCGACGCGCGTCAGGAGCCATTATCCCCGGGGCCTTATCGATCCTTTAGGGAACTGTCCCTGGCCGGGCCCGTGGGCTCGGACATATGGTGCCCACCTACTTTCGTAGGGAACTCCGGGATCGAGTGCTTCAACGGCGTTCGCGGCTTCGCACTTTTGTTTTT
Source organism: Bradyrhizobium sp. Kon37 (assembly GCF_055807535.1). Lineage (NCBI taxonomy): Bacteria > Pseudomonadati > Pseudomonadota > Alphaproteobacteria > Hyphomicrobiales > Nitrobacteraceae > Bradyrhizobium > Bradyrhizobium sp. Kon37. The sequence goes on from NZ_JBVVOY010000005.1 coordinate 203,119, forward strand.
CTTCCTTCTGGTTCGTGCCTGTCGAAATTGCGTCCCCGACACGCTGCGGGTGATGACAGCGGGGGGTAGCTCTGCCTCGGGGGCAAGCGCATGACCAACACCAAAGCCGAACTCCGCGCCAAAGCCCTCGCGGCGCGCGATGCGCTGAGCGACAAGAAACGCACCGCCGCTGCCGCGAAGCTCGCCAAGCGCGGGCTGCCGTTCCAGCTCCTGCCTGGCAGCATCGTATCGGGATATTCGCCGATCCGCAGCGAGATCGATCCGATGCCGCTGCTGAAGACGCTCGCCGAGCAGGGCGCCAGGCTGGCGCTGCCTTGCGTCACCGCGCGCGGCCAGTCGCTGATCTTCCGCATCTTCCATCCCAATGATCGCCTGATGCTCGGCCCGCTCGGCATTCCCGAGCCGTCGCCTGGGGCCGCTGAAGTCATTCCCGACATCATGCTGACGCCGCTCGCGGCCTTCGATCGTCTCGGCCATCGCATCGGCTACGGCGCGGGGCACTACGACCACACCTTCGCGCATCTGCGAAAAGCCAAGAATATCGTCGGCATCGGGCTCGCTTTTGCAGCGCAGGAGATCAAGGCGGTTCCGGCACTAGCCCACGACGTGGCGCTGGATTATGTGCTAACGGAATCCGACGTATTCGATTTCCGGAGTTCTGAAGTTGCGCATTCTGTTCGTGGGTGATGTCGTCGGCCGTGCCGGGCGCAATGCCATCGCCGAATATCTGCCCGGCATGGTCAAGGACTGGTCGCTCGATTTCGTCGTCGTCAACGGCGAGAATTCCGCCGGTGGCTTCGGCATCACGGAAGCGATCTATCAGGAGTTTCTCGACGCCGGCGCCGACGCGGTGACGCTCGGCAATCACTCCTGGGACCAGCGCGAAGCCCTGGTATTCATCGAGCGCGCCGAGCGTTTGGTGCGGCCGGCGAACTATCCGCGCGGCACGCCCGGCCGCGGCGCCGCGTTGGTCGAGACCAAGAACGGCAAGCATGCGCTCGTCGTCAACGCGCTCGGCCGCGTCTTCATGACCCCGTTCGACGATCCCTTCGCAGCGCTGGAGCGCGAGCTCGGCGCCTGCCCGCTCGGCATTGCCGCGGACGCCATCGTCGTCGACTTCCATTGCGAGGCGACCAGCGAGAAGCAGGGCATCGGCTTCTTCTGCGACGGCCGCGCCAGCCTCGTCGTCGGCACCCACACCCACGTGCCGACCGCCGACCACCAGATCCTGTCAGGCGGCACCGCCTACATGACCGATGCCGGCATGACCGGCGACTACGATTCCATCATCGGCATGCAGAAGGAAGAGCCGCTGCGGAGGTTCACCTCCGGCATCCCCTCAGGCCGCTTCGAGCCGGCGGCGGGCGCAGCTACGCTCAGCGGCGTGGCCGTGGAGACGGATGACGCGACCGGACTTGCACTGCGCATCGCACCGGTGCGCGCCGGCGGCCGGCTGGAGCCGACGACGCCGAAATTCTGGTTGAGCTGAGTTTTCATGTAGCTCGCCACATACTCAGTGTCGTCCTGGCGAAAGCCAGGACCCATTACCACCGGCCGTAGTAATGGGCAGGCTCGTGGTCGAGGACGTCGCGCCAAACAGGCAGTTGGGGTAATGGGTGCTGGCTTTCGCCAGGACGACATTGGGGCCTACTCCGCCGTCTGCTCCCTCAACTCCGCCACATCCTTCGCGGTCAGCTTCGATCCCTTCGCACCGAACCGCGCCGTCACGTAATTCGCGACCGCCGCGATCTCGTCGTCGCTATACGCGTTGCCGAACGCCGGCATCGACAGCGCCCCGTCGGGCGTATGCCGCTTGGTGCCTGACAGCACGATCTGCGCGACGTTGGTGGCCGCGGGGTCGTTGACGGCCCAGGTGCCGGTCAGCGTCGCCATCGGCGAGACCGGGCTCTCGCCGCTCCAGCCATGGCAGCTGGCGCAGGCGCTGGCGAACATTTTCTTGCCGCGCGCGTCCGCCGTAACACCGTCCTTGTGCGAGGCGGGCGCAACGGGTGCGGTGGTTGCGGGCAGGTCGGGCGAGGGCTGCGGCGGCACGCTGCGCAGATACGCGACGATGCTGCTTATGTCCTCAGGCGCGAACTGGCTGAAACTGTGGTCGACCGCTTCACCCATCGGACCCGACGCTGAGCCGTGGCCCGGCGCATGGCCGAGCGACAGATAGGAGATCAGGTCCTCATCGCTCCAATTGCCGAGGCCGGTGGCCTTGTCCGAGGAGATGTTGAAGGCGCGCCAGCCGGCCGTGATCGCGCCTGCGAATTTCTTGCGGTTGTCCAGCGCAAAACCGAGATTGCGCGGCGTATGGCATTCGCCGCAATGTGCGAGCGCCTCCACGAGATAGGCGCCGCGATTCCACTCCGGGCTCTTCGACGTATCCGGCGCAAAGCGCGTGTCGGGATTGAACACGGCCGACCAGACAATCATGGCCCAGCGCTGGTTGAACGGGAACGACAGCGTGTTCTCCGGCGGCTTCGCGCGCACCGCAGGCAGGCTGAACAGATAGGCCTTCACCGCCAGCACGTCCTCGTCGGTCATGTAGGTGTAGGACGTGTAGGGCATGGCGGGATAGAGCCGGGCACCGTCATGGCGCTTGCCGCGCTGGACCGCGTCGAGGAAATCCTGGTCGCTATAATTGCCGATGCCGGTGTCCTTGTCCGGCGTGATGTTGGTGGAATAGAGCGTGCCGAACGGCAGCTTGAAGCCGAGCCCGCCGGAATAGTCCTTCTCGCCCGGCTTGGTGTGGCACACCATGCAGTCGGCCGCCTTCGCGAGGTATTCGCCGCGCTCGACCAGGCCAGCCTTCTCGAGCTTCGCCGGCACGCCGGCCGGCTTGCCGGCGCGGTAATCCGCCAGCGCCACCTTGGGGCCGCCGGCAAAGTCGAGCGGGCCGGGCCCGCGGATGATCCAGACGCCTGATACCACAGCGACGATGGCGATCACGACGATGCCGGTGAGAATACGCATTTTGCCGCTCATGCCTTTTTCCCCGCAGCCAGCAGTTTCCGATCGATCGGCAGGCGCCGCAGCGCCACGCCGGTCGCCGCGTAAATGGCGTTGCGCAGCGCCGGCGGTCCGGCATTGACGCCGGCCTCACCGATGCCGCCGGGCGCCTCGCCGCTCTTGACCACGATCACCTCGATCTTCGGCATCTCGTTGATGCGCATCATGCGGTAGTCGTGGAAATTCGATTGCTGCACGCGGCCCTTCTCGATGGTGATCTCGCCATAGAGCGCGGCGGTGAGGCCGAACACCAGGCCACCCTCGATCTGCGCCTTCACCGTATCGGGGTTGACCGCGATGCCGGTGTCCACCACCGAAGTGATGCGGCGGAGCACGATCTCGCCGATATCGTCGATCTCCGCTTCCACCACGGTGGCGAGGAAGCTTGCGAATGACGGCTGCACGCAGACGCCGCGAGCGACGCGCGGTGGCAGTGGTTGGCCCCAGCCGGATTTCTCGGCCGCGAGATTGAGCACCGCGAGCATGCGCGGATTCTTCGTCAGCATCGAGCGGCGGAATTCGACCGGATCCTTGCCGGCCTTGCGCGCGAGTTCGTCCATCCCGCATTCGACCGCGAACACGTTGTTGTTCGGACCGACGCCGCGCCAGAAGCCGGTCGGCACCGCCGGCGGTTCGGCGCGGACATATTCGACATGGAAATTGGCGAAGTCGTAGGGCGCATCCACCGCGGCATCGACCGCATCGATGTCGATACCCTTCTGGAACGCCGGCGGTAGCCAGCGCGCCAGCACGGCGGAGCCGGCGACCTTGTACTTCCAGGCCGCGACCTTGCCATCGACCAGCGATGCCGTGACCTGGTCGCGATAGACCGGACGATAGACGTCGTGCTGGATGTCCTCCTCACGGGTCCATATCACCTTGACGGGATAGTCGACCTGTTTTGCGATCTTCACGGCGGCCACCACCATGTCCGGCTCGAGCTTGCGGCCGAAGCCGCCGCCGAGCAGATGCTGGTTGACGATCACCTTGTCGACCGGGAGGCCCGCGGCCTTCGCCGCCTCCGACTGCACGCGCGTCATGATCTGCGTGCCGGTCCAGATCTCGCAGGCATCAGGCCTGACGTGGACGGTGGCGTTGATCGGCTCCATCGAGGCATGCGCAAGGAACGGCAGTTCGAAGCTCGCCTCGAACCTGTCGCCGCTGGCGAGCCCCTGGGCGATGTCGCCGACCGATTTCGCGACCACGCCGTCCTTCGCGCTGGCGGCGCGCAGATGCTGCCAGATGTCGTTCGTGCTGAGCTTCGCGTTCGGTCCCTCGTTCCACTCGATCTTGAGCGCATCGAGGCCTTTCTTGGCGGCCCACATGTGGTCGCCGATCACGGCGACCGTGTCCTCGAGCACCACGATTTTGCGCACGCCCGGGATTTTTGTCGCCGCGCTGTCGTCGACCTTGCCGACCTTGCCGCCAAAGACCGGGCAATTGGCGATCGCTGCGATCTTCATGCCGGGCAGGATCGCGTCGATGCCGTAGACGGCCTTGCCATTGACCTTGTCCGGCGTGTCGAGCCGCTTCAGCGGCTGGCCGATGATGACGAAGTCCTTGGGGTCCTTGACCGAAACGTCCTTCGGCGGCGTCTGGCCCTGTGCGGCCAGTGCCAGTTCGCCATAGCCGAGCTTGCGGCCGCTTGCGGCGTGCACGACCTCGCCTTTCGACGCGGTGCAGCTTGCAGGCTCGACCTGCCATTGCGCCGCTGCGGCCTGCACCAGCATCGCGCGCGCACTGGCGCCCGCTGCGCGCAATGGTTTCCACCAGGCGCGGATCGAGGTCGAACCACCCGTGGCCTGCAAGCCGAACGCGGGATTGGCGTAGAGCTTGTCGTTGGGCGGCGCATGCAGCACGGCGACCTTTGCCCAATCGGCGTCCAGCTCTTCGGCCAGGATCATCGCAATCGACGTATAGACCCCCTGGCCCATCTCGACCTGCGGCATCAGGAGCACGGTGCGGCCGGTCTCGTCGATGCGGATGAAGGCGTTCGGCGCGAACTTGCCGTCGGTGGTGTCGCGCGGTTGCTCCGGCTCGTTGACGGCGGCGCGCAGCGGCAGGTGGAAGGCGAGCAGGAAGCCGGTGGCGAGACCGCCGGTCAGCAGCGCACGGCGGGAGACGTCAGGAAGAGTCTTGTCGGGGATCATGGCGGACCTCATGACTGACGGCCGGAGGCGGCCAGCTTGATGGCCTCGCGGATGCGCACATAGGCGCCGCAGCGGCAGATATTGCCGGCCATCGCGGCGTCGATGTCGGAATCGTCGGGGCTGGACGTTGCCGCCAGCAGCGCCGCGGCCGCCATGATCTGGCCGGACTGGCAATAGCCGCACTGGATCACTTCGGCATCGAGCCAGGCCTTTTGCACCTTTGCGCCCGTCGGCGTGCTGCCGACATGCTCGATCGTCGTGATGGCGCGGTTCGCAACCGCGCTGACCGGCAAGACGCAGGAGCGCACCGCCTTGCCGTCGACGTGGACGGTGCAGGCGCCGCACTGCGCGATGCCGCAGCCGAACTTGGTGCCGGTCATCCCGAGGACGTCGCGCAGCACCCACAGCAGCGGCATGTCAGGGGGCGCGTCGAACGATTTCGTTTCGCCGTTGATGGTGAGAACAGTTGCCATATGCATCCCCTTGCTCGCGCGATCGCTTACGGCGATCTAGTCAGCGAATTTGCGCGCACAATAATCATATCGATGCGAAACGATGAAGCGTCGACATGTCCGGCAATGCATTTTTGCGTAGCGAGCGCGTCTGGCCATGACGATCACGAATTTGTGCGGCGATCACTGCGGCGATTTTGGGCTAATTGATATGATAAGCGTCATTTTCTGACGCTTTTTGCTTACAAGCGCCGTTGATCGCCACGGATGATCGTGCGAATGCGCAAAATCATGCGATGACGAAACTCGTGCGATTATGCAAGTCGATCGACGGCGCGATCAATCGCAGCGCCTCATTGTTGTGCCCTCTCCCCTTGTGGGAGAGGGCAGCGACGCCGATAGACGCAGCCTCACTCGGGTGAGGGGTCTGTCTCCGCGTATGGGCGCCGCTTTGGATCAACCGGCAAAGGGAAGCCTGATCGTGAACGAGGCGCCGCCGTGCTCCCGATTACTCGCTGATATGAACCCGTTGTGCGCTTCGATAATGGTGCGCGCAATGGACAGGCCCATGCCCATGCCTTCCGCTTTGCTGGTGTAAAACGGCTCGAAAACCTGTTTCAATTTGTCTTCTGGAATGCCGGGGCCGCGATCTGACACGGATAGCTCGGCAAATTGATCCACGCGCGCAGTCCGGATGCTGATAGAGCGGCTTTCGTCAGACGTGTCCTTCATAGCCTCGACCCCGTTCAGCACAAGATTCAAAATGACTTGTTGAAGCTGAATGCGATCGCCGAGGATCGGTAGCGCGTCGGACGTGATCACGTTGGCCATTTCGAATTTTCGGCTGACGGTTAGCGCGGAAAGAAATCTGACCGTCTCTTGCACAACCTCATTCAGGTCCAATTGCTTCAATTCGAACGGCGCCTTTTTTAGCAAGCTGCGCATCCTGCGAATGACCTCGGTGGCACGGCGGTCATCCTGTAAAATATCGTTCACGATTTCCCTGAGTTCAACAACATCGGAAAGTGCGGCGATATCGGGACGCTGCGATTGCAGGATCGCGGCTGCGGTTTCGGCGTTCGTCAGAATAGACCCAAGCGGCTGGTTGATCTCGTGAGCAATCGAGGCGGTCAGTTCGCCAGCGGTCGCGAAGCGATTGACGTGGGCCAGTTCAGTCATGCGCTGCCGCGACTGCACTTCGGCGAATTGACGTCGACGATGCTCAAATAACAAAAGCGCGATCAGTCCCGCTTGCGCGAGGACAAGCGCGATAGTGAACGTGATTTGCCACCAATATCGCTCCCACAAATTGGGCTCCCGGAAGTAAACCGTGCTGTCAGGCGGCAGTCTGCTTTGGGGAATTCCCCAGCGCTGCATTTGTCGCCAGTCAAACATAGGCGCGGCCAGCGGGACAAAGGTCGGCTTGATGTCGGCGACATTTTCGCCGTTGAGGATGCGAAGCGCGACTTCCGCCGCCTGCTTGCTTTGTCTGGCGACGACCTGCATTGGTCCACCGACGATGCCCTCTCCAAAAAAACTTTCATCGTGAAAAAAGATGGGCGCATTGGCTACGCTGTAAAATCGGTTAAACGCAGTGTTGCCCTCATGTGCCACTCCCGCCGCATCGACATTCAATCCAATCCAGAAAATAGCACTGTGCGACGGTAGGTTGGCCGCATCCTTGAGCATGTCTTCGAACGAGAGCTCGTTGTACCATCGAAAATGGACACGATCCGCGAACCGCGCGGTGGACTTGGCGACCTCGTTACGCCACCAGGTTTCGCTCGGCGAAGCACCGACTACGATGGCAATCGTAGTTGTTTGAGGTAGGACCTGCAGGATATTTTCAAAGAAAACACGATCGTCGTTCGTGATTGCCACGACGGCGTCGTACTTGGTCAATTTATCGAAGTCGACGCGGCGTCGCTCTACCAGGGTGTACAGCATCGGCGTAGTTGGAAAGAGGTCTTTGCGATGAGCCTGCACGAAATTGGCAGCAGGCGCACCGATCGCGACGATCAGGTCGGGCGGCTGGTCCAGATTGAGGGAACGGAGATACTCGACAAAGGGGGCGTCTGACTTGTCGCTGCTTCGCCGGGCATTCAGCAGCGATTGGTCTTGAAATTCAATGGATGCCCGTCGGCTCAGCTCGGCGCGAAGGGCTTCCGAATAATCAGTCCAAGGTCTGAACCTGAGACCGAATGAATGCAGCATCAGTACTCGTTTTGCCTCTGGATCAGCTGCCGGACTTTGGCCTGTCGTCGCGATCAACAATGCGATTGTCAACGCAGCGGTGAGGCTCCGCACGCGAAAGGTTCGCCATGAGCGAGGCAGCCAGAAAAGCATCGCACCCCGAGCCCCGATCCAAGTGGAGTACCGTATCTGCTCGATCAGATTATCAACAAGTGGAGACAAGGGGAAACTACGGGGCGATTCTGACACAAACAGGTCCGCAAGAGTTCATAGCGGGGCGTCGCGCGGTCCCCCGCGATAGGCCACGTCGCCCAGAGTACCTGCAGATCGATCACGCAGGATCGCCATCGTCGGACGGTCACCGCCAGCGCTTGCTTGCGTGCACAGAGGGCCAAGCCGGCCTATCGCGCGTCGCCACGGATTAATAGGCGCAAATATAGTTTCCGTAAGCATCGTAGCAACTGCGGCGGTACGCAGCAGTGCCAAGGGCAGCCGCGCCGACCGCTGCCGCTCCTACACCGTAGCCCCGATAGCCATAGCCGCGATAGCCGCCCCGATAGCCTGCGCCGCGCACCGCAACAGCGCCGCCGCCCCGCGGTCCTCGAACTGCGACCGCACCGCCGCGATAACCGCCGCCGCCCCGATAGGCACCTCCGCCGCGCCGAGCCTCGGCATCATCGGGGATCAAGCAGGCGGTGAGCAAAACGAAAGCGGCAAGAGAAGCGAGAATATAGCGGAGCATGACGGAACCCTTCCATGAATTCACTAGGCCCCGCTCGCGAGATTGCGGCTTCACTCCGCGCGTGAGCTTGATGTAGATCAATCGAACCCGCGCACTGCGACGCCTACGCTATGTTCAGCCGCACCTGAGGCGGTTTCCGTCACCTTTCGGTGACGCAAGTGCGAAGAGGGAGGTCCGCCATGCATCCGAGGAAGCTTCTTTCGATCAAGTCAGCGACGGTCGCGGGCATCGCCGCCAGCGGCCTGCTTGGGCTTGCAACCCTGTCGCTCAGTCCAACCCCAGCCAAGGCAGTGATTTACTGCCAGTACGTAGAATATCCGGCGGGTTGCGTTGCTCGGGCAGGCGTCGTGCTCAGGCCGCGCCCGGTGGCGCGCGCCGCAGTCCGCCACAACGCCGGTGGCAATGCGAATGGTGGCGTCAATCGCGTTGGAGCCGGGCGGTAAAAGCCGGTTTCGCAAGCCAGCAAGAAGCCGTCATCGTTTCGTCCCGGTGGCGGCTTTTCTTGGTCTGGCAGGGATAGGCACTAGTACCGCCGGGGCGGCATTAGGGCATGAAACACACTTGGTACGTCACTTTTGAAGTGCCGCCGGACGGCACACTGTCAAGACGGCGACATCCGCGTCTAACGAACACGTTTGAAAGCGAAGCGGCAGCTAAGGATTTTGCGCGAACCAAATTTAACGACGGACTGATCGTCACTGCAGGGACTATCATCCCTCACTTTCCGAGAGTGTCGATCCCATCGACCGAAATCCCAACGTGGCTTGAAGCGCCCGGCGAAGTTGATCCAGATCAATAAGTCGGCGACCGGCGCTGGTGACATGCTCTGACGGGGCAGCAACCGGGAGCCTCAACATGAATGAACGTTCGGAGCCGAAACAGGTCTGTCGTCGCAACGCACTCACCTTCCTTGGATACGCAGGGGTGTTTGGGCTTGTGGCTTCGTCCTCAATTTTTGCGACCTCAGAGGCTGTTGCTCAAACCACTGCGCCAGCCGCCGCGCCTACCACGCCGCCAGCAGACGCGCCTAAGTCGGGTACGGAACGCCGCCAGGAGCGGCGCAGCGGGCGAACAGAGCGGCGGCAGGAGCGCCGCGCCGGCCGCACGGAGCGGCGGCAAGCACGGCGTACAGGACGCGACGAGCGACGGGACGCTCGCGACGGCACCCCGGCCACTGCGACGACCACCGAGCAAAAGAAGTAGTCCGTTGATTTGGCACGCACAGCTACCGGGCCACCTCAGCGTAGGCCCGGAAGGCCGTGCAGCGCGCGGCCTATCGAAATCGGCTTCTCTCGGAAGGGGAGAAGGGAAGAGGAGGGGCTGAAGATTTCGGAATAATAGCAGGATGCACCTGTTTTGCCCGACGGCGCAACCGCTTTACGAGCCGCCTAGGCCACGGATTCGTCGGGCACTTAAGCCATTGATTCTGCTCGCCCTGGCTACTGTGCATGGGGTTGTTTTCAGGTTTTTGACTCCAAGGGCCGCTGGAGCGGTCCTCAGCTCTGCCGAAAGCCCATCCGGAAGGCGCCCCAGTGCTTGCCGCGGATCATGATCGGTGAGGACAGGTCCTTCATCAGCACGAACTGCCCGCCGCCCATGTCGCGGCGATAGGTCTGGAGCAGGAACGGCTTGGTGTTGGCCGCGACCTTCTGCACCGCGCGATCGGTGAACAGGCGGCGGTTGCGGCAATTGGCGTTATTCCAGACCGGGTCCTTGCCCTGCGGCAGGCGGTAGTTCGGGTTGTGCGTCGGCAGATAGCCGCCCTTGGCCCAGGCGACGCAGAACACGATGCGGGGATCGGACTTCTGAATCGGATCCTGGATCGCGGGCAGCACGCTGTCGGTGAATTCGACGTAGTCAGTGTTGTACTGCTTGGGATCGGTGCCGGGGATTTCCCGATAGTTCTGGTCCATGAACTGGTCGAGCGTGATCTCGCCGCGGCCGATGGCCGCTTCGAACTCATCCGAGATCCGCTTGGCGGTATCGACGACGATTCGGATCAGCGGTGCATCGGATGTCTCCACGCCGCTGTGGGCGATCAGTGCGATCAGGCCTTCTGACGTGTCGAGCAGTTTGGTCACGCGCTGATCGGCGTTCTTGAGATCGCGCGAGGAGAGGTCGACGCCCTTGGCGAGCTCGTTGAGCTCGCTGATGACGGTGTCGCAATGCCCGAGGTTGGAGGTCGCCGCGCGCGTAACGCTGCCGATCTCCGCCTCCACGGAGGCGAAGCCTTGCTGGACCCGCGAGATGATGCCGGAGATCCGCTGGGCGCCTTCGCCGGCCGTCTTCGCACGCTGCGAGGCATCGCTGCTCTCCCCGATCAGGCCTTCAATCTGGCCGTCGAGATCGCGCACGGTGTCGGAGATCTGGTGCGTGGCCTGGCGGGTGGCTTCCGCGAGGTTCTTGACCTCGCTTGCGACCACCGCGAAGCCGCGGCCGGCATTGCCGGCACGTGCCGCCTCGATGGTGGCGTTGAGCGCGAGCAGGTTGGTCTGCTTCGCGATCGCCTCGATCGAGCCGGACACTTTTGCCACTTGTGCCAGCGCGGAGCCGACGGCGCTGAGCCGCGCCTCGATCCGTTCCACCGCTGCAACGAGCTCGGAGATGTGGCTGACCGCGGCATCGACTGCGCCGCGCGACTGCGCGATCTCGCCGACCGCCGCCGACGTGGTCGTTTGAACCGCCTGCGACGCATTGGCGATGTCGTGGTTGGCCGACACCATCGTCTCGGCGGTTTCCTGGAGGTGATGAAACCGTTCCGATTGGTTCGCGACCCGGCTTGCGACTTCCTGGACGTTGCCGGCGATGTCAGCGAGTTCCACGCCGAGGCCGCCGATGCGGTCGGCGAGCTGATCGATCAGCCGTTCGGCAAGTGTTCGGTTGGAGCCGGTGTCCAGTACTGCAAGTTGTACGACGGACATGTCTTGAGAGTCCTCCAGTCAGAGCCGTTCGCCGGCTCTCCGCGGCATTCCCATTCCAATTCCGGTCTTAAGAGGTGATTCGCGCGTTGGCGTCTTGCCTGAGCGCGCACTAGAGCTTGTAGGCCGTCCTGAATCCGCCCCAGTGCCGGCCTTGCACGCGGATCGGGACGTCGATCTCGCGCATCATCACCGTATTGCCGTTGCCCATGTCGCGCGCATAGCTCTGGACCAGATACGAGCGCAGGTTGCGAGCGGCGGCCAACCCCGCCGGATCGTTGAACATCCGCCGGTTGCGGCTGTTGGCCGTGTTCCACGTGGCATCGCCCGGCCGCTGCGGATGCGAGTAGATCCGGTTGTGCACCGGCAGGAAGCCGTTGCGATCGACCATGGCGCAGAACGCCATGCGCGGGTCCTTTGCCAGAAAGGCTTCCTGGAACGCCGGCAGCGCGCGGTCGGCCCAGTCCAGATATTTGGTGCGGTACTGCTGCGGATTGGTTCCGGCGATTTCGGCGTAGTCAGTGTCGAAGAGGTCGTCGATCTTCACCTCGCCGCGGGCAACCGCCTGCTCGAAGATCGCGGTCAGCGCGTTACCCGCTTCCATGGCGCGGGTGACGAACTCCGTGTTCTCTTCGTGGATCGACCAGAGCCGGTCTTCGATCTTCTCGCGCAGCTCGGCATGGGGACTAACGAATTGCGCGCGGGCACCGGCCTTGGATTGCTCCACCACGCGCAGGCGGCAGGCGCCGACGCCTTCGAGGGTGCCTTCGACCATGGCTTGCGATGCAAGGCGGCCCGCCTCCACGCCGCCGATCAGCACGCCGTCCATCGCTATCTCGTAGACCGGCAGCACGCCGCGGGCGGTTTCGAGCTTGAGATGGCAGGGCAGCCGCTCGGTCTTGCGGCGGTCGTCGTGCTCGCTCTGCTTGAGCAGCACCGCGCAGCGCGATTTCAGCTTCTGCGCGAAGGTGGTGACCGCCCTGCCGGCGCTGGCGACGTTCTCGCCGTGGCTCTCGGCCGCCTTGGTCGCAGCATCGATCTCCGCTGCGCTTTCGCCGACCGAGATGATGAACTGCGACGCGCTTGTCGCGTTGCCGGAGACTTCGCTGGTGGTGGCGTTCTGTTCGGCGACCGCGCCGTTGACGGTCTCGAAGACCGGGCGGATCGCCTCGATCGCCTGCGAGATGCGGTGCACCGCATCCGCGGAGCCGGCGGCGTCGCGCTGCAGCGCGTCGATCTTTTTGGTGATCTCCTCCGTCGCGCCCTGGGTCTGCACCGCGAGTGCCTTGACCTCGGTGGCGACGACCGCAAAGCCTCTTCCCGCAGCGCCCGCGCGCGCGGCCTCGATGGTCGAGTTGAGCGCGAGCAGCGTCGTCTGCCGCGCGATCTGTGCGATCAGATTGACCACGTTGCCGATGGCGGCCGAGGATTCGCGCAAGCGATCGACGTTGGCGCGGGCTTCCTGCGCCGCGGCGCTGGCCTCGTCGGCGAGCTTGCCGGCCTCGCGAACCTGCGCCCCGATGCCCAGCGCCGACTGGGTGAACTTGTCGGCGGCATGGGCGAAGGTGGAGGCGTTCGATTGCGCGGCGTTGGTCCGGCCGGTGAGGGCGTCGGTGCGGTCGCGAATGGCGGCAAGCGTCGTGGCGGTTGCCTCAGCGCCGCCGGCCACCGAATTGGCGGCGCGCTCGAGCTGGCGAATCATGGCGCCCAGCTCGAGTTCCAGCAGTTCCAGGATTTCCTTGGCCGAATCGCTTTCGACGGCCGGGTCAGGCTCGGAATGGGCCGCCGGCTGCGCAGCCTGCGGGGCAGCCGCAGTTGCAGCCATGTCCGGCAGACGCTTCCGAAATAGTCCGAACGCCATCAGGTCTCTCTTGTCGGGGGACGGTCAGACGCTATTTTCGCAGCCTGGAATGAAATCAGGGTTAACGATGCCTGACATCTAGGCACGGGCCCATACGGTGTTACCTTAAAGTCGTAGAGCCTCTTTCTTTCCAGGGGAGTGGCGGCCTATAAGGCCGCGCTTCCCACGCTCACCTTGGCGCACGATTCCCCTAGAGAAGATCACGCATGGCCGGACATTCCCAATTCAAGAATATCATGCACCGCAAGGGGCGGCAGGATGCCCAGAAGTCGAAACTGTTCGGCAAGCTGGCGCGGGAAATCACCGTCGCGGCCAAGCTGGGGACGCCCGACCCCAACATGAACCCGCGCCTGCGTGCGGCCATCACCGCGGCGCGCCAGGAGAACATGCCGAAGGACAATATCGAGCGCGCGGTCAAGAAGGCGCTCGGCAGCGACGGCGAGAATTATGACGAGATCCGCTACGAGGGTTACGGCCCCGGCGGCGTTGCCGTCATCGTCGAGGCGCTGACCGACAACCGCAACCGCGCGGCTTCCGACATCCGCTCCTTCTTCACCAAGTCCGGCGGCAATCTCGGCGAAACCGGCTCGGTGTCCTTCATGTTCGACCGCACCGGCATCGTCGAATACGACCGCAGCGTCGCCTCCGACGATGCGGTGCTGGATGCCGCGATCGAGGCCGGCGCCGACGACGTGATCTCGAGCGAAGGCGGCCACGAGATCTACGCATCGACCGAAGGCTATCGCGACGTCGCCAAGGCGCTGGAAGCCAAGTTCGGCGAGCCGCGCAAGGCCGCGCTGATCTGGAAGCCGCAGAACACGGTCGCGGTGGACGACGAGACCGGCGAGAAGTTGTTGAAGCTGATGGACCTGCTCAACGAGCACGACGACGTCCAGCACGTCTACGCCAATTTCGAGGTCTCGGACGCGCTGCTGGCGAAGATGGGCGGGTAGGGGCCACTTCCCCTGTTACTTCCGTTCTGTTTCTGTTTCCCCCGCGGCGGCCAGCCGCTATCACTGGCCCATGACGACGCTCCCGATTCGTGGCCCCGTTCGCATCATCGGCATCGACCCTGGCCTGCGCCGCACCGGCTGGGGCGTGATCGAGGCCGAGGGCAACCGCCTGATCTACATCGCCTGTGGCTCGGTGGAGCCGCCTGACGATTTGCCGCTGGCGAGCCGGCTGCTCGCGATCCATGAGGGGCTGGCCGCTGTCCTGTCCGGTCACAAGCCGATGGAAGCCGCGGTCGAACAGACTTTCGTCAACAAGGACGGCGTCGCGACGCTGAAGCTCGGCCAGGCCCGCGGCGTCGCCATGCTCGCGCCCGCGATGTTCGGGATCAGTGTTGCCGAATACGCGCCGAACCAGGTGAAAAAGACGGTGGTCGGCGCCGGCCACGCCGACAAGCAGCAGATCGCGATGATGCTCAAGATCTTGCTGCCCAAGGCCGATCCGCCGTCCGCGGACGCCGCCGACGCGCTCGCCATCGCCATCACCCATGCCCATCATCGCCAGAGCACCGCGCTCCGGCTGAAGGTGGCCGGCTTATGATCGGCAAGCTCAAGGGCCTGATCGATTCCTACGGCGAGGATTTCGTCATCCTCGACGTCGGCGGTGTCGGTTATCAGGTGCATTGCTCGACGCGCACGCTGCAGCATCTGCCCTCGCCGGGCGAGGCAGCCGTGCTGTCGATCGAGACCTATGTTCGCGAGGATCAGATCAAGCTGTTCGGCTTCCGCAGCGACCAGGAGCGCGAATGGTTTCGCCTGCTCCAGACCGTGCAGGGCGTCGGCGCCAAGGTCGCGCTCGCCGTGCTCGGCACGCTGCAGCCGTCCGACCTCGCCAACGCGATCGCATTGCGCGACAAGGCCGCGGTCGCGCGCACGCCCGGTGTCGGCCCCAAGGTCGCCGAGCGCATCGTCACCGAACTGAAGGACAAGGCGCCGGCCTTCGCCAATGTCGATCCGGCGGTCGTGCACCTCGCCGGCGCTGTCGATGACCAGCGCGCGCCGCGGCCGGTCGCGGACGCGATCTCAGCGCTGGTCAATCTCGGCTACGGCCAGCCCCAGGCTGCGGCCGCGATCGCATCGGCCTCGCGCAGCGCGGGCGAGAGCGCGGAGACCGCGCAGCTCATCCGGCTGGGCCTGAAGGAGCTGTCGAAGTGAGTGCGGCCCGCGCCAATCCCGTCGCCGATGTTTTTCGTCGCCTTTCGCGCGTGGCCGGTATCGTCGTGATCTTCTCCATTGTGGGGCCGCTGACGGTCGCCGCGCTGGTTTCAGTGGTGGTGACGATGCTCGGTGCCGCGGTGCTGCAGATGTTTCTTGCGCTCCTCGAGCTGGAGGCGCTGCGCGCCCTGATTTCGATCGCGATCGTGCTGCTGGCCATTGCCACCATTCTCGCCTCGTTCCTTCCTGCAGTCGCCGCCGGCTTGCTATTCGCGCTGGCCGCGGTCTACGCCGACCTCAACATGATCTGGATGGCGTGGCTCGCCGCAGCCGTGGCCGCCGCCGGCTTCGTCGGGTTTGGCATGTTCGTTGTGCCCGCCGAAACCTCGGCGGTGATCTTGCCGAGCGTCCGTTCCGCGCCTGAGGCGCTGAAGCTTTCCGCCATGCTCGCCATCGTTGCTGTCATCCCGGCCAGCCTGTGCTGGTGGCTCGCGAAACCGCTGCACCGTGTTATCCTGCCCGCATGAGCACTCCCCCCCGCATGGTCACGCCCGAGCGCCGCAGCGATGATGTCGGCGACACCGCGCTGCGCCCGCAATCGCTGTCGGACTTCGTCGGCCAGCAGCAGGCGCGCAAGAATCTGTCCATCTTCATCGAGGCGGCGCGCAAGCGCGGCGAGGCGCTGGATCACGTGCTGTTCGTCGGTCCCCCCGGCCTCGGCAAGACCACGCTGGCGCAGATCGTGGCCAAGGAGCTCGGCGTCGGCTTTCGCGCCACATCAGGCCCGGTAATCGCCAAGGCCGGCGATCTTGCGGCGTTGCTCACCAATCTCGAAGAGCGCGACGTGCTGTTCATCGACGAGATCCATCGCCTCAGCCCTGCGGTGGAAGAGGTGCTCTATCCCGCGATGGAGGATTTCCAGCTCGACCTCATCATCGGCGAGGGCCCGGCGGCGCGCTCGGTCAAGATCGAGTTGTCGAAATTCACTCTCGTCGGCGCCACCACGCGCGCCGGCCTGCTCACCAATCCCTTGCGTGACCGCTTCGGCATTCCGATCCGGTTGAATTTCTACACGATCGAAGAGCTTGAGAGCATCGTCACCCGTGGCGCCCGCGTGCTCAACGTCGGCATGAGCGCGGATGGAGCCAACGAGATCGCGCGACGCGCGCGCGGCACGCCACGTATCGCCGGCCGGCTGTTGCGCCGCGTGCGCGATTTTGCCTCGGCGGCCGATGCCGACCGGATCGATCGCAAGATTGCCGACCACGCGCTGAGCGCGCTCGAGGTCGACGCCGCCGGCCTCGATGCGATGGACCGCCGCTACCTCACCACCATCGCGCAGAACTATGGCGGCGGCCCGGTCGGCGTCGAGACGATGGCCGCCGCACTGTCCGAGCCGCGCGACGCGATCGAGGACATCATCGAGCCCTATCTGATCCAGTGTGGCTATCTGCAGCGCACCCCGCGCGGCCGCCTGCTCACCTCGCACGCCTTCCGCCATCTCGGCATCAACGAGCCCTCGCGCGATGCGGCGGCACAGTTCGGCCTGTTCGGCACCGACGAGAGCGACGACTGATCCGCGCAAGTGCAGCCTGGTCGGGCCGTCATGAATTTCCGGTCATCTCGTGCAGAGGGTCTGCACAAACGCACCCCATTTCCGCTCCAATAGGGTCGCATCAGCAAACTGCATCACGATCGGGCTGCCATGATCACGCGTCGTCATTTCTTCCGTTCCATCGGCGGCCTATCCGCCCTCGGCGTCTCGACCGCGGCCTATGGCGTCGGCGTCGAGCCGATGCTGCGGCTTCGGGTCACCCGCTATCATCCAACCCCGCGGCAATGGCCGGCGGATTTCCCGCTGAAGATCGCCGTGATCGCCGACATCCATGCCTGCGATCCCTGGATGTCGCTGGAGCGGATCGAAGCCATCGTCGATCGCACCAATGCGCTGAACGCGGATATCATCGTGCTGCTCGGCGATTATGTCGCGGGCCTGCACCAGGTCACGCGCATCATTCCGGCGAACGAATGGGCCAAGGTGCTGGCCGGCCTGAAAGCGCCACTCGGCGTCCATGCCGTCATGGGCAACCACGACTATTGGGCGGACAGGACCGTGCAGCAGGTGGGGCACGGGCCGACGGTCGCGCATCGCGCGCTGGAGGCGGTCGGCATTCCCGTCTACGAGAACGACGTCGTGCGGCTCACCAAGGATGGCCGCGCGTTCTGGCTCGCCGGCCTCGGCGATCAGCTCGCCTTTCTGCCGGCGCGACGCTTCCGGAGCACGGGGCGCTTCGGCGCCGACGATCTCAACGCGACACTCGCCAAGGTCACCGACGACGCGCCGATCATCCTGCTCGCGCATGAGCCCAATATCGCGCCGCGCGTGCCCGCCCGCGTCGCGCTGCAACTGTCCGGCCACACCCATGGCGGCCAGGTCCGCCTGCTCGGCTGGTCGCCAGCGGTTCCGCCGCAGCACGGCATCCGGCTCGCCTATGGCCATGTCCGGCTGAAATGCGACGTCATCATCTCCGGCGGCCTCGGTTGCAGCATCATGCCGCTCCGCGTCGGTGTGCCCCCGGAGATCGTCGAGGTGACGCTGGGTCGGGGGCCGGTGGTGGCGTAGTATCGCCGTACCTGATTGTGCGGCGGCGAATGAAGCGTTAGCATCGCATAATGCAGGAAGCTGGCGATAACATTGAGAAGTTGTGCACGCTTAGATCTGCCATTGACGAAGGGATGGCCGATGTAACGCTAGCTCGTGTTGTGCCTTGGAATTTGGAAGAGTTTCTCGAGGAAACTCGCAGACAGAGAAGCTCTAAGGCGAAATGACAGCTCATCTCGACGGCGAGATCCGCGACGGCCGCCACCATATGCAGGTCCGCGTCTACTACGAGGACACGGATTTCCCTGACTTGCCATTGTCGTAGTATGCAAACGTGCTGATCTCTCGCTCCTTGCTGCGGTTTTCGGGAAAAAGGTTCTTTCCGCAAAGCGCGGAGCTGTTCAGGTAGGGCGTATATTCGTAGGGCATCCGCTTGCGAACCGGATGCACTACTATGCATTCAATCAAGTTGCGGAAGGCAATGCGAGTTTCGATCGCCTTCGGATTGGTTTTGAGCGCGGTGATAAGCCTTCTAACCTCCGAGGAGTATCGGTCACTGAATTTCGGGCGATCGAAGCCAACTATATTTTCGCCGCCACCGCCCAGCAGCCGCAAGCGCTCTTCAACGCTTTCCCGCTCCAGGTCGCACTCATCGATCCGCTTGAGCAATTCGTCCGGCTTGCGGCGGCTATTTGCGATGGCATAAGAGAGGCGTTCGATCTCGGTAGTCAATACGCGGCGTCGACGCTCTAGCTTATTGTGTTCGCTACCATTGTTCCGATCGTTTTTGCGCTCCTCCTTCCAAGTACGCATCGCCTCTTCAATGGCTTTCGGCGAAAGCAATTTCACCTGGATTTTTTCGGAGGCATCCTCGAGCAGAACGTCCATATCAAAGCTACGGGTGTGCTCGCAGGTGCCCCGCTGATGCGCACTCGCGCATGCCGCGCGCGGCGCACCGTTACGCGAGGATTGAGCGATTCGCATATGGCCGTTGCAGACGCCACACCGGAGCACACCGGCAAGCGGGTGCTCATTGTTGCGCGGACTCACGGCGCGACGCCGCGGCTGGCCAGTCGGTCCGAACATAGACACCGCGCGCACCCTACGAACCTTCTGCGCTAGATCCCAGAGCCCTTGCGGAACGATCCGCAGCTCTGGCTTTTTGACGATAATGTGGCGTTCTGCCGGATTGCGGCGCTTCTGTTTCTTCTGCGTCTCTGGGTTAAGAATTGTCGAGCGAACGTTCCAATGTATCTCGCCGATGTATAGTTCGTTGCCGATAATGCCGCGACCATGCCGACCGCCTGTGATGCACTGATGGTTCCAGGTGGTGCGACCCGCCTTGTTCTTGTGACGAGTTGCCCCTGGTGAGGGCACGCCTTCGCGGGTGAGGTCAGCGGCGATAGTTCGGGTCGAGCGGCCCGCTGCATATTCTTTGAAGATGCGGAGCACAATCTTTGCTTCGTTCTCATCGATTACGCGCTCGCCGGGCGCGCCCGGCCTTGGCCGATAACCATAGGCGTATGAGCCCGGAATTCTTCCGTTCGCAACAGCGTTGTCATGGCCGCGCCGAACCTTTTCGGCGAGCTGCGGCTTGTAAATCGTGTTGTACAGACTTGCGATGCTAATGTCAGTGGCGGTCGCGTAGACTCCTTTCTGATCCATCAGCTCAACGCCGTTGAACTCGAAAACCTGCTTGAGACGCTGGATGGTTGCGGGATCGCGCGACAAGCGGTCGAAATGCTCAACGACGACTACGTCAAACTGCCGGCTTCGCACACCGTTGAGCAAGCGCTGATAGCCGTCCCGCGCACCTTCGGTAAGACCAGATTTTGCGGCATCCACAAACTCGCCGACGACATCGAGGTTGTTGCGCAATGCGACCTTGCGGCAGAGTAACAGCTGACCGTCAATCGAGCTCGCCTTTTGCATGTCGCTCGAATAGCGCGCGTATATTACGGCCGTTTTCTTCGATGACGGTGTCGTCATGCCGGTCCTCTATCGGCTGCCCCGAGCCATGATTTTCATCCCGTGCGATCTGACGTCCGATGGCGCGCGCCAACTCAAACCAGATTTCCTCATTGTCCGGATTATCCCAGCTCTGAGGATGGGAGGGGGCAAGCGGTCGAATGGTCGCTCGTTGTCTTCGGAAAGATCGAATGCGGGTAGGCATTTGCAAACTCGCGAGCGGAAGCTAGCGTAAATTTCCGCGCTGCGCTACGGCCAAGCCGCAGCGATTACTCGCAACGCGTCCCTCATGCTGGCTTCGGCAGCGTCGAATGAAAATGAAATTCGTCAAGTGCCGCAGCGTGCGTGAGGGCATTCCTGGCGATGAGGCGCGTAGTCCAGAGCAGAAATGCTAAGCAAAGCGGAGTAAAAATACTGTCGGCGGCGTAAGTTTGTTATCGGGTGCGGGTGCGGGTGCCCGGTGCGTAGGAGCCGTCCTCGGTTCCCCACAGATTGTAGTGGCTGCCGCAGAGCCCCGGCGAACTGTAACGTTCAGCCCAGACGCGGTGGTCCGACCCCAAGGACCCTTCGATGATTGGGTCTTTTCTTATTCCGCTTGTTCGATCGCTCTTGCGTCGAGGCTCCAAGAGCCAGCAATCGCGTCTTCGTGAGCTCCGCAGTAGGGCGCGAAAAGCACTGTCAGAAATACTCGTGTTCCTCAGCATGTTGTAACTGGCGCTCGGGCAACCGGTTCGCCGGCAAGAGGGCCGGGCCGGTCAGCTGGCGGCCGGAAGGCTGAGGGAGGCAAAGTACGAAGAGGGGCTCACGGACCAATCCGCGATCTCTGCGCACGGGTCCACACTGTCCCTACCGGCTACAGCCGCTGCGGCGCGTCTACATCCCCAAGCCGACGGGGGTAGGCGGCCTCTCGGTGTGCCGGCCGCTAGAGGACAAGATCGTCCAAAGCGCGGTGGCCGAGGTGTTGAGCGCCGCCTATGAGCTCGAATTCCTCGGGTTCTCCTACGGCCTCCGGCCGGGGCGGGATCCTCAGATGGAGCTTGATGCCCTGGATCCGGCTATCATGACATATCCAGTGTCTTCGATTCGGTCGACCACGAGTGGCTGCTGCGGATGGTGGCGCACAGGATTGGCGATCCTCGTATCCTGCAGCTCATCGAGATGCGGCTGCGAGCTGGCGTTCGTGAGAGCGGCGAGAAGCAGGACACACGCCGCAAAGGGCAGGATCAGTCCGCTCCTTTCCAACATCTTCCTGCATTACCTCCTCGATCGCTGGGTCGACCACTGGAGCGGTCGCCATGCACGCCGTCGCGTTGTGACCGTGCGCTTTGCGCACGACTTCGTCATCGGCTTCGAGAGCAAGGCAGATGCCCAGGAAATGCTCTTGGCCCTCAAGGCGCGACTGGCCGGCGCTCCATGCGGACAAAACCCGGTTGATCGAGTTGGGCGCGGTTCGCGGCCCTCCCGCGTCAGCCGCGCAGCGAGCGGTGGCCGAGACCTTCGCCTTCCTGGGGTTCACTTACTTTGCGGGCGGACCCAAGATGGCCGGTTCATCGTGAAGCACAAGACCGAAGGGAAACGCCTGTGCTCTCGAGCAACATCACAAGTCTCGCGCGGCTCATGCGGGCGTCGCTCGTCGACAAACGTTGGTATAGGTTATGCAACCCGTTCTATATCCCCGGCTTACCTCTGTAGAGTTGAGCTGCCCGTCGGCTTGTCTGTAGTTTCAGCGTCGAAGCTGGATCGTCCGAAGGGTGGGGCGGCGCGAAATCCTAAGCTGAGTTGATAAGTGTGCTGCAAGGCATTGCTGCCATTGAGGCGTGGGACGAGGTTAAATGGAAATACGTCAGCCCACTTCCGCGTTGGAGGTCCATCAGCACATTGTGTGCTCCCTCCAGAAGCAAGACCCAGTGATCTTGGACATCGGCTGCTACGACGGAGCTGACTCTTTACATTGTCTGCGGCTTTGCCCAGAGGCTCAGCTCTACTGGTTCGAGCCGGACCCCCCGGGGCGGTTGCTAGCTTAAGAGAAACATGGGGCTCTACCCTGAGAAGGTCCCCTAGCTACAGTCGCCGCGTTGATGACTGTTGCTGTAGCCTGGCTTACTGGCGAATTTCCGTCAGTCTCTTGAATGCGAGCATCGCGATGGCATTTACCGAGCTCTTCATCAAACGTCCGATATTGTCTATCGTCGTCAGTCTCCTGATCCTGCTGACCGGCATTGGTGCGGCCACCGTTTTGCCAATCCGGCAATATCCTAAGCTGACCAACACGGTCGTCAATATCACAACCTCTTATCCTGGCGCCTCCGCCGACATGATCCAGGGGTTCATCACCACGCCCCTTGAGCAAGCGCTCGCTTCGGCCGAAGGCGTTGATTACATTACGTCCTCCTCGGTGCTCGGTGCCTCGACGATCCAGGTCTATATCAAGCTCAATTTCGGGCCCAACGAGGCGCTCACTGAAGTGCTCTCCAAGGTCAACTCGGTCAAATATTTAATCCCTAAGGAATCGAACGATCCGGTCGTCACCAAATCTGCCGGTCAGACCACAGCTGTCATGTATATCGCCTTCTCCAGCGAAGAACTGACGGCCAGCGCGATCTCCGACTATCTCTCGCGCGTGGTGCAACCGATTATGTCAACTGTAGACGGCGTCGCAGCGGCAGACATCCTCGGCGGCCAGAGTTTTGCGATGCGGTTATGGCTCGATCCCGCGAGAATGGCGGGCCACGGCGTGTCGCCAGCTGATGTTTCGGCTGCAATCGCGGCCAACAACTTCCAGGCTGCGGCCGGCCAGACTAAGGGCTATTTCACTCTCTCCGACGTCACGGTCAACACTGATCTGCGGAGTGTTGATGACTTCAAGCGCATGATCGTCAAAGCCAACGACGGCGGCTTTGTGCGCATGGAGGACATCGCGACAGTCGAGCTTGCGGCGCAGAGCACAAACGCCAGCGTCGCGATGAACGGCGAACACGCGATCTTCGTCGCCGTGCAGGCGAGCCCAGAAGGTAATCCACTGAACATAGCGCGAGGCGTTCGGGCACTGCTTCCAGAAATGAAGCGCAGCCTGCCGCCATCGCTGAAGATGGAAGTGGCCTACGACTCCACCAAGTTCATCCAATCATCGATAGACGAGGTGGAGAAGACGCTCCTTGAGGCGGTCGCGATCGTGGTGTTGGTGATCTTCCTGTTCCTGGCCTCCCTGCGGTCTGTCATCATTCCGGTCGTCACCATTCCGCTGTCCATTATTGGCGTCTGCAGTATGATGCTGGCGCTGGGGTTCTCATTCAATCTGCTGACCCTCCTTGCGATGGTGCTTGCGATCGGTCTTGTGGTTGATGACGCAATTATCGTGGTGGAGAACGTTCATCGCCATATGGAAGAAGGTGCGTCGCCCGCGCAGGCCGCTACGAATGGCGCGGGCGAGATCGTCGGCCCCGTGCTCTCCATGACGATTACGTTGGCCGCCGTGTACGCGCCCATCGGCTTTCTCGGCGGCCTCACCGGCGCGCTGTTCCGCGAGTTCGCGTTTACACTGGCGGGTTCGGTGATCGTGTCGGGCGTGATCGCGTTGACGCTGTCGCCCATGATGTGCGCGGTCTTCCTGAAGAGCGCTGAAGAGGGGCGGTTTGCAAAGTTTGTGAATCGTGTGTTCAGCGCCATGACGCGCTGGTACGGCCGCAAGCTCGACCGCTCGCTCGACTATCGCCCGATTACCGGGCTGTTTGCGCTGACCATGCTGGGCCTCGTCGCCTTTCTGTATATGCACACTTCCAAGGAACTCGCACCCGAGGAGGATCAGGGCATCGTATTCGCACTGACAAAAGCGCCGAAATACGCCAATATTGATTACCTGGATTATTACGGCGCCAAGCTCGACAAGGCACTCCAGAAGTTTCCCGAGACGGATTTTCGCTTCGTGCTCAACGGCATCAGCGGTCCGCAGGGCGGCATGGCCGGGATGTTGCTTAAGCCCTGGGCCGAGCGCAACCGCTCATCGATCGCGCTGAAATCGCTGGTCCAGGCCGAGCTGTCCAAACTGGAAGGCATCAACGCATTTGCCTTTAGCTTGCCGCCGCTTCCGGGCGGTTCGGGCGGCTTACCAGTGCAGATGGTGATCAAGTCGACGCTCGGTTTCCAGTACATCTACGAGCAGATGTCGGAGCTGAAGGATGCCGCGCGCAAGAGCGGTCTGTTCATGGTCAGCGACTCTGACCTTGAGTTCAACCAGCCGGGGGTGCGAATCAAGGTCGATCGATCCAAGGCGAGCGACCTTGGCATCACCATGCAGAACGTCGGTAGCGCGCTCGCGACCCTCCTTGGCGGAAACTACGTCAATCGCTTCAACCTGCAGGGCCGCTCCTACGAAGTGATCCCGCAGGTGCCGCGCGAGAAACGCCTGACGCCGGAATCACTTGGGAGCTATTATGTCAAGACAGCGGCGGGCTCGATGCTGCCGCTATCGACCGTGGTCTCCATCGAGACTGCGACCAATCCGAACGCACTCACCCACTACAACCAGCTCAACTCCGCGACCTTCCAAGCCGTACCGATGCCCGGCGTCACGATCGGTCAGGCTGTGGACTTCCTCGACGTCGAGGCAATGAAACTGCCGGCAGAGTTCAGCCACGACTTCCTCGGGGACGCCCGTCAATATGTGCAGGAGGGTAACAAACTAGTCATCACCTTTGCGTTTGCACTCATCGTCATTTTCTTGGTGCTCGCGGCGCAGTTCGAAAGTCTGCGCGATCCCCTCATCATCATGTTCAGCGTTCCCATGGCAATCGCCGGCGCCTTAATCCCGCTATTCTTTGGCTTGGCGACGATGAACATCTACACCCAAATCGGACTGTTGACATTGGCTGGGCTGATATCCAAGCACGGTATTCTGATGGTCCAGTTCGCCAATCAGCTGCAGCTCAAGGAGAGACTCGATTCCCGCTCGGCCATCGAGATGGCGGCGCGCGTCCGCCTCCGCCCAATCTTGATGACCACCGCGGCGATGGTCACCGGCCTCTTACCTTTGTTGACCGCAACGGGTGCTGGCGCCGCGAGCCGCTTCTCGATCGGGCTCGTGGTCGTCGCGGGCATGTCCATCGGCACGCTGTTCACGCTTTTCGTGCTGCCGGCGCTCTATGTCGCGATCGCGTCGGATCACCGCGCCGACGCGAGTTCCGATCACGTCCAGAACGCCGCCGAGCTCGCCTTCATCGGAGCATCCGATGCCCACCTGGCCAAGCGATGATCCTAACGATCAACTCGGATTGCTCGATCGCGCCGCTAGCGTAGCGGCGCTGCTCGCCGACCGCGGTAACTTGATCGCACTGGGTGCCTGCAGTTCATGGCGGCGGACAGGAAGGATGATCCGCGGCTGCTGCGCTTCGTCTCGATCTACTGCTTGCCCGAGGTGAAGGACTACATCGCGACCAAATACGGCCGCTTCATTGTGCAGATGTGGTGAGCGACGGATGCCTGGGAGGGTTTCACGGTCCCTTGCGCGTCCGGAGCTTCAAGCCGGTGGTGCGAAGCTTGGGGGGAATCATGTGTTCGGCGAAGAGCGCGTCGCGGATCCGTTTCTGCTCCGACAGGCGGATGCTGTTGTTACCTGAC
Source organism: Bradyrhizobium sp. Kon37 (assembly GCF_055807535.1). Lineage (NCBI taxonomy): Bacteria > Pseudomonadati > Pseudomonadota > Alphaproteobacteria > Hyphomicrobiales > Nitrobacteraceae > Bradyrhizobium > Bradyrhizobium sp. Kon37. The sequence continues at coordinate 228,798 of NZ_JBVVOY010000005.1, forward strand.
CGAGCAGGCCACCGCCACGTGATTTGCCGGACATCACGGCAGCATAACTCGCAAGATTGACGTCGCCCGGGACAGGGACAGAATCCATGTTCCCCGAATGGGTGGCGTACCCATTTTTCAATTGGTTCTTGGTGGAGAATTATTCACTTCCTGACCGCGCTGCAATTGCTGTCTGAAAAGAGACCGCTGATTTGCTGCAGGCTTAGATAGTTGCCAAGAAATTCAATCCCCGCCAATTTTGGGCGCGAAACGAGCCGGCCAAGACGCGATAGTCCGGCGATTACTCGAGCGCGGCCGCCATTTCGGCTAAGGTTTGGGGATCGGAGGTTCCCGGGATGAACCCGTGGTCGGTGCGGGCCTGACTGCACTCTATCGGATGCGGCGGGGCGAGGCATCGGTTCCTGTGGACAGCTGTTCGCCCGGTTGGCAGCTATTGGTTGGGTGGAAATAACCAGTCGGCCAAGGGATGCATCCGTGACCAGTCAGCGCGGACGCTCGAGTCCGGCACCTCGCCAGCTTCAATTGAGGCTTCGCCCGTCGAAGTTCGAACGGGGGGTATTGACGGCGATGTCTATGGCACGCTTGCGCACATGCGGGCTTGCGCGATCTTGCATCCACCCGTGCTCCTCGATTGGCGGCTAGCGCCGACCTGCTGCAGCACCAAGTCGCCCAGCCGCAGCGTCCGGGATGGCGGGTCGTCTCGCCGGTACAATCAGCATCGAATTCGCTCCTGAGGACGAATCCCTCAGATCGTTCCGCGGTTAGTACAACGCGGAATTCCGAATCGTTTGGCCGGAAGCTTTTCGAATGCGGTCACGTGATGGGTGTCCTCATAGCCAAACCGGGCGCTCCGGTCGGATGCAAGGGCTCTTCTGTGAGCGCGGAAATCTGGCCGCGGGCGTGGCGGATGAATAGCCGAATCGCAGATCGAGCAAGTCCGCTTCTGAGCCGAAGAACGACAGGCGCGCCGCATCGACACAGTCCCAAATGAGCGCTGAATTCAGCGATCGGGCCCGTCATATTCCGCCCAACTATCCGTCGTCTCGTACACCCTCACGCTCGAGAGTTGCCCGAGGCGCGGTTTCGCGTGCTCCCAGATCCAGATGGCGATATTTTCCGCCGTCGGATTTTCCAGTCCCGGGACGTCGTTCAGGCAATGGTGATCGAGCTTCTTTATAAGAAGGCCAAACGCTTCCTCCATGTTGAAGAAATCCATTACGAATCCGGTGTGCGGATCGACTGCCCCGTTCAGCACGACCTCGACGCGATAGGAATGACCATGCACCCGATGACAGCGATGTGTCTGCGGGACGTTTGGAAGTCGGTGCGCTGCCTCGAACTTAAATGCTTGGGATATCTTCATGTGATGCCGAGTGTTTGTGGGAGGGCACGCTGAGCCGCCATTTCGGCTGAGCCAGGCAGTACGAGATAGCCCGCCGCTCGACGGCGTCAGGGCGGTCTTTCGATCGAAGCAGAAATTGTCCAAGCCACGCTCATCGAACCGGTCTGGCAGGCTGCCGGTTGCGGCCACACGAATTTTCAGTTCGTGTCCGCGAGTGACGGCCAGCGCGGCGCGATTTACTGACGCAAATCCAGTCACCACGCTGGCCGGGGCCGGCAGCCTGCCGTTCGTCTCGATCGCGCTGAGGAACCCGATATCGTGTACAGATTGCAGGACATCATCGAACCACCACAGTGGTTCTGAGCACGTTCATTGCTTGTGCCATGCCGATGATGGAGCGTCTACTACAAGATCCGGTAGATGCCAAAACCAACTTGAGGCTCTAGGGTCTGGCCGCGTTTCGCCGCCGATCATCATCCCGAGAAGTGAACGCAACGAGGCAGGATGCTCAACCAAAGGGCGGAACGGCACAATATGACTAGCAGAACCTGGGGGCTACCCTCGAACACCTCAGTCAGTATTCGCTACAACTGACGGGAGGCGTATGCCCAGGCAAAAATCAGCTTTGAAAACGTCAACCTATCCAGGCGATCACGGCCTGCCAGAGCAGATCCGGAGAGGATTGCGCTGAGTACGCCATCGTCGAATTTGGAAAAGTTCACTCGTCCGTGAATGGACCGAATACAGAATTCGCCTTCGACAGCAAGCGCAATTTGATGCCAAAGAAAAAACAGCACGTCGATCTATCGGACCAGAATCTCTTGAGTCTTATCCTGCGGCTCGCCATTCCGTCTGTTGTTGGATTATCGATCCATGCGCTGCAGCAGGTCGTCAATGCGATCTTTGTTGGCGCCCTAGGCGCGCAGGCGATCGCAGCTGTTAGCATGACCTTGCCGATCGTGGTCCTGCTCGCCGCAGCCGGACAGGGGATCGGTGTTGGAGCAGCGTCGTTCATATCTCGTCATCTGGGCGCTCGTGAGTACCTAGAAGCGAGTCGAGGCGCAAGCACGGCACTCGCGCTCGCCGCTCCGATCGGTATCATAGTCACCCTCACTCTGCTTCCAAATCTGCCAGGGATATTTGCAACGCTCGGAGCAACCCCAACCATCATGCCCGTGGCGCTCGACTACGCGGGAACGGTTTTGTTGGGGTACACCCCGATGCTACTAAATACCGTCAGCGGGTTCATTGTAAGAGCCGAAGGCTATACACGATTTAGCATGTGGGTGATGATGACCGCGTTTATCCTGAACGCTGTGCTTGATCCCGTCTTCATATTTTCACTTGACCTTGGCGTGCGAGGCGCAGCCCTCGCAACGCTGGTGTCTCAGATCTCTGCTGTCGGACTGTATATCGTGTATTTTACGAAGCTTGGCGGGACGGTTCTCGTCAGGATATCTCACATATCATTGCGAGCAGATCGCATCAGACAGCTCGCGTTGGTAGGCGCGCCGGCGACAATGACGAGTATCTTATCTGCTCTTGCCGTTATGCTCTTGTACGGAGCTGCTGCGCCGTTCGGCGACGATTCCATCGCCGCGGTTGGAATAGCTGTGCGTATCTTGATGGTCGGCGCACTGCCGATCACCGGGTTCTGTATTGGCGCTCAAGCTATCCTGGGTTTCGGTTGGGGCGCACGCGACTATGCTCATATATTGAGAGCTGCGAAGTTCATGCTCTTCGTGACGATCGCATTCTCGGTGCTGTATTCTGCGGCCGTTGTGATTTTTGCGAGGCCTTTGGTGAGCCTATTTAGCGATAACGAGTACGTCACCGAAATTGCCGTCTCGACCTGCATCGTGTTCCATCTCTTCTTTGGACTGTTTGGGGTGCAGAGTTTCGTGACGGCAATGCTTCAGTCATTTGGGAGAGCGCGCCTCAGTGCAATTGTGTCCTTGGCCAGGCAGGGGTATCTCTTCATACCGGCCGTACTGTTATTCCCGCTGGTAGCGGGTTTTAACGGACTGTTAGCCAGTCAAGCTCTCGCAGAGCTTGGCGCCGGAATAATCGCTCTCATCGTCATGTTCAACCAGTTCGGCGAGCTCAGACGAGCGCTCCGGCACGGTCCTCAAGAGCGATCGGGATAGCGGGTTGAGCTGAGAACGGATATGATCGAGGCACAGAGCATTGGGCGCTAGCCTCCTGGGAGGCTCGCCCTTAAAGCGTGATGGGACTAGCTTCGATAGCCTGAGTTTTTGAGGTAGTTGGCGCATTCTTCGGATGTAAATGCATAAAGGAGTTCGCCGATGGCGGCGCAGACCGCATCGACGGTTCGTGCGGCTGCCTTGCGGAGCAGATGCTTGAGTTTGGCAAAGACTTGTTCGATGGGGTTCAGGTCGGGTGAGTATTTTGGCAGGAAGAAGAGCTTTGCTCCGGCGAAGCGGATGAGCTGGCGCACGGCTTTGCTTTTGTGGCTGCCGAGATTGTCCGGGACGACGATGTCGCCGGGCCGAAGGGTCGGTAGGAGAACCTTCTCCACATAGATCCGGAAGCTCACGCCATGATTGGTCCCTCGATGAACCATGGCGCATCGATCCGGTCATGGCGCAGGGCCGCCAGAAAGGTAATGGTTTTCCAACCCATCTGGCCCCGAGCAACGCTGCCGGTCTCATCGACCCGCTTCATCCAGCCGATCGCCGTGCTGATCGCCACTCCAAACTGCTTGGCGGCCCGATTGCGCGCCCTACCGGCCAAATTAAGGGCGTCAGCTCTTACGGCATTGATATCGGCCAAAGGCTGGAAGTCGAAACGGCCCAAGGCAGCGGCAATGTGGTCGGCCGTGAAGCGGGGGTGATCTCAATCGAGAACTGACTGTCACACCAGTAACATGCGGCGTTTCCGAATTGGTGAATGGAAATGCGAACCCCTTTGCGCGTTGCCACTCTATGGCAAGCAGCTAAATGCAATGACGCCAATACAAAAGGTGATGCTAACTTTTGCTACAAACCAGGTAAACACTGGCACGGTCATCGACAAGGCCTATAGCCAGAGCATCTTGATTGACCTTACCTTATACTCAAACCGAATGTCGCATACGACATAAACAACGGCTGGGAGTGGGGAAACTTCAGCTGGGCCCCAGTCGAGACGACGGATGAGATTCTGACGCGCGCAGCTGCCTCTCGGCATCGGATGGATTTCGCGTGCCTCAGTGCCGTCTTGAATACGGCAGCGAACGAACGAAAAAATGTTGGGCCCGTGTTCGAACCTGCGGGACTCGATCACGCCTCGTGAATGTATCATCAGGTGAATCAGGCCGTAACCAGCTATCGGAGAACTTGCACATCTTGATCGGGCTACCGGCCGAACAGGATGTGAAGATTGGCGGAGGCCAGGACGGCCCCACGCGAATGGTTAGAATACGTTATCGACAATTTCTTACGTGTTTGCTGATTTTGCCGATCACTGCCCTTGGCACTTCGGCCAGGCGCGTCCGTATAAGCACGACTTGAAGAGAGGCCGGAGCACTGACCCATGAACAAGCGGCCTCTCGATCGCGGCGCATCGTCTCATCCGCCGCATCGGGTTGAGACAGGGCGATGGCGAGTTGGCTGTGGTATGACCTTCGTAGGTTGATCCTCCGGTGTTGTGCATCGACTCGCGGCATGCTCGTGAGCCCTTCCCGTACAAGGGCAGGTGCAGAATCGCGGCTCATGCGCCATTCTCGCGATAACGGGTGCTCTCGTGCAGCATCTGCAAAACCGCGCTACGGTTCAGAAGTCCGCGGTCGATCGCGATTTCGACGAAGGGCCGCATTTGCTCAGCGGCTGCAAGGACAAGTGTCGATACCTGTTCATAACCCAGGCGCGGTACGAACACGGTCGCAAGAGCCGAAGATTGCATCAAGTTGCTGAGCGACCGTTCCCGATTTGCCCGGATCCCCGAGATGCAGTGGTCGGCAAATATTCTGGCCGATCGCGTCAAAAGCTCGATCGAATCGAACAGGCGCGAGGCGATGACTGGCTCGAAGTGATTGATTTCGAGTTGGCCGCTCAACGCAGAGAGGGATACTGCGGCGTCGTTGCCGACGATAGCGAACGCAACTTGCTGGATCATCATCGGCAGAACTGGATTGAGTTTACCTGGCATGATCGAAGAACCGGGCTGGAGAGCGGGCAACCGCAACTCGCCAAGCCCCGTATTTGGCCCAGAGGAAAGGATGATCAGGTCAGAGGCAATTTTCGCCAATACCTCTGCTGCGATGCGGATTTCCGACGACACGCGTGCGAAGGCGTCGGCGTTCTGCATGGCATCGAACATGTCGTCGCCTGGGCGTACCGCGGCGCCCAAGATCGCCGCAAGATGTCCATAGACGGCACGGCGATAGCCCGGCACTGCTCCGAGCCCGGTGCCAATCGCAGTGCCTCCGAGGGGAAGCACCATCAATTCCTGGCGCGCCACGGACAGCTTCAAGGAGAGCCGCTTGATCGCTGATGCGTAACCGCCGAACGCCTGACCGAGCGTCATCGGCTGGGCGGCCTGCATGCATGTGCGGCCGACGCGCAATACGTCAGCGAATACAATGGCCCGCTCCGAAAGAGCGGCCGCCACCTGTTCCAGCGCACCCACCAGATCGCCGGACTTTTCGTGCGCCGCCAACTTGAGCGCCGAGGGCAGCACATCGTTCGTCGACTGGCAAAGGTTCACGTGATCATTTGGGTGGATCACGTCGTACCGGCCGGGCTTTTCACCGACAATTTGCAGGGCCCGGTTCGCCAGAACCTCATTCATGTTCATGTTGATCGATGTGCCGCCGGAGCCTTCGAGCAAATCGATGATAAACTGCCGATCGTGTTTACCAGCAATGACCTCGTCCGCAGCCGCGATTAGTGCTCCTGCTACTTTGGCGTCGAGGGCTCCGAGCTCACGGTTCGCCGCCGCGGCAGCGCGCTTGATGCGCGCTAATGCCCGAAGAAGTGCCGGCTGATCACCGAGCTTCTGGAGTGAGATGTCGAAATTCTCGCTCCCACGCAGGGAGGCCAAGCCGTACAGGGCGCGCAGCGGCAGCTCGCGCGTTCCTAGACTGTCTATTTCGGTGCGAGTCGCTGACATCTCTGATCCCGGGTTCGGACGCTACGCAAACAACTCTCTCCGAAGACGGGCGAGAGTTAAAGCTGAGATCGGAGATGTTATGGAGGCTAATAAGTATGATTAATTAGGGTTATACTGTTCGTCGAGGGTCCGGGTGACACGATGCTGCCGACGGAACGAGCCATCCAGGGAATTTGAGCAGCGATCTGGGGCAAGGTCCAGTTCCGCAGGAGCACACGAATATCATCCGCTATTCGCGCAGCCAACGTGTCTAATCCGCCTTGCTTAGTCACCAACGCGATCGTGCGCGAGAGGCCGGTCGCCGGCAATGGCATGACTTCGAGCGCCGGTCGATGGACGGCAGCCTGCAATATGCACAGGGGTGTTGTAATCGCCACGCCCATGCCATTGGCGACCATCGAGAGCAGCGAGTCCGACGTGTCGAACGACATCGTCTGCGGATGCTCTATCCTTAGACGCCGGAGATGACGTTCAATTTGCGTTCCCATGTGCGAACGCGCAGTGTAGCGGATAAGTCGGTGCTCGAGGAGTAGGTCGTCCAGTGGACGATCGCGAAGAGTATCCGCCCAGGCAATCGGTGCTACCAGGAGGAATGGCTCGCGCAATAGGGGTAATGGGGTAACTTCGTCAACGCCCTCCATTGGATCCGATGTGACAGCTGCATCGATCTCGTTGCGCATCAATGCCTCGGCGTGCGCGGGTACCAGCCCCGAATACGCGCTCACGCGAAGCGCGATTGAACCCGCCATGAGGCTGCGGACCAACAGTGGTCCAACTGTGGACGCGAACGTGTCGATCATCCCGAGCCGAAGGTCCTCGCGTTCGGGACGCGCTGCGGCGGCCCGCATTTCCTCGACAGCTCGTCCGACGCGCAGGGTTATCTCGCGCATGTGGGTGAGCAGAGCTTGCCCCGCCTCCGTGGGCCCAAGAGGACGACGATCGCGACGGACGAGGGACGCGCCAATATGCGCCTCCGCGCGCTTCATCGCTTGTGAAACGGCCGATTGAGTGATGCCAAGTCTGAGGCCGGCCGCGCTCATGCTGCCCTCTTCGATGACGACAGCCGCGACTTCCAGTACACGCAAATCAGGCAAGCTAAACATAGGAAGCTTACGCTAATGGATTTTTATCGGGTGTGCCACTAGTCCGATTTTGCAGTTGCGGCGAGTCAATCTGCTCGACAGGTTGGCGCACCGGAAACTCACGCTGACCGCGGAAACAGCCGCTCCAAAGCCGCAGCGGTGGAACTGTTCGATGAGACTTCATTTACCCACATTTCCAACCGCTCCAATTTCGGCGCAGAGTTCGATCCGGTGTGTCTGGAGAGTCCGCGCCAGATGACAACATTTCCGAGCGCATTGTGGCAGGTCGCTTCACTCGTTTCGGGATGGCCGTCGCATTGGATCATCGGCCGTTGGTCGGACGTGTCTAGCGCGTAAACTTGATCTAGAGGCCGCGCCGATCTTGCGTCTCGTCTTAAGGCACCATCATGCGCGTTCATTGACAGTAAGCCCAGTTCTAGACCATGGCTTTGAGATCCCAGTGGGTCTAAGGACGCAATTGATCAAAGTCGCTGCTTGGAATGCCATTGTGATGCTGGTGAGCGCTCAATCAGGAAAGCACGCAAATAGGTCATCAGCTTGCTCATTTCGCGCAGGAAGGCGATGATGGCTCAGCTGCTCGGCAGTGCCTCAGAAGAGCCAGCAAAGAGCGCCTTCGGTTGAGCGCGATAGGACCGATCATCGAGAAGCGCGTCACACGCCAGCGTGAGGGCGCTCACGGGATGAAGAAGGCGAGCTTGCCCGTCTGTCGGGTAGCGCCAATTATGATGCTAGAATGCCGGGTAATCTCAGGACAGAGACATTGTTGTGTGGAAAGAATGCAAAAGTGTTCCGCAGTGCGGTAGACCGCTCGACCGAATGCTCCTCGCAATGCCGCAACGGCGCAATCGCCCGAGATGTTCGCGTACATCGCCAGAAACCTCGATGCCGAGTTCCTCAACGAGTTCTCGGGCAAGGCCTGGCGTGGTGTTTCACCCCCTTCGACCGGTCCGCTTGGCTGCACGAACATTTTGGTCCAACGCTCGCGTACCAGCGGAAGGTTTCGTGCGACATTCGTGGTAGGGCACGCGGCGATCCGCGCGGTGCGCACGGCTGCGGCGTTATCCATCAAGCAACGCCCCCTTTTTTAGATCACCCTCTGGGGCTGCTTGCGGGAGAACTATCAGCAGAGGGATGATGACGACCATACCAGCTGCCAGCATCACTCCTGATGGGCCGGCTACAGTCAACATCTGGGCGCCAAGGACGGCTCCGAAGCCGATGGCCGAATTGATGACCGCCGAGTGCATCGCGGCAGCAGTCATCACTGTCGAACCGGCGGCGCGCAGGATCCAGGTCTGGAGTCCCGCGAACAGCGCCGCGACGGCAGCGCCCCAGATGACCAGCAAGACAAGGACCCGGCCTGTCCCCAAGTGGGGACCAAACCATCCAAGGCCAACGAGCGCCAGACACAGAGCAAGCAGCCCCGCAGTGATGATGGGCTTCATGAAGCGGTCGATGAGGACGCCCGCCAGGATGTTCCCCAGGAATCCTGCTCCGCCAAAGCCGAACAACAGCGCGCCGATCATGACTTGGGCAACGTTTGGAATCTCGCTGAGGAATGGTTCTATAAATGTGTACGCCCCGAAATGCGCCGCCGCCATGAATGTCGTTACGGCATAGATCCCCAACAGGTCATGCCTGCGGCAGACTGATCCAAGCTCTCTCCATCCCGCTGGCGTCCCGGCCTGCATTTTCGGAAGAACTGCCACCATCAGGGCTGAGGTGATCAGTCCGATGGCGCCAATTAATCTGAACGCTGCACGCCATCCGCTCACCTGACCGACGAAGTTCGCGAGCGGCACGCCAACAACGGTCGCCATCGAGATCCCGCCAAATACGATTGCCATCGCAACACCCATACTGCGGGACGGCGCAATCTTAGACGCAACCGCAGCCGCCATGGCCCAATAGAAACCGTGAACGACAGCGCCCACCGTGCGTGCCAGCAACAACCCTTCGAAAGTGTGAGACATCGTCGCCGCAAACGTTGTTGCGGAAAGGATAAGAGTCAAGGCGATGAGTAGCGGCTTGCGAGGAAACTTCTGAAGCAGAACGGGTGACAACAGACCGCTGGCAGCACCGATCCAGGCATAGAGGGCCACCGTGAGCCCGACCGCTGCCTGATCTCGTCCGAGGTCGCGAGCAATCTGAGACAACAGCCCGATAGGTGCTATCTCTGCCAAGACGATGTGAAACGAGGCGATGCCTAGCACGATGACGGCGAGCCAGATGCGGAGCGAAGATTCTGTGCCGTCACTCGTCATTATTAAACATCACTGTACGAAGGATCCGCCCGTTTGATTTGTCGATGATCAGCCGCTGCTTGTACGCATTTTTCATCCATGGACGTGGCGCCGCATGGCACGGGCGTCTCTCCGGATGTTAATCGACCTGCATCGGTGGTATCCGATCGTTACGGTTGCATGGGTCGTTCTCTCCATCAACTGCGAGAGTTGATAGTTGACACACGACAAACGGCACTCGGTGTCCTCGACTGGCGTCCTGAGTGGGACTGTCGTTCCGGCCGGCGTCGTGAAAGAGGGCCTGACCTTACTCGAAGAGCTGCGTCGCTCGCCACCAGGCGCTGCGCTTCGCCAACCCCGCCAAACGAACGGTGCAATAGCATCGTGATGCCTTTCGTGCGTTCGGACGGCCTGCAGATTGCCGAGCTGCCAACACCGAGGAGGAGGTCTCACTCACGATGTCCCGGCACTGCTTCGGCAGCTTTAGCAGGGCGCTCGCGGATCATGATCTCCGGGGAGCCGCGATTGCCTCGCCTGCGTACGCGCGCGCTGGGTGTCAATCGGCCCGTTAATTGCGGTTTGTTGTCAAACTTACATTTCTGAACTCGCCCACGGCACGGTGGTAGTGCTCGCGCCGTCGGAGCTGGTCCGGATTGCGGAGACGGCGCGGGCCGGCTGATACGTGCATTGGATCGCCGGGGCTGGTTGAGGTCTTCGCTGGGATCATGGTCCTTTCCAAGTCGCGCAGCGTCTCATGATGATGTCGGGGTCGGGCGCCTCAACGTTTGCAGCGGAGTGCGGACGAGCCGCCACCGCCTGATTGACCGAGGCCGCCACAACACCGTCCCAGCGAGACATCGCCAGTCCGGCAGACCGGACCAGGAACTCTACAAGATCGGATCAGGCTTCCTTCCCCTGGCCCCAGTCGAACGATGTGCCGTAGACCCAGATACAGTGAAGAAGGATGGCGAGTTTGCGCGCGATGGCGACCTTTGCCTTTCGCATGCCAATCCGCTTAGCGAGCTTCATGCCCCAAGCCCTAAGAGAGGACCATTTCTTCGTTCGATGAAGCAGGACGATCGCCGCCTCGTACAGGTAGGTTGGGAGAAGACGGTCGCCCCATCGTGATATCTTGCCCAGTTTCGCCAGAGTGGTTGCATCGAGGCGTAAGACCCAGATAGGCGCCGACGCTTGATGCCGATCGGAAGCGCGATGTTTCAAGGTGCCGTCGCATGCGCTGGTTCATTAGGAGGACGGATCGAGCTTTAGCATTGATGCTAGCAGCCGCTCCGGCTTTGAATCCTCAAGTGGGCTTCAACGCGCGATGCCAACGGGCCGTATGTTGGTCCGTGCGAAGCCCTAATGATGGACGGAAGCGTTCCGCGGTTACATAAATTAGACTACGAGGGGCGCGGATCGGTGGTGGACGCCCGAAATGTCCCGGCTCAGCAAAATCCCCTTGGAATTCCGATAGGTGAGTTCGGCATTGCCTTCGCGCATCTCAAAATTCGATTTTCAGTTCTAGCCGGTTCGCTGCGCCAAGAGGATTGCCAACCTCCACGACGAGAGGCTCTAGGGCGGAGAGCGATCCCATAATGGCGTGGCGACTGGACGAGCACTCACCAAAGATGGCCCCGCCCAATTAAGGTAAATTCAATCCAGCCCTGCCCCGACACTTATTGATGTGAAGGTAAACGATCATCGCCGCTGCGTATCATTTCTCGGCGAGATCATCCAGCACTTGAAGGGCGACTACGCGGTTTCAGCTTCAGCGTACACGCCAGGCGTGTGGCTGAGCAAAGAACGCGGCGACCGCATGCACAACCGCGGCCGCAGGTGCGGCGTCGTGATCCCCGAAGGCTCCTGATGGAGGGCGTTGAGGAGCCTGCCCACAATCTACGAATTGCCTGCTTGTGAGCCCTCGAGGCTGGCGACCTTGACCGGATCCAACGTCCGGCGAAGGGAGCTCGCGCAGAAATAGCCTTATATCGTAGCCCTCTCGAACCGCTCGAGAGTCCTTGCTTAGCTTTCCCATCCCTTCGTTGGTCCACACTGTTGAACTCGCGCCGCAGCATGGTATCGGGTTTGATCAGCGCCGGCGCCACCACCTCCAGTCCAGGATGATCGGCGAGGATGACCTTCCGACCAATAAGCCGCTCGCGAGCGCCTTCAAATCGCGCTATGACGAGCGGGCGGACTGACTGTTACCCGTCTACCAAACGGGACAAAGAGGCGTTGCGCTAGCGAGCATCGCTAGCTACGTTCGCTTGTATTCGGACCCGCGAAACGTCGAAAATTGGCGAGAAATGAAACGACCCCAGTGCTTAAAGCGGCTGGGGTCGTTCCGAGGTAAGCGCCAGACTTGGGAGGGGGGCTGAGGCCAGACGCCTACGACATGAAATCAGACACGCAGATCTTCCGCACTGCTTTTACCGCGCCTCGGGTCGACTTTAAGCTCGTAAGAGACTGCCTGCCCTTCCCGCAGGTCAGAGAGGCCAGCGCGCTCCAGGGCGCTTATGTGTACAAAAATGTCTTGGCCGCCCCCATCCGGCTGAATGAAGCCGAAACCCTTCGTCGCGTTAAACCATTTCACAACACCCCTCGCCACTCCCATCTCCCATTTGAGCAATACTGTAGGGTAGTTCTGGTCGGACCATTCGGGCGATTCGCGCATTGACGCACAATCTCCGCTGCTTCGGCGTCAGCGTAGTTCGCTTGAGGAGTTCGAGTATGGCGAGCCTGGGCGATCATGCTTTCATGCCAGAGACCAGGCACAGCCGACGGGTTTGCCCCAGGTCGCATCGTTCTGATCTTCCATCCTGTTGCGTCACTTGGGTGACGAAGGTTACGTGGGTGGGTTCTCCTAGCAGGGAAGCCGCGAATTTCATCGGCCCAGATGGCTCATCGGCCACTATTTTGCGGACAAGCAGCGGCCTCGCAACTACCAAAAGGGGTAGCTGGACGAGCGTACCGCACCAAATTAGCATGCTCCCATGACTGTTCGGAGAACATGGAAGATGAACTGGAAGAAGGAACTGGAGGCGCTGGTTCAACAATCCGCGGCACTCGTAGAACGCGCACGGAGCGTAGCGCCTATTCCAAAGCTGGTAGCACCCATCGCGCCAATCGCAAAAGCTTCCCCGCCCGATTCTGCCCGGCGGTTGAGCTGGAACACCTCCGAGCGAGAGCACATCAGCAAACGCGTTGCGAATTTCAGAGCGCATCAAGAGCGCGTGCGCCGCGAGCGCGACGAATATTTTTCCCGCACGATGCAACGGACACGGGATCTCGCGAGAGGCCACGGCTCCGACGAACAGATGTAGGCGGTCGGACAGTCGCGCAACTTTGCTAACAATCCGCCAAATCGCGCCAGAGGAGTCGACTGCGGCCGACCACCGGCTGGGAACGGCGAGTAGCCGTGAGAGTCGTACGAGTCTCCAAAAGACGCCGTCACAGCCCATCTGAGGATTGCCGCGCGCTGAAGGATTGCCGCGTCGTGTCCTCACGCCATAGGTTGCCCTCGTACTGGATGCGCTGGGGGCAACCACGCGATCGTTGTAGTGGCGCCGCCGACGCGCACACGAATCTGGCGCATGGATTTTGCACCGCCGAGGAAGGCGTGGGTGTTGACCCTACCCCTCGGGCTTAATCCAGTTTGACGTTCGTTCTGGCCGAAGACGAGGACCAGAGCATGCAGCACGTTCGACATCGGAAGGCCCGATCTGCTGGCTCGGCGCGTGAGGCAGAGACACGAGATGTGCGCGTCGGGGAAGAGTTGAGATCAGACGCGCTTCACTGGAGATCGCGATAGGCATTTTGCTGCATCGGACCGTTGTTGTCGCGGAGTGTGAAAGCACGGAGTCGACATCGTCCGCGATGATCGAGACGCTGGGAGCGAAATGACGAATGATGATCGTCGTGCACGGCATGGCTTGGCTCACGATGTGTCGCATCGGAACGGTGATGTTCGAGGGCTGAGCGTCTGAAGCCGTGTCGAAAGCGCTAAATGATGCGCATGACGCCACCACAATCGGGAGAGGCAGGAACTTCGGCCCAGGTTTGAGCTTCCAAATCCACAGGCGGCGGCTGGCTGTCGTTTGGAGCTGTCTCATGATCGAGAAGTTCGCGGCAAGGCGAGCTTGGCAGCGCGATGGCGGTTGGCCATGAAGCCGAAGTGGCGGATGCGATGGAAACCGTCGGCAGCGTATGAAGCAGGAAGCGGCGAATGAACTCGTCGGGCTTGAGCTTCATGATCTTTGTCGCGCCGTCCTGGCGGTAATCCTTCCATGTGAAAGTAACATGATCGTTGTCGAGTGCGACGAGCCGGCTGTTGGCGATCGCGACGCGATGGGTGTAGCGGCCGAGATAGGCCAGCACCTGTGCGGGTCCGCCGAAGGGCCGCTTGGTGTAAACAACCCAGTTGACGCGCTGCATGGCTTGATGCGACCAGCGAAAGCGTCGAGTTCGGCAAGAGAAGCAAGATCGCCGAAGAAGCCAAGGCGCCGGCGTTGAAGGCCCCGATCAGCGTTTGAGAAAAAGCCAGCGAAAGAGCCGGGACAGCGGTTTGACGGCCAGGAAGAAGTTAGGTCGGCTGGCGATCCAGCGTGTTCCATCAGGTGACGGGCCGCCGCCCGGCACGACACAGTGGATGGGGGATGATGCGTTAGCGCTTGTCCCCGGGTGTGCAGGACCGCGACGCCGCCGATCTCCGCGCCGAGCCGGCGCGGATTGGCAGCAAGTGTCGTCATCGCCTGGGCGGCGGCCTTAAACAGGTGGCATAGACGACGGCCTTGTTTTGGAAAGCGATCGCGGCGATCGGTGCAGGAAGCGTAAAGACGACGTGGAAGTAGGGAACCGGCAGCAGGTTGGCTTCTCGCGCGGCAAGCCACGCGGCTCGGGCTGGCCCCTGACACTTCGGACAATGCCGATTCCGGCAGGAATTATAGGCGATCCGCGTCATGCCGCAGTCATTGCAGGCCTCGACATGGCCGCCGAGCGCCTTGGTTCATCACCCGCCGCTCGACGCGACCGAGATGACCGGCATGGTCACGACGATAGGCGTCGCCATGCCGGCGCAAGATATCGGCAATCTCGATGGCGGGTCGGTGCGGGCGGACGTCGGGGCGGGTCATAAGCCGGATCCCGGAGCCGTTGTCATGCCGGTGGCGTCACCTCCAGCGACACGCGGTCGAGCGGGCTCTGCGTCGCCCGGATCGTATGGGTGGCGACCTGCGTGTAGCGCGCCGTCGACGACGGATTATTGTGCCCGAGCAGAACCTGGATGATCCGGATGTCGGTTCCGTTCTCCAAAAAGATGTGTCGCGAAGCTGTGGCGCAGCGTGTGCAGCGTGACGCGCTTGGTCAGGCCCGCAGCCTTGACCGCCGAGCGGCAGGCGGCATGCAACACGGTCGGATCAATCGGGTGACCTTCGTCACGCCCAGGGAACAGATAAAGCCGCGGCCGGGCGAGCCGCCAGTAGGTGCGCAGGATGCCGAGCAGTTGGGACGACAGCATCACGTTGCGATCCTTCGCGCCTTTGCCGTGGCGCACCTGGATGACACCGCGGGTGCTGTCGATGTCTTCGATCCGCAGTCCCGCGACCTCGGAGACCCTTGGCCCGGCCGCATAGGCGGTGGTGAGCGCGGCGCGGCTCTTCAGGCTCGACACCGCCTCGAGGACCCGCACCACTTCGTCGGCGTGTCGGCGCGCCGCAGCTTGGCCGTCAGGCCATGACGGCTTCAGAATACGCGCACCAGCACACATCACACGAGCAGCGTAATAGCCTTGAAGAAGCCTCCCTCCTGATGCCCGTGCAGGGATGGGTGGCGCGTCGAGATCGAGGATGATCTGCAGGCCTCAACAATGCGAGAAATGCGCGCTACGCTCAGGAGAGGCCATTGCGGCACCCGCTGAGCTGTGCGTTATAAATAGAACGCTGCCATTGTAGCTCAGCGCTCACTGGCAGGCAGCAGACCAATCAGCGCTTTAGCCTCGGACTTCAGCACTTCAACGGCAGATTTCCGAGCATCCGCATCAAAGCGAGTGCGAATGGCGGAGACTGAGAGCGCGCCCCGCAATTTGCCATAGACATCGATTACGGGCACCGCTGCGGCCGCAACCTCAGGATCACGCTCGCCGATCGAGACGTAGAAGCCACGATCTCTGATCTTCTTTCCATCAGCTAATGCAAAATCGCGGTAAGCGGTAAGAACGCGGCCCGCAGCGCCGCGATCAATCGGCAATCGTTGTCCTTCTTCGAGGTGATGCCGGACGGAACGCGGAGAATTAACGCGATAAAGGCAAATGCGCTCGTCGCCCTCCGCGATGTAGAAGGATGCGGTCTCTCCGGTTGCTTCGACCAGACGATGGAGCGAGGGTCTGATCAGGTCACCGAGGTCCAGCCCACGCTGATAGAGCGCCCCAAGGCGCCATAGCTCCGGTCCGGGTCGAAATAGCCGGTCGGTCCCCCGCACCAGGAATCCGTCCGCTTCCAGGGATGCGGCAAGGCGAAGGACCGTGCTCTTGTAGAAGTCCGTCGCCTCGGCAATCTCGGTCAGCGTCATGGCTGCGCGCTCAGGACCGAAGGCCTTGAGGATCGCCAGGGCGCGCCCGACCGCATCAACCCCTGTCTTTGCCATTGATACAGCCTCGTGTTCTGTTCTGCAGAACAGATATCCAGAATGGATAGAAAGTCCAGGTCCCATGCTCATCTGCGTTCTGTGTTGCAGAATGCAATTGACTCCGGATATAGCAAAAGTTACCTGTTTTGATCATTAGAACAGGTTCTGCGGAGCGAAACAATGGAAGGGCAGCCGGCACTTGCCGTCGACCTGCGCGACGTGATGATTCGCTTCGGCGACTTCACCGCCGTGAAAAGCATGAACCTCCAGGTTGGCGAAACCGAATTCGTTGCAGTGGTCGGGCCGACCGGCTGCGGAAAATCGACCATTCTCAATACTGTCACCGGACTGCTGAAGCCGGCCGCCGGCGAGGTTCGCATTTTCGGCAAATCGCTTAGGGGCCTGAACGGTCAGTCCGGCTACATGCTGCAACAGGAAGGGCTGCTGCCCTGGAAAACAGCCCAGGACAATGTCGGCCTCGGGCTGGTGTTTCAGGGAAGCTCGATCGCGAAAGCGCGCGAGGAGGCGCGGCCCTGGCTCACCAAGGTTGGCTTGAAAGGGTTCGAGGAGCGCTATCCGCACCAATTGTCCGGCGGCCAGCGCAAGCGGGTCGCCATGACGCAGACCCTGATCATGCAGCCGAAGATCGTCCTGATGGATGAGCCTTTCTCAGCGCTGGACGTTCACACCCGTCGTCTCATGCACCGTATCCTGCTCGACCTCTGGCAGGCGGACCGGCGCTCACTCGTTTTCATCACCCATGACCTCGATGAGGCGATCACGCTGGCGGACCGCGTCGTTGTGATGTCTGCCGGTCCCGCGAGCCGCATGGTTGGCGATGTCAGGATCACGCTGCCTCGTCCCCGCGACGTCTCGGCGCTACAGACCACCGACGAGTTCGTCGCGCTTTACCGTGAAATCTGGTCGCTGCTCGGCGTCGAAGTGGAGAAAAGCTATGCCACGCAGGGCTAAGGTCGCTCTCACGCAGTTCGCCATCGTGCTTGGGCTGATCCTGATCTGGGAATTGGGCGTGCGGGCCGGGTTGATCGACCCGTTCTTCTTTCCGGCCCCGTCGACACTCATCGCAAGGATCGGAGAGTGGATGTCAACGGCCGACTTCTGGACCGATGTCAGCATAACACTGCTGGAGACGGTCCTGTCTTTCCTGGCTGGTATCGGGATCGGCACGGCGCTTGGTATCTGGTTGGGCTTAAGCCCGTTTGCGGCCGAGGTCGTTCAGCCCTTCATCAAGATGTTCAATGCGATCCCGCGCATCTTGCTGGGGCCCATTTTTGTCATCTGGTTCGGATTGGGCCTCACCTCCAAGGTCGCGCTGGGCGTGACGCTGGTTCTCTTCGTCGCTTTTTTCAACACCTTTCAGGGCGTTCGCGAGGTCAATCCGGTCGTGCTCGCGAATGCGCGCCTGCTACGTGCATCGAAGTCCTCCCTGCTGCGCCATGTCTACCTGCCGTCCGCCACCACGTGGATCCTGTCGAGCCTGCGGGTGTCGGTCGGCATGGCTGTGATGGGAGCAGTGGTCGCCGAATATCTCGGTTCGTCCGCGGGACTGGGGCACCTGATTGCGCAGGCCGAGGGCGTCCTCGACGCGACCGGAGTGTTCGCAGGAATCATCGTCCTCTCCGCCTTCGTCGTTGCTCTCGATGCCATTGTCGACCGCGCGGAAAAACGGCTCCTGGTCTGGCGGCCCGCACCTGCCCACGAAGCCTGATCGTACCGCTCTCTCATTCTCATGGAGTTTCCCATGCACGCTTTCCCACGACTGATGCTGGTCATCGCGATAGCCGCATTCCCGGTCGTCTCGACTTATGCCGCCGAGCCCGAGAAGACAAAATTGAAGATCGCAGTGGGGTCACAGATCCTCAACTATATGCCTCTCGAACTTGGCGTGAAGCTGGGCGCCTTCAAGGAAGAAGGGGTTGACGTGACCGTCGAGAACTTCCAGGCCGGTGGCTCAAAGGCTTTGCAGGCGTTGATCGGCGGCTCCGTGGACGGGACCGTCGGTTTTTATGATCACACCATTCAGATGCAGGCCCAAGGCAAGCAAATTTCCTGCGTGTTCCTGCTCAATGACATTCCCGGCGTGTTGCTCGGTGTCCGCGGCGACCTCGCTGACAAGGTCAAGACGGGTGCCGGTCTGAAGGGCCTGAAGCTCGGGATCACGGCGCCGGGGTCCTCGACCGATACCATGGCGCGCTACTACATCAAAAAATCGGGATTGGGCCCGCGCGATGTAAGCATCATCGCGGTTGGCAGTGGTGCACCGGGCATGGTGGCGCTCGAGGCCAAGAATATCGACGCGCTCGTCTATTTCGATCCGATTGCGACCCTTCTCGCGCGCAAGAAGAGTGCGACACCGCTGTTCGACGCGCGCACGGTCGAAGGCTCAAGGCAGGCCTTTGGCGGAATCTATCCGACCGCGTGCCTTTACCTTCAGCAGTCCTTCATCGACAAAAATCCGGAAACGGTCCAGCGCCTCGTCAACGCCTTGTTCAAAACTCATCGCTGGATCAACACGGTTTCGGCGGAGCAGCTCGTCGACGCGATGCCTCCTGGATACAAAACCGACAATCGCGAGGTGAACATCGAGATCATCAACGCGTCGAAAGCGCTGTTCTCGCCAACCGGTCAGATGGACATCGACGCGGCCAAGGTCCCGCTCGCTGTCCTAGGCGACTTTGATCCGAAGATCGCAGCCGCAAAGATCGACCTCATCAAGACCTTCACGAATCGATTCGCGGAACGTGCTGCGCAGCAACTGAAATGAGTTGCGTACTAAGCGCTCGCTATCGGATCACCTACAAGAAGGCTCTTCAGATGTCTCTGCCGCTAACCGGTATCCGCGTTCTCGACCTGTCAAACGTGTTGGCGGGTCCGTTCTGCGGTTACCATCTTGC
The DNA here is from genome assembly GCF_055807535.1 of Bradyrhizobium sp. Kon37. Classification (NCBI taxonomy): domain Bacteria; kingdom Pseudomonadati; phylum Pseudomonadota; class Alphaproteobacteria; order Hyphomicrobiales; family Nitrobacteraceae; genus Bradyrhizobium; species Bradyrhizobium sp. Kon37. The sequence goes on from NZ_JBVVOY010000005.1 coordinate 248,134, forward strand.
GCGCCTTGGCGCGGAGGTCATTAAGGTGGAAAATCCGAACGGCGGCGACCTGGCGCGGCGCCTCGGCGCGGATCCGCAAAGAGCGGAGCGCCTGCAGGGACTCTCGTTTGTCGCCGTGAACGCCGGCAAGCAATCGATTGCACTGGACCTGAAATCGGAAGCGGGCCGCGAGGTGTTCTTGCGACTGGTCAAGGAAGCCGACGTGGTGCTCGAAAACTTCCGGCCGAAGGTGATGGAACGCCTTGGCCTCGGCTTTGATGTGCTTGTCAGGCTGAACCCGCGTCTGGTCTACTGCGCGATCTCCGGCTTTGGGCAGAGCGGACCGTGGTCCGCCCGTCCGGCCTATGACCAGATCGTCCAGGGTCTTTCCGGAGCGATGAGCGTCACCGGCGATATAACCTCGGCTCCCCTGCGCACGGGCTTTCCGATCTCGGACACGATTGCGGGACTGACTGCTGCGTTTGCCATCGCCGCGGCTCTGGTCGACCAGCGGCATAGGCAACGGGGTCGGTTCATCGACGTGTCCCTGCTCGAGGCCACCGTTGCGGCGATGGGATGGGTCGTCTCCAACCACCTGAACGCCGGGGTCGAGCCGCAGCCCATCGGCAACGAGAACTTTACCGCGGCTCCCTCCGGCACGTTTCGCACCGCGACGGGCCCGCTGAACATTTCCGCCAACGAGCACAAGCAGTACCAAGCCCTATGCGACCTGATCGACCGACCGGACCTGAAGGCGGATCCACGCTTTGCTGGACGCGAGATGCGCAAGGTCAACCGCGCTGCGCTGAGCGCGGAGTTGAACAAGGCATTGAGTTGCAAGCCCGCTGAGGAATGGGAGGCCCAAATGAATCTGGCTGGTGTCCCTGCCGGCCGTGTGCTGACGGTCTCGCAAGTGTTGCAGCAGCCACAGGTCCTTGAGCGCGGATTCGTCGAGACTTTGGCGCCAGAACAAGACGGTGCGCAGCCGTTACGAATCACGCGGCCGGGGTTCCGGCTGGATGAGGAGTTTTCGGTGCCTTCACCACCTGCGACGCTCGGAGCAGACACTGAGCGATGGCTGCAGCGGCTCGGCTATTCGTATGCGGAGGTTGAGCAACTGGTCTCAAGCCGAGCCGTCGGGACGCCAAAGCAAGGAGAGGCTGATTTCCTGCCCGTCCGCGTAGCCACGGACGGACCGATATCATGACATCCGACGGCTTGCGTCGGTTGGCAATCGGCAGGTTGAAAGGACGGAACTGGAAATGAGCGAAGAAGAACTGAGACAGCAAGCGGCCAGTTGGTGGCGAACCTCCATTTGCGATATCGCGCCAGGTCGCATCGCCTATCGGGGTTATCCAATTGAAGATTTGATAGGCCGCGTTTCCTTTCCCGCCATGATCTGGCTGATGTTGCGTGGCAATCTGCCGACGCCAGCACAGGAGCAGCTGCTGCAAGCTGCGCTGGTTGGATCCGTTGACCACGGTCCGCACGCGCCCTCCATTGCAATTGCCCAAATGGCGGTGAGCTGCGGCCTGCCCCTGAATGGCGCAATGGCCTCGGCAATCAACACGCTCGATGACGTGCATGGCGGAGCAGGGGAGCAGGCTATCGAACTCTACGAGGATGTGCTGCGACGGCGCCAAGGGCGAGAGATCGAGCAGGCCGCTGGCGCTGCAATCGACCATTTCACCGCAACCCGCAGCAAATATCTGCCGGGCTTCGGCCACCGGTTTCATCCAGTCGACCCGCGCGCGGCCCCGCTATTGGCGCTGGTGGATGCCGCAGCTGACGAGGGCAGTGTCGGCGGCGATTATGCCAAGGCCGCTCGCGCGATCGAGCGGGTGATGCAACAGCGCAAGAGCAAGCTCATTCCGATGAACATCGATGGCGCGACGGCGGTCATTTACGGCGAACTGGGCTTCGCCTCTCCGCTCGCGCGGGGGATCTTCTGCTTGTCGCGCGCGGTCGGAATCCTGGCTCACGCCTGGGAGCAAACTGGGCGCAACGATCGCAACAAGGGCCCAATGCCCAAGCAGTTCGGCTACAAATACGAGGGCCAGCCGCGTCGCAGGCTGGAAGGCGCATCATAAGCATCTCGAAAACCCGCCCAAGCTGATGGAGACCAGCGTGTTCTCGTCGATGCCGGCGGAGTTTCGTCGCCCGGGTGTTTCTTCGGAATGGGCAGACGCGAACCGCGGGGCATATCCAGTAGATTGTTTCATCGAGGGACCGTCGTTCGACCAGTCCGGGAATCTCTATGTCGTCGAGATCCCCTTCGGCCGCATTTCCGGATTTCACCGGAGGGCGTCTGGTCTTTGATCATCGAATACGACGGCTGGCCGAACGTCTGAAGGTTGCTCCGGACGGCCGGGTGCTCGTGTCCGACTATATCAACGGTCTCCTGGAGCTCGATCGACAGAGAGGGACCATCCGGCCGTTGCTGGGCCACCGCAATTCCGAGTCCTTCAGAGGCTGCAACGACCTGCATATCGCGACCAAACGCGACATCTATTTCACCGATCAGGGCCAGACTGGATTGCACGATCGGACCGGCCGGGCATTTCGACTGTGCCCTGACGGCCGGATCGACTGCTTGATTTCTAATGGCCCGGGCCCGACTGGCCTGGTGCTCAGTCCGGACGAGACCGTAATGTTCGTTGCAATGACGCGCGACAATTGCATCTGGCGCGTACCGCTGATGCGTGATGGCGTGGGGAAAGTCGGACGATTCAGCTGGTTCTTCGCGACGAGCGGTCCTGACGGACTGACGGTCGATCAAAAAGGGCGGCTCTTTGTCGCGCATGATTCCCTCGGCCACGTCTTCGGTGGGGCCAAACAGCGAAAGCGGTCCGCTTGCATCCAGTCCTGCGCAGGGTGGAAGCTGCACGAATGTCGTATTGGACGCGGCACTCGGCGCATTGCTCATTACGGAATCTTCTACCGGATCAGTGTGATGGCTGATCTCGCTCACCTTCCTCAAAATTCGCCAGCAGGAGTGGCAAGGTGGTGCGGAATCTTTTCACGCGCCGGTCCGCCGCACCAAGCTGCAGGAATGAGTGTGGTAGACGACTGGTTAGCCAGTCGCCGAGAGAATGTAATTGGTGACGAATGGATGGCGTTTGTGTGCGGTGATCTCAAACCAGAGCCGGTAAATCGCACTGCATGGGAAGCGCAAAAGAAGGATTCGTAATGCTGGGTCGGGCTCCGCCCGGAACGGGCCGCCGCCGACCTGTCGCCTTTTGGTCGGGCGGGTCGCGGTATCGCTTCCCACAACGCAGAATGATTGATCACCGACATTTTCGAACGTTCTCGCCAAGAAGGCCGAAGAGGTAACCGCTCGCGGTGGGAGTCAGCACCGCATCAGCGTCAAGGTTCTCGATCATGCTTGGCCGCGACGCACGCGTGAAGCGTTCGTTTTGAGAAGCAACAAGCCGAGGATTTACTGCTTGAAGGACTTTACCGATAGCACGCTAGCCCAGAGCGCTTTAAGTGTGTGGCGCAGAGGTCGTACTACTGTCAGAGCCTCTTGCGCGCGCGCAATCCTCCAACCCGATATCCCCTCTCCTCGTAGAAGTGGCGTACCCGTTCTAGGGCCGGATAACCATCCGGAGGCAACGCAACCTCAATCATCTGCCAGCCGCGTCGCTTCGCCTCCGAATCTACCGCCTCGAGCAGATGCCGACCGCAGTCAGAGCTCCGGAAGTCACGAGAAATCCATAGCTCCTGAAGCACGCCGTACGCTCCGGCTGCTCTCACGGCCTGTACGGCCGAGATGCTAGCTACCCCTACAATCTGCCCGGTGCCTTGTTCCTCGACGACAAAAATGAAGCCCTGTTCGGGATACTGAATCAGGCGCAAGGCCGCCTGCTTCGCGCCTTGAAGGCTGAACTCCGGTCCGGGGCCACCTAACTCGGAAAGTAGCTCTTCGACCGCTTTTGCGACCGCGTTCTCATCTCCTGGCACGCTCTTGCGCAAAGCCGTGCCCGCGCTGGACGTGCCTTGCCCTTCAGCACCAACACGAACACCCGACCTGGCCCTCTGGGGGAAATTCATGCTCAGGAGGATACAGAAAACGCAATTGAGAGCAACTATCAGGCTCGGTAGGAAGCAGCACGTCCACACTCGCTATAGGCAACAGAGCTGAGGTAATTGCAAGCCATTGCCGTTCTCTGAATCGACTGCGGCTTGAGCAGCTGCGAACTCATGATGGACTGCCTTCGATTGGAAAACATATCACGGCACACGCCGGTCATGCCGATCAAACATTCGTAAGAGTGATTGCCGATCTCGCTCACGAACTACTCGCTTCAATAAATCGTGCGCCACGATGATCGCAGCGCCATAGAGCGTCAGCTCGGTGCGTCCGAAGGACAGATTCCCACCTCGCGTGCGTCACTCGTACTTGCGCGAAGCGCGACAGGTATCATACGCGTGCGTCCGATAAAATCGTCTGAGCAAGATCGCGAAAGATTTTGCACACCAATGCACTATCTTAAGCTTATCTCGAACAATCGAAAGATATCGGGAAGCACAGCTTGTTTGGACCTTCGCTCCTCGTTTAAGGCACCGTCACGGAACAGGAGTGGTTGCGATGGAACATGGGCAGGCCGAACTGGTGGGAGGGAAACCTGTAATCTTCGGGCAACGTAAGGTGCGGCCGCGGGCGTGCCTGGCCGTCGGTAAGCGGCATCTGCGCGCCTTTCTACGGGATGTGCTGGAGGATATGGGATTTGTTATCAGCGAATGCAGGACTGCTGACGAGTTGCCGCACGTACTCCGCACGGAGTTCCCTGATCTGATCCTGCTCGGCATTGGCTCGGACCGCATCGAGCCTGGACGATTGCTCGAGATACTGGTACGCGAAGAATTTGCAGGCCGAGTGCTGGCGTTCGGAGCGCGCGAGTCGATCATCATGGCGGCAGTGCAGCAGGTCGGTAGTGAATATGGACTTGCTATGCTGCCGCCGCTCAGGGCGCCGTTTGCAGCCGAGACGTTGCGCGATCGGATCGGCATGCTCTTGCCAAGAGAGCCGGCGCCCCGTCCCGCGGTCCATGTCGGAGAAGCCTTACACGCTGGCTGGCTTGAGCTCTGGTATGAGCCGAAGTTTGACGCGTGTACCCTTAGCCGCCGCGGCGCCGAGGCTCATCTTCGAATGCGACACCCGACCTGGGGCGTTGTTCCACCGGCCTATTTCATCCCGGAATCTCACGATCCTCATTTTAGGAACTTGTCGCAGTTCGTGATCGACCGCGCGATCAAGGATTGGCAGTATCTTCTGGAGCAGCAAACTTCGATCGATCTCTCCATCAATCTCCCGGCAGCATTCCTGATTGACCCGCAGGCGGTACGCGATCTCTGTCGGCGCATGCCGTCGCACGCAGCTTTCGGCGGTTTGACGATTGAAATCGAGAGCGTGGAAGCGATCCAGAACCTAGATCTCCTGGTCGAGGTTGCGCGTGAGGTTCGCTTTCACAACATTGGCCTTGCAATCGACAATGTCGGTGCCAATTGGCCGCAGCTGATGGGGATGACAAAATTCCCGTTCATGAAATTGAAAGTAGATCGTCAGTTCGTCGGCGGCTGCGCGAATGGGCCCCTCAAGCGAACGGTGTGCCGCCATATCGTCGATCTAGCCAAAGAGTACAATGTGCGCACCGTCGCCGAAGGTGTGGAGAGCCAGGCTGACCTAATCGCTGTGGCCGAACTCGGCTTCGACCTTGCGCAGGGCCATCTGTTCGGAAAAGCCATGCCACTGAAGCAATTTGCACAGTCATCTTTCAACCCTGCTCCAGCTCGTCCAAAATAGTTGCGAGTGGCTGAGTGCGGCCAAGCGACGCTCGCGAGCACCGCCATGCCTACTCGGCACCAGGCATGAGGCTGAGTGCAATTCAGTCGGTCTGCAAGGCCAGTGTCGCTCGTCCCGCCGCCACTTCATTTCCCTCCGAAGCTTGTTATACCACAAGCCCGTTTTGGCAAGCCTCCAGCGAGTCCTCCGCGCAGCTAGCGTTGCAGCCATGAGCGAGGCTTGCACAAACCTCCAGTCGGGGTGTGTGACCGGAGGTTTGCCGAGATCCGACGTAGACCTGCGTCCGTTCGCGGGTTTTTGTCGCCGCCGGTGGAGGAAGCGTCAGCCTCGCTTGCCCCCGCGCTGACGTGCCAAACAAACCGACGGACGCTTCCAGCGTCAAGTCGCGACTGACTCTCGCAAGAGGGCCCGGTGGCTCGTAGCCTGAAATTGAAGCGACCTGTTGCTGTCGCCGACGCAACATGGTCTCAGACCGGGGACAGCCGAATTGGGCAAATTGCCCAACATTGAGCGCGTCTGCGTTTGGCACGGCATTTGAAAGGGATCGCCCATGGCATCGCTCGCCTAAGGAGTCGGAACGCATGGCTTACAAGATCGTCGCTTCGCAATGCACCGTTTGTGGCGCATGTGAGTTCGAGTGTCCCAACGCGGCGATCAGTCTGAAGCGCGACATTTACGTTATCGATGCCAAAAAATGTACGGAGTGCGAGGGCCATTGCGACACGCCGCAATGCGCGGTGGTCTGTCCGGTCCCTGACACCTGTGTCCCGTCCAAGACAGGATAGGCAGCCCGCGACCAAGGCCTCATCGCTCGATTTCGCGAACGAAGTTGTAGATGTGGGACCTTGAGGAGACCACGACCGCATGGGGCGCATCGAGGTCGATTAACATCGTTATGAGCTTAAGACGCTGAGCGACTCCGAGGACCCCCTCAAAGGGCTCTCTCGGAGGACACCGTCGAATTTGTCACGAACAAGGACAAGGCCCTCGATGCTCCGTGGCCGCGTTAAGGCCTATCGTCGCTGGCCGCGAGTCGAGGCGAGGCAGACCGGCGTCGAGCGGCCACGGACGCATCGAAGCCGGCGCAAAAGTCGCTCAGCACGTGAACACCTAGTGCACCGAGAAGATCATCTTGGCCAACCTCACGGAGGCGGACGACCTCGTGCCTGGTCGCGGGCTCGCCGAACACCCATGGAGCCGACCTGATCATCCGTGCGGTCCTGGAGCAATCCGGCTTTCGAAATTTCTAGGGAGCCCTCGTGGGCTGTGACCAAACGGATGCCGGCTGAGGATGATCGCACCTTCCTGACGCGCAGGTTCGAAAAGCTGCTGACGGAAAAGGTCGCCTCCTCGCGATCACACAGATACCGAAAGCGGCCCGGGTTCGTTCCGGTGGTGGAGCTCAACCGTTACGCGAGCGGGGAGCGAATGCATTTCACAAGCGGAGCCTCCACAGATCCGGGCGTGTTCACTAGGCCGCGAGCAAGACCGTCGTACCCGCCTAGTGCGCTCGTAATCGCTTGGGCAATATCGCAGCGAGAATCGGTAGGTTGACGCATCGATCCTCGTGCGCATAATTCAAGCCGTCGCGGTCTCCGGATTTCGTTTGATCCGGAGCTAAGAGGGAAGCCGGTGCAATGCCGGCGCTGCCCCCGCAACTGTAAGCGGCGAGCCGCTGTCCAACGAAGTCACTGAAGCCATGCGGCTTCGGGAAGGCCGGACAGCAGCGACGACCTGTGAGCCAGTAGACCTGCCTCGACAAGATATCGTCCACGGGCGGGGCGTCCCGGTGTGCGCCAAGCAGTTGTCGCTCACGCGATGTTCGCTGTCTGCGTCCGCCATGGCCTTTGCCCCAACATGGGGTCTAGGCTATGTCAATCCTTTCGCTTCCCGTTGCCACACTGGGGACGTCACGCATCGGCCCACGACGCGAACTCAAATTCGCGCTCGAGAGCTACTGGGCGGGAAAGTCCGGCGAAGCCGAGCTCCTCGAGGCGGGGAGTGGACTTCGTGCCGCTAATTGGGCACGGCAGAAATCCCGCGGTGCGACCGTCATTCCTTCGAATGACTTCTCGCTCTACGATCATGTACTCGATACCAGCCTGATGGTCGGCGCCATTCCCGACGTTTATGGCTGGACCGAAGGTCCTGTGTCGCTCAAAACCTACTTCACCATGGCGCGTGGCGCTCAGGACGGTGGCCACGCTCAGCATGGGCCCGGCGTAGCCGCACAGGAGATGACGAAGTGGTTCGATACGAACTACCACTACATGGTGCCGGAATTTCACCAGGATCAGATCTTTAAGTTTGCCTCTCGGAAGCCGATCGAGGAATATGAGGAGGCAAGAAGCCTCGGCTATCAGACGCGGCCCGTCCTAGTGGGCCCAGTCACTTTCCTGAAGCTCGGCAAAAGCGTAGATCCCGCATTCAATCCGCTCTCGCTGCTTGATCGGCTCCTCCCCGTCTATGTCGATGTTCTCCGCGAACTAGCCTCGCGCGGCGCTGAATGGGTTCAGCTCGACGAGCCATGCCTAGTGATGGACGTCGACGAAGGATCTCGGGCGGCTGTCCGCCGGGCCTATGCTCATTTCGTTAACGCCGTACCGCCCCTAAAAATCATGCTGGCCACGTATTTTGGAGGTGTCGGCGACAATCTTGAGACAGTCTTGGCTTTGCCCGTTGCCGGACTCCATGTCGACTTGGTTCGGGCACCCGGCCAGTTGGACGCGATTGTCGCCAGAGCCCGTGGAGATCTCGTGGTCTCGCTAGGCGTCGTTGATGGTCGCAACGTGTGGCGCTCCAATCTGCCCGCGCTGCTCGACCAGCTCGCTCCTATGGTCAAAAAACTGGGCAGGGACCGTGTTCAGATTGCTCCCTCCTGCTCGCTACTTCATGTTCCCACCGACATTGAGCTAGAGACCGATCTCGATCCCAATCTGAAGACGTGGCTGGCGTTCTCAGTGCAGAAGATCAAGGAACTTTCGATATTGGGCAAAGCGCTGGCCGGCCAGGCTGCCGACGTGGCGGATGAACTCGCCCTCTCAGAGGATGCATCCGTCACCCGCGAAACATCGCCGAAGATCCATAGTGCGAACGTCGCCGGACGAATGGCCGCGATCGACGATAGCATGCGTCGCCGTCGCAGTGCGTTCGCCCAGCGCGCCGACGTCCAGCGCGTCGCCTTCGCATTGCCGATGTTTCCAACCACAACCATCGGATCCTTCCCGCAAACGGCGGACGTCCGCAATGCGCGTGCAGCTCATGCGCGGGGAGCGCTGAATGACACGCAGTACGAGCAGCTTCTGAAAGCGGAGACAGCCCATACCGTGCATTGGCAGGAAGATATCGGCCTGGACGTGCTCGTACACGGTGAGTTCGAGCGCAATGACATGGTTCAATACTTTGGCGAGCAGCTGTTGGGTTTCGCGTTTACCAAGCACGGCTGGGTTCAGTCTTATGGCTCGCGGTGCGTTCGTCCTCCTATCCTGTTTGGAGATGTCTCCCGCCCGAAGCCCATGACCGTTAAATGGTGGCGACATGCGCAGTCTCTGACCAAAAAACCCGTCAAGGCTATGCTGACCGGACCAGTGACGATCCTGAACTGGTCGTTTGTCCGTGACGACATCCCGCGGAGCGAGACATGCCGACAGATCGCTCTCGCGATCCGAGACGAGGTCATCGACCTTGAGGCAGCTGGAGCGACCATGATCCAGATCGACGAGGCTGCGTTGCGGGAGGGATTGCCGCTGCGCAAATCGCAGTGGGAGGACTATCTCGATTGGGCAGTGGACAGTTTCCGCGTTTGCTCCTCCGCTGTCGCTGACGGAACTCAGATCCATACGCACATGTGCTATTCCGAGTTCAACGAAATCATCGATGCGATCGCAGCTATGGATGCCGACGTCATTTCAATCGAGGCTTCCCGTTCTAGAATGGAATTGCTCGACGCTTTCAAGAACTACAAATATCCTAATGAGATCGGGCCGGGCGTCTATGACATTCATTCACCGCGCATTCCCGCAGCAGCTGAGATCAAGCAGCTGATTGTGTTGGCGCGGCAGCGGGTTTCCGATCGGCAGCTCTGGATCAATCCCGACTGCGGACTGAAAACTCGAAGGTGGGAGGAGGTGCGTCCCGCGCTCGTCAATATGGTGGCCGCCGCACGCGAGTTGCGGAGTGAGGCATGATCGTACGCAGCGTGTCGCCAACGTATTTGTGAATAAGATCCACGCGCGTTGGGAGGTCGCGATATCTTGCGAACTCCCAAAGCTTCCAGCGCTTGCGACTGCCGGTCTGCTTCGGCGGAGGTGATCCCACACAGCCGGCGACAAGCTCGAATCCGGCGGACGACAGCATGCCGGCCTTACCGGTGACATATTCCAAGTCACTTACGCTCGACGCGAACCACGGTCCTATCGCTTCATTTATCCATCGCGTGGATGCGTCCCATCACAACAATCTATTTTACCGCCCTTCCGGAATTTCATACGTAATTGGCGCGTTGGCGCGTTGGCGCGGGCTTCGGGAAGATTTGCTGGCGTTGGGGGCGATGCTCCCGCGTGACAGCAAACTGACGCTTGAGTTTCAGGACACGGCGGCCAAACCGCCTGCGCGATGGATCCCAGCTCCATCAAGGCTCCCCTTGCCAACCGGACAGCTGGCAAGTGGTGGCAAGTCTTGAACTTTCCGACAGAAGCGGAAAGCAAGCGGCTCGCTAAGTTGCGCGGAGCGATATCCGCTTCTTGTTTTGACGGCGAGTGCCCTCGCCGTAAATCGGTCGCCGGTAGTCCTCCCTACCGACGAAAGCTGGTGCGATGCGGAAAGCAGCGTCGCTCCTGCGTGACTTCTGCCCGGCCTCCCCTCGAGGCCGGGCATTTTTATGTATGCGTGGTGATGAGTGACAGCACAGCATCATTCATTTAGACGTCATTGCGGGGAGGCCGGTTTCTTGCGTCGCCTCTGTTGCTCTTCATCAGGGAATGACGCCGGTGCTGCTAAGGCTATCTGTCTATTGAAGGCTTTGGTGTCGTGTTGGTACGCGTTGGTAGTACCGGATATTCGATCCTAGGCAGCCGACCGGTCAGCGAATTCAGAAATGCGACGATGTCGTTTTCCTCCCTATCGCTAAGCTTGGCGCCGAGCTGGATGTCACTCATTAGGGCAACAGCTTGCTTCAGGCTCCAAACCTGGCCCGAATGGAAGTAAGGGGCTCGCAACGCGACGTTCCGCAATGGCGCCGCGCGGAAGACATATTCGTCGCCAGCCGCCCTGGTAACCGCGAATCGGCCCTTATCGGCGTCCGGAAGCACGCTTGCGTCCGGCTTTTTCATCACGCCGAACGGGAAGTAGGCCTGTCCACCGAGATTGATTCCATTGTGGCAAGAGGAACATCCCTTCGCCATAAACAGTGCCAACCCTGACTTCTGCTGATCATCGAGAGCACGTGTATTGCCCTCCAGATACTGATCGAATGGAGCCGCAGGTGTAATGAGAGTCGCTTCAAAAGCCTCGATCGCCTTCGCAAAATTGTCAAAGGTGACCGGTCTCGCTTCGTTCGGAAAAGCGTTCTTGAACAAGACGACGTAGCCGGGCATTGAGTTCAAGATACCGAGCACATGATCTGGAGTCGCATTCATTTCGGCACTCGCCTGCACAGGGCCGGTGGCTTGCGCCTTGAGGTCCGCGGCGCGTCCGTCCCAAAATTGCGCCGCATTGAACACTGCGTTGTAGACAGTTGGGGCCCGGCGCAGGCCGACCTTCCAGCCGTGACCAACGGAGGTCGGACCGGCATCGACTCCGCCGGTGCCGAGATTGTGGCACGTATTGCAGCTAATGATTCCGCTCGCCGATAGCCGCGGATCGAAGAACAGCATCTTGCCAAGCTCGACCTTTCCATGCGTCACTGGATTGTCTTTTACTGCAGGAATGGCCGAGGGTATTGGATGGAAGATCTGCTTGGCGTTTCTCATCAGATCATCGTCGGCGTTAGCTCCTGACGACATCAGCAGCCCAATAGCTAAAATAGATGCTTCAGCGACAAGGCGAAGCTCCGAGATTGACGTGTTCATACACCGCCTCATTAGTTCTGATTGTTAAGCAAGGAAACCGTCGAAAGCGATGCCACCCGTTCCTCGACGGTCCGGCGCAGCATGCAGCGGATCATCTGAAGCGAGGCTGCATCAAAATGTGCGACTTTGCAGCTGGCCGCCGGCGTTCACGCACGGGCTTGAGGGGCTTACGTGATTCGCGAGTTCGCTTTGAGCTTAGATCGCGGCCTTTCTGTTGGTTGATCAGCCTAGCGCCTCAACGTTCGGCGTGATGGTCCATCTGACAACAACAAGTGTGCCGCAAGCAGTAAGCTGTCCGGTGGCCGCATCGGTGCTCCATCAAGCGATTGGTTGGCCAATACCCTCCCGCAAAATTGATGTATCCGTCTTACTCCGGTGGCCGGGCTCAGCGCTCACGGTGTCATTGGACAATTAGCAACTGCGATGCCAGTTGCGTCCGAGATGCAAGTTGCTGATTTAGTTGTAGAACGGGTCCGGACGAACAAACAAAGTCTGACGTCTTGGTGTGATCACTACATTCAGTGTCACAGATGCCACAAGCGCCAGGCCCGGCTAGAGGTGATCGTAGATACTATTGTGGTGAGGTTCGCTTGCTAGCTTGCCGGCCGCACGCGGGAACGGCGGTAACAAGACCTACGCAGCTGGGCGAGACACTGAGAGGCGCCCGGCGGTGCGCATCGTTCACGATTTCGCCGAGCCCAGCCGACTGAAGCCTCTCCGACTTATATCCAGGCCGCTCTGGCGCGCCGTCACCACGAAGCCCGGCTCGTTTGTAAGGACGAGCCTCAGAACCGAACATGGCTTGTTTCAATTCCACCTGAGGTTCGCTGGCATGGCAATTGCCGTGCTCAAGTCTGAAAGGCGCGGCTGCCCAGAGTTTGACGGTGCGACCGTCCGATTAATCGCTACTCCAATTCGACAGGGGCCGGCCTGACCCCTGATCCGGCGGGTGTTGGTTGGATTACCTAGTCGGCCCACTCACGGGCTGCTGCTAGCTTTTGAAATCCTGCGGGGTGGTGAGGGCGAAATAAGCTGAACTTCTGCAGGAGCAACCGCTACTTCGTGCTCTTGCGTTGAAAGACGCCGATACAAGAGGACACGTTGGGAGGAGATCGTGACATCATGTCCGCGGATGGCCCAAGTCCTGAGATCTATCGGCGTGTTAGCGAGGAAGGACCGATTGAGCACTCGTCCATGGCTGGTTTAAGTTGGATACGGTATCCGTGATGGCTTCGATTGACGAGCGCTTGAATGAGATCAGATCTGTACGGAATGACATTTGGCGTTGTCGCAGAAGGCTTCAAAGCGAGCTAGATGATCTCCAGCGTAAGATGCTCGAAGAGCGTCTGCTTGAGCGGCAGTCTGCCTTTGAACGGCTCGTCTCGGCCACATTTCCTTTTACATTGAGATTGTGAAGCAAAATTTCAGGACCTGTGCCGCGGGAGCATTCCGCGTTAAATAGCGTCCGCTCACAGAGCGCCTGCGCCTGGGTCAGGAATGTAGCGCTCCGGCGCCGCGGGCCGTCGCGCCCCTCATGGCCGCCGCCGACCTGAAAAGCTCGGCCCATAGCCTTGGTTCACCGACGTGCTGCCCGCTGCGCACCGATAATGAAATCGTTCCGGCCCCATCCAAGGGCACTGCCGGGGGATACCGCTCGCCTCGCTTCTGCGACACCGCAGTCACCTGAGTAACGTTGATCCGGCAGAGCGATCGAAGGAGCTTGAATCGCCCGTAGCGTCAGATTGTACAGAGCAGGGAACGATATTTCAGATCAGGTGCAGTCGAATGATAAGACCCGCTCTCGCTTTTGTACTATGTTCCGCTCTCGAGTGGATCGGGCTAGGCATGGGGGCGGTTGCGGAAACTAGGCGGTACGCGTGCACGATCACTGCCGCCGATCGAGAGCCGGCCGGAGTTCGGAATGAGCGGGTTATTCTCACCGTTCAATATGGCTGCCGGATCGCAGGTGGTCTCTTGACCGACGCGGGGATCACAGCAGTGTCAGTCAGCGAGTGGGCTGCTGACAAAAGGACATACTTGGCCTCCATGGAATTTCACCACGCGCTGGAGGGAGTTGCACTTGGGCAACTCTCCGAGGCGACCGACTTCTCTAGCATGGAAGGCGAGCAAGACATTGGGGTCGCAACTTCCGGCACGACAGTTTTCACATTCGCATCTGGTTCATTGGCCGAGCTTTCAGGGAAGACCCTTAAATTCACGACAAAACCCACCGGCCTACGTAGCTTCGAGTTGGAGTTCACAGATTGGCCAGAATCTCTTCTATGGAAGTGACGCGTGTCTTACGCTGAATTCCGCAGGCTCCATACTCTTAAGCACACATATATGTGCTCCCCGGCCTGTATATGCGGTTCCCCAAGACGAGCACACCCGCAACAGGTTAAGCCAAAACTCCGAAGACACTCGAGCGCGGTAGAGCGTTCAAATTGACCTTCACGCGGTCCGATCAGCAGCTCTTTTGGCCGCCGATCCGCATATGGGACGATCTGGCCTCGCATGGCAGCGCCTGCGCGACACGGAACGATCAACACGGAATAAACGCAGCTCGATCATGAGCACGAAGAAGAAGTTGCCGGCCAACCGCCTCCCGAACGCCGACGAGTACCAACTCAAGGCAGCCCTCATTGTTCAACTGAAGCGGTTGATGGCGGAGCGGGAGATCACTCAAGACCGAAGCCGCGAAGCTCGTCGGCGTGAAGCAGCCCAACATCTCCAAGCTGCTTCGAGGGCAGTTCAAGTTGGTTTCCGTGGAAAGCTGCTGCGCATGCTGGCGGCGTTCGATCAGGACGTCGAAATAAAGGTAAAGCCACATCGGAAGCGTGGCGAAGGGGGCCGGATCACGTTTATTCGGGCCTAAGAGCTGCCGAAACGGAGGGTTCATGACATCTAACCCGACGGCGGCAAAAGCGCTCATGAACTCACCCTGCAGTGCCCGATCTGCAATCGAGATTCGGCTGACTGAATCCTTCGCCCCCGCTGTTCTCGCCGAGACCCGCCAGCATTTCCAGGACCAACTGGGAAGGACGCGAAGTCGCCCGAGAGACCGAAGCGCTTCAGCAGGAGCGCGAGAAGCTCAAAAGGGAAGATCAACGGGTCGAACGCTAGGTCGTGAACCGGCGCGGCGGCTTAGTGCAGCAGCCAACTCGTCCCTACAGAAGCGAAAGGTGCGCGAGGCAGAGCGATCGATTCGGAGGAGATGATCTCCGCTTGCTCGACGGGCATCTTCCATCCAGAGGGCAGACATCGTTAGAGCGGGATCCCGGCTGGAGTCTTCGCCAGCCCAAGTACCGAATGCCGTGACATGGCGTCCAATGCTGATTTCGAGGACAATCGGCACTGACACGGAGAATCAATTTAGCTGAGCGCGGTCATGCGAATGACGACGTTCAGGATGGCCCCAGGCGTAGTGATGCCGAACCTAGAAGGCGGTGATGGTTGGGAGAAGGTACCAAGTGGGATCAGTCCAACCAGCCCAGCGGACATGCTGATCAAAGCGGAAAGCGCGACGATGGCAGCGATGAGTCCGATCCCGAACTGCCGGTGCTCGGTGATGTTCAAGGTGAGCGATTGGGCGATACTTTCTTCGTCCCTCCCTCGAGCTTCAATGCGGCAAGTAACCGATCTTTGGCGGCGTCGATTTTCGAAGTGGAGCCGTTCATACTCCTCGCGAAGCGCGGCATCGACGAACAGGGTCCGTCACGGAAGCCGAAGCTGATCATCTTGAAGAACGCCGCCGCCGACCCCTGGGCTTTCGGGATCGCTCGCGCCCGATGGCCGGTTCTAACGTGAACTTCTCCTCCATCTCATTCAGGACGCAAAAGGACTGAAACAACCGCGAGAAAGGCGAGAGCAGCAATTGATCCGGTCCGGACACGTCCTCCCTGTGGGTCGTCCGCATAGCTTCCACCCTGGATTTTCGTGTCGATGCTCGTCCCGTAAGCCTAGCACGAAATATAAACCCTCAGAATGGCAACCTGAATAATTTCAGGATTTGCATTCGACAGCGCCGTGATGGGTATGTCCTTGCGCGCAAGTCCCACGAACCCAAGCGCTATTATCCCGTAACAGTGGTGATGCACCAATTTACAATCGTTGCAATGCGTGAAATCCGCACCTGAGCACTTCGCTCCGAGGTCTTGGCCCTTTTTACCATAAATTACCTAGGCAAGAAAAATACCGTTCAAGTGGACCATCGGCATGCTGTTCTGCAAAAATGCTGGCGGAGCGCGTTAGCAAAACTGGTTTCAATGGCGATTGATATACCAAGCAACGGAGGTAAGCGTAAGGAATCGATCCTGTCCTGGAACGAGAAAGGATAAATCGACCAGTGGTCCGCATTCGACCTGCCCTATCTCGACTGCCGACACTTGCGAAGCTGCCGGCCTTTCCGTGAATCCGCTCAAACTGTCTGACGCGTCAGAATCCGATCTTCCCCTTCGTCGAACTACGCCGAACGCAAAAACCTGCAGATTGTTTGATGCGGAAGCGCCCTGTGTCGTAGCCGGCAAATTCGAATCCGGGCAAGCCCAAGGTGACCGTTTGCGGAGTTTAAGCTGCCGCGCTGCTTGGGAATTGATCAGCTTACGTGCTCTCCACGGCGTCAGCTGTTCGCCCCTCCGAGCGCGCCTCTCCACAGTATCAAATAAAAGAACGCCGGAGCGAGAGACCACACGGAAATGGAAGAGGACTGCTGCTGGGCAACTGGGTTCTTGTGGAGACATCTGCAGCAGGTGGTGGAGCGCTCGATGCGATTCTTGCTCGGGGTAGGATCGCGAGCACGATGGGCACATCTAACCCCGCTGAAACCGCTTCGAACGGATGGTGTTTGCGATCGCTGGATCGGCGCGTACGAAGCAAGGCTGCGCATCGGAGTGACGTCGGCGCGGCCAGACTCCAGCCACGCCGCTGGTGGAGAGCGTAACCGATTGTTTTGTTTCAGACAGGGCGTTGCGGCTACGCTTGTCGGTGGCAGACAGGGTCAGGTTTATAACAATCCGCATCCGGCAGCTATCTAGCTCTATAAACGTTGCTTTTTCTATTCGACCGGCGCTGGCACACTCGTTGCAGACCCCTGCGCAGGAGGCGGCTGTTAGTCCTTTGCATCCCGTGCACAGGGACATGCCCCGTGATCGCGCGCGAGTGAATAAAGAAGCCGATATGACCAACCGCTGGAGAGCAGGCATGACTTCACCGAGAAGCGTCATGGTCATCGATAGACAGCGTCACACATGGCGCTCCTAACCGCTCAGCCGAGATGAGCTACCGCTGCGGCATGAACGTCGCGAAGTTGCGATCGGTAGGACCGCCCACGCAGATTGCACGCTTACCTGAACGCCGGATCGGAAAATCCGTCGGTCTACCGCAAAAGCGTCGCTTCTTGTTGAGACCACAATCGAAAAGGAAACCTGTATGAGCCGAGCACCTACCCAAAGCGTTGCAGAGATCAAGGCGCGCAACAAGCAGCTAATCGATGAGGTGTTGACGGTCTACCCCGAGAAGACCGCCAAAAGGCGCGCCAAGCATCTCAGTGTTCACGAGGCGGGGAAGTCGGATTGTGGCGTCAAGTCGAATATCAAGTCCATTCCCGGCGTGATGACCATCCGCGGCTGCGCCTATGCGGGCTCCAAGGGCGTGGTCTGGGGACCCATCAAGGACATGATCCACATCAGCCACGGTCCGGTCGGCTGCGGTCAGTACTCGTGGGGCTCGCGGCGCAACTACTACGTCGGGACGACCGGCATCGACACGTTCGTGACACTGCAGTTCACCTCCGATTTTCAGGAGAAGGACATCGTGTTCGGCGGCGATAAAAAGGTCACGAAACTCATCGATGAGCTCCAGGAGCTATTTCCTCTCAACAGGGGCATCACCATTCAGTCCGAATGTCCGATTGGCTTGATCGGTGACGATATCGAGGCGGTCTCCCGAGAAAAATCGAAGGAATATGGCGGCAAAACCATCGTGCCTGTGCGGTGCGAGGGCTTCCGTGGCGTGTCGCAGTCGCTCGGCCATCACATCGCGAACGACGCCGTTCGGGATTGGATCTTTGACAAGAGCGTCCCAGAGACCAGCCCTAAATTTGAACCGACGCCATATGATGTTGCGATCATCGGCGACTACAACATCGGCGGCGACGCATGGTCGTCACGAATCCTGCTGGAAGAAATGGGCCTACGCGTCATCGCCCAGTGGTCCGGGGATGGATCTCTCGCTGAATTGGAGGCGACGCCGAAGGCAAAGCTCAACATACTGCATTGCTATCGCTCGATGAACTACATCTCACGGCACATGGAGGAAAAATTCGGGATTCCCTGGTGCGAGTACAACTTCTTCGGTCCTTCCAAAATCGCGGAGTCGCTGCGAAAAATTGCGAGCTTCTTCGATGACGAGATCAAGCAAGGCGCCGAACGCGTCATCGCGAAATATCAACCGCTTGTCGATGCTGTGATCGCGAAATACCGGCCGCGGCTTGAAGGCAAGACGGTAATGCTGTTCGTCGGCGGCTTACGTCCTCGCCACGTCATCGGCGCCTATGAGGACCTCGGCATGAATGTTGTCGGCACGGGCTATGAGTTCGGGCATAACGATGACTACCAACGCACCGCCCAGCACTACGTCAAAGATGGCACGCTGATCTACGACGATGTCACCGGCTACGAATTCGAGCGCTTCGTCGAAAAGATCCGGCCAGACCTGGTCGGCTCCGGTATCAAGGAAAAATACGTCTTCCAAAAAATGGGTGTGCCGTTCCGCCAAATGCATTCCTGGGACTACTCGGGTCCTTACCACGGCTATGACGGCTTCGCGATCTTCGCCCGCGACATGGACATGGCGATTAACTCCCCGATCTGGGGGAAGACCACGGCACCTTGGAAGGACGCTCCGCAGCCGAGCCTCATGGCCGCGGAATAGGAAGCCGACCCCGGGCCGTTTCTTTCCGCAAAGGAGGGGAAGGGCAGGAGAACGAACGCAAGAACCCAAAGAGTGCTATGATGACACAGAACGCCGAACACATACTCGACCACTCCGAGCTTTTCCGGGGAGACGAATACCAGCAGATGCTGGCCAAGAAGAAGGCGCTATTTGAGAATCCGCATGATCCCGCCGACGTCGATCGCATCAAAGAATGGTCCAAGACGTCCGAGTACCGCGAGAAGAACTTCGCCCGCGAGGCGCTAACCGTTAATCCGGCGAAGGCTTGCCAGCCGCTGGGTGCGGTGTTCGCCGCCCTCGGGTTCGAGCGCACACTGCCGTTCGTCCACGGCTCACAGGGCTGCGTCGCGTATTATCGCAGCCATCTGTCACGGCACTTCAAGGAGCCGACCTCGTGCGTCTCCTCGTCAATGACGGAAGACGCGGCCGTGTTCGGAGGGCTTAACAATCTTACGGACGGGCTTGCCAACAGCTATAGCATGTACAAGCCGAAGATGATCGCGGTCGCCACGACCTGCATGGCGGAAGTCATCGGCGACGATCTCAATGCCTTCATCAAAACATCAAAGGAAAAAGGTTCAGTCCCAGCGGACTACGACGTACCATTCGCTCACACTCCTGCGTTCGTCGGCAGCCACGTTACTGGCTACGACAACACGCTCAAGGGCATCCTCGAGCATTTCTGGGATGGCAAAGCCGGCACGGCCCCAAAACTCGAGCGCAAAGCGAACAACACGATCAACTTCATCGGTGGCTTCGACGGCTACACTGTCGGAAATGTCCGTGAGATAAAGCGTATCTTCGAGCTGATGGGCATCGGCTACACCATCCTCGCGGATAACAGTGACGTGTTCGATACCCCCACGGACGGCGAGTTCCGCATGTATGATGGAGGCACTACATTAAAGGATGCCGCGAACGCAGTCCACGCCAAGGCAACCATTTCCATGCAGCAATATTGCACGGAGAAGACGTTGTCCTTCATCAAAGGGCACGATCAGGAGGTCGTCGCTTTCAATCACCCGCTGGGCATCAGCGCCACGGACGATTTCCTGATGACACTGTCACGTATCACCAACAAGGCAATTCCAAATGCGCTGGAGCAGGAGCGCGGGCGCCTGGTAGACGCAATGGCTGATTCTAGCGCGCATGTTCACGGCAAGAAGTTCGCGATCTACGGCGATCCAGACCTCTGCTATGGTTTGGCCGCATTCCTGCTGGAGCTCGGCGCTGAGCCGACCCACGTGCTGTCGACGAACGCGAGTAAGGCCTGGGAGCAGAGGATGCAGGCGCTGTTCGCGAGCTCGCCCTTCGGTAAAAACTGCCGCGCCTTCCCAGGCAAGGATCTCTGGCACATGCGCTCGCTCCTGTTCACAGAGCCAGTCGATTTCCTGATCGGTAACACCTACGGCAAGTATCTCGAGCGTGACACCGGAACGCCGCTAATCCGCATCGGCTTTCCCATCTTCGATCGCCATCATCACCATCGTTATCCAGTGTGGGGCTATCAGGGGAGCATGAATGTGCTGGTCAAGATTCTCGACAAGATCTTTGATGAGATCGATCGAAAGACCAGCTCGGTTGGCAAGACAGACTACAGCTTCGACATCATACGCTAAGGCGAGCTCCCCGCCTCATCGCCCGCAGGAACAGCGGCGCTGCGGCGGGGATCACAGGTTGTCCGCCGTCCCTCCTTGTGGTCTGCGGTGTGTTGACATCCCCGAGAGAGACACCATGACTTCGCTTCCCACGACCATACAGGACGTCTTTAACGAACCGGGCTGCGCCAGGAACGCGAGAAAGTCGAACGTCGAGCGCAGGAATGGTTGCACCAAGCAGCTCAAGCCGGGCGGCGCCGCGGGCGGATGTGCCTTCGATGGCGCCAAAGTCGCGCTGCAGCCCTTCACCGATGTCGCCCATCTTGTGCATGGTCCAATCGCCTGTGAGGGCAATTCCTGGGACAATCGTGGTTCGGTCTCCTCCGGCTCCGATCTATGGCGCAGAAGCTTCACCACAGACATGAGCGAGACCGATATCGTCTTCGGCGGCGAGAAGCGGCTGTACAGGGCAGTCAAGGAGATCACAGAGAAATACGACCCGCAGGCCATCTTCGTCTACCAGACATGCGTGCCCGCAATGATCGGGGACGACATCGATATGGTCTGCAAGGCGGCCTCCGCCAAATTCGGCAAACCGGTCATTCCCATCAATTCACCGGGATTTGTCGGGTCGAAGAATCTTGGTAACAAGCTTGCTGGCGAAGCACTGCTGGAGCATGTCATCGGTACCGGAGAGCCCGATTACACGACGCCGTATGATGTCAACATCATCGGCGAATACAATCTGTCCGGCGAGCTCTGGCAGGTCAAGCCCCTGCTCGATGAGCTCGGAATTCGGATCCTGTCGTGCATCTCGGGGGACGGCAAGTATCGCGAGGTCGCTTATTCGCACCGAGCCAAAGCCGCGATGATGGTTTGCTCAAGGGCAATGATCAACGTCGCACGCAAGATGAGGCAGCGCTACGGCATCCCGTTTTTTGAAGGCTCCTTCTACGGTATTGAGGATACCAGCGATTCACTCCGCCAGATCGCGCGCATGCTGATCGAGAGTGGTGCGCCGGCTGAGCTGATGGAACGCACGCAAGCCCTGATCGCACGCGAAGAGACCAAGGCCTGGGCTGCGATTGAACGTTTCAAGCCGCGCTTTGCCGGCAAGAGGGTTGTTCTCATCACCGGCGGTGTGAAATCCTGGTCGATGGTGGCCGCCTTGCAGGAGGCCGGGCTCGAGATCGTCGGCACGTCCGTGAAGAAATCGACCAAGAAGGACAAGGAACGTATCAAGGAATTAATGGGCCAGGACGCCCATATGATCGAGGACATGTCGCCTCGCGAGATCTACAAGATGCTCAAGGACGCAAAAGCCGATATCATGCTCTCGGGCGGCAAGTCGCAGTTCGTCGCACTAAAGGCGGCGATGCCGTGGCTCGATATCAACCAGGAGCGCTGCCACGCCTATATGGGCTATGTCGGGATTCTCAAGCTCATGGAGGAGATCGAGAAGGCGCTCTACAATCCGATATGGGATCAGCTCCGCCAAGCCGCGCCATGGGATGAGTTCGACCGGAATCTTCAGGCAAGGACGGCTGCGCAGATGCATGCGCAAGCCGCGGATCCAGTTCGGGACCCGAGCAGGAACAGCGTCAGGACGATAAGTTTTTCCAATCAAGCTGAGGC
The DNA here is from genome assembly GCF_055807535.1 of Bradyrhizobium sp. Kon37. Lineage (NCBI taxonomy): Bacteria > Pseudomonadati > Pseudomonadota > Alphaproteobacteria > Hyphomicrobiales > Nitrobacteraceae > Bradyrhizobium > Bradyrhizobium sp. Kon37. The sequence goes on from NZ_JBVVOY010000005.1 coordinate 270,171, forward strand.
CAGCGAGGGTGAGAGCGCGATTGCGCCGCATGGCCCGAAGCTCGGCGAGCCCACCAAGCCGTTCACCAGTTCCAGCGGGCGTTGCATTGCTTGCAAGGACATTCCTTCCGATCTCCAGCCGGCGGCACTGCAGGCGGCGGAGTAGGGACATGCCGATCGTCACTACCTCGAAGAAAGCCTGTTCGGTCAATCCGCTCAAGATGAGCCAGCCGATCGGCGGCTCATTTGCCTTCATGGGGTTGCGCGGCGCGATGCCGCTTTTGCACGGCCCGCAAGGATGCGCCTCTTTTGGGCTGACGCTGTTCGTGCGCCATTTCAATGAAGCCGTGCCGATGCAGACAACTGCTATGAGCGAGGTTGCGACCGTGCTCGGCGGCCACGAGAATCTCGAACAGGCAATCCTCAACATCTACAATCGCGTCGCGCCCGAGATCATTGGCATCAATTCGACTGGGGTCACCGAAACCAACGGCGATGACGTCGAAGCCTTCATCCGGCTGATCCGACAGAAGCACCCGCAGCTCGAAAAGCTCCCCCTTGTCTACGTCTCGACTCCGGATTTCAAGGATACCTTTCAGGATGGCTGGGGCAAGACGGTGGCGCGGATGATCGAGGTGCTTGTGACTCCGTTCGATCCAGCGAGACCGCGCGATGCGTCCCGCGTTAACGTGCTACCTGGTTGCCACCTCACGCCCGGCGACCTCGACGAGCTTCGCACGATCTTTGAGGATTTCGGTCTCAAGCCCTCCTTCCTGCCGGACCTTGCAGGTTCGCTGGACGGCCACATCCCCGACGAATTCACGCCGACTACGATCGGGGGGATTGGAGTGGACGAAATTGCGACCATGGGGCAGGTGGCCTGGACGATCGCGATCGGCGCGCAAATGCGCGGTGCGGCCGAGACCATGCAGGTGCGGACAGGCGCGCCGTTCCGTCTATTCGAGCGGCTCTGTGGCCTTATCCCAAACGACGAATTTATTGCGTTCTTGAGCCAGATCACCGGCCGGTCAGTACCCTCGAAGTATCGCCGGCAGCGTGGACAGCTGGCAGACGCCATGCTGGATGCTCATTTCCATATCGGCGGCCGCAAGCTCGCGATCGGCGCCGAGCCGGACTTGTTATTTGATCTCTCCAGCTCGCTCCATGAGATGGGGGCGCAGGTCACTGCTGCGGTGACGACGACGAACTCACCGGTGCTGCAGCGGGTCAGGACCGCGGACGTCCTGATCGGCGATCTGGAGGATCTTGAAGAGCTTGCCAAGTCGCGTGACTGCGACCTCTTGATGTCCCATTCACATGGTCGCCAGGCGGCTTCGCGACTCAATGTTCCATTCTTCCGGGTAGGCTTTCCCATGTTCGATCGCCTTGGGGCTGCGCACCTCACAATCGTTGGTTATCGCGGCACGCGCGACCTGATCTTTGATATCGCCAATCTCATCATCACCGACCGAGAGATCAACCATCGGCCGACGCCTGACAGCTGGCGATTCACCAACTCTGGCCTGCAGGTCGATTCGCCTGGGTTGCATTGAGCAGGGAGAGAAAACAACACGGATGAAAGTTGCATTTGCCACTCAGGACTTGAAGCATGTCGATGCGCACTTCGGCTGGGCCAAGAACATCGCGATCTACGAGGTCGGCCCGGAGGGGCATCGGTTTATTGAGGCGATCCAGTTCGGTGGTGACCTCACGGAAGACGGCAATGAGGATAAGCTAGCGCCCAAGATCGAGGCGATCAGGGACTGCGCAATCCTCTATGTTGCGGCGATCGGCGGCTCGGGTGCTGCACGAGTCGTCGCGAGCAAGATCCATCCGATGAAGGTGCTGCAACCAGAGCCCATCGACGAACTTTGCGTCAAACTCGAAACCGTGCTGAAGGGCTCGCCGCCGCCCTGGCTACGGAAGCTGCTCGCCAAAGACCCGGAACGTACAGTGGATTTCGAAACCTGAAGGAACGAGGATGGGAGATACATCCGAAGTCACTCCAGCCGCCGCGGCAGCGGAGCGGCCATTTCTGAAAGAGCTCGTCAAGATCTGGCGCGCCCAGGACTCCCACGGTGCCTGGGAGGGCAAGAAGGATCTCGATTTGCTCGAACCCTACGTCCTCGACAAGCACAAGCGCCGTGCGCTGCCTATTGTCGGCAATCCCGACCCCAAGACGACATGGCGGCTGGAGCTGTTCTTTAACGCGGTTGCGCTCTCGATCGAGAAGGCGACCGGAGTGATGATCTCGCCAATGCTGAAGATGCACAACGAAGGGTTCGGTCGGATCGTGTTGATCGGCGGTCGGCTCGTTGTCGTGAGCAAGCAGCTGCGCGACGTGCATCGCTTTGGTTTCAACCATTTCTCTGATCTCGCTGATCAAGGCGACAAATTCGTCAACAGTGGCGTTGAGATGATCCGTAAGTTCCCGGAAGTGGCGAATTATTGAGGCAAGCATGAACGATGTTGAAGCGCTGAAAGCGGAAATAAAGAAGCTGTCGGCGAAGGCGACCCAAGCCAAGATGGACCTCCACGACCTCTCCGAGGAGCTGCCGGTCAACTGGTGCTCGATCCTGAGTGTGGCGCAGAAGGCCCACGTTGCCTTCAGCGAGCTCGAAAGCAAGCGCCAAAATCTCCAAGCGCTAGACAAAGCATAGCGGATCTCGAGCCATGTCATTTAGGACCCGCGACGGCCGCAGTTGGGAACCGGATTACCTGGTTTCTATCGATCTCAAGAAGTGCATCGGCTGCGGCCGCTGCTATAAGGTTTGCGGCCGCGAGGTCATGACGCTGAAGGGGCTAAGCGAGGCTGGCCAAATCATCGATCTCGATGAGGAGGACGATGAGCTCGAAAAAAAGGTCATGGTGCTGAATGACGAAGGCGCTTGCATCGGCTGCAGCGCCTGCGCGCGGGTGTGTCCGACAAACTGCCAGACGCACGCGTCACGGGCTTGAAGCGACGTTCTCCGGTATCAATAGGGCTGCTTTGCCAGAGACGAAGGCAAGTCGGGAGATCCGGTATCGAGCCGACGACATCTACGGTGCGATGTTCAAATATCGAAGCCCAGCCGGAGATTCATTTGCTATTCACCAACGTGCGACATCCAACCTGCTCTGTTGGCGCCAACCCAGCTTTCCTGAGCTGACCGTGCCCGAACATGGATTGTTGGCTGTCCTTCGGGGGGATCGGTCAAATGATCAAATGACACGACCGCGCCGTCTCGTGCTCGCGGACCACAGTAACCACGGCGCAAGGAGTTGATGGGCTAGGTGACTTTGGTTGCGACATTCTGCATGGTTTCACGTCGTTCTCACTGTATTGATTACGCGCGGCTAACTCTGCTCCACCATGCCCCCAGCCAGGTTGGAGCAGCCAGTACGCGGCCACCCTATTTGAGATTGTCCGGAACCGCACGTCCAAGGCAACCCGCATAACACGGGAGCGCTGGGTCGAACTGATCAATGCACGTGCCAATCAATGGACAGGTCACCGCCCATCAGTGCGGCAGAAATGCTCGTGAGTAGCCTGTCGGCTGACTAGCATAGCCTTGTTCAGGGCTGCGCGCGCAGTCTCCGCCTTTGCGCCAGATCAAGAGACACTCGGCAGGAGATGTGAGCGGCCTTGGGCACCCCAGCTAGATCGCGCGGCAGTAAGGGGTGATCCTTAACTCGCTCAGCGCCCCGAGCCCGCCGCCGAGGGTTACGGCGAAGCCTACGTCGCGGCTCGCGGATGCGCATTCGCGTTTTGGCGACCGGAAGGGCGCGATGCGTGCCCGAACTGACGCTCACGCAAAGCATGTCAGTCTACAGTGGACCTATTGGGCGTGTGGATGTTTTTCAAAGCTTTTTCATGTGCTTAGTGCGCGCGGAGCGCCTGGCACGGTGGTTGCTAACTTAGTTTAGAGACAAGCTCTCGCAACAACTGACTTGGAGAAGAAATGATGGTGCTGTGCATGGCGACCCCGGCTCCTTCGCTCAAAGTCGAGAACTGGCTGCGTGGCGACCCCATTACGAACTTCCAGCCAGGGAAAGTGTACATCGTCGAATTTTGGGCAAGTTGGTGCGGTCCATGTGAGGAGGCGATGCCCCATCTCATTGAGCTGCAAGCAAAATACAAAGACGAGGGGCTTGAGGTCGTCGGAGTCGCAGCTAGCGAACGAGCACCAACGGCGGATGAGGCTCGCACCAAGTTGGACGTATGGTTGACTGAGAAGTTCTCAAATTTGAACTATCGAATCGGGTTCGACAGTACGGGCGAAATGAACATGCTTTGGATGGATGCCAGCTCATCTGTTGGGATTCCGACATCGTTCGTCGTCGACCGCGACGGCCACATTGCCTTTATCGGTCATCCGATCACACTCGACGACGTCTTGCTGAAAATAATAAACGGCACTTGGCGCAGCAGCTATCAAGCTAAATCCGCTGATGCGAAACGGATTGCGGAAGGCCAGCGCCTAGCGCGCGAACGCTCAATGCACCGGAGAATTGGAGCGGCGATGGAAGCAAAGGACTGGCCGACAGCGCTATTAGCCGTCGAAGAGGGCATTGCCGCGACGCCGGACAATCTCCACTTCCGGGAGATTCATGCGCATCTGTTGCTTCACAAAATGCGCGACACGGCGACTGGTTTCCAGGTCTTACGCCAACTGGTTCGAGATGCGATTGAGAAACAGTCAGAGGCGTTGAGTGGCCTGGTTGGCGCGATGAGGCAACTCTTTAATGCGGAGAACGACAATACGCAGCTTCCGGGTGCGGAACGCTTTGCGATCGGCAGGGATGTTTCGGAACATATCCTCAATCCTGGGCAGGCCTTCGGCGGCCTCAACTGCTCTTCCTATATGGTGGTCGCTCAGTACTACCACGAGAGTGGTGACAAGCAACATGCGATCGAGCTGATCGAGCGGGCGATGACGTGGCTAGACGATCCGAAAGCTATGCCGGAATTGGCGGCGGAGCGTGCGAAGAAGTATTATATGCCGCGGCTGCTCCAAGCCTTGGCCAACTACAGGGACGAGAAGGTTTCTTGCGGCGGGTCTTGTTCGGTTCCGCGAGAGAAGTCTCCTGGAGCTCCCAACGTCCGGCCGCAGGAGGAGACATGAGAGAAATGTTAATCAGAAGACGCACCATCGGGCCCAATTAAGCGCCTTCGAAACGCTCGCGACCAGCAGAATCATTCAGGGCGATTGCGACATGCAGGTCACAAGGAAAACCCAGCCGACAACGAGCGATGCCACGCCCTGCGGCCCTTCGTTGCTGGAGTCTCGTTAGCTTGTATTCAAGGGATGCCGGCTCCGCCGTTTTTACATGCTCTGGTTTGCAGCTCGATATTATGATCTGCTACTCACATCGAGCATTACTCACGCAGTTATGTTCGCGTTGCCGGCACAAACCGCCCCTTCGAATAACTTAAATGCAGCATCGAGGTTCGATCTGGCAGTCTTCTACCGGTTGCACCGCCGCAGACGTGGATCCCATGCTCTATTGGGCTAGCATAATGAACAGAACTTGTTGTCCTAAAAAGGAGGTGGCCGGTTCAGAAAATGCTGAAGGCGACTTGAGAGTGTCCGATCTCGAATGCTTCAAACCATCGATCCGTGACTCCTCAACATCAATTCTTGCGAAGCATACCGCCCAAGTAGCGGTCATGCTCACGACCACCGAACACGCGACCAAGACCACCACGGCTCTCGGGGCCCGGGGAGGCATGCGCGCCTACTCGTCCACTGAACGCACCAGCTCTACCGAAGCCCCGCTGCCGTTGGTCCCGCACTTTTTTGTTGTCTGCACAGCCTGATCCGGAAGAGTGGAATCCGAGTTTCCGACCAGATCATGCTCAAACCGAAATGGAGGAAAATGTGAGTAACGACCCCGTGCTCGCGATTGTCGGCGGTCACCGCCGCGGGGGGCGCCGAATTCACGCCTTCACGGACAACCGCGGCTTTCGCCCCGGCAGGCTGAAGCGCTGGCCAGCCCCCGCTCGGCCGGCAAGACGATGTCGTTCTGGAGTAAGGGCGTCGTGATTGAGGAGCTGACGACATCGCCCTGTTCTCGGATGGCAACGGCATCTCCAAAACGACGCGCCGATCGCGGTTAGGGCAGGCGCTGTCGTGGTCGACAACTCCTCCGCTTTCCGAATGGATCCGAACCTCCCGCTGGTGATCCTCGAGATCAATGCGGCCCGCGTCCGCGACCGCAAGGGGCTCATCGCCAACCCGAAGTACGCCGCGACCAAGGCGCTGGTGCTGCTTTGGCCAATCCACCAGAAGAACCGCATCAAGCGCATGATAAGCGCAACTTACCCGGCCGCCAGCGGGGCCGGCGCCGCTGTAGGAAGGCGTTCCTGAAATTCACGCCTGTCAATCTCAATTGCCAACTTTCAAGTTTTTCGAGGATGGGATAATCGTGACTGGTGTGACCTGCATGCGCGTACCCGTGCTGCGCGCCCATCAACTTCGAATGCGAGAAGCCGATCAGCGAGGAGCATGTGCGCCCGTTCATGGCGCAAGCGCCCGGCGTGAAGGTCGTCCGACCGCACCAAAAACGAGGTCCGATACCAATCGCCGCCGCTGACCAGGGTGATGTTCTGGTCGGCCGCATCCACAAGGACCTCAGCGATCCCTCAGGGCATCCGATCTCGATGTTCGTTGCGGCGGATCAACTGCTCAAAGGCGCGGCGTTGAACGCCATGCAGATCGCAGGGCTGTTGCTGGACCTGTCATCAGGCGCACGCCGAGACGACAGGTCTAAGCCTGGGTGGCCGAAGCCGAGGCTGACGGGAAATCCACCCGCCTGCTCGACCTCGCGGGTGCTGCTGATTACCGCGACGGGTACTCGGGCACTGCTACACAGTTGCCAGCACCTCCACCCCTTTGGCGACCACTCCGTCCTCCACACTCCCTGCGGCGGATTCTATCGGGCGATTTCGCACGTGCGCTACCGCGCATCCGGGTCGGCGCGAGTTCTGCATCCAGCCGTGGTCGCTGCAGTCGCGGATGCCGCCGGCTTCCGCAGCACGGACATCGCGCAGCCCCGGAATGTCCGGATCACCGGCGGCCCTTCCGTGAACATCAGCATAGTGACCGCTCCTCGCGCGACATCTCAGCGCCGCTCAGGCCGGCAAAGGCCTGGAGCGCAACGCCAAAGCCAATCCACACACCGTCGATCAGCCTTTGAAGTGTGACCGCGACCATGAACCGGTCAGATTTGGAATGTCCTGATCACGATAGACCCGCTCAGTCGGACCGTCGCGGTAAGCTGGCCTCAGCGTGATGACGACAGTGCTCTTGGCCAACACACGACCAGCAGAGTGGGCCTGTCATCTGCTCGAAAAGCGGGGCCGGAAGTGCATGGCCAAGGTTTGAAAGAGCCCGCCGCAGGCGAAGCGTTTGCAGTGAATCTCCTTGCGGCGGACTGTCGAGCTGGCGAGAAAAGGGGTCTGAGGCGATGCCTCAGACTGGGCGGTTTTCGCTTCTGTTCTTCACCGGCTCCATTTTGGCTAGGCCGTCCTCGTATGAGATCTCCGTGTATGATCCATCGATTTCCTTGGCCGCATCAAGCAAGTAGTCGAGCCTCGCGGCGGTACCGAGCTTCTTGAGGTCGTTCTTGTCAATGCCGGCGAGGTCCATCATCTCCTTCCATACGGTTGATTCGTTGCAAGGCAGAATGCGGAAGGTGATGTCGCCTATTTTTGTGCGATACTTCGCGAGCAGATCAATGTTGTTGCAGAAGATGAAATAGCTGCCGTTGGGGCTCAGCCTGCCATCCAGCACCTTCGCGGCCTCGGGTAGATAAGCGAAAGAATGCAGGTATCCGGCAAGGACTGGGATGGCTGGTTCGCCTTCCTGTGCAATTGCAAGAACTTGTTCGATGGAATAATCCGGCGGTCGTTTCTCGTCGGCGAGCTGGGCTTGGAACTTCAGCGCGATGTCGCCTCGAAATCCAAATCGCCCCGACTTCGTTGTTTCACTCTTAAGCACCGCATTCAGCAATCGCCCCTCCTTGTCCAGCGGGCCGAGAGCGGTGTTGTCGATCGAGGTCATGGAAGCCTCCTCATCAATTTGTGGTGTGCACGGGTCGCCCAATGCGACGTGCCCCTACCTTCCTGCAAGTTGTTTGCCGTCCGCTATGTCCGCAGCGACGTAGAGCGTAAACGGCGGCTTGGCACGATTTGCGTGGATACCTGCTGCCACCATCACGAGGCCTCGCACGCATGACATCCTGCTGCCGGAAAACCGCCTGTCGCGAACCCGACAGGTCGCAAATCGAATGGTGGGCCTCTGCAACAGAAGCTGGTTTCATCTGCATCTCAACTGGCATGGGATTTGCCATTTGTGCTTTGCGAGAGGACTGAGAACGAGTCAGAGATGATCAACCTAACGGATAGCGCCATCAACGCACTGAAGGCCGCAATCTCCTCGACTGCGCAGCCGGCAAGCGGTCTGCGGATCATGATCGAAGGCGGCGGCTGCCAGGGATTCACATATAAAATGGGTCTTGCTCATGAGCCAAGCTCCGATGAGACCGTGTTCGAGCAAGGCGGGATTAAAGTGTTTGTCGACAACGCGAGCCGGGCGCATCTCAACGGCACCACGATCGATTTCGTGGTGTCGCTCGAAGGATCAGGATTCCGCTTCGATAACCCAAATGCCAAATCGAGTTGTTCCTGCGGCAAATCGTTCAGCTGACTCGCCTTGGGACGCTTGGCAATGGAATGAGCATCGAACATGGGCCTGAAGGCTGAACGGACGAAGCAGTCTTCGACTATCGAGCCTTCCGATCGCGAGCGGATTGTCCGCGCCGTGCGCGATGAGAGTCGGCCAAGCCTCAGGCGCGATCGGGGACATTGTGAGCTCGTCGCAATAGACGGCAACAAGATCATGGTCGGGCTCACCGGCGCTGCATGGTATGCAAGCCTTGCGGGCACGACGCTCATTCAGGCGCTGCTGATCGAGCGGCTCGGACAGTTTGTCCGCCTGATCCCGTTCCCCGGAGCTGCCAAAGTGAGGGCTTAAATGCAGAGCGAACTCTCCGTGCGGCCGATTTACCTGGACAATAACGCCACGACCCCTGCACATCCCTTGGTGGTCGCCGCGATGCTGCCGTTCTTCTCTGGGCAATTCGGCAATGCGTCGTCCGGGCATGCATTCGGCATTGAGGTTGCACCCGCATTGACGCAGGCGCGCCGAAATGTGCAGGCTCTCATTGGCGCGGCATTCGATCACGAGATCGTTTTCACCTCCGGCGCGACGGAATCTGACAACACTGCGATCCTGTCCGCGCTCGCCGTGCAGGAAGGACGCGACGAGATCGTCACAACCGCCGTTGAGCATTCGGCCGTGCTGTCTCTTGCCGAGGAGCTGGGCCGACGAGGAATCAAGATCCATGTCATTCCGGTCGATGCAAGCGGTCGATTGGACATCGAGAGTTATGGCAATGCCTTGTCGGAGCGTACGTCAGTCGCCTCGATCATGTGGGCCAATAATGAGACCGGTACGATCTTTCCGGTGAAGTCCCTCGCCAAGATGGCGCGCTCAGTCGGCGCGCTCTTTCACACCGATGCAGTCCAGGCCGTCGGGCGGATCCCCATTGACCTGAAGACGACGGACATCGATATGCTGTCGCTCTCCGGCCACAAGCTCCATGGTCCGAAGGGCATCGGCGCGCTGTATGTGCGCAAGGACATTAATTTCCGGCCGCTGATCTTCGGCGGCGTGCAAGAGCGGCGTCGCCGCGCTGGCACCGAAAACGTCCCAGGCATTGTTGGCCTCGGCAAGGCGGCGGAACTCGCGGCGGCACACCTCATACAAGATCAGATCCAGATTTGCGCTCTTCGCGACCGGCTGGAGCGCGGCATTCTCGCGCTCGGCGGTTGCATCGTCCTTGGTGATATCAAAAACCGGCTGCCAAATACCTCCAACATTGCCTTCGAGCGTCTCGAAGCGGAGGCCATCGTCCACCACCTGAATCGTGACGGAATTGCCACCTCACTCGGTTCAGCCTGCGCGTGCGGCTCGATGGAGCCGTCCCATGTCCTGCGCGCGATGAGAGTAGCGCCGGCGTTTTTGCGGGGTGCGGTTCGCTTCTCGCTCTCGCGAGAGACGGCGCTGGATGAGATCGATCGTGTGCTGCACGTCCTGGCGCACATTACTTCCGAACAGAGAGCCTTGTTGCGCGCGTGTCAGGAGCGTGCGGGCGAGAGTTCGCAACCTGCAGAGCCCCTATGAAGGTCATGATTCGTCGTTCGCCTGAGACAGGCCTTTCGATTTATGTACCCAAGAAAGATCTTGAGGAGGCGATCGTCGGCTGGGAGCACGAGACGCTGTGGGGTGGTTGGATTAAAATCGCAAACGGCTGGGTGCTCGACCTACCGGCGATGGCGAGCGACACCACCCTACCAATCACCATAAACGCCAAGAAGCGCGGCGGCGAAGCAACCGAAAAATGAACACTCCGTGTCTACGGACGTCGTCAACCTGGGATGTCGAGGGAAGTCTTGGCGGGCGCGGCGCGCGCGTACCGGTCAACGCGACAGCCCATGCAGCCTTGTTCGGAACCGAGATCGTGCTGCCGCGCGGGCCAAAGGCAGTATCTTGGCCGGGGCGCAGCATCGAGGCATCCGGCCAGCGCGATGGCGTTTAGGGGGAGGCCTTCGCGACCTTCCCCTTTTCGGCGACCGCCAGGCCGCTCGTTGCATTCCGCGCGTCTTAACAGCGTCAGGCCAATGGCTGGACTCCATAATGTTCAGCTTTGAATGATTGTGTCGCGCGCCGGCCCAGATCGCAGGCTTATAAACCTTCGTGATGATCCCTGACCGCTGGCGAGCGGGCGTTCTCTTCACCGGGGTCGACAATGCCCTTCCGAACATGCGCCGGGGTCCGCCTGATCTTCCATGGCATAGGTCAGTCACAGGACTGCTTTTTCTCTGCTTCTAGGCTCGCCTTATCAACCTGTCCTTCAAAGCGCCCGGAACGTCTTTTGCGGATTGTGCTTTGCCTAGGCGTCACATTCTGACGGAAGATCAACTTTCAAACGACGCCACCCGCCTGCCGTTTGCCGAAGCCATAGCTGAAGCAGCCTGCCGGGCCTCAAAACAATGGTGTCAGCGCTGTTGTGATCGCAACCCCTGTCAGCTTTCGAACCATGCATTGATAAAGCTAACAATCGACCAGGGCTTAGCTAAGTGTTTGAAAGAGAACTGTTAAATTCATTCTGCAGGAATGGCACGCCAGTTGCTCTTGGCTTTCCAGAAAGACTCTGGGGATGCTTGCCGAAAGGGTTCGGCTGCGAAGAGAATTGGAACAATGAGTACTTCAGCGCAACACCAGGTATCCTGCGGCGGCGAGATCAGCGAGACCATGCAAGTCATGGCGACGCACAAGGGCTGCGGTACGATCGGTGGCAGCGGTAAGGCAAGCTGCGGATCTCAGGCTGGCATCGCCAATCTGCCAATTGAGATCTGGGAAAAGGTGAAGAACCATCCGTGTTACAGCGAGGAGGCGCACCACCATTTTGCCCGCATGCATGTCGCCGTCGCACCCGCCTGCAATATCCAATGCAATTACTGCAATCGTAAGTACGATTGCGCTAACGAATCGCGTCCTGGCATTGTCAGTGAAAAGTTGACGCCGGTGCAGGCCGCCAAGAAGGTGCTGGCGGTCGCTTCCGCGATCCCTCAGATGAGCGTGGTCGGCGTTGCCGGTCCTGGCGATCCGCTCGCGAACCCGGACAAGACATTCAGGACATTCGAGCTCGTCAATAGGCTCGCGCCAGATCTCAAGCTGTGCCTCTCGACGAACGGCCTTGCGCTACCCGATCATGTCGACACAATCGCGAGACTCAAGGTCGACCACGTGACGATCACGATCAACATGATCGACCCCGAAATTGGTGCAAAAATCCATCCGTGGATCTTTTACGGCCACAAGCGCTGCACCGGCATTGAAGCCGCAAGAATACTCAGCAATCGACAGCTCCAAGGGCTGGAGATGCTCACCGCGCGCGGCGTCCTGTGCAAGGTCAACTCGGTGATGATCCCCGGGATTAACGATCAGCATCTGGTCGAGGTCAACAAGGCCGTGAAGTCGCGCGGCGCCTTCCTGCATAACGTGATGCCGCTGATATCGTCGCCGGAGCATGGGACCGTCTTCGGCCTCAGGGGGCAACGCGGCCCGACTGCACAGGAAGTGACAGCATTGCAGGATAGCTGCGAAAGCGAGATGAACATGATGCGTCACTGTCGCCAGTGCCGGGCCGACGCCGTCGGACTGCTCGGGGAGGACCGCGGCGCGGAGTTCACCATGGAAAAAATCATGGCGATGGACATCAAATACGACGAGCAGGCCCGGAAGGAGTATCAGGCTAAGGTTGAGAAGGCGCGCACCGCGAACCTTGTGGCCAAGCAGGAGGCGCTTGCGCGGCTCGCCAGCGCGTCCAGCGAAATCAAGGTGCTGGTGGCGGTTGCAACCAAGGGCTCGGGATTGATCAACCAGCACTTCGGTCATGCCAAGGAGTTCCAGGTCTACGAGCTCTCGACTTCAGGCGCAAAATACGTTGGTCATCGAGCAATCCATTCCTATTGCCAAGGTGGTCATGGCGAGGACAGCAAGCTCGAAATGGCCATCGGCGCCATCAAGGATTGCCACGCCATATTCGTGTCAAAGATCGGCGGCTGCCCGAAGGCGGAATTGATCAAGGCCGGCATAGAGCCGGTCGATCGGTACGCCTGCGAGTTCATCGATGGCTCGGTCACCGCCTGGTTCAAACTCTATCTCGATAAAGTCAACGAGGGGAAGATCCATCACGTTGAAAGGGTCGATGCAGCGGCTCGCTCCAACGCGCTGACTTCCGCCGCCTGAGGATGGGTTCAAGTGATGCCGTTCAAGATCATCGCGTCGCAATGCACGGGCTGTTCGGCGTGCGAAACGCAATGCCCGAACCTCGCTATTTCCGAGCGAGCCGGCGTTTTCCTGATTGATCCTGAGAAATGCACCGAGTGCGCCGGCTACTTTGACGAGCCACAATGCGTGGCGGTTTGCCCCGTTGACAATACATGCGTGCTCGACGCGGCGCTGCCGCGTCACCAGGAGCCTGCTTGAGGGCCACGATGGATGTCATGACGACACTAGCGGTTCAGAAACTCGGGCGGTTGATGCTCCGCATTGACGGGCGGCGGCCGCGGCTGTGCGAGACGTTGTATCGAACTGTGGAACGGGACGACAGCATGAGCAACATCGCCCGCGATAGTGAGATCGTCGAGCTGACGGACGCCCCCTTGTTTGACTATGGCGACAAGGTGCGGGCCAACCGCACCATCCGCAACGACGGCACTTATGTGGGCAAGGAGATTGGTGAGGTTCTGGTCAAGAAAGGTGAGCTTGGCTATGTCGTCTCGATCGGCACGTTCCTACAACAATTTTATATCTATGGGGTCGAATTCCTCGGCTCCGGCTATCGCGTCGGCATGAAAGGCAAGGAGCTCGATCTAGTCAGGCGAAGCCGCGAAGGCGAGGAGCCTTCCTTGCCAGGAGCGGCATCCCGATGATCGAACCAAGACTGCCAAGATACCAGTCAGGCCAACGTGTCAAGGCGGCGATAGATCTGCTCAACGACGGTTCCTTTCCCGACGCGTCGCCGGAAGAGTGTCTGGTCAGCGTCGGGCACGTTGGTGAGATCGTCCAGATCGGTCGCCATACGGAAGCGAACCTATTCATTTATATGGTCGATTTCGGCAAGCAGTTGGTGGTTGGCTGCATCGAGGCAGAAATCTCTGCACTCTAGGAGATTGCGCAATGAACGCGGCAATCATCAGAAGACATCATGCCGGCTTGCCTGCCCATCCCAACGAGCTCGACCGGTGGCGAATCGTGCGCGCACTCACGAAGCGCGAGCGCTACCGATATGTCTCGCCAGAGGTGACTGCGGTTCCTGGCGGCTATCTAGTCGAGAGCCCGTGTTGCTCAGGCAATATCAATGCGGAGGGCGGCCTCGTCGAGATCGCGCTGCTGCGCCACGACAGGACGGGGGCGGCATGGCAGCTGTTCCGCAAAGATCACGGTAAGGACGTCTGGGAGTGGCATTCGACCCATCAACGGCTTGGCTTGGCGACAACGGTTCTGAATGTCGATCCTGAACGTTTATTCTGGCGATGAGGATTTGTGGATGGTGCGCCAAGGCGAATTGACCATGATCGAGCAGACGCTCGCCGCTATTGACACAGGCTCTGAGCCCTGCCTGACGCTCCGGCAGAAATTTCCACATCTTGCCTGGATTTGTTGCGACGCCTCCGACATGACGCACACTCCGTTCCGCCGGTTTGGCCAGTTCGACCTGCATTTACTCGACTGCGGAGACCAATGTGCACAGATCACGAATGATCCGCGGCGCGCCAGCGGCATTGTGCTGGCCAAGCGCTCTGCCATGTCATGATCAAGCAATCGCCTGCCGGTGCCAGGCTCACAGGGCGCTAGGCCCGCGGGTTGTTTGCCATGCCGTCGTGGCCGGCCTGGCGAAACATCACGATCAGGTCGCTCGCTCGTTCATCGGGTCCATGACATGGGGCAGGCGATGGTTTCGCATCTTGTTCGCTGGGGATGGAATTTCCTGGCTATCTCTACGTGGCCCCTTCGATCAAGAATACTGCGGCGGTCAAATGAGGAAGAGAAAGCCGTGCTCGATCTGCTGACGAAGAAAACCTCAGCCGTCGCAGGATTCGCATTTGTGACTACTCGACCTAGTTCCGCAGAACCCCAGCAGGTATGAGAGGACGTTCGTTCTTCGCGCGGTAACGCCATACACTCGTGAAGGCCGGTTTATCATGCGCGGGAGCACAACGATCGTCCTGGCCGATCCAGCGCTACTCCACGCCTGAATATTGCTCTGCGAAACGTCTTCTTGAGTGAAGTTGATGTATTTAAGCAAGAAGCGCTTTCGAGTTGTTTTTTGAAGGACCGAAACGATCATCCCTGTCTCGATAGCGTGCTTCCATGTTGAACCGCCTGGCGTGCGTCGGGAATCGGGTTTGTCACGCGGACAAAGATACAGAAGGACAGAGAACAAATTCGCGTGTAGTTCATGTTCTTATCTGGAAGATAAAAGCCAGCTTGAATAGTTGCCGATGGTCATTGATATGGTAATGGGAAGCAGTTGCGGCGTTTTTCAAAAACAAGGCGCTGCAGATAGATGTGCAAAGCGAAATCGGAGAACATGACGTGGCGAAAAGCACCAAGCGCAAAGAATATAGTAAGGACGAGGTCAAGCTGCTCAAGGCCCACTCAAGGGCCCGCACTCCTGTAGCTAGGGTTTCAAAGCTTATGAAGCGATCCGAAGGCTCCCTAAGGCAGAAAGCGTCTACCTTGGGGATTGGCTTGGGCCACCAGCGCTGAGATGGGATTCAGCTTCGGAAATCGACCGGCGTGATGATCGAGATCGTCAGGCGGCGTGCGATTGCCGGCCAGTTGGTCGTCTCAGGCTCGGCGCCGACGGTTAGGTCGTGCGGCGAACGAGCTGACCGGTTTCTCCGTCGTCCGGTTACTTGACCTAAACCCGACCGATTGTCGTGTTCAATCAGCGACTCAAGCGAATCGCTCGTCGCAACGTGTTGCTTAGGCGCTGAATATAGATTTGCCGGGCCCGGAAAATACGGTGTGCGAGCGCGTCGATCGACGGCAGGCACACCTCGTTCGCCGCTAAGCCATCTGCCGCTGCGTCCACCCTGCTCAAGGCGCGGCGACTGAAACCTAGAATGCCCCAAGAGGAGAGATTGGTACCCTCTTTCCGACCCGTGGGCGCTGGATCGACCCCTTGAAGTTGCATGCCGGTAAGCCGCAGACAAAAGAGACCGCGGTCCGGCCCACGACGAAGTATAAGGAACTCCGGCGGGAGATGTGCGTCCGGCAGGCGCAGAAGCGTACAAGCGTTTGTATGTTCATGGGCAGCCGCGCCGGCATCCGCTTGTGTTCGGATGATGTGAGGTGAGCAAAGCGGCCGTGAACGATGTTCATCGTCGTGATCGAGACCGTGGATATCGCCGCCGCGACCGCCGCGCGAATATCGCGGCGGCGGCGTCAGAGTTCATGACCGGTAAAGAGAACTGAATTGCGGGTCGCACTCGCTAGCAGTGTTTGCGGCAGCATCGTCTCACCTGAAATCATCGAAGAACGATTGCGTCTGACGTCCTGCGGCCGGAACGCTCGTCCAACTGCACGATCGATATGTTGCCTCAGGCAATTTTAAGCGTGTCGCCGCCGATTTCGCGGTTGCAAGGGCAGAGCTCATCAGTCTGTATCGCATCCAGAACACGTAACGTATCGGTGGGGCTGCGGCCGACATTGGGGCTAGTCGCGTAGACATGCTGGATCGTGTTCTCAGGATCGACGATGAAGGTATAGCGATGTGCGATGCCATCACGCGAGCGCACTCCAAGGCCATCGACCAGTGCGCCCTTGGTGTCGGCAAACTGCCAGATGGATAGACGGTGCAGGTCCTTATGGTCACGCCGCCAGGCGAGCTTGCAAAACTCGTTATCGGTCGACCCACCAAGCACGATTGCCTCGCGATCGGCGAAATCCTTTGTCAGGCGGGCAAACTCGGCGATTTCGGTCGGGCAGACGAATGTGAAATCCTTCGGGTAAAAGAAGATGACTTTCCATTTGCCGGGGAAACTTCTCTCAGTCAGCGTCTCGAAAGCGCTTTGCCCGTCCTCCTCCTGCAGGTGAAAGCCGGGCTTCACGCCTATGATGTCGAACGGCGGCAACTTACTTCCAATTCCAAGCATATTGTCCTCACAACATCGGGTCTCACGGAACAGCCTTCAGCGACTGAGCAAGCAATATGCCACCCGATCTGGCGGCAAGTGCCCGCCATGCCCTCGTGGAACATTCGCCTTTGATGTTGGCGACGTCCTCGAGCCCGATCTGCAACATGTCGTCTCCTCAATTGTCTCGGGCGTAAGGCGCGGGATTTCCCGTTTGTGCTCCTTGGCCGGCGCTCGCAGTGGAATCCGAGCGCCGAGGCTTTGTCGGGTTTCTGTCAGAGCCCTTGCAGCTGTCCGGTCCGCCACAGCACGCTGGCGTCCGAGGCCACGCTGTTAGTCGAGGGTGATCAGAGGCTTAATGCAGGTGCGAAGGAAATGGCACGCCAGTTGCTAACTGGATGGAGCAACAACGAGCGAGGGCTGAGGGCACGCCGACGCTGATGGCGAGCGATGGCCTCCTTCCCGAAACTCGTGTGCCCATGGTTTCTACGAGAGAAACAGGCTCGCGCATTCGGCGCGAAAAATTAGCAATCGGTTGATGGAGAGCAACATGTCTTCGCTGAGACAAATCGCGTTTTATGGCAAGGGTGGCATCGGCAAATCGACGACGTCGCAAAATACGCTGGCGGCCCTTGCTGAGCTGGGCCAAAGGATTCTGATCGTCGGCTGCGATCCCAAAGCGGACTCGACTCGCCTCATCCTGCACGCCAAAGCGCAAGACACCATTCTGAGCCTGGCGGCGAATGCCGGCAGCGTCGAGGACCTCGAAATCGAGGACGTCATCAAGCTCGGCTACAGGGACATTCGATGCGTCGAGTCCGGTGGTCCGGAGCCGGGGGTCGGCTGCGCCGGACGGGGCGTGATCACGTCCATCAACTTTCTGGAAGAGAATGGCGCTTATGAGGACATTGACTACGTCTCTTACGACGTGCTCGGCGACGTCGTCTGCGGCGGCTTCGCGATGCCTATCCGTGAGAATAAGGCACAGGAAATCTACATCGTGATGTCCGGCGAGATGATGGCGATGTATGCCGCCAACAACATCTCGAAGGGTATTCTGAAGTATGCGAATTCCGGCGGCGTGCGTCTCGGCGGCCTGATCTGCAACGAGCGGCAGACCGACAAGGAGCTGGAGCTTGCCGATGCTCTTGCCAAGAAGCTCGGCAGCCGGCTGATCTACTTCGTGCCGCGCGACAATGTCGTGCAGCACGCGGAGCTGCGCCGAATGACGGTGCTGGAATACGCGCCGGACTCCAAGCAGGCGGATCACTATCGCAATCTCGCGACCAAGATCCACAATAATGCCGGACAAGGCGCTATCCCGACGCCAATCAGCATGGACGAGCTTGAAGATATGCTCATGGAGCACGGCATCATCAAGCCCGTCGACGAGAGCCAGGTCGGCAAGACCGCTGCCGAGCTTGCCGCTATTTCGGCATAGTTCATGTTGTCGGCCTTCTCGATCCGGGAAGGCCGACCTCGTCCACTCAGAAGCTGTGCGAAAGTTATGATCGGCACACAAGGAAAAACGGCCGACACGATCTCATCTCGCGTGTCGGTAGCTCACGTCGCCAAGCAGCGAGACGCGAGTAAGCTCTACAAGCTTCTGACCGGGCGCCATCCCGCAGAAGTCGACATCAGCGACAATGACGACTTCGATCGCCATGTGCTGGCTTGCATTCTGGCCACATCAGCCATGGATGGCGGCCAACTTCCCGAACGGGCTGGCTTGACCAACCAGGAGCTCACTGGGCTCTTGGTGCAACACTTCCCATCCACCCCGGTCAGGAGCTGTACCTGGCGCGAACAGTCCGCCTTACCGGCGCCTGACGAGACAGTTATGGTACGCGACCTCCTGCTTGCGCAACGTTCCACTCATGGCGAGGTTGGCGGCTGGCTGGCGACGATGATCGCGCGGCGCGCCATGGAGCCTAATCACTTGTGGGAAGATCTCGGCCTGCGGAAGCGGGATGAATTGTCCCGTGTCCTCATGCGCCATTTCGGGCCGCTGGCGGCTCGCAACACGAAGAACATGCGCTGGAAGCGCTTCTTCTATCGCATGCTATGCGAAGATGACGGCCTGGTGATGTGTACCACGCCGGTCTGCACGGAATGCAATGATTTTGATCTTTGCTTCGGCGAAGAGAGCGGGGAGAGCCGGATGGCCGGACGTCGGCGGGATCATCTGCGCCGCCTTGATGACACCGTCCAAGCCGTCCCAAGCTTGAAAGGCTGAGTTCATTATTGATACCCCTCTTTGGCGCCATTGCGGGTATATCCTACGAGCTTTCGGCCACCTGTCGCATGGGGGTGAAAACAGACCGGGGCAAACGATTGCGCGTACCCGACCCACGGGCCGAGGCGGCGTCTGATGATCGCGGGTTGATATCTGGCGGAGCCGACAATGCGCCGCTGAAGGAAGTTGCCGTCGCACTCAGACAGCTCTGTTGCGTTGATACCGGCGTGCTGCTATCCGAACTGGAAAAAAGTCGCGGTCGTCGTTGCAGCCGCTGCGTTCCGTACCGTCCCGCTCAACAAGGCGATTGTCGACGAGCATGTCTTTACCAATGAATCCGGCATCCACGTCCACGGGCTGTTAAAGGACCTGGCGCAGCTACGAAGGGCTAGACCCGGGGCTGCTCGAGCGCTCCCCCCGGATTGTGATCGGCAAGCATTCAGGGTTCGCCGCGATTACCTTGCTGCTATCGTGCAACTTTCTTTCGGCGCCGAGCAAAGCGAAACCATCCCCGCGCCCGTCCGCAAGCATGCCATCGAGCACCAAGGTCTGGTTGCGCAGGAAACGGGGGTGGCGATTTGGCGCGACATTCACGAGAGCTCGCTCGTCAACAGCGAATCAGCCACGCGCGTCGCGCGATCGGTTGAAACATTCCAGCCTGGTCGTTTCTGGGCGCGGATCGAGATGGAGGTTGAGAATGACGACGGATGGGATCCTTGCGCGATTGAACAAGGCCTCGGCGGCAGAGGATTTTTTTGCACTGCTCGGCGTCGAGTACGATGCGAAAATCGTCGATGTGGCGCGGCTTCACATCCTGCGTCGCATGGGCCAATATCTCGCAGGCGAGGAGTTGACCGGTGCATCTGATCCTGAGATCACCGCGCGTTGCAAGGCCACGCTTGAGCGCGCCTATGCCGACTTCGTCACGTCCTCCCCGATCGAACAGCGCGTATTCAAGGTGCTGAAGGATGCGACCGCACCACAAGCGAACATGCATCCCGCATTGGTCCAGCTCGATTTGTTGGAGTGAATTGAGCTTATATGTCGTGCTCTGGACCGTGAAGGTCCCGAGAGCCTGACAGCAAGCCATGGCTTCGAATTCAAGCGGAAAGCTGCAGTTGCGGCCTCGCGGATCCGCAGTTCATCACCACGGCTCCTTAGGGGCCAATCACGACTCGCCGCCGATATTTCCATCCTTTCGAGCTGGTACGCAGGTGTACCTATCTCCTGCAATCATGCGCCGGCAGCGGGACCGCACATGTTGCGCGGAAAACTCAGCAAGGTTCAGATGAGTGTCTTCTGTCGCATTCCGGACACGGGTCAGTACGGTCTCGAATGTTTCGACCTCGTGAGAGGCCGCCAATCCGACTTACTTCTTCAGTAAGATTTTGAAATAGCGGCCAATTTTCATCGCCTGGCAAATGGTACGACAATTGCTGACATATGCTCAGCTAGTTTGGAGCAGCGCATGCACGTCTTGGTTCGCATCGATTTTATTTTTGACGCCGCGCAGGTTCGCGCGCGCTGCCTGCCGGCACCATAATGCGTCGCGGCGCCAAAGCGATGGTCGCATACCTGGCTGAGCTGAAAGGTGCGTTTGATTCGTGCGCCCCCGTTGGCCGATCCCTGCCCGAGGTCTCGCGGGGAGAGCCGTTGCTCAACAGCGCCGGCCGTGCGGCGCTGTTGACCGGGCGCCTTGAGCGCCGCCCCTCCTGTCCTCGCCAGGAGTTGCGGGCCTGTCGCTATGATCGGCAAGAAACAAGCGCACTCGGAGCAATGAGATCGCGCTTCCACCGGCAACGACGCGGCCGACAATCGTACCAGCCGAGCCCCTCGCAGGTCCTTGATCTGTTGCACCTCGGTTGCATCTCTAAAATGAGGAGGACCAATCGATCGGCACGCCTGACCGGCCCGGTCGGTGCCTTAGCAGTGCCGGGAACCAAACCGTCGTCCCAGAATGCCGCATCCGGAACGAACCGGAAGCGCGTGCTTCCGGGCTCGTCGTCAAGGTCCAGCAACGGCTGTATCGGCCCCACGCTGCTGCCAGGCCGTGCTGACGCGATGCGGGCCGGCATCCGGCCCGACGCTTAACTGAAGAAATCTTCAAGCGCAAATTCCAAACCTGGAGGCGGAGCATGCGCCGCTGGCGAGCCGCTACTGAAAGCGAATGGGAGTACAGATGATGAGCACCGCACCGAAAAGTGCAGCTCCGGCCGCGGGTGGTGGTCGCGCGGCGACCAAGAGGGAACTGCCCGAGCGATTTAAGCCGTATAAGCACGTCTGGGTTTTCATCGAGCAGGAACGCGGCGTTGTGCACCCCGTCTCATGGGAGCTGATGGGGGCCGGCCGCCGGCTCGCCGACAAGCTCAATGTTGACCTCGCCGCGGTTGTCATCGGCCCGGTCGGGGAGACAACGCAGCAGGCGGTCGCCGAATCCTTCTGCTACGGCGCCGACCTGGCCTATATCGTCGCGGACAATCTCTTGGCCGATTATCGCAACCAGTCCTATACGAAAGCTCTGTCAGAGCTGGTCAACACTTATAAGCCGGAAATCCTACTCCTAGGGGCAACAACACTCGGCCGCGATCTCGCCGGCTCAGTGGCCACCACATTGCTCACCGGCCTAACTGCGGACTGCACCGAGCTCGATGTCGATGCCGACGGCTCGCTTGCGGCGACCCGGCCGACGTTTGGCGGCTCACTGTTGTGCACGATCTACACACTCAACTATCGTCCACAGATGGCAACCGTCCGTCCGCGCGTGATGCCGATGCCCGAGCGCGTGACAGGCGCCGTCTCGCGCGTCATCTCGCATCCGCTCGGGCTTGTAGAAGAAGATATCGTCACAAAGGTCCTGTCCTTCCTGCCAGACCGCGATTCTGCAAAGTCCAACCTTGCCTATGCCGACGTGGTCGTCGCTGGAGGGCTCGGTCTGGGATCGCCTGAAAATTTCCAACTTGTACACCAGCTCGCGGACGTGCTTGGCGCCGAATATGGCTGCTCGCGGCCGCTGGTCCAGAAGGGCTGGGCCACCTCGGACCGACAAATCGGCCAGACCGGGAAAACCATCCGGCCAAAGCTCTATATCGCGGCCGGCATTTCCGGCGCTATCCAGCATCGCGTCGGCGTGGAGGGCGGCGACCTTATCGTTGCCATCAACACTGACAAGAACGCTCCGATCTTCGACTTTGCCCATATCGGCATCGTCACCGACGCCATTCGACTGTTGCCGGCATTGACCTCTGCATTCCGCGCGCAGCTATCGCCGCACTCGCACGACCGCATCGCTGGCTAGGGGAGCTTGTTATGATTCAGGAAAGATTCGACGCCATCGTCGTCGGTGCTGGCATGGGCGGGAACGCGGCGGCGCTTACAATGGCCGAGCGGGGTCTGAAAGTGCTGCAGCTGGAACGCGGCGAGTATTCCGGGTCGAAGAACGTGCAAGGGGCCATCCTTTATGCCGATATGCTGGAGAAGCTGATCCCGAATTTCCGAGAAGATGCGCCGCTTGAGCGGCATCTGGTCGAGCAACGCTTCTGGATCGTGGACGAGCGTTCGCACACCGGGATTCACTATCGATCCGATGATTTCAACGAGGAGAAGCCGAACCGCTACACCATCATCCGTGCCCAGTTCGATAAATGGTTCTCCCAGAAGGTCCGCGAGGCCGGCGCTACGCTGCTGTGCGAGACCACGGTGACCGAGCTCCTCCGGGATTCCCATGGCAGGGTCGTCGGGGTGCGCACAGACCGCGATGGGGGTGAAATCCATGCAGATGTTGTCGTGTTGGCCGAGGGGGTGAACGGAGTGCTCGGGACGGGTGCGGGCTTAAGAGGGCGGCCGAAACCGGACAAGGTCGCACTCGCGGTTAAGGAGATGCATTTTTTGTCGCGCGAGACAATCGACGCTCGCTTCAATCTCAAAGGCGACGAGGGGCTCGTCATCGAAGCGGCCGGAACCATCTCCCGCGGCATGACCGGCATGGGCTTCATCTATTCCAATAAGGAATGCATCTCGCTCGGTATTGGCTGTCTTGTTGCCGACTTTCAGCGTACCGGCGAGACGCCTTACGGCCTGCTTGAGGGTTTCAAGCGTCACCCGTCCGTCGCGCCGCTCATCGAGGGTTCGGAGGTCAAGGAATATTCCGCGCACTTGATCCCCGAAGGTGGGTACAGGGCAATTCCGCAGCTTTGCGGGGAGGGCTGGGTGGTCGTCGGAGACGCCGCCCAGCTTAACAACGCCATCCATCGCGAGGGATCCAATTTGGCGATGACGTCGGGCCGTATCGCGGCGGAAGCGATCTGCCTTATCAGATCGCGAAAAGATCCGATGACGGCCAAAAATCTTTCGCTTTACAAGAAAATGCTTACTGATTCTTTCGTGATCAAGGACCTGAAGAAGTACAAGGATATGCCGGCACTCATGCATACCCACTCGCAGAACTTCTTTCTCACATATCCGCAGCTCTTCTCCAAGGCGATGCAGGATTACGTGCGCGTCGACGGCACACCAAAGCTCGAGAAAGAGAAGCTGATGCTGAGCTCGTTCATCAAGGCGCGGTCTTGGAGTGGGCTG
The DNA here is from genome assembly GCF_055807535.1 of Bradyrhizobium sp. Kon37. Classification (NCBI taxonomy): domain Bacteria; kingdom Pseudomonadati; phylum Pseudomonadota; class Alphaproteobacteria; order Hyphomicrobiales; family Nitrobacteraceae; genus Bradyrhizobium; species Bradyrhizobium sp. Kon37. Next base: position 293,717 of record NZ_JBVVOY010000005.1, read on the forward strand.
TTTAGCGATGCCCTGCGCATTGCCCGGGCCTGGCGGTGATCCAAACCTAAGACAACGACGAACGACGGAGCCAGAAACAATGCCGAGCGAGCCATCCCAACGTGTCGAGGATAAACTATTCTACAACCGTTATCTTGTCGATTCCGGCCGTGCCCATATCAAGGTGCGTCCGCACACCACGCCATCCTCGCGGCTCTTATCGATGTTGAAGGCCTGCCCTGCACGGTGCTACGAGCTCAGTGATAAAGGTCATGTTGAGGTGACAGTCGACGGGTGTATCGAGTGCGGCACCTGCAGGGTGATCTGCGAAGAAAGTGGTGATATCGAGTGGAGTTACCCACGCGGCGGTTACGGTGTCCTATTCAAGTTCGGTTAACACTTCGGGTGAGGGCCCTGCCACGGCGGCTGCGTCGTTCTCGCGATCCAACGAGATCACGCGTGAATCGGGGTTAACCCGGGCACGTTCAACCAGTGTCCCAATCTTTCCATCTACCCGGCGGTTCTGGCCAGTTTCGTCCTCCCTGGAAGGTGGCGGTGATCCGCCCGCCGCCACCACCTCGCTGCCTATCACCTACTGACGGAATGTTGGAAGCAGGCCTTCGCTCGGCCGTAGCCTCCGACCCGACAACATGCCATTCCGCGCCTTGTAGACTAGAAAAGCACGAGGGCATCACGAAAATAGCGCGTTCTGAGTCTTCGCGCGACCGCCGGTTCCGCGTTCGTCAGCCGGACTGGGCGCATGCACCACACAACTTTGCACTTTCATTCCGCTGTATCGACGGCATATATCGTCCGCCGGAGAGCATGACGATGGTTCGGGTACAAAAGAGCAGGGCAGCCGCTAACGCGCGGCGAGCAGATGCAGGGCGTGAGAGTTCGGTTGGCGACATCCAGGCTCGCATAGTCGAACTGAGAAGCTTGCCGCGCGAGAAGCTCGCGGATGCGGCGTTCATGCTCTGGATGAATGCACGAAGCCAGCGCGAGTTGATACGACAGGCAATCGAGAAGCGCGCCGCGGTCGAGTTTGACTTTGATCCGCCGGCGAAAGGGGATTTGGCGACCTATCTCGCCAATGATGTGGTCTCGACCTTACGCGACCACGTTGCTGAACTTCCGACCTTGCTGGACCTCTTGGTTCAGCGAGCGCCTGACGTCGGCTTCACCGTCCGTCGGGAGGAGGCCGTTTCGCTGCTCGCCGCAATCGTTCGCGAACAGCGGCTCGAAGGCGTCCTTGAAGGCCTCAGGCTCGCCGGCCTTCTGAACGAGCCAGCTAAGCATCGCCATGGCGGGATCGGTTCAGAAGTGGATTTGAGGGAAGCTGCCGACGGCACGTGAGTGGCGAGGGCGCTTTGAGGACAATGTCCCTGCAGATGGAATGTCTACAGGCAACAGGGACGTCGGAAATCTCGGTGCCTGCTTGCGAGGACAAAATTGCTTGAAATTCGCGGCGCAGTTCCTTGTCGTCCGTTTATCGCTGACGCGGAGCTGCCATGCACGCTCCATTGCAGTCCCGAGCGCGTATAGCTCGGCGACCGTCGCGTTAGTGAACCCGAGGACCGCGGTTCAGCCCGCGCAGTGCGCTGCGCTCGTCGATCCTGGAGCCTTTCGCTAATAGCCAAGCAAGGGAAATCACCGAAGGAGACGTCGACCGAGCCGCGGCGATGTGTCAAAGCGGCGAAAGGCGATCGCTCATAGCGAGGCGCTCTGGTGAAATCGACCGTCCTTGTTCCGGTCATCACTGGCCGCGCGCTGGCGAACGACGGGGGAAAGGGCAAGTATTCCGCGAGCTACTCGGCAACAGCGGACAAGCTCAGTGGCGGTCCGCCGCAAACTGACAAAGGGTCTTCTCGGGTCACGCTGGATCGTCGGGGTGAACGCTCTGCCGCGCGTCTGCCATACACGCATGATCGTTGATCGATTTCCGGAGAATTGCGCCGGAAGTCGCCTCGCCTATTTGCTGGGCCGCGAGCCGCACCCGGATTTCGTCGCACCTCGCGTGCACGATCAGGGCGACGGCTTGGCCAAAACACGCCGCTGCGTGCGCCGAACAGCGTGTTCCGCGCAACAACCGGGCCTGATACGTTAGTAAGTCCGCTCAGAGGCCAGGAAAGCGCCTCGCGTGCTGTGACCAGCCGCACTTCACTGAGCTGCTGCAATAGTCTGACCGCATCCGATCGCAACTTCCATCGCGATCAGCACGACTATAACCCTCCAAACGCAGCGAGCGCCGTGTCTCGATGATGCCCGTCGGCGCGTTGGCCGTTCCGGAGATGGCCCGCAGTTTGCGCTGGAGCATCTCAAGCCGCTCCTTCAATTCGTCTTCGTCTTTCAGGCGCGAATAGAGCCGCTCCAGCGCCGGCTTGCCCCAGAGTGCGTCGGGCTTCTCCGCAATGGCTGCGCGGCCCGCCACACGCTGCTGGACCAGGAGCGCATCGCCGATCAGCTGGAGAATGCCCTTGGGTCCCCGCGCGGTCGGCCGCGCTCGGCTAGTTCGCGTGCAAAGGGTGTCTTCGCGCCGGCGGCCGGAGGATTTCCGATTCAAGAGGGGAGGTAGAACGATTGTTCGAAACGGCACAGGTTGAGCAAAGGCGGGGCACCCATGTGTGTTCAATTTCATCCAGACTATGTCAGCTAGCTCACACGGCGAGCCTTGCGGGGGCGGAACGTTTCGACGCGCAATCAGAGGCTTAAGGGCGGTGGCGGGTGGCATAGCTGTTGCTATCGAAATCTCGCAGACCGAGCGGAGGCTGAGTGCACACCAGGTCCGACATGGCGGAAGCAGGACGTTAGCGGTCGACCCAGGTGCGGAAACTGAAATGCGGTTTCGAGCGGTCTACCACACAAGGCCCGAGTAAAAAGGCAAGAGGGACCTGGACCATGCATATCGAACCGGGAATAGTAACAGGCGCCAAGCTTGTGTTGAGCTACGCCATAGGCCTTGCGACGTGCTGCGTCGCCGCCAAGCTTCTGGTCGAGACTATGCGCGAGCGGGGTGCTCTGTCATTTGCCCTGCAAGCCATCGCCGCGACGCTTGTGTTCATGTTCTTCGAGATCCTGCCGCACGTTGCGGTTGGCGTCTCCGAGGTGCGCTTCGTTCCCGGCTCGATGCTGTTTCTGTTGTTCGGCGCGGCGGCGGCTGCGTTTGGTCTTGCGCTCGGCCAGTTGCTGGAAAATATACTCTTTGTTCCGGCCGACCTGCCGCAATTTGGTATGAACGCCACGACGCTTCTGGTGCCGTTGTTTGCAATGCAGGCGCTCGCCAGTCGGCTCATCCCGTCCAACACCGCGCATCGCGATCTGCAGTACAGCAAGGCGCTTGCCCTCTCGACGGCGTATCAGTCTGGTATCGTTGTCTGCGTCACGTTTTGGGCCCTCTACCGCGCGGGCTTCGGCACCGCCAATCTCTATAACATCGCATGGTTCGGGGTTTCCTACGCACTTGTGGCCCTGGTCCAGCTAGAGGTTGAGATGGCTGTGCTGGCGCTCGCGAAACAAGTTGGGCGGCGTGACTGCGGGCGGAGTTGTCGCCAACCGCCTGTAGAAGGCATGTTTCCGTTGATAACAACGATGGTCGTCGGAGCGCCCGTTTTGCTCAAGCGATGCATACGCTTTCCCTTACAGTTGCCGTGAGCAGCGACCGCGGACGGCGCGTGCTTGCTGCTATCGGTGCCAGAAAGGCGGCCGAGCTTATGCTCATTTCGGACAAGGTCACCGGGAAATCTTATCACGCCGACTTGCGGCCGGCCGTCTGCGCCTGCTTCGTCGCTAATCAGCGGACGCGCACGACGGAGTTCGTCCTGCCGGTGCGCGATGCAGCCGAGGCGGACTGCCGCAATGACGTGGAGCACGGGCCCGATTCGCTCAGCGCAGCAGCCGGGTCGCACAGCATCGCGGGCGAGGTTGGAGGTGAGGGGAGGGGTGCGCTGCTGATTCAGGAGGAATCATCTGTCGAGCGAGCTTACCTACGGAACATTAGCACTGCTGCGATCGAGCGCCTTTGGCCACTTGGCAGCGCTCTGCTGCGCTCGTCGGGAATGGTCGCGGTCCGACAAAGAAAATCGCCATGCCAGGATTGATCATGGTGTTGACCATGCTCGCACTGTTCAGCATCGTCCTGGCCGGCGGGCTGACGGGGCCGGCAAAGGTCATCAGCACCGACACCCTTGAAATCAACAGAACACGCGTTCGACTCTGGGGCATTGACGCGCCGGATGAGACCCAAATGTGCCGAGATATCAAGGGCAATCTCTATCAATGTGGCCTCAGGGCCGCGCGCGATCTTGAAAGCTTCGTTGAAGATCGCGAAGTCAGTTGCGTTCCAGTCCTGGAGGATGAGTGTGGACGGACGATAGCGACCTGTTCAGCTGGTGGCACCGATATTGGAGAATGGTTGGTGCGCAACGGTCTCGTGCTCGATTGGAAGCAATACTCCAGGGGACGATACTATGCTGCGCAACGCGCGGCCGATCGTGCCGGGCTGGGCTTATGGGCGGGCAGCTTTGCCGTACCTTGGTTATATCGAGCGTGCATTCGGTTGGGTGGTCGACCAGCCAGCTGTTCTGACGACGCGAACGCACATCCTTGATGGCTACCCCTACACCAGAATACGCGGTTGCTCCGCGTGAGGTGACAGTCACGGGCGAGCTGGCTCGATCGGGAGTGAGTCAAGCTCACCACTGCCGCCCAACCATGCTCAACGAGTAGGATGGTCCCGTACTCTTGGGCGGGATGGTCGGAAGCAGTTCGGAGCAAACGAAGACGCTCTGCCGATCATATCGTTCTGTGATGCATCTTCTCCCTGCAGCTCCGTAGGGCAGACATCGCATGACTCGGGCAAGCGACCTTTCTTGGCCGGCGCCCCGGAGCATCAGCGGCATACCTGGGATCCATTACTGTTCTATTCGTATTCGCGAGTTCGGAGGCGAATTGCTCGTGCCGCTCCGGGTGTTACATCGTGCCAGACGCCATGGCCGTGGGCACGCCGATTGTCGACGGGCGTATCGTCCTCACCATGGGCGTTCGCGTTGCGACACTGAGGCTCGCGGTCAACAGGTCTCGGCCCAGAGGGCCTGCATCGGCATCCGGTTCACGGCGACTTTCTTCGGCCATCATCACTGCTCCCTTCTCGGCGCCGCGCCCCTCGGCGGTGCGCTGGAACGCGCCCAGGTCGACAAACACGGCGGCCAGTCTCTGCGATCGTTGCGGCGCTGACCTGCTGTTGGTCAATGCTTCGATGTTTTCGTCAGGACACGAGCTTCAGCCCGACAATGCCGGCCACGATCAGTCCGATGCTGGCAAAGCGAAACGCGGCGGCCGGCTCCCCGAACAGGATGATGCCGAGCGCCGCGGTGCCGACCGCACCGATGCCGGTCCAGACCGCATAGGCAGTTCCAATGGGCAGCGTCTTCAGAGCAAGGCCGAGCAGGATCACGCTGCCGGCCATGGCCGCGAGCGTGAGCACGGACGGAACAAGCTTGGTAAAGCCCTGAGTGTATTTGAGTCCGATTGCCCAGGCGACTTCCAGGAGACCCGCGACCAACAAAATGCTCCAGGCCATGGCAACCCTCCGTTCATGGCGGGGTCGTCCCCGCGGCTGATGTGATGATGAGCGGCAAGGCCGTCCTCGCCTGGGCTCCCGATTCGTTTCGATCAGTCAGGGTCAACTGCTCTCAAGGATGAGCATTCCGACCTCAGTGGCTCGGCGAATTCACACGATCGACAAAGTAGAAAACCGTCCGCGCCGTTCATGCGACTGGTAATCCTGCAAAAAGCCGCCCCTTCGAAGAGATCCTTGTGTCTGTCGCGGAGAAGGTTGCCCAGAACGTGGCGTCGCTCAAAATCCATGCAGCAGAAGGTAACGTCGCCGTTTGGCAGAAGAACATTCCGATATTGCCGTTCGTCTGGACATCTCAACGCTCCAAGGATTGGCTGTCGTGCTTCAACCATCCTAAGCTCGCCGCTCCCAGGCCTGCTGCGCGGGGGACGCGAGCGAACGAGCGCTTCGTCAGGTATTATGTCGAGTAGTTCAGGATGCACCTCGCCCATGACTATGAAGAGCAGTGACGAAATGCCGGCATCAACAAGTTGGCGCATCAAATCGACATAGTTGCGTCTGACGAGACCACTGTCCATATGCGTGCCGTCGTCAAAAACGTGCACCAGGAAACCGCGGAACTGCAACGCACGCAAGCGTCTTAGATCCCGCCCATTCATTCCTACGAGGGTTGTGAAAATCCGGATTCCATGGCCACACGCGTAGGCATGCTCAACCATTTCGGTGCAAGCCGGATTGAGCCAAGGCTCCGAATACCCGGAAAAGCTGATGTCCACAGTTGCTGGTACGCGCGCCAGGCATCGCTTGAAATCCTGCAAAGAAAGATGCTTCACGTCGGATATAGCTCTTTGCCGTTCGGCGAACTTGTCCTGCGGGCAATAAGAACATCCGACGACACAGCCCGTTGTCGTGGTTACCTCCAAGACCCTGCCGCCACTAATTGCAGAGCGCAGCTCCTGTGCAGTCATCGATTGTATATTATCCACGTCCGCGCTCCGCCATCGGGAACAAAGAGATCTTGAGGGGGCACCCTCGCGTTGCATCCCTCATGTCGGTTCGCTCATGCATCATCCTCGGTTCGTCGCCCATCACCGCGACACTTCACGGTCGCAAGCCGCGGCCGCGATAGATGAAGACAGCGCCGATGGCTCACTCACCCTAGCGCCCCCAGTCCAGCAGGATCCGGTGGCTGCCGAGTGCACATGCATCGACGGCGTCGATCTAACCTCTCGCTTGTTCCAACAAGCATCACTCATGCCATTGGCGGTATTGTCCATAAGCCGACACATCCGCGATAACTGTCTTCGCAATGGCACAACGGAGGCGCAACTGCGATCGAAAGCGTACAATATGACGCTATGTACGATTCAAGCTCTCTCGAAATGAGTTGAATGGCAGCCTTCCTATGAAATGTGAGGCCGTTGCCGCCGCCCCGCGGGCCATGTCATCATCATCGACGTGCATCGGGACCGGCCGCGCGAAGTGCCGACTGGGAGTGCACTTTGCCGCAGTCAAGAGTGCGAATTCTTTACACGACTTCATGCAGCAAGTCGTGAATTTCAATAGTTGGAAACGCTATACAAGGGAGCGGCGTCGTCATGCTCTCCCATGCTCGGGAGGCGGCTGGATAAATATCGGGGCGCCAGCGCTACGGCCGGACTTGCGAGGCGTCTTCTCGATGATGGTCCAGAACAGGAGTGGGGCCGCGCTGGCCTTGCGTACGAATGTTCCGCCCTACTGGCTTCCGACTTTTTCTAAACCGCTGGCAAGTCGGCGGCGCTAGTAGGGCACGGGCGACTTCACCTATATCTACGATATCGCGATGGGCAGTTTCACGGTTGGCTCGGGCGCGGTTCGCTCATCGTCTTTCACGGGGGGCAGTTCACCGACAACCCCATTGCGGTGTTCATCGGACAAAACTCGAGTGGCACGCGCAATTTCGCTTCGACTCCGAGCGTCCTGCCGACCTTGATGCGCTTCTCGCTCGGTGTCGCGTACAACGACGTCCTCAAGCGACTTCGATAGCCGCACGCTTGCCGCTTGGTCATGTCCTCGATGCCCTGGCAGCTTAGTGTTTCGTTTACCAATCTCAGGTAGGAAATTGTGCGTTATGTAGGGTATGGGGGCTATGTGCCCTAATTGTGGAGGTCGCTATGACTGCGGACGAGCCATCTTGGAAGATGTTGATCGCCTTCTTGACGGTAATCACGCTCTCCACGGTTTTGCTTCACGCTGGGCACAAGCCGGAGATCGCGATCATGCCGTGCTTTCTGTTGTCGATGCTGATGCAGGGGCGGCTGACCGAGTGATGGCTTCGACCAAAAAGCCTACCGATCTCGCAGACAAGAGTCCTTCCGGTCCGGCCGATGTGATGCGTGCCCCCCGCATCCTAATCGTCGATGACGATAAGGCTGATGCAGATCGCATTGGAACGGCGTTAAAAAATCCCCTGACGAAAATTGGGCAGCTTGATTGCAAGATAGAGTGGGTCAACGACGTAGCAAGCGCTCGCCAATATCTCGAGAAAGATGATATCGACTTGTATTTCCTTGACCTTGATATCTCGGAGTACTGGGGAAAGCCGACCGACAAGGAAACGGGCAAAGCTTTCGTGAAAGCTGTAATCAACAATACGAATGCTGGCATCATCGTATGTTCTAATCTGCCGATTGACGAGGAGGCGCCACCTCTCATCGAGTATGGAGCAGATGATTACGTCGAAAAATCCTACGGCTTCATGGCAATCGCACCCCGGGCAATGTCGGTCTGGCGAAGAACGCATACCGAGAGGCGTTCCAAGCAATCGCATTCCGGCCGGAGGTTTCGGATCGGGAATTGGATGTTCACGATTGGTGATCGTCAGATTACCGATCGTTTGGGGATCTCCAAGCGGCTTTCGATAACCGAACACATTTTCCTGCGCCATCTCTGTGCGGTGCAGGGTCATGCTATCGATAGCGAAGTCTTCAACATCGAGGTGCTGCGTAGAGAGAAAGGTGATAAGCACGTTCGACTGGACGTCTTCGTGCCAAGGCTTCGCGCCAAGTTGAACAACACGATCGACTTGGTTCCCCAAGGGCGAACGGGGATTTACAGGCTCTTGGACGTTGAAGAAGTGTTCTCCTTATAGTTTGCTATGGCGCCTTGAGTGTAGTTTGGTCGTCCGTGAACAAGGCTCTAAGCGATTGAGCAGGAGTCAGTTTTCCGGTTGCGGCGGCATTTGAGATTGCAGGGATTGGGGGCTTGAGGCCCCCAAATCTTGCAATTGTCGTTTGTGGATTCCCTTTCGCTGCGGACCATGATTCTGTGGTGCATCGGAGGGGCCGATGCGACCGAAGAAGCACAGGACGACGGGATCGAACGATCTGTT